>CAPQSW010000011.1:0-44577 GCA_948688495.1 uncultured Lachnospiraceae bacterium | reverse complement strand
AACAATAAAAAAAACGCCGCCATCCTCCGTTTTCATGATATTTCCCGGGCTGACGTCGCCATGGACGATCCTTTCTTCATGGAGCGCTTCCAGCGCATCCATGACCGGAAATAAAATCTGCGCCGCTTCCCTGGGTTGGTAGGGCTCATAGCTTCTCGCCCGCATCTGTCTGCCGATGCTGACGCCCGGAATGTATTCCATCACAAGATATACCGTGTCATTGTCTTCCATAATGTCATAGGTATCAGCGATATGAGGCGTATGTAAGAATTTTGCCATAAATTTTGCTTCTTCCAAAAATGACTGCATACCAAAACGATAGGCCTCTGCCATCTGCGATTTCTTCACATCCACATAAAGCCCATCCCGCCACGCCCATTCTGCCGGAAAATATTCCTTCAAGGCAATCAGACGCTGCAGCGCCAGGTCATGGCACAGATAAAGGATTCCAAATCCGCCGACGCCGATACAGTCCAAAACCTGATAGCGTCCATCTAACAGCGTCCCATTGGGCAGCGCCTGTTCCTTGTTTCCCTCTGCTTCTTTAGACGTTTCTCCTTTAAGCTCCTGTCCTTCTTCCAATGAACTCATAAAGTCTTGCAGGACAGACATAAGTTCCTCTGTATCATTTGCAGATTCTTCCATGGAAAACAGCAATGCCCTTTTCCCGCCAACCTCCTTAGCTGCCAGAATCTTTACCATATCCTCCGGCGGTCTTACAGGCTTTGGGGCATTCCCATCCGCCTGGCTTTCATCCTCCAAAATACGCATCACATAACAGGAAATCCCAAGCAGCTTGTCATATACCCTCCACACAGCCGCATTGGGAGTCCTTACATATAAATTCCCTAACAGATACCTTCGTTCAAAGATGTCTCCCTGCGTCCATCCCTGGACCTTTTCCTGCTGCTTTTCGCATTCCCATCCACAATGTGGGCAGCGCCTTTCATCTTCCCATTCCCACTCCCATTCCCGAAAACATCCCAAACAGACCTTTCTCGCCTCCATTGCGTTCTCCTTCGTACTTACATTGGCTCCTTATATAAATCCCGGTACAGTTCTTCGACAGATTGATACCTCTCCTGCGGCTCAAGGCGCAGTCCCCGCCAGATTGTGTTGTCCTGTTCCTCCGAAACCGCAACACCCATCACCTGCAGTTTCTGCACCGTATCCTGTTGCTCCCTCTTCTGAGAAGACGGCAGGCGGATTCCTGTCAGGAGATAGTAGATGCTCGCACATATGCTGTAAACATCCGTCCATGGTCCTTGTTCCCCATCTACCTTATACTGTTCCAATGGAGCATAGCCGTGTTTTAATAAAATCGGCGCAATCTTCGTGTGCTCATAATCCCTCGCCGCGCCGAAATCAATCAGCACCGCTTTCCTCTGCCTGGTGAGCATAATGTTGTCCGGACTGATATCCCTGTGTATAATGCTGTCCTTATGCACCGCAGCCAAGGCTTTCAAAACATCTTTCAGCAGGAAAAACACTTCCTCGGGCGCAAGCTTCCCTCCTTTGTATTTCGCATACTTTCCCATATCCATCCCATCAATGTATTCCATGACAATATATGCCGTGTTATTTCCATAAAAAAAATCCCGGATGGACACAATGCCTGCCATCAAATAATACTTGGACAGATTCTCTGCCTCCTTAATGTAGGCGGACAGCCCTTTCATGTAGGCGGACCTCACCCTCTCCACATGCTGCGTATAACTCTGCACGCTCGTCGGTTCTTCCTGGCTGCAGTCTATCGAGACGGAAATCGACTCCGAATATGTATGGGCGCTGTGGTTGCGAACCGCAATGTTCCGCGGAAAATATTCTTTTACGCACACCCTTTTCGCCTGGTAAAAATCCCATGCAATATAGGTAATCCCAAATCCTCCCACGCCGAGCACCCTGCCGAGCAGGTATTTTCCATTTACAATCTCATATAGGGGAAGGCTGTTTTTCGGCCTCTTATACGTTGCCACGTTAAATCCGCATTTTGGGCAGACCGCCCCCGGATATGCCAGCTCTCCCATGCATCCCATACACAGCATGTTCGGATCTATTAACTTTTTACGCATTTATGACTGTCACCTCTTGCTATCTAATGTTATCGGGAGTATACAGGATCGGCAGCAGAGCCGGTTCCTCCGGCAAACTCCTGTTTCTTAACAGACAAAAACGCCCCGGACGGCGTACTGGTTCTGCCCGCGATAATCACAACCTGGTAAGTTCCAGCCGCTGCCGCCTCGCCATTGTTCATCCTGCCATTCCATGTAAATTTGTCGTTGTATTCGCCTTTACAGATGCAAAGCATCGTATGCCGTTACCTTGTTCTGTTTTTGAGTTTGATTCTGCTAAATATCATATTCACCCATTCTCTCTAAGGACGTATCCCGCCAGGCGGCGTTTCCTCCCTCGACGGCTCATCCTGCTCCTCATCTTCTTCCCTGACTCCAAATTCCAGGAGAAGTTTCCGGCCTTTATCGCGGTAACGGTTCACAGTCTCGCCCGCCACGATTCCCTGGTTCTGCACACACGCGCCTTCTTCCTGCTGTCCGGAGGTCTTAAGCTTGACAATCCCCTTAAGCCCGGAGGTTTTGAAAAGTTTCTTTGCCTCCTCTAACGTTAAGTCTGTAAAATCCGGCACCTTTACATCAAAATCTTCCATCTCCCCGCCTACAGAAATGGACACCGTAACCTGGTCTTCCACGCCGCATTTCCTTCCTGTTTCCACGGACTGCCCGCAACAGACGCCTTTCTTTACCTCCGCTGAAAAACACCGCTTAACCACAATTATGTTTTTTTTCAGGGAAAACTCATCATTCTCCCCCTTCTCAATACGGCTTGGTTCCTCCTCCCGGCATGGGTTGTTATAAACCTGTACTTCAAAGTTCTTCCTGGTATAATACCGGACAACCTCCTCCTGCTTCATCCCGGTAAAATCGGGCATTGTATAATAGGAGTCGCCTCCGCTGACGGTAAATTTAAGCGTGTCTTTCCCAGAGACGGAGGTAGAAGGCTCGATGTTCTGCCGTACGACCGTCCCCTGTTCGCTGCTGTCAAGGACATATTCCGGCTCCTCGATGTTCTCAATCCCATTTCCTGTAAGCCGGGCTAACACTTCCTCATAATCCTGTCCCCTGTAATCCCCCATCGTAAAGCTTCCAATCTGGCTCTCGTTTAATCCGGCTGCGGCATACCTGCTCTTTACCGCCGCCGCTGTGCCAAACGCACATCCTCCGACAATACAGATGCACAACAGGCAGAGCGCTGCTTTCGCCGCCACCGGTATTGCGTGAAACCGTTCCAGAATCCCCTTTTTTTCTTCTACAGGAGGGAGAATCCATTCCGGCTCATACACCGGCTTGAAATACTTCCCGTCCAATGCTTCCATAAATTCATCCGTACTTTGCAGCCGGAACTCCGGCTCCAGATTCAGGCAGACCATAATCGCCAGCTCTGACTCCTCGGGAAGCTCAACTCCCATCTGCGATGGAGAAATCATGGCGTCGCCCGGCTTCCGTTCATTTGCAGGAATTGGCTTCTGCCCTGTCAACATCCGGTAGAACAAAGCCGCCACCGCATAGATATCCGTATAAGTCCCCTGTTCATGCTTCCGGCTGTACTGTTCGATGGGCGCATACCCGGCCTTGAGCATAATATCCGAACTGCTCTCTAATACCGAGGCGTTCTTTGCCGCACCAAAATCAATCAGCTTGATGATTCCCTCGTCTGTGACAAAAATATTGTCCGGTGCGATATCGCGGTGAAGCACTCCCCGCTTATGAACCTCCCGAAGCGTATAGAGCACGGTAAGGATCACACGGCGGCACCATTCATAGTCTTTCTTATCCCCTGACTTCTTCAGGATTGTCTTCACATCCATCCCTTCCAGGTACTCCATCACAATGTAACCCGTGCCGTTTTCCTCGAAGAAATCCGTAATTTCCACCACGCCCTGCACTTCGTGCAGCGCGGCGACATTCCTCGCCTCTGACAAGAACTGTTTCAGCCCCCTCTCAAAGCGGGGCGCAAGCCTTTCCTCCGACACGCGGACCATTTGCCCCTCACGACGGCAGTACTGCTCTGGATAAAACTCTTTCACCGCCACCCTGCGGAACAGCAGGTTGTCCCATCCGATATAGGTATTGCCGAAGCCTCCGGCTCCCAGGGGATACCCAATGATAAATTTCCCGCCAAGGGTCGTGCCCTGCTTTAAGAACCGCGCCTTCTGCTCTCCGGGATTAAGGCTTTTCCCACAATGCGGACAGGTATGAACTTTTCTGTTTTCAATCTGGCGCATACAATGATAGCAAAATTCCATTGTCTTCTCCTCGTATCATCCGTTTGCTATTTCACATATTTATATGCACTGAATATGTATGTTTTAGATTCTGATGGGTTCCCCTCATCGCCCTCCGTATAAATTGCACCAATATATGATTTTCCATTTTTATAATTTACATAGTACCTTGCCCATGCCTCTTTGCCTGCGACCTTGAATGTTACCAGGAACGTATAATACGACCCCTTTTTGCCTTCATAAGATAAATGGAAGTATGCTGTTTTCTTTTGTTTTACATAGTTATTCACTGCTTTTTCCGTCTGTTTTTTGGTAAGCGTCTGGTTGACCGTTACCCGGCATACCACAGATACCTTCCCGATCTTGGCTTTGATTTTCGCAGTCCCTGCTTTTTTGGCGGTAACCTTGCCTTTTTGATTCACAGTGGCTACGGATTTATCGCTGCTGGACCATGTTACTTTTTTCACGGTTCCCTTTACCTTTAATATTTTGGTTTTTCCTTTTTTCAGTGTTATCTTCGTGAAATTCAGCTTAATTTTTATGCTCTTTCCTTCTTTGGCAGCTCTATTTATGGTCTGCACTGCCATTTTCTGCTGGTTTTCCCCTGCTTTTTCCAGGGTCTGTGCATGTACAGTCTGCGGTGCGCTCATACTTCCTGCCACTATAGATACTGCCAATATCACTGAGAATATTTTTTTCAACATAATGATTTCCTTCCTTTCTTTGATTTCATATTGCAACTGTATGTACACTTTAAATTTCTCTTTGGGGATTTTTCTCATTCCGGCGCATACAGTAAAACAAAATTCCATTGTCCTCTCCTCGTATCATTAGTTACCCAGCTGTAGTTTTCCATCTTGCTGTTCTTGCTGTTCTTGCTGTTCTTGCTGTTCTTGCTGTTCTTGCTGTTCTTGCTGTGGCGTGGACTGCGACGGTTCGGATTGTTGTGGTTGCCTCCCCGATGGCTTGGACGTATTTCCTTTCGGTTTGGACTGCTCTGGTTTCTGTTTCACCACCGGCTTCCTGACGATAATGTTTAAGAACACTCCCGGTCCATCTGTCTGTCCGAGCTTAAAGTATTCCAGCGGCTTGCTCTCATCCGCGCCCGTACCCGCGCTGTTCAGTTCATATGCCTGCACTGTGGCAATCTGCCAGCCTCCGCCTTCGCTTTCGCTCACTTTTCCGCCGCTGTCCGGGGTGAACCCATATTTGACCGTTCCGTCCCACTCCGGGTGCGCCTTCACCTCATTCATAAACGCGCTGCCTGTCTTGCCCTCAAAGCTGAACACCGTGCCAACGACCTTAATTTCGAGCGGCGTCTCCCCAGGCTGCGCCTGGTTGTACTCCTCTCCCGCTTCCACCGTCTGCCCGACAATCTGGCCCGGCTCATATCCACCCGCGGCAAATGCAGCATACTTATTATCCACAAGATTACTGTCACTTAATGATTTCGTCTTTCCTTCCTTCTTCTCAAACTTCTTCTCATTGACATATTCGTAGACGTCCATTTCCGCAAGCTCCTTGCTACCGATATTTCCATAAGACACAAAGTCCGGCAGCTTCTTCCAATAGAAGAACTCTGAGGCATAGTAATATATCTCGATATCATTGCTGTAAGGGATCTCCTGATCCTGATTTTCCTCATTTTCCAGTTCTTCCTTAGAAAACTTCCTTTCACCTATCTTAATATAGTCCAGCTCATAATAATCCTTATCCGGATCCTTTTTCTTGAATTTCTTATCAGATGATAAGGTGAAATCCAGCTTCTTGGCAAGCGCAAAAGCGTTCAAGTTGCTGATTTCCCGATAATGCAGCTTCTGCGTGCTGTAAAAGGTAAAGGTAATGCTGCCTTTGGGATTCCCCTTTTCATCGCGGATAAGCCCTCCTTCGATCTCCTCATCCTGTTTCTTGCTGTCCGGGTTATACAACTCCGTTCCCGAAGAAACCGACTGCGTACATACGGTGCCATCCTCCTGTTTTAAATCGAACACAAACTGGTTTTCGTCCGACTGAAACGTGATCTCCCAGCCATACTTCTCTTTGAGCTCCTTTATGCTCGCCTCCGCCTCCTCCCTGGTCTTTCCCCGAAGATCCGGCATAATTACCGCCTCATCACCCAGGGAATCCGGGCTGCTGCCTGCCATCCGCTGGAACATATAAGCGCCGCCCGCGATCACCACGCAGGCAAGGCACGCCACCAGCCCCTTAGCCCAGAGCGGGAACTTCCCTACCTTATTTTTCTTCTGCTTCACCTTGATGCGTTTGACGTTGCTGCCGGTTAACTCCTTCAAAAAAGCTCCCGCCGACGGCGTCCGGTTCTCCTGGTAGACGTTCAGCGCGTTCATCAGGGCGTTTTCCTTGTCTTTGGAAATCGCAATCCCCATTTTCGATGGTTCCTTCAACTCGTCCGACAAGGCGCGCTCCACCGATTCCTGGGGAACTGCCCCGGTAATCATCTGGTACATAACAGCTCCCAGTGCATAAACGTCCGTCCACGGTCCGCGCTCTCCTTTGCTGCGGTACTGTTCTTCCGGCGCATATCCCCGCTTTAAGATAATCGCCAGGCTCTTGGAGTTCGCCGTGGTCACATAGCGGGTCGCGCCAAAATCCATCAGCTTGATGTTGCCGTCATCGGTGACAATAATCGTCTCCGGCGAGATATCGCAGTGAACAATATCCATATCATGGACGCCAGAGAGTCCCCGCAGAATCTTACCAATAAATTCTGCTGCCTCCTCTGCGCTGTATTTTCTGCCCTCCTGCAAGATCTCCTTGAGCGTCCTTCCCCGCACATACTCCGAAATGACATACCCCGTCTCATTCTCCGTCAGGCAGTCGTATACCTTGGCGATTCCTTCCACATCCTGCAAATGCTCGATACGGTTCGCCTCATTTAAGAAGTTTGCCAGGCCCTGCTCAAACTGCTCCTGCCCATCGCCCGAATAAATCGTCACATCCTTCTCCCCCTTCGAACGGGTGGAGAAATCACTCGGGAGATATTCCTTTACGACCACTTTCCGATTCTCTGCCGCATCCATCCCCAGGTAGGAAATGGTATGTCCTCCATAACTTTGCACCCTGCCAACGATATACCTGCCGCCGACCACAGTTCCGGGATCCAGGTAATACGACTCCTGCCGGAGCGTTATCTCATTGAATCCGCAGTATGGGCAAGTGGTAACATCATCTTCCACCTGCTCCATACAGCCCATGCATAGTTTCATGATCCATCACATCCTTTCCCATATCCCATGCACAATTTCTTTATCATCACATTCCTTCGCAGTCATCGTGTGATTACCGTCTCTTTTGAGACATTCTTCCCATAATGGGCAGTAATCGTAAACGTCACTTTTTTCTTTTTGTCAAGTTTAAAATCAATATAGGTGCTTTTATCACTCTTTGATTTACTCAAATATTTGTCCAATGCCTCCTGCCTGGCATCCTTCAGATTACAGCGAACCTGAACCTTACCACCATGCTTTTTGACGTCATAGACGAACGTAAAGCGGGCATAATCGCCGAATTGCTCTCTCGTAATAGTCACCTTGGGAGCAGGAATCTTGACCTTCACATTCACCGTGTACGTCTTGTCCGCAATTTTCACCTTCAGTGACATGGATTTTGGATACTTCGCGTAATTCTTTATTTCCTTAATCTGTATCTTTCCTTGTTTGGCATCCAGCGTAAGATATTTCTTATACAAAGAAGCCTTGCCAAGGCTTACCTTGCATTTTGATGGATTTTTTACCACCTGTGCCGACTTTCCAACCTCAATCTCGATCTGCGTCTTCGGAATCGTGAGAGTTTCTTCCACCTTCTTACATACGCTGCATCTGCGTACCAATTTGCCTGTTTTTTTCTTAGTCGGCCCCAAAGTCTCAACGCTCTCGATCTTATGTCCCGTCTTGTTAATCACCCAGCTGTCTTTCGCAATCTCCTTTTTCCCCTGTCCATCGGAAAAATATTTCTTACAGGTCTGACAGGTGTTGTATTCCTTATTCCCTGCCTTTTGGCATGTCGCAGCTTTCGCGGCCGTCTTGACCATCTTATGCCCGACCGCCGGTATCAGAACTTCTGTCTTCTTTGTATATTTCCTGCCGTCAAGATCTATGCTCACGGTATAAACTGTCTTGCCCGCCTGCGTACAGGTTACAGGCTTCACCTCTTTTTGAGCCGGCACGTGCAAAGTGCCTGCATCCTGGCACTTCGTACAGCTTTTCGTGGCCTCCAACTGATAATTGTCCTTTGAAACGTCCCATTTCCATGCACTGTCAGAAATGATGTAATTATGACCTGTTGCGGGTATGATTACTTCTTTTTCCGGAGAGTTTGCTGTCTCGCCCGGAACGCCTGTGCCCGTCTGCGCCTGATAAATAATCTTGCCTTCCTTGGTGCAGGTTGGCTCCTCCCGGCGGATTTCCCTCCCAATCACCGTCTTTGTTATGGTTTCTCCGCAGCCATTGGCACAGGTAAACGTGGCTGTAATACGGCATTCTCCCGTCTCGGCATTCGTGAGCCATGTTCCCCATGTGGGTTTTCCATAATTATGACCCTTCGCAGGACTCCATGATGACCTCGTATCCGAATACTCCTTCCCTTCCATTGTAACTTTTGCCTCATAAACAGTCCCGCCGGGAGCCGTACAGGATGCTTTTGTGACAGTCGATGTCACAGTCGCGCTCATTACATGCTTATCCTCACATCTTCTGCAGGCAAACACAGCCTTCACATCATAACTTTTTGTCTCATCATTCCACTTCCAGTTCCAGCCGGCCATGTAATCATGTCCCTTTTTCTTTATATCAACCATCTTCTTATCTTCGTATGATTTCGCCTCAAACTGCCCTTGATCCTTCTCCGGGATTTCTACCGTTGCCGTACAAACCGCACTGCCCGCTTCGGTACAGGTTGCATCCTTGATGATACTGGATGCGACGCTTTTTGCATCCACTTCACAAGATTCATTACACTCCGCGCAGATAAATACGGCTTTTGCCGCCTTATAATCCTTTGTCCACTCCCATGATGATACATCTTTGTATCTGTGCCCCTTTGCAGGTATGATCACATTTCCTGAAGTAGTATACTTCTTGCCATTCGGAAAACTGGCTGCCGCCAGGTATGGACGCTCCCCCGGCTTTGTACAGGTGGCTGGTTTCGCATCTTCCGGCGTAACTATCATATTTTCTTTATCATCGCTGCTGACAGACACTGCCTCGCCGCACTTTGCACATTTTAATGCAGCCGCTGCCGTAAAACCACCGGCATCGTCGCTGGTTACCACCCATTCCGGCTCCACGCCTTCATAGTCATGTTGTTCACAGGGCGCATCTGCCCGGGCTGACTGCTGTGGAAACAGCGACAGCGTCATTGCCGTACACAAAACAAAAGCAATCCATCTCCTCCAAACCTTCTTACTTTCCATCTTCTTCCTCCATAAAATAGCCTTCTTCACAGTAACTTTTCATTTCTTCCTTCGTCTCTTTTCCTTCAAGCCCGGCCACAAATTTCCGGGCGCTCCTGCCCCACTTGCCTGCCAGGATGCACTCTTTGTAATCCGTAACCATCTGCACGAATCCCTCAAAACCGGCATTGTACGATGGAAATTCCTCAAATGTGCCGCGCAAAATCGGATAGGTTGTCTGTCCGGGCGCAAGCTTTTTCGCCTGCCCAATTTCACTGAGCATAACCCACAAGAGGCGCATACACGCAATTTGCTGATCCTGGCTGGATTCCCTGGTGATAGCATACCGCTCCGAGAAATCCACCAGCATCCTGCCGTCCTGTGTCACCACATATACCTTGTAACTGCTTAGGGGGTTCGCTCCCTTATCTTCGCTCCGGTCTCTCTCCTGGTTCATCTGGAAGCGGAACGCCGCGCCCGCGACGATATTATTCCCATAGATTCCGCTGTCCTGCTTTTTGTTAACCATGTATTTTTTATTCGCCGTTTTCAAATTAAATTCTTGTATATTGCACAGAGCGTTTACCATGTCCGAATCAGGCTTCACGTTCTTTGCAAACACTTTTTCCCAATTTCTGTCAAGCAGCGGCAGGGCTTTCGCAAGCGTGCTCCCCTGGATGAAGGCAAATTTTTCTTTCCCTTTTGTGCCGTCCGCAGCCAAATCAGACAGCTCCACACTATCCTGGCCGGTATGATCCACAAACCATGAGTTTTCCAATTTACTGTCCTTATGGTAGTCAAACTGGCATGCATAGAGCAAAAGCGTATCAAGACCTGTAGGCAGCTCTTTCATGCCGCTATATGCATTCTCATAATCCTCCAGGAAAAGATAGTCCTCCCGGTTCAGGGAATCGTAGACATTTTCCAGGGATGCCAGGTCATACTCATCCAGATTTGTCACATGATCCGTCAAAAACATATTCGGAAGTGTTCCATTTTCCTGCGCCGTATGAAGTGCCTCCTCCATGTCCTCCTTGCATTCCACATTGACCGTGACAGACGCGTTTTCCTCCTGCATTTGTCTCACACGCTCATCTGCCGTATTGGACGACTCCCCCTTTTGAAATCCATTTTCCACCAGTTCGTCAATCTGCGCTTTCTGATCCTTGTTTTCCACCCAAACGGTAATCTCGGTTCCCTCTGCAACCGGCGTGTCAAACATCGGATTCTGGGGCTTTAGCACGGTAGAATACAGGCCAATCCCCACTACCACCGTAAGCGCCGCCACAAGAAACAGGCTGATCACCCAATTGCGCGTCCTCCTGCGTTTGCGTATTTTGTCTTTCGGATACTCTGCAATCCTCTTGTTGAGCAGTGCATCCTGGAACTGCTGCATTCCCTGAAAACGCAGCTCCTGACGCACGCTGAGCGACTCCATGACCGCCCGGTCCATATTGGGGCTAAGTTGCACGCCAAGCTCTTTCGGTGATTTCAATTCATCCTTAAATTCACGTTCCGTGGATTCGATTGGCTTTTCTCCGGTCAGCATCTGGTACAGGATTGCCCCCACCGCATAGACATCCGTATAAAATCCCTGCCTGCTGTTATTCCGGTACTGTTCTAACGGCGAATAGCCCACCTTTATCACCGGCTCTGCCGCCATACCTTCTTTGCTGTCATTTAACTGCGCGGCTCCAAAATCAAACACTTTTATCTCATTTTCGTCCGTGATAAAGATATTGTCCGGGCTGATGTCCCTGTGGATAATCCCCTTGCTGTGAATCTTTTTCACAGCCTCTATAATGGGCATGACAATGCTCATGGCTGTTTCCGGCTCCACCGCCCCCTGCTTGTCCAGGTAGTCCTTTAAGAGCACCCCTTCAATATTTTCCATAATCATGTAGGCCGTGCCATTTTCCTCAAAATAGTCGAAAACGTTTACAATATCCTTCGCCTTTCCAAACCGGGCGACGCTCTGGGCCTCCATCAGAAAACGTTTCCGCCTGTCGGCGAACTGGCCTTCCTTTTCACCGGAGAGAAGACCCACCCGGCATTCTCCCGGCGCACGGTTGACAAGCCCTGCAGGGTAAAATTCTTTTACCGCCACCGTTACGCCCAGAACCGAATCGAACGCCTTATAGGTAATCCCGAAACCGCCTACGCCAATTACCGTCCCGACAATAAACCTTCCTTTTAGAATTACTCCCGGAAAGAGATAATGCGGCTGTTTCGGAGGCGTCCCTTCCACATAACCACAAAAAGGACAAACCTCAAACTCTCCTTTCACGCTAAAACAGTTCATACATAATTCACTCGCCATTTTTTACTCCTTACTTCAGGTAAAAGATATTGTTTTCATTCCCGAGCATGATCGTCGTGCCCGGCGCAAGCTGTATATCCAGATTTTGGGGCAGGCAGTTCTCCTCACCTTTGATAAAGCTTCCGTTGCAGGAATAGTCGTGGAAAATATATTTCTGGCACGCCTCATCCCACCTGATCTTGCAATGGTCGCGGCTGATATTCCCCTGCCCTTCAAAAACCAAATGGTTGTGTGAATGTCTGCCGAGCAATATTTCTGTCCCGTCCGCGATGGAGATTTCCGCGCCCGCATAAACACCCGAAAGACCTACCAGCACGCCATGCGCAGGAGTTTCCTGTGCTGCCTCCTGCGTCTTTTTCTCCAGCTTAGGTTCTTCCTCGGCTAAAATGTGATATTTTGCTTCCACCTGCTCTTTGACCTCCTCCACCTGCGGAATTTCACCGCGAATTGCTTTCACCTTTCTGGGCGTGGCAAAAAGCGCCACCACGGAAAAAAGAGTCCCCAGACCGGAACAAACTAACACCACCACACATGCAAATCCGCGGCGGAATGCTTGTCCCGCCGCTGCTTGCGGCCACAAACAATCAATCGTCGCCGCCATGCCGACATACAGCAGGAACACCATCGTTACCAGCATACTGCTGATCTTCTGCACCTGGCTTCCGACAATCCCCCAGACACCTGCAGTCAATGATACGGCTGCCGGCAAGACCATAAATCCCAGAACCCAGACTGACTGGCTTTCGGTAACCTCCTGCGCCCCTTCAGCCAGAGAGGGGATAAATGTTGACAGCATCCCTCGTATGTAATCTATCTGCGTCCATGTAAGGTCTGCGTAATTATCCTGAACGCGCCTTATGACAGGTACAAACAAAGACGCCATATTGAACAGGACACAAAGTGACGCAATCACCCGAAATGTTTTTGCAAAACGATTCATGTCTTTTCCTCTTATCTATTGTTATTTTTCTTTCGTTCTTCCAACAGTTCTCCCCAATGAAAACGCTCCCCGCATAACGGCATAAACAAAAGATTGACGTCCCCAACGGTAATCGTGTCATACGCCTCCAACTGTACCGGCATCAGAACAACTTTGTTATTGCGGTATGTAAGGTTGCTTGACTCGCCCGGCTGTACCAGGAAGATACTCTCCCTGGGTTCATAGATGACAATCGCATGACGTTCCCGCGACACGCTTTTTTCATTTGTCAGCGCCACATCCATATTCGTCCCGCGCCCAATGAAATTTTTTCCCACTTTCAAGGAAAAAGAAGCCCCGATATGTTCTCCGCCCAGCGCAACCAGCCATCCGACACAGGGCGTAGATACGACATTCGGCGTATGTATGTGCGCAACGGGCTTGGAGGCAGGATTTGCGGCGGATTTGCTGCTGTCTGAAGATACGCCTGCCGCCGCCTGGGAAAAGATGTCGTCATAAAAACCAATGGTGTGGTCATCGGAATCATCCTCCCCATCGAAAACCGCCTGTCCGTCTATTGCATCCGTCAGCTCGTCAATAGGAACTGTCACCTGATCCGCCGCCATCTCCGGAATTGGCATGGGAGGCGTAATCGGAGGTGCAACCGGCGGCACAATGGGCGGTGGTGTGATTGGCGGCGGTGCAATGGGCGGCACGGCTTCCACGCGGTCTGTCAGGGGACCTCCCATTCCTAACCCTCCGCCGGATGGCGGCATCATTGACCTTTCTTCTGTGAGAACATTATCCTCCGTAAAGGATTCGGTGCGCTTATCATCGACCGCGCCTCCCCCCGCACAGTGCGGGCAAACGGAATATTTTTCCCTGTCATAAAAATGTCCTTTTTCACATCTGCATAAATTCATATCTTTCTCCTTCCCAATATTGTCTGAAATTTTACCTGTTATCTATGCGGCCGTTTCATGTCCACTTCCTCAAAGTGGATTAACACAACAGAGGTATTATCCTGTGAATGGGAATTTGCGTGTGTTGCCGCTTCCACCAACGCCTCTGCTTTCCGCTCCGGGCGGACTGCGTCCGCTAAAATGATATGTTTAATCTGCTCGTCCGACAGCGTCTTTGTAACGCCGTCACTGCAGAGCATGACCATATCGCCATACCGCAACGTAAATGGTTCGTAGTTGATGTCCATCAGGGAAACATTTCCCATCCCGAGAAAACTAATCAACGCCTCCTTCTTTCGGTGCGCTTTGGCTTCCTCCTCTGTAATCTGTCCTGCCTTCACCTGTTCTTCCAGCCTCATCCCATAATTATGGTCCCTCGTCACCTTGTGAATCTTATGATCGCGGACAATATAGATCCTGCTGTCCCCCACAGATGCACAGTACAGCTGATTGTCCTCCACAATACAGGCCACCATTGTAGTCCCGGATCCCCTTCCATTTTCCCTTGGAAAATCATAGATAACGCGGTCGATGGCCCGGATTCCCTTCTCAAAGAAAAGAGGAATATTCAATTCCGGGCTTTTCTCTACGCTCTGAAATCCCTGCACCATCATCTGCACGGCCGTTATGCTGGCTCTCCCGCCATCCGCCATGCCGCCCATGCCGTCACATACCAACGCCAGCACCCTGGTCTTTTTATTGGACGCCAGTATTTTGCTCGGCGTAACATACAAAGCATCCTGCTGATAGTCGCGGTTTCCCACCGCCGTACGCGCCAACGTCGTAATTTGCGGTACCTTGCGGATGACCTTCCCAGACGGTTCCTCACATGCCTGTATTTGTCGTTTAGGAATGCTTTTCTTATTTTTATTTTTGCCAAACATCCTTACTATTCACCTCCGTTACCTGCTGACCGCTGCTTTGGCATATGGAAGACAAACTTCTCCCTTCCGGCGGTAATGATATCCCCATCCAACAACATCCTTCTGTTTGTCAGCTTCACGCCATTGACAAACGTCCCATTTAAGGATTCCAGGTCCTCGATATAACAGCCCATCTTGTTAGCCTCTATCACAAAATGCTGCTTCGAAAGCCGGTCATCATCAAAATAGATATTACAAATATTTGACCGTCCGATAAACAGGCTTCCTTCTACATTCCATTCCACATCCTTGATCGTTCCCCGGCGGTCCGTGATGGTAAGCCGGATTTCCCGGGCCTGTGCCTTCTGCAGCTCATCCGGCTTCACTCCTGCAGCCTCTACACGTTTTTTACGGATTGCAAGAATCATAATGCTTCCAATTATAATTACCGCCGCCACAAGACCAATCCACCAATACGACTGCAGCGCCTTCTCGCGTGCGGCTTTCCTCGCGTCCAATCCATTCTCTATGGAAAACTCTGCCACAGCGTCCATCTTATTTTCATCCTGTGAGGTATCCCTGATATTACTGCAGCGCAGCGTATAATCACCATTGAAAAAATCCTCTGTCACCGTCAGCGTGACTGTCGCCCCGTTGCCCTTTGCCACAGCACTGACGGAATCAACGGTCCAAGCCCTGCCGCCATCCTCCCCGTCAGTCTGCACAATATAATTGGACGGATTATTCACATCTGTCATATTGACGCCGTTTTTATCCTGCAAAGTAAACGTAATGGAATTGCTTCCCGCCTCCTCCACTGCCCCTGCAATGCCCGGCGCCTCTTTATCCTCCTCATAATCGGAATAATCTACCGTAACGGCGTCCACCGCCGAATTATCCACGGTCAGACAGAGGCTTCCCTTTCCTGCCGCCTGGTTCGTCGGCGCCTTCAACTTCAGCACATACGTTTCCTCCTGCAGGATGGTCTGAATGGTCAAAAACGCATTCTTCACACTCTCCGCTGTCGCGTCGACACTGCAGTCACAATAATATCCCCGGCTGTTTTTTGCAGCGAGTATTTCATTTTTGGTATAATCTATCTTCTCGTCCTGTTTCTCAAACTCCCCGGTTGATGCAGGCTTCGCACTGAGCACAATGCCATAGACCGGGACGGATGCCTCCTTCACGGTATTTGCAGTGGATACGTTGTCAATATCTTTCCCCTTCGAATCATCCTCCCCATCCGTAATCAACAGGATGACAGTGCGCTTCTTAGGCGATGACTGCTCCTGCAGGATCTGATTCAGCGAGCGGTAGAGTACCGTCATGCTCTCAGCCGTATTCATATATGGAACCGCTCGTATCGCTTCACAGTCTGCCTTTCGCTCTTTCTTATCCTTTCCGCTCACCTCACGTTCAAATATCAGGGTTTTCTCTCCCTGCGGGTTATCGGCCCCCACCGTATATAACGCCATCGCATCGCCCTTTTTGAGCGATTTGCGCAGCCCTTCCAGTTGTATCTTTACTTCCTGGAACTGCCCCTCATTAATAGAGCCTGAATTGTCCATAAGGATAATATAGGAAATCGGCTCTTTGCTTTCTTTGAATGTGGCGATATCGCCGTCCGATATGAACGCAATGTCCCCGATTGCCCCTGTAACTTGCGATGTCTTATTAATCTTGGACCCGGTCATATATACTTTCAAGTCAGGCGCTTTTCCTATCGCCTGCTCCGCAAGATAGGGGACGACAGTTACCGCTGCCGATGCCCTGCCGGCAGGCACAAGCAACGCAAATGCCAGTGCTGCCAGCACCACGGTCCTTGCGATAACGTTTCCTGTTCTTTTCACTCTTCCTCCCATTTTCGATCCTCCCTGTTGAATGGCACAAATATCAATCTTGTAGCACCTATCATGATCTCATCACCTTCCTTAAGGCTTTCCGTGGCCTTTAAGGACCGGCCGTTTAAATACACCTGGTTTCCTTCCTCGGGGGACACATAAAATAAGCTCTCCTTTGGCTCATAGATCACGGAGCAATGCTTCCTGCGCGAAATCGTCTTGTCGTCGGTCAGCACTACATCCATAGACGGGCTGCGCCCGACAAAATTCTTCCCTACATGCAGGCGGTAATCCTGCCCCCGCTCACTTCCCGTCATACAGACAAGCCAGCCCGTCACCGGCTGTCTTTGCGTCATCCCAAAAAATCCAAAGGCTATTGTTTTGTCCTCATCCGGCTGCTCCTGTCCGTTCCCGCCTTCCTGCGGCGCAGTCTTACCGAAAGATTTCTCGATGAGGGCATTAAGTTCCTCTCCCTGTAACACCCCTGCCTCCGCAATTGATACGGTATGGTCGTCCTCCTCAATATCATCAACCCAAATTCCCAGTTTTTCGCCCGCCTGTCTGCAATGCGGACATGACTTATGAATGCCGGAGTCATACCAGTGCCCATTGTTACATCTCGTTATCATCTCTCTTACTTACCTCACAAACACCGCAATTGCGGAATAATTATCCATATTGGTTCCTTTTCCATTCTCAACTACCGTTTTCTCCATAGCGTCCAGCCATTCCTGTGGGCTTTTCGCTTTTTTTAGCGCTTTGCACATCATTTTCTCATCAATGAGCTCCCAAAATCCATCGCTGCAAAGAAGAAAGCTGCTGCGCCTGGTCAACCTGATTCCTTCCACAATCTGATACTTAGGTGTTTCCCACTCTGTGCCCATCACGCGCAGCAAACGATTCCTGTCCTCGTGACGGCGAATATCCTTCTCCGCAATCTCCCCGCGATTTACAAGCATCTGGGGCACGCTGTGATCCTGGCTTCTCATTATGTACTTTGCCTTTTCAAAATAATAAACCCTGGAATCCCCTACATGGGCAAATCTGGCGCTATCACCGCACAGCGCCAGACATGTAACGGTCGTCTTCATCGAATCCTGTGCATTTTCCTGCTCCTGTTTGTGCAACAGCCCTTCCTGTGC
This sequence comes from uncultured Lachnospiraceae bacterium, assembly GCA_948688495.1. GTDB lineage: Bacteria > Bacillota > Clostridia > Lachnospirales > Lachnospiraceae > Petralouisia. The sequence goes on along the minus strand of CAPQSW010000011.1, from coordinate 26,826 downwards.
CTTCAAAATACCTTCCTCAATGCCCACGGAACGCTCCAATTCTTCTTTCAGCCGCTCCGTCACATACCGGGAAGCCACATCGCCATTTCCATGTCCTCCAAGCCCATCGCAGAGAATAAACGCTGCCCGCTGCGGTGTGATGGAGACGTCCAAAAAATCCTCATTCAAGGCACGTCCGCCTTTATTTGTCAATGTGGCATATTTAATATCCAATGTTGTTTCCATAAATGTTCTCCATTTTCATTCCCCGTTGCAACAACTTTCAGTTGTTTCCAGTACTCTATTTACCAAATAACAGGCAGTGCCATACGCGCCTGTAAATGAATAAATTTCTAATTTGTCCGTATACTTATCATAAAATACTGCGTTTTTCCAGCTTTTTTCAACTTCTGAATCATTTTATCACAACTGTCGATTGTTGTCTATAACACCTATATAGTTTTATTTAAAAAAAATAAATTATGGTATACTTTAACTATTCAGACAGGGGAGTGTAACTGATATATAGTAATCTTCGGAGGAATTTTATTGAAAAATTTAAAAAAACTACGGGAGATTCATGGACTCAGCCAACAGCGTTTTGCAGATTTATTCAATCTCAAGCAGCAATCTATCTACAAGTATGAGAATAATATTTCTGAGCCCAGTATAGAGACACTATCTGAAATTGCATCCTATTTTAATACTTCCATTGACTATTTAGTTGATTTCACGGATATTCCTTATCCGTTGGAACAACGGAGTGAATATACGCTTTCTCCCGCCGAACAGGAACTCATTGAAAATTACAGACATCTGTCTCCCAGATACCGGGAACTCGTCCATTCCCTTATCGAGACACATCTAAAAGAAATGATTCCAAGATAAGAACAAGCTGCTGTCCCACACCTTAACGGTGTAGAACAGCAGCTCATATTATTTTTACCAGTTTATTCCATATCCATTTTGGAAAAATCAATCGTTAGGTCTTCATAAATCCCTGCTTTTACAGAATCAGAATATCTATGATCCAGTCTGGCGCCCCCTTCCTTTTTGAAATTATGCGAAAGAGCATTCCCAGGATTTCTCAATTCCAGGAATGCTCTTCCTTATTATTTCTCACTTCCTATGAAGTTCTTAGTTCTCTCCATACAGAGTGATTAACTTATTCAGATATTCATAACGCTCTTTTGCAAACTTCTCAGACTCTGTGAACAGTTCTTCTGCCCTTTCTGGATTAAATCTTGCAAGCGCATTGTAACGTACTTCTCCGTTTAAGAATGCCTTGTAATCTCCAGTCGGAGCCTTGCTGTCTAAGAAGAATGCTGCCTTGCCTTCTTTCTTCAACTGCGGATTGAAACGGAAGGTATGCCAGTAACCTGTCTCCACTGCGTTCTTCTCCTCAGTCTGAGCCTTGCTCATACCAACCTTGATACCATGGTTGATACATGGAGCATAAGCGATAATCAGGGACGGTCCCGGATAAGCCTCTGCCTCTGCAATTGCCTTGATACACTGATTATAGTCAGCGCCCATAGCAATCTGTGCCACATATACATAACCATAGCTCATTGCGATAGATGCCAGGTCTTTCTTCTTAACTTCTTTACCGCCTGCTGCGAACTGTGCAATTGCTCCAACAGGTGTAGCTTTGGAGGACTGTCCGCCGGTATTGGAATATACCTCGGTATCGAATACCATAACGTTGATATCCTGTCCACTTGCCAGAACATGGTCAACACCACCGAATCCGATATCATATGCCCATCCGTCACCACCGAAGATCCACTGGGACTTCTTAGCGAGGAAGTCTTTCTCAGCAAGGATTTCCTTGGATGCGTCACATCCACATGCTTCCAGAGCTGCAACCAGTTTGTCAGTTGCTGTTCCATTGAGCGCGCCAACACCGTATGTGTCTAACCACTCTTTTCCTGCTGCTGCAACATCAGCATTCTTGCCGTCTGCTACAAGAGCTTCTACTTTGCCTTTTAATTTGCCGCGGATTGCTTTCTGAGCCAATAACATACCATAACCAAACTCAGCAGCATCCTCGAATAAGGAGTTGGACCATGCAGGACCCTGTCCTCTTTCATTTACGGTGTACGGTGTAGAAGGTGAGGAGTTACCCCAGATAGAGGAACATCCGGTTGCATTTGCAATATACATTCTGTCACCGAACAACTGTGTAATTAACTTAGCGTAAGGTGTCTCTCCACATCCGCCGCAAGCTCCAGAGAACTCAAGTAACGGCTGCTTGAACTGAGATCCCTTAACGGTTGTCTCTTTGAATTTCTCTACAACGTCAATCTTCTTTTCAACGGTCAGGCCATAATCAAAGTATGCCTGCTCTCCAACATTTGCCTCACAGTTCTGCATGGTAAGAGCTTTCTCACCCTTCTTGCCAGGACATACATTTGCACAGGAACCGCATCCAGTACAGTCAAGTGCTGAAATTGTCATGCTGAACTTGTAATTCGGCATACCGGTCATCGGCAGTGTCTGCATTCCTTCCGGAGCCTTTGCTGCTTCATCCTCTGTCAATGCTACCGGACGAATAACTGCATGCGGGCAGACATAGGAACAGATATTACACTGAATACAGTTCTCAGGATTCCATACCGGAACGTCAACTGCAATGCCGCGTTTCTCATATGCAGCAGAACCGGAAGGTGTCTGGCCATGCTCATATGCCTTTACAACAGATACCGGAATGTTGTTACCTTCCTGAGCATTAACCGGAATCTGAATATTGTTTACAAAATCTACCACATCCTGACGGTCTCCCGTTGCAACCTTTGCAAAGCTCTCGTCTTGCGCATCTTTCCAGTTTGCCGGTACGTCAATCTTAACCACGCCCTTAGCTCCGGCATCGATTGCATCATAGTTCATCTGTACAATCTTATCGCCCTTCTTGCCATAGGTTGCCTTAGCAGCCGCTTTCATCAGCTCGATGGCTCTCTCCTCTGGAATGATCTCAGCCAATTTGAAGAATGCAGACTGAAGTACTGTATTGATACGTCCGCCAAGTCCGATTTCCTTACCAATCTTGATACCATCAATGGTATAGAACTTAATATCATTCTCTGCGATATATCTCTTAACCTGTCCAGGTAAATGTGTCTCTAACTCTTCTGGTGACCAGGAGCAGTTCAGAAGGAATGTTCCGCCTGGAACCAATTCCTGAGCCATATTGTACTTGCGCACATAAGACGGATTGTGGCATGCTACAAAGTTCGCCTGCTTAATCAGGTAGGTAGACTTGATTGCCTTCTTACCAAAACGCAGGTGGGACATGGTAACACCGCCGGACTTCTTGGAGTCATAGTCAAAATATGCCTGTGCATACATGTCTGTGTTGTCTCCGATAATCTTAATGGAGTTCTTGTTTGCTCCAACGGTACCGTCTGCACCAAGACCCCAGAACTTACAGTTGATTGTCCCCTCTGGTGTGGTAACCGGGTCTTCCTTGATTTCAAGAGAAAGGTTGGTAACATCATCAATAATACCAATCGTAAATTTCTCTTTTTCTGTATTGTTGTAAACGGCGATAATCTGTCCAGGAGTCGTATCCTTAGAACCAAGACCATAACGTCCGCTTGTGATCTGTACGGATTCAAATTTTGTTCCCTTTAATGCTGCAACAACGTCAAGATACAGCGGCTCACCAAGAGAACCAGGCTCTTTTGTTCTGTCTAAAACAGCAATCAGTTTTGCAGTCTCAGGAATAGCAGCTACGAAAGCCTCTTTTGCAAACGGACGGTAAAGACGAACTTTGACAACGCCGACTTTCTCGCCTCTCTCCATCAGATAATCGATGGTCTCGTCAATGGTATCACAAACGGAACCCATAGCAACGATAACCTTCTCTGCGTCTGCTGCACCATAATAGTTAAAGAGCTTGTAATCTGTTCCGAGCTTCTCATTAACCTTGTCCATGTATTTCTGAACAATTGCCGGCAATGCATCATACGTGGAGTTGCATGACTCTCTGCTCTGGAAGAAGATATCCGGGTTCTGTGCAGAACCATCCTGACGCGGATGATTCGGATTCAAAGCATTCTTACGGAAGTCGTTGATCGCATCCATGCTTACCATATCTTTGAGATCTTCATAATCCCATGTCTCAATCTTCTGAATCTCATGGGAGGTACGGAATCCATCAAAGAAATTGATGAAAGGAAGATGTCCTTCCAAAGCTGCGCAGTGTGCTACCGGAGTCAGATCCATAACTTCCTGTACAGAAGACTCGCAGAGCATAGCAGCACCCGTCTGACGACATGCGTATACATCGGAATGATCTCCAAAAATATTCAGCGCATGAGTTGCTACGCAACGTGCAGATACGTTAAATACGCCCGGAAGTCCCTCACCGGCAATCTTGTAAAGATTCGGGATCATCAGTAACAATCCCTGAGATGCAGTGTAAGTGGTAGTCAAAGCGCCTGCTGCCAATGAGCCATGCACCGTACCTGCTGCACCTGCCTCAGACTGCATCTCAGTAACCTGAACAGTCTCTCCAAAAATGTTCTTTCTTCCCTGAGTTGCCCATTCATCTGTCGCTTCCGCCATAACAGATGATGGTGTGATCGGGTAGATGGCTGCAACATCAGTAAACGCATACGACGCATGTGCTGCTGCATGATTTCCATCCATTGTTTTCATAGATCTTTTCATTACATTCTTCCTCCTACTTAAAATTAAGCATTCCGCCTCCGGAAACTGAAAACGGATATGCAGATTTTTCCTTCTTTTATACTATAATGATTCTCGTCTAAAAAATCAATACTTTTCATGGGATTTCCTGTATTTTTCTTGAAATATTTCTACGGCAATTTCCCTATAAATCAATTGTTTTCTATCATTTTCATATATTTTTCCTGAAATACTTCCACCGGAAGCGGACGGTCAAACAAAAATCCCTGTCCATAACGGAACCCGCATCTTACAAGGAACTCCCTCTGTTCCTCCGTCTCAATGCCCTCAAAAATCACTTCCTCCTTGACACTCCTTATCAGACATCCCATATTACGCAGAAATTCCTCCTCATTCTCACGGTTCTCCCGCAATAGGAAGCTTCGGTCAATCTTCACAATATCTGCCGGTATGTCAAGAAGCATGCCCAGTGAAGAATAACCTGTCCCAAAATCATCAATGGCTACCCGAAAGCCCGATGCACGGAGCTGCTGAACCTCTGCCTTAACCATATCATACCCCAGAACAAAGAGGCTCTCCGTAATCTCAATCTCGATAAATCCATGTTCCACGCCATATTTTTCCGTCAACTCCATAATCCGCTTAAAAATTCCATTCTTCTCAAAATGGCATCTGGAGAAATTCACGGAAATGATAGGGAGCCGCATTCCCTCGTCCTTCCAGCGCTTCATGTAAATTAAAATCTGTTCATACATATAGAAATCCAGTTCCACAATATAACCAGACTTCTCCAAAATAGGAATAAACACACCCGGGGCTTCTAGTTTACCATCCCGTTTTTTCAGACGCACTAACGCCTCTCCACCGGAAATCTCCATCTGGTCTAAGAGGAACTTGGGCTGGATATATACCTGGAATCTGTTCTCTGCCAAATCGCTTTGAAATTCAGATAAAATCTGTTTCTCCAGTTCGCGCTGGCTGCGCATCCTTGGTTCATATACCCTGCAGTATTCCGTACTGCCCTTAATACTTTTTCTGGCAATATTCGCATTCTCAATGGCAGTATCCAAATTCTCACCCATATCCTCAATAAAATACAGGCCCGTTGACAGCCGAAGATTACAAGAAGTATACATTTCCCTCTGCTGACTGGAAAATTCTATGCTTGCCCTTGAGACAATTGCTAAAATTTCCTCCTTATCCTTCCCCCAGATTAGGGTAACAAATAAGTCAGAATAAAGCCTGCAGGAAATCTTATTATTGCCGCTTCGTATCCGCTTGGCAAACTTCTTGAGAATTTCATTTCCTGCCTCATGGCCAAAATTTTCATTAATATAGGAAAAGTCATTGATATCCGTATACACGATCGCATACTGCAGATTTTTATCCCCGTTACTTAACTTCTCTTTGACATTGCCCTTAAATGCTTCTTCAATATAAAGACCCGTCAGCATATCACGCCGTTTTAAATGACGGATTTTTCTCTGATCTTCCTCACGCTGTACGCGCAGCGCGACAAATACCGAAAGCATTCGCGTCAACTCCAGAAACGTCTCTTTCTCGAAATTACTCCAGACCCTTGGTTTCTCAGTATCACAGAAACTGATATATCCCTCGCCAAGTTCAAAATAGGAAAAACGGCAATTTACTATCGCGCGCATCTGCCGCTCGCGAAATACAGCCTTGTCCTTCTCCGTCACTTCTTCGCCATCCCAGCAGTCATTGATAAATGAAAGTCCCCATTCGTCAAAACCGCTCATAAAACCGTCCCAGTCCTCATAATTATCATCAACAAACTGCGGTTCATAGATAACGCCGTTCTCCCTTGTCCAACAGTTGGTCTGGATAAGCTCTTTCCTCTCTGGATCACATTCCAACACCGAAACAATTCCCAAATCGTACTGGCGCCCGATGCGCTCCATCAAAATATTTAAGGAATCATTTACATCTTTGGCATGGGACAAAAGCGTAAATGCCTCTGAGAGAAAGTCCATATCCTGAATCTTCCCCGCCTTATACTGGTCAATACGCGGCTCAATTCTGGCAGCCTTGCGGATTTTCCACAAAGGATCTGTCGCCTCGGCAATCTTATACTGATCCTTGCCGCCTTCTTTCGCCTGATACATCGCCATATCAGCCTTTGCAAACAGGGAACTGTAGCTTTCTTTGATGGAACCGATAAGCGCCACACCGACACTGCAGCTTACCGTAATCTCCCCCTGGTTTCCATCATGATACGTCTGTTTAACATTCCTGCAAATACTCTCAGCTTTCATTTTGGCCTGATAAAAATCCGTATGTTTCATAAACACCATAAATTCATCTCCGCCAATTCTGCCAACAATATCCGTAGCGCGGAACAAATCCTGGATTTTCTTTGCAACGCTGATTAACACGCTGTCCCCAAACATATGCCCCAGGGAATCATTGATACCCTTAAAGTTGTCCACATCAATCAGCATAAGCGCATGTGTACCGCGGACATTTTTCTTCAGATACGCCTCAACCTCAGACTTCGTGGTGGACTTATTGAGCAATCCCGTCAAATCATCCTGCTTGAGCTTGAGCGCCATCTCATCCTGAATGCGGCGTTCACGGGTGACGTCCTCTGTCCTGCCCAAAATGCGGAGAATCTCGCCATCTTCTCCCGCCACACTCTTATAAATCGTCCGATGCCAGGCGTATTCCGGCTCCTGCCCAATATCGGCAACGTTCACGCGGTACTCCAGCATGCCGTTTTCCTCCTGCTTGGAGGCGCGCTCAATCATGCCAAAAAAGCATTCATAGTCCTCACGGTATAAGATTTCCTCCAATGCCTTAATGGACACGAAAAAATCCTTTCCATTCCTGTCAGCAATCATAATATTGGAACAGGATGAAATAAAAATCGTCTTATTCCTTACATCATATTCAAACGGAAATTCCTGATTAATCTCTTCGACAAGCTTATAGCGCTCTGTCTGGAGATACAATTCCTCCTCAATCTTCTTGCGCATGTCAATATCCCAGCACGACACCAGTAAATACGGCGTCCTCCCCTGATAATAAAACATACGGATATTCAGGGCAACCCAACGGATATCGCCCTCTTTGCCACAGATGCGGATCTCACACTGCCCAATCTTTTCTGTGTATAACAGTTCCTTCATAAGCTTATGCAGTTTCTCACGGTCTTCCCTGTGAATTGTGTCTTCAAAATCATCCGGTAATACCTGAATCTCCTCCATGGTATACCCCACCAGCCGGAAAAATTCCTCATTCCCTCTCACCAGCTCCCAGTGCTCCTCGCCCCGGATCACGGCGCATCCGGCGGGCATTTTTTGAATCATCCTGCTCAGCCGTTCACTGCCATCCCCCAGCTCTTTTGGTACGCTTTCCTTTTCTTCTATCCTTTGAAAATCCATATTAAAACCCCATTTTTGCAGATTTGACTCTGCCTGCTTTCTAGCTCGATACGCCATCGGGCTTATGCTTACAACCGTTCTATATACTATAACTATAATAGCAAAATTTCCCATTCTTTTCAATAATTTATTAACAATTTGACAAGAACCTCTAATCTGGTATAATTAGGAAAACAAAACAACCGCAAACACTACCGCATTCCTGCTGTGCTTTAGCATTCGCGGCACTGGCTGGAGCGGAAAATTTATAGAAAAAGAGGTTTATACAATGATTAGTGCAAACAACATAACTCTCAGACTCGGCAAAAAAGCCCTATTTGAAGATGTAAATATTAAATTTACAGAAGGAAACTGTTATGGGCTGATTGGCGCCAACGGTGCTGGAAAATCCACCTTTTTAAAGATTCTGAACGGACAGTTGGAACCCACGAAGGGAGAAGTTTTCATCACTCCCGGACAACGGCTCTCTTTCTTGCAGCAGGATCATTTCAAATACGATGAGTTTTCCGTGCTTGACACTGTTATCATGGGCAATCAGCGCCTCTATGACATCATGAAAGAAAAAGACGCCATCTATATGAAGGAAGATTTCTCTGATGAAGACGGAATCCGCGCCAGCGAACTGGAAGCTGAGTTTGCCGAAATGGACGGTTGGAATGCTGAATCGGACGCTGCTCAGCTTTTGAACGGACTGGGAATTGAAACGGATTACCACTACGCTGTAACGAAAGATCTGACTGGTGATTTGAAGGTAAAAGTACTTCTTGCCCAGGCGCTTTTCGGCAACCCGGATATCCTGCTCTTAGACGAGCCTACAAACCATCTGGATCTGGACGCCATAGCTTGGCTGGAAGAATTTCTGATCAACTTTGACAATACGGTTATCGTAGTCTCCCATGACCGCTATTTCCTGAACAAAGTCTGCACCCACACGGCAGATATTGATTATGCAAAGATTCAGCTTTATGCCGGGAATTATGACTTCTGGTATGAATCCAGCCAGCTTTTGATTAAACAGATGAAGGAAGCGAACAAGAAAAAAGAAGAAAAAATTAAAGAACTGCAGGAGTTTATTTCACGTTTTTCTGCCAATGCCTCAAAGTCCAAGCAGGCGACCTCCAGAAAACGTGCGTTAGAGAAAATCCAGCTAGACGAAATTAAACCATCCAGCAGAAAATATCCCTATATTGATTTCCGTCCCAACCGTGAAATCGGAAATGAAGTCCTGACTGTCGAAAATCTGAGCAAGACGATTGACGGAGTAAAAGTATTGGACAATATTTCTTTCATTGTCGGACACGATGACAAGATTGCATTTGTGGGAAGCTGTGAGCTTGCCAAGACTACGCTGTTCCAGATTCTTGCCGGAGAGATGGAACCGGACGAAGGGAACTACAAATGGGGAGTCACAACCAGCCAGTCCTATTTTCCAAAGGATAACACACAGATCTTTGACTCAGATTTACAGATTGCAGACTGGCTGACCCAGTTTTCCGAAATCAAAGATGCTACCTACGTCCGAGGCTTCTTGGGCCGGATGCTTTTTGCCGGAGAAGACGGGGTTAAGCGGATGCGGGTATTATCCGGCGGCGAAAAAGTACGTGTCCTGCTCTCCCGCATGATGATTGAAGGCTCTAATATCCTGATTCTGGATGAGCCCACCGACCATCTCGACATGGAGAGCATCACAGCCTTAAATAACAGCCTGATAAAATTCCCCGGCGTCATTCTATTTGCCTCCAGGGACCATCAGGTGGTACAGACGACGGCAAACCGTATCATTGAATTTCTGCCAAACGGCTCGATGATTGATAAGACGACAACATACGATGAATATCTTGAAAGCGATGAGATGGCAAGAAAGAGACATGTATACTCCACCAGCAATGCACAGGAGGAGGATGACTAAACCAAATCTCCCTTCAGGCTTAGGAACGCCCCAAGATTCCCGCGTTTTCCCTGGCTTGCCCGATGGGAAAACAATAGATTCGGATTACAGCAGGTGCAGACATCCGTTACGGACAAATGCTCCTGCTTTATTCCTGCCTGAAGCAGAACAATCTCGTTGGTACGCCACAGATCAAGCTGGTATTTCCCATCTTCCTTTGCAATTAGGATTTCCTGCTCGCGGCCAGGAAATTCCCGTACAAATTCTTCTGCCACATCCTGGCTGATCTCATAGCAGTCCTGACAAATGGAAGGACCAATGGCACAGATAACATTTTCCGGCCGCGTGCCAAACTCCCGGCGCATCGCCTCTAAGGTTGCCAGCCCCATCCTTCCCACAGTCCCGCGCCATCCAGAATGAGATAACGCAATCGCACGATTTTTCACATCTACAAAATATAAAGGCACACAGTCTGCATAAAATGTAGACAATACAATCCCCGGTTCATCGGTCATCAGACCGTCCACATCAGAATAGCCGCGTTCCTTTAACAGTCCCTTTCCGGCGTCTTTTCTACCCACGCGCCTGACATTTGTCGTGTGCGTCTGGTCGCTCAGCACAAAGTCCTCATATTTACAGCCCATCACCTCAGATACCCTGCGGAAATTTTCTTCTACCGCCTGCCTGTCATCCCCTCTGCTAAAGCTCAGATTCAGGCTTTGGTATATGCCCTTGCTGACACCGCCAAGACGGGTAGTAAAACAATGACTTACGATTCCTGTCTGCTCCAACAGGGGATAAGAAAAATATGGAAAATCCCCTGCAAAAATCTGCATAGAACGCATCACCGGTGCATGGGCTCTCCCTGCCTTTTCTTTTCTTACCAATCTATGTTCCATATTATTATAATCCTTCCGTATTCTAACAAACGATTTATTCCCGTTCAAATGCATTCCGCACATGAATCATTTCATCCCCGACAATCCCTACTACATCAAAACGGCAGGGTGTCGTCTCCCCATAGCCAAAGCGCAGAAGATAGAAATCTGCCGTCCTGCCAATGCGCCGCTGTTTGCATATATCCACTGCCTCTAAGGGATGCCCGCCGCTATCCGTCGCGCGGTATTTCACTTCAACAAATACCAGATATCTTCCTTCCCTTGCAACTATATCGATTTCTCCAAACCTGCTGCTGAAATTCCTCTGTAATATCTGAAGTCCTTGTTTTTCCAGATAGTCCGCTGCCACCTTCTCATATTGTGCACCTCTTTTACGGCTGTTATTACTGACATTAACCAATACATTCTCTCCATTTTCTTCCTAAATCACCGCAGCCTCAGTCCTATTTTCCTTATTCCCATGGATAGGCTTTACCTCAGTTTTGATTTTAATTTCTCCATATCGTCTACAAAAACTAATATTTCAGCCACCACCTCATAAAGCTCCGGTGGAATCATCTCCCCGATTTCCAGTTTTGATAACGTTTTTGCCAGCTTATCATCCCGGTAAAAGGGAATATTTTCCTCTTTCGCCTTTTCAATGATACGCTCTGCCGTGTAGCCCTTTCCTGTGGCAATAATTTTCGGCGCCCGCTCTCCCGGCTCATATGCCACTGCTACAGCCGTTCTCTGTCTTCGCCCTTCTTCCGTCTCTGCCGTCACAGGTTCCCCAGTGTTCTTATACCGTACCTCGTCCACCAGACATTCCCCTTTCCTTATATGAAATGACTTTCTGTCCCTTTACACCTCTATGATTGAAACGATTACGCCTTTACATCAAAAGAATACCGCTGCAGCTTACCCGGGGGATTCTCCCTTTCCAGAAAATCCTGCACAAAATCCTGTTCCTTTTTGCGATTTTCCACCTTAACCTCACAAAAATATCCTTTTTCTTCCAGGCGTTTCACCAGATCCTCGGAATATTGCGAAATCAAACGACAGGAATCCGTCTCCTGGAAATAAAACTCTGTCTGAACAGCTGTACCCATCAGCTTAACAAATATATCCGTGGCACCCAGATGGTCCATATCCAGATGAAGAAGTGCCGTCAGCTCCCCATCTTTCTCGCGAAGATTCTTCTTGTTTGTATATACATAGAGATCACTATGGGCATTCTGATTTTGCAGCTTCAGTGGAATCTGTACATAAGTATAAAGCTGATTTAACTGATTCATAAATTCCAGATTGCTCTGCACGGACTGTGCACTCTTTGCCAGGGCCTGCCCCTCTTTTCCCGCCTGCGCAAGCGTCTGCTGCAATTCTGACATCTGATTTGACAGCCGCTGGTAAAACTCTTTCACAGCACCCTCTTCTTTTAATTTCTCCGGTGTCAGTGTCCACTGTTCCACCATCGCCTGTTTCAGCAATCCCTTATATTCTTCTGATTGAAATAACTTCTGTAAAGAGTGTCCATCAGCATCTTTGCTTAGCTCCACCGCATTCATAATCTGTTGCAAAAGCTCCCCGGCGTTCAGACCCGCATTTAACCTTCCATTGGGCAAAAGCTGTTCATTCCCCCTTGCACCGGAAAATTCCTGCAACAGTGATGTAAGCCTTCCCTGCTGTTCCCCTGACAAAATCTGTGCCGCCGTAGTTCTAGTTTCACCGCTACCAATCTGTCCGGCTTTCCTTCCCTCTGCCTGTAAAGCTTCTTCGGCTGGATGTTCCAAAGACACATTCTGCCCGGACATATTTTCTCTGGAAATTCCATCAAAAAGCTGTGCGGCTCCATTTCCAGCGGTATTTTCACTTACAGTACCTTGGCCGCCCTGGACCGGATTCTCTCCGCCTTCTGTAAGCCCTTGATGGATGACCGTCCCCTGGGGCGCATCAACATTGCTGGCGGAAGGATTCGTAAGTACCTGATTTTGCAAAATCTCTCCCTGGCCTGCCTGAATCTTCGCATTTCCCATCTGCGTCTCTGTTGCCGGCTGCTGCCCGCCGCCTAAAATAATCCCCAAAATCTGCTGCTGAAATCCTTGCATTGCGCCAAAAGCCTGCGCTGACGTCCCATTTGCCCCTGCTCCAAATATCTGTCCCTGAAGTTGTGTAATTCCTTCCATAAGACGATTCATCTCCGGTAAGATCGCCTGCTGTCCATTTTTATAGTTCTGAAATTGATTGAGGGATTCCTCAGTAATCACGAAACCTAATTTCTGCATCTGTACCAGCACCTGCATATCTGCCTTCGGGAAACCGGACGTAACGCGCATCATCTGCAGAAGGCTTTCCCTGTTGATTGCCATTTTTTCCGCCATCATCTGGTTTACCATAGAAAGATTGCGTTCATTCACCTTTAACCCTGCTGCCTCCAAAGCCTTCAGCAATGTGGGGTTCTGTGCGCTTTCCAGCATGACCGGACGGATAGAAATCTGCTCAGCAGTACTGGATTTCACTTCAAAAAGCATGGGCTGGCCTTTTTCCAGGCTGACCCCCGTATCCATTCTGGCTGATATGGTACTCCCATCATTCAGCCCTATGGTAACCTGTCCGTTTTTAATATCTGTAATTGTACCTTCAAACACTTTACCAGGCTCCAGCCCCTGTGCCTGCACCGGTATCTTTTGTACCGTTCCTGTATCCCTGACCTGTCCCATTGCCTGGCTGCCAGCCGCCGTGCTGCTTTGATATTGTGAAACACTGTCTACAAATGGCATTGCACTTTCCGCCTTTCTTATCATTTATAGTAAGTGACAAAATAATTTGTCCCTTACTATACCCCTCCGGGGGATGCCTGAACTGTCTGTTACAACTTTCCAATAAAAGTCTGCCTGTGAATCGGAGACGCCCCATATCTGCGTATTGCCTCCATATGTTCCTTCGAGCCATAGCCTTTATTCCTTGCAAATCCATACTCCGGCAGCTGTTTATCATATTCTATCATTAAGCGGTCCCTGGTAACTTTGGCAATGATACTTGCCGCCCCGATAGAAATACTCTTGGCATCTCCTTTGATAATCGGAATCTGTGGAATGTCCACTTCAGGAATCGTCACCGCATCATTTAATAGTATATCGGGTGTTACGGATAAATTCTGAATCGCCATACGCATTGCTTCATAGGTCGCCTGCAAGATGTTAATCTCATCAATCCTTGCCGGGCTTACCATGCCTATTCCTGTTGCAACAGCCTGTTCCATAATAACATCGTAAAGCTCCTCCCGCTTTCTTTCGCTGAGTTTCTTGGAATCATTGATATACAGAATGTTACAATCTCTGGGCAGGATTACCGCACCTGCCACCACCGGCCCTGCCAGCGGTCCCCTGCCCGCCTCGTCAATCCCGCAGACATATCCCCTGTTTTCATACTGTCGCTCAAATACTTTCAATACCTCAATTCTTGCCCTCTCGCTGTCTAACGCTTCCCGGCGCTTTTTCGCCTGCTCTACCAGCCTTTTAACACCCATTCTTTCATCTGTCTCGTATTCCAAAATAAAAGAAGGCAGCATACCTTCCTCTGCTGCCTTAAATTCCGCTTTTATTTCCGCTATCTTCTTACATCCGTTCACCAAAATCCTCCTTTATTCACAGTGTTTATGTGAGATTATTGTAACTATTGATGCCTGATAAACCCTATCTTTTGAAACGGATAAATTCGAACCCATGCCCGTCCAACAATATCCTTGCCTATAATCTTACCCACGCTTGGGTCCCTGCTGTCAGAGCTGGCATTTCTATTATCCCCCAGAACAAAATACTCATCTTCTTCCAGTGTTACCGGATCCTCTGCCTCACCCGGATCCAGCATGACTTCCCGCCCATAAGATTCTTCCATTACCTCTCCGTCAATATAAATATTTCCATCTGCATCAATCTGAACCGTCTCTCCGGGAAGTCCGATAATCCGTTTAATATAGAACGTGTTCTTTTCATATTTATAGGGGAATACAATAATATCAAACCGCTCCGGATCATGGAAACGATAAGAAATCTTATCTACAATCAAATTATCTCCATCACTCAATGTGGATTCCATGGAACTCCCACTGACCTGTGTACGCTGGCCCACATAATGGATAACCAGGTACGTCAGTAAAAATACAATTCCAATATAAACGATAAAACTGATTGTCTCCCGCAGCACATTTGTCTCTTTCTCGGCACTCTTTGCCTGCTCTTTCTCTTGATTCTCCATAGCATTTTCGTCCTTAACTTATTTTGTAACTATAATTGTAGCTCTACTCCCCGGGAAATTCAAGTGTTATTTTGCCAAGCCTGCCACTGCGAAATTCATCAATAACGAGTGCAGACGCCTTGCCATAATCCAGCTCATTTCCCTTTTTGATACAATTACGGTTCTTTGCTATTTCCATTAGGATCTTTGCCGGCTTCTGCTCCTTAGAGATCTCATAGCGCTTTTCGAGTAATCCCGGATAATGCTTCTGTAAAATTGCAATCAATTCCAGGGACAATTCATCAATATTTAAAATCTCATCTTTTATTGACCCAATCAACGCAAGGTATAAACCGACTCTCTGGTCTTCAAACTTCGGCCACAAAATTCCCGGCGTATCTAAAAGCTCTACATTTTTGTTCAGGCGAATCCACTGCTTCCCCTTGGTAACCCCTGGTTTATTACCGGTCTTTGCACAAGCCTTTCCTGCATAAGTGTTGATAAAGGTAGATTTCCCAACATTGGGAATCCCCACTACCATTGCACGCACAGGACGGTTCTTGATGCCGCGCTTTCTGTCACGCTCAAATTTCTCCTTGCAGGCGTCCATAATTACAGTATTAACAGCCTTCATTCCTGCCTTTGTCCTGGCATCCAGCTTCACCACATAGAATCCTTTTTCCCTGAAATAAGCCGCCCATGCCTCATTCTGTTCATCACTGGCAAGATCCGCCTTATTCATGAGTATCAGCCTTGCCTTCTGTTTTCCCAAATCATCAATATCGGGATTTCTGCTGCTAAGCGGAATGCGGGCGTCTACCAATTCGATCACTAAATCTATAAGCTTTATATCCTCCTGCATTTGACGCTTTGCTTTCGTCATATGTCCCGGATACCATTGAAAATTCATTCCCTGCCTCCTGCTATTTTAAAAATCCTATTCTGTGAAAGGGAGAAATTATCATCCATGCCTCCCCGGTAATATGCTCTTTCTTAACATTGCCAATACTGGCATATCGGCTGTCCTCACTATTATTGCGGTTGTCCCCCAGCACAAAATATTCATCCTCCCCAACAAGGATCTCACTTTCTGCCAACATGGCATTTTCTATGTTCTCTACATTGACATTCTCCTCAAAGAGCTCACCATTGACATAAACTTTCCCTTCTTTAATCTGCACGGTATCCCCGGGCAACGCAATCACCCGCTTCACATAGTAATGTGATTTCTCATTGCCATTTGGTTGAAACACAATCAAATCATTCTGCTTTGGATCAAACAGCTTGTACACAAACCGATTTACCATAACCTTCTCCCCGCTCTCCAGTGTCGGGGACATGGATGGTCCGATTACAGACACGCGGAACCCAAAAAAAGATACCATAATAACTGCTGCCGCAATTGTCAGCAAAATTTCCCCAATCCAGACTGCAATCTCCTTCAGCAGCCCTATATTAATTTTCTTTTTCTCATGGTAAAAACTCAGCCCGGATGTTCTTCTTCTCATATTGGATTGCTCCTGGTAAGGAAAAAGGAACAAATACAATTGTAGTTGTCCCTTTCCATGTTCCATTTCTTTCTCAAATTACTTCACTAATTCTTTTACCTTTGCTCTCTTTCCTACGCGGCCTCTCAGATAATTCAGCTTTGCACGTCTTACCTTACCATAACGTACGATCTCGATTTTCTCTACGTTAGGAGAATGCAGCGGCCAAGTCTTCTCTACTCCGACACCATTGGAAAACTTTCTTACAGTGAAAGTCTCTCTGTTGCTTCCGCCCTGTCTCTTTAATACAATTCCTTCAAAAACCTGAATCCTCTCACGGTTTCCCTCTTTGATCTTACCGTATACCCTTACGGTATCCCCTACACTAAACGAATCGACCTCAGGTTTCATCTGTTCCTGCTCAATACTCTTAATAATTTCTGTTGCGTTCATTCTGTGACCTCCTAATCTCATTAGATGTTCTTAATACACACGGTAACAGAGGACCATCATTTTCTTGTCTCACGAGACATTATTTTATCATAAACACTCAATAAAATCAAGGATTATTTTTATCTATGTTACATCCTACTGTAACAGTTCAGCCTTTCAACTTTCCGAACACAGTTTTCACAGCGGTCTTCTGTGTCAATAAATAAAAATATTTATGGATAACTTAGATTTTATGCAGATTCCTTCTCCCGACGCCAAAAGCAGACCAGACCAGGATTTCTAGTATCACTAGCTCCGGGGAGGGGGCAATGATATTAATTTCCCCAATTCAAAACTCACGTTTTCCCCACTAACTTATGAAATATTGCCATCGGAAATGATTTTTCCGGGGTAGGAAGTCCTTCGTTCGTTTTCCTTGCCAGTGGCATAAAAGCACCAATGGGTATGCCGGGTGACTGTTTGAGGGACTGCCATGACGAAAATTTTATGATATACGATATTCCAAGCGGCAGTCCCGAGTTTCAGAGGCATACCTTAATCGAAGGTGCTTGCTGCCACTGTTAGGAAAACAAGAAGGGCTGTCCGTGAGGAAAAACCATTTCCGTCATGACAATATTATATAAGTAACAGGGAAAACGCTCAGACAGTTGATATTGGGGAAATACATCAATCCCCAGGAGGAAGGCAAATGCGAAGCATTTTTCCCATGCCTTCCGACGACATGGCAGGTGTCGCTATGCGACGCGTGCCGATACCTTCCTTCCCGGATGCAAGTGATACACAAAATCCCTCAAGTGTCCGCCTTTTGGCATCGGGAGCGGTAATCTGCTATAACAATAAAATTCCCATAAATATTTTTATACGATTTGTTCCGAAAGTCGCTGTAAAAACTGTGGAGAAATATTTGAAGGCTGAACTGTTACATCCTGTCTGGGCTGGGTTCCGTGCTCATCAAGATATTTCTGCAGATCTTCCTTAAACTGTGTCCACGCATCCTCATGTTCAACGTAATAAATGGGGCACTCCTTGCCGGTCACATCATAATGACGGATTACGCTTTCTACCGGCAGGTTAAATTTTCCGCAGAGCCATGCCGTTAGTTCTACCAAAGAGTCATACGTCTCCTGCGTAAACTGCCCTGTCTCGTCCTTATGGCAGCACTCAATGGATAACGTATCCTCATTCCTGTCATTGGACGCATAGGACATCTCTGAACTTGGTATACACTGAATGATTTTTCCATCAATCCCAATAACAAAATGGCTGCTCGCCTTTGTCTTCTGTGAATCCTTCAAACCTTCAAAATAACTGCGGTTCTGTTCCGCCGTAGTTCCCGGATTCGCCGTATAATGCACCACAATCCCTTTTACTTCTTCCATCGCCATCTGCGGTCTGGAATATGGATTCGGCGTTAAAAGGTCTACGGTATAATCCGGCGTCTCCTCAATAACCTTCTGTTGAAACCCTGAATCCGGTTTTTCTTCTTCCTTCCCCGTGTCTGTCATCGAAAAACTTCTCTGTGCCTGTACAGCTTCCGGCTTTTCATCCCTAAGTAATATCTTCGTCATAGCAAAAACAATCAACAGCACACCCGCACATGATAATGCACACCTTCTTATAATCTGAATGGTTCTCTGCCGTTTTCTCCGACGCTTTCTTGCCAGGTAACGTTCCCGCCTTCTTCGTTCTTCACTCGTCACTGCAATCTCTCCGCTTCTTTTTGTAATCTTCACTTCTGTTCCCTTTTATAGCTACAGTATACACCCTTTTTCTGCAAAAAGAATTAATATTCTTTAAATTTTTTGTAAGAATATTGTTATTGAGACTGCCGTGCAAAATAGTTCCTGATACATAAAAGCGTCTTCTCCAATAGTTCCTGCGTATGCGCAAGAGACAAAAACATGGCTTCAAACTGTGAAGGCGCAAGATAGATTCCCTGCCTGAGCATATCATTACAATAGTCGGCAAAGACTTTTGTATCGGAAGTCTTTGCGCCTTCATAATCGTTTACCTCCTGCTCTGTAAAATACAGACAGCCCAGGGAACCCACATGGTTTACCCGCCAGGGCTTTTCCATTTCCTTAAGTATCTCCTCTATTTTTCCATAGAACCAGTCTCCCTTTTTGTTTAACTCACTGTAATACTCCGGGTGTTCTTTCAGTATTGTAAGCTGTGCTATTCCCGCCGCCATAGCAACCGGATTTCCACTCAACGTACCTGCCTGATATACACCGCCGCAGGGCGACACCTGCTCCATAATCTCACGTCTTCCCCCATATGCCCCTACCGGCATTCCGCCGCCAATAATCTTTCCGAAAGTGGTAAGGTCCGGCGCAACGCCATAATATCCCTGGGCGCCGTCAATTCCAAGCCGGAAACCGGTAATTACCTCATCAAAAATCAAAAGCGCTCCATACCTATCACAGATTTCCCTTAACCCTTCAAGAAACCCGGGAGCAGGCAGGACTACCCCCATATTTGCTGCCACCGGCTCCACAATGACCGCCGCTATCTCCTCCCCGCACCGTGCAAAATGCTCCCTGACACTTTCTAAATCATTATACTGTGCAGGAAGCGTATCTTTCGTGCATCCTGCTGGGACGCCAAGGCTGTCCGGCACACCTGCCGTCATCACACCGGAACCCGCCTGAACCAGCAGCCCATCCGAGTGTCCATGATAACAGCCGGAAAACTTGATAATCACTTCCCGCCCGGTGAAACCTCTCGCCACACGTATTGCGCTCATCACAGCCTCTGTACCTGAATTTACCATGCGTACCATATCTATGGAAGGAACCAGTGCACAAACCAGCTTTGCCATATCCACTTCAGCCGCCGTGGCAGCCCCAAAGCTGAGTCCAGACCGGCACGCTTCCTGCACGCTTTTTAATACATCCGGATGGCTGTGTCCCAGAATCATTGGCCCCCAGGAACCAATAAAATCTATATAACTGTTGCCATCCTCATCATAAAGGAAGGCGCCCCTGGCGCTCTTAATAAATCTCGGCCTTCCACCAATTGATCCAAATGCCCGCACCGGTGAATTGACACCGCCGGGAATCACCGTTACTGCTTCCCGAAACAACTCCTCTGACCTTGTTATCACTTCATTCATCCTATCATTCCCTCATCCATGCATTTTGCCAGTTCCTCTGCGAAATAAGTAATATAAAGACTGGCTCCTGCGCGGTATGCACCTGTTGCCATCTCACACATTACCTGCGTCTGATCCATAAATCCCGCCTGTGCAGCTGCTTTTACCATAGAATATTCTCCGCTGACAGAATAAGCGGCCACCGGAACATTCGTCCTGTCCCTAATCTCCCGGATCAAATCTCCGTACGAAAGTGCAGGCTTCACCATGATAATGTCTGCTCCCTCCTGTACATCCAGCATCGCTTCCTTCCATGATTCCCGGCGGTTGTGATAGTCCATCTGGTAGGATTTGCGATTCCCGAATGATGGCGCTGAGCCCGCTGCGTCCCGAAAGGGTCCATAAAAGGAAGAAGCAAATTTTACTGCATATGACATGATTGGAACATTCGAATATCCATTTTCATCTAATACCCTGCGGATAAAAGACACCCTCCCATCCATCATATCAGAAGGTGCAACCATATCTGCACCTGCCTGTACCTGGGACAAAGCTGTCTTCGCCAGCAGTTCCAGCGTCTTATCATTGTCCACCTCATGTCCGCAAAGCACCCCGCAGTGTCCGTGGGAAGTATACTCACACATACACACATCGCCAATCAGATACATCGTTGGACACACCTGTTTTGCCTTTTTTAATGCCCTCTGAACAATCCCATCCTGCGCATAGGCGCCGCTTCCCGCCTCATCCTTCCTGTCGGGAATCCCAAAGAGCATTACCGAAGGCACACCGGCATTCCTTAATTCCAGCAGTTTTTCTTCCATCCTGTCGATACTGTAACGATACTGCCCCGGCATAGAGGGGATTTCTTCTTTGATATTGCTCCCCTCCCGCACAAACATAGGATAGATCAGGGAGGATTTATCTACCCTGAGTTCCCGCACCATTTTCCGCAGCACATCATTTCCACGCAAACGCCGTGGCCTGTTAATCAACTCCATTCTCTCTACCTCCACGCGACTGTTTCATTATTGACACTTTACATCCTCTGGCATGACCTCTCCAAGAAAAGCTTTGCCTTTCTGCTGGCCTTTTGCAAGCTCCTCGTGCATCTCCTTATGCAGCCGTCTGATTTCTTCCTCAAGTTCCCTTGCAGAAATGAGCCCGCACCCCTGGCCTCTTATGATAATCTGCTCCAGACCGTCAGAGGTTGCAACCATCACCCGGTATTTCTTTCCATGCGCATGGGCAAACTTTTCAATATACTGGTCTGCAGTCTCTGCCTCTTTCGTAAACACCACATGAATGTTATGATAATCAAGGATTTCCGTCTGATGATTTTGTACCCGGTAAGCATCAAAAACTACGATTAGATGACATCCCCGGATTCCCTGATAATTGCACATAATGTCTAAAAGCCTGTCCCTTGCGCTGTCAATATTATGTTCTGCCAGCTCTTTTAATTCCTGCCATGCAAAAATCATATTATAGCCGTCTACCAGAAAATATTCTTCTTTCTTCTCTGGCGCCCCAAACGTGCGCGCCGCCACAGGCATCTGCTGTTTTTTTGCTGCAAACTTCCTGTGATAGCCCTTTCTCACAGCTTCCTTGTCATGCTTGTTGGCATATAGGCTTCTTGCAAGAATCGCTTCTACTTCATCTTCTCCAATCCACGGTTCTTCCTGTAAATCCGCCGCTTCCTTTCTTTGTCCCTGCCGCCTGTCATCTGGTTCAAAAATTTCCTCCTGCCCATCCTCAATATCTGCCGCCTGCAAAATCTTTTGCACAGACGGCGGTGTTTCTACATGCATGTGTTCTTTCACTTCATCCCATTTTACCACAACTCCCGCTCCATGTGCACAAAACACGGAATCCGGGGTATTCTCCAAATCACCCTCTGGATGATAGCCAGCCTGCACAATTATGTCCTCTTTATTATGGCAGGGTTCGTAGCCTTTTAACGTAAAGGACAACCTTCCCTGCCCTCTTGTATACTGTATCACTTCCCTCTGGTAAGCCTGCATCTGTGACGCAGGTGCATATCCCGTAAGAACCGCCATTTTCCCATGTACCCTGGGAGATTCAAAACTTCCATGCATCCGCTCGATATCTGTCATGGCGCGCCCAATCATCTGCTCCGGAATCTCCAGGCAAAACGCGTAAACCGGCTCCAGTAATACAGACTGCGCCTCCATCAATCCCTGGCGCAGCGCGCGGTAAGTCGCCTGCCTGAAATCCCCGCCTTCCGTGTGCTTTAAATGCGCGCGTCCTGCCACCAGCGTAATCTTCATATCCGTAATGGCAGATCCGGTCAAAACACCTTTGTGCTCCTTTTCCTGAAGATGTGTCAGAACCAGGCGCTGCCAGTTGCGGTCCAACACATCCTCACTGCAATCCGTTCCAAACAAAAGACCACTGCCCGGCTCTCCTGGTTCCAGCAACAGATGTACTTCCGCATAATGCCGCAACGGCTCATAATGCCCCACGCCTTCCACCGGGCGGGCAATTGTTTCCTTGTATAATATGTTTCCGGCTCCGAAACTCACTTCCACGCCAAAACGTTCCAGAATCAGGCTTGACAAAATTTCAAGCTGCACTTCCCCCATAACCTGTATCTTTATTTCCTGCAATATTTCATCAAAGACAATGTGAAGCTGGGGTTCTTCCTCCTCAAGCTGATAGAGATTTGTAAGCATCCTGCCGACATCACATCCCTCCGGCAGCATCATCTGGTAAGTCAGTACAGGAACTAACAGCGGCGAACCAGAATCCTTTTCGGCACCCAGCCCTTCTCCCGGACGGCTTTTTTGCAGACCAGTGACTGCGCAGATCATCCCAGCTTCCGCCTCCGGCACAGCTTCAAACTTCTCACCGGAATAAATGCGGATCTGGTTTACCTTTTCCTGGCTGTCCGCTAGAGGCGTCCGTACTCTCAGCGCCCCGCCGGTTATTTTTAGATGCGTCAGACGGTTTCCCTGACCGTCACGGGTAATCTTAAACACTTTCGCTCCAAACTCCCCTGGATATATCCGTTGCTGTGTATACTGCGAAAAACCATCCAGAAACTTCCGCACTCCGGTAAGCTTCAATGCAGATCCAAAATAGCAGGGAAATACTTTTCTCTGCCAAATCAGCTCCCGCAGCTGCTCGACTGTCACCTGCCCATGCTCTAAATAATATTCCAGCACATCCTCCCGGCACATTGCTGCATTCTCCTGAAATTCTTCCGTATCCACATCACTGAAATCAAGACAGCTTTCATCCAGCTTTTCTTTCAATTCTATAAGCAGCTTCCCACGGTCTGTATCCGGCTGGTCCATCTTATTGATAAAAATAAATACCGGAATATTGTATTTCCTTAATAGCTGCCACAAGGTACGTGTATGCGCCTGTACACCATCAGAAGCACTGATTAAGAGAATCGCATAATCAAGCACCTGCAGGGTACGTTCCATCTCCGCTGAAAAATCCACATGTCCCGGTGTATCAAGAAGCGTAATCACTGTGTCAGAAAGCTTTAGCACCGCCTGCTTCGAGAAAATAGTAATTCCTCTTGCGCGTTCTAACTCGCCTGTGTCCAGGAAAGCATCCTTGTTATCTACCCTTCCGAATCTTCGGATATTCCCACTCTCATATAACAATGCCTCAGAAAGCGTAGTTTTACCTGCATCCACATGTGCCAGCAGACCGGTATTAACATATTTAACCGGCTTATTTTCAGATGAATGATCCATCGAAAATGCCTCCTCTATCTCAAAATGTTCCATGCATTATACAGCAAATGCCTGCTTAATGCTGTCGTAATGCAAAAAGATTCCCTGCTCTGCCAGCGCTTCAATCTCAGACTTTTCTGCGATCTTAAATCCGGCCGCCTCCACCTCCTGCAAATGAATATCTTCTTCCGCAAAATCCAGGACAAAACGGTAGACATCCACAAAATAGTTATCCCCCTCATCCGGATTCTCCCGCTGATATGTAAAGAGATACCCATCCTCACAGCCTGATACATCAAGCCCCGTCTCCTCAAAAACCTCCCGGTTCACTGCATCCCTGGAATCTTCTCCGGCCATAGCCGCTCCCCCGGACACCTCCCACCAGCCGGGCGCCCAGGCTTTCGTCTCAACTCTTTTGGTGATGAGAAATCTGCCGTCTGGGCGCATAATTACACCCAGTACGGTAAGATGGTAATCCCCCTCTTTCATATTCCAATCATTGCGCTGCATCGTTCTTCCGGTGCGTTTCTTATTTTTATCATAAATATCCCACAATTCCATTTGTATTGATTCCCTTTCCTGATAAATTTACTCTTAGATTTCTATTACTTTTGATCATATTTACACTCTTGATCCACCCTGCAGTTCAAACAGCAGTTTGTCCATATCATAATATTCTATATCGTACAAATCTGCAATAGATTTCTTTAAAAAAGAACGATTCCGGCACATGGATTCCAGAATCGTTATAATTTTTATATCCATTTCTTTAATTCTTCTTCGGATACTCCCGCTGAAAACCTCTTTCCGTTTTGTACCTTTGCTCCTTTTGCAAGCGACTGCATATTGCCTGCAGTCTCACCAAGTCCGCTGCCCCCTGATGTGCAGAAGGGAACTATGGTTTTGCCGCTAAAATCATAGGCTTCCAAAAATGTATCAATGATGGACGGTTCCCTGTACCACCAGACTGGAAATCCTGCATCTGTCAAGTATGAGACAAAAAAATTTCTTTTATTTTTGCCTATTATAAATCACCTCTTGAAAACAAAGAATACCCCAAATCGTTATATAGTATATACCTAAAGGTTATATCTTCAAACACCATAAATATATCATCTTGCCTTGTTTAAAGCAAAAAATGAGAAACAGTCCTCGACTTATAATACTATCCATTACTTATAGTCACAAATCAATTAACTGACAAACAGTTTTCAATTTATCCATCTGTATAAGATAATCTCATTGTTGTCTTGTTACTGTTCATTCTTAAACTTGTTATTATCTAAAACATTGCATAAAAAAGGAATCCCTTAGGATTCCTTTTTACTTTCGAAAACAAGAAGTAACTTCTCAAATTGTCCTTAAATTTTTATAATTTCCAACCAAATGTAGAGCCTGCAACCGACTCCTCACTTGCGATACGCTCACGTTCATTCTGGCGGATAATAGGTTCCATGGTCCGATTCAACTCAACCACATCACACCTGGGTACCCGTTTAACCACAGTTGCACTACGTGTCGCTGAGGTTGCTTTTATTGCCCTCTTTTTCATTTTCGCTGCCATTCCTCCCATTATCCTATACCTCCTAAAAAATCTATTTAATGCACAGCCCATTTATTGTAGCACAAGATTTCGCTTTAGTCAATATTTTTTCAATTTTTTCTACTTTTTATTCATCCTCATATTGGGTAGGATATAAATTACTATCATATGGAAGAAACGGTTGCCATTCACAAATTTTATGAATCTCAACAGTATCGTCTTCATTTTCCACTGCACCTTGTGTGTCAACTTTAATTTTGTCCTTCACTATATCTTGTGGTAACCTACAAAATATACGTTTGGGGTAATGTGCAATAATTAAACTATCAACATTTGCATCTGCAGAAGATGTAGCATCTAAAATAATTTCTCCAATTACCTTTTTAGAATACATATTAACCGTACTCAACTCACAAACCCATACAAACTTAGGAAATACAGTTGTACTATACCACGCCCTTACTTCTGTATTTCCATCAGCAAACTGTTTATCCCTGCATTTTCGCAAACTTCTAGATGAAGTCATAAATATTCTTACTGCTATCGGATTTTCTTGAGAACCTAGTAATATTCCGTTTTCAATATCCTCAAAATCTGAATACCTGACCCCATATTCATCCGAAGCAAGGATAACCTTAAAAATTTCACTTGCATCACTTGCTTCTAAATACATCCTTTTATATAAAGGAACCATCATTGTTTCAATAGTATATTCATCAAGCCTAAGTTGACACTGTTCATATAATTCACACTTAGCCAATGTATAAGGCATCTGTGCATCATCCATAATGCAAAATTCATCTACTACATCCGCTGCATCACAAATCCAAACTGTATTACCTGATTTTTTATCGTAGCTCGCATACAAATTTTGTTGTAATCTTTGTTCCTCAACATTTAATTTCCCATGACCAATCACAATAATTGAATGCTTATTTCGTGTTCCAATAGAAACACCAAGTGATAATGGTATTCCCGACTCAACATAATAATATAATATTCTTCGAAACTTATCCTTAGGTATCTTTTCCGAAGAATACAATCTTGGATAAAATCCACTTTCACAAAATGCTTTTGAAATCATTTCATACTTTAATCCATGAGTTGGCAAACTACGCTCATATCCATTATCTTTTGCTATTCTATTAATATCACTCGGCAAAAGATAATGGTATTCCGGGTAAGAACGACTATAGTAATCTAACAAATTTAATATCGTTACTTCCGCACATGTTGCTGTTTCTCCATCCTGCATAGAATAAGGAAATGCAGATACAGCCACTTTTTTCCCAAAAGCGATCAGATTATAATCTGCCATTCTAATAAAACACCTTTGATCTCCTATAAAATATTTAGGATTTAATAATGTACGACCAACAGAACGCTTTGGTAATGGACGTATTACAATACTGCCAACAAAATCCTTTTCCAATTCATCTGAATCCATGTCTAATATAGGTTTTTCATATGTATTAGCAAACAAAAAAATCCTTTTACAAAA
>CAPQSW010000010.1:16788-81758 GCA_948688495.1 uncultured Lachnospiraceae bacterium | reverse complement strand
AAAAAGTACAGAACAAAAGTTCGATTTTGGTCTGTACTTTTTTTGACTTATGTGTTATAATGAAAAACCAAATGACTGGATAATACTATCTGTACTGGCTGGTGTTATTCAGTGTTGTTTCGTTTCAAAAATACGGTTTTGTGACCTGCATTCGTGTAATTGCTATTTTAACGCTTATTCGCCAGCTTTGCAAGCCCATTTTACACGAATCGAAAATCAAATTACACGAATTTCGGGCGAATAGGCAAACTTTTTTCGGTCACAAATTGGAGGTTTTCATATGCCAGAGTTCAAATTACAAGCCCCCTACAAGCCCACAGGCGACCAGCCGCAGGCCATCGCCGAGCTGGTCAAAGGCTTCAAGGAGGGCAACCAATTCCAGACTTTACTAGGGGTTACGGGTTCCGGCAAGACATTTACGATGGCGAATGTCATTCAGGAATTGCAGAAGCCGACGCTGGTTATCGCCCACAACAAGACGCTTGCGGCGCAGCTTTACGGAGAATTCAAGGAGATGTTCCCTGAGAATGCAGTGGAATATTTTGTGTCCTACTACGACTACTACCAGCCGGAAGCTTATGTGCCATCCACAGACACTTATATTGCGAAAGATTCTTCCATCAATGACGAGATCGACAAGCTTCGTCTCTCGGCTACCGCCGCATTGGTGGAGCGCAATGACGTGATTATCATATCCAGTGTGTCTTGCATCTATGGTCTGGGAAGTCCAATAGATTACAAGGGCATGATGCTGTCCCTGCGCCCGGGTATGGAGAAGGACAGGGATGATGTCATTCGCAAATTAATTGACATACAATACACAAGAAATGATATGGATTTCCAGAGAGGAACATTCCGGGTGCGGGGGGATGTGGTGGAAATATTTCCTGCAAACTTTGGAGAAACAGCGTTCCGGGTAGAATTTTTTGGGGATGAGGTAGACAGAATAACAGAGATTGATGTGCTAACTGGGGAAATCAAAAGCCAATTAGAGCATATTGCAGTTTTTCCAGCATCCCATTATGTAGTTGCACCAGAGAAGATACGCCGTGCAGCAGAAGAAATTGAACAGGAAATGGTGGAGCGTGTCAGCTTTTTTAAAAGTGAGGACAAGCTGCTGGAGGCGCAGAGAATTGCGGAACGCACGAATTTTGACATAGAAATGCTCAAGGAAACGGGATTCTGCAGCGGCATTGAGAATTATTCCCGTTTTCTGTCCGGGTTGAAGCCGGGGGAGCCGCCCAATACTCTGATGGACTACTTTCCAGAGGAATTTTTGGTTATTGTGGATGAGTCGCACATCACGATTCCACAGGTGCGGGGAATGTATGCCGGAGACCAGTCCAGGAAGACTACGCTGGTAGATTATGGCTTTCGCCTGCCCTCGGCGAAGGATAACCGACCCTTGAATTTTGAAGAATTTGAAAGTAAAATAGACCAGATGCTGTTTGTGTCGGCGACCCCCAACGTCTACGAGAAGGAACATGAGCTGCTGCGGACAGAACAGATTATCCGCCCAACCGGGCTGTTGGACCCCAAAGTTGAGGTGCGTCCAGTGGAAGGGCAGATTGACGACCTTATCGGGGAAGTGAATAAGGAGATTGCAGGTAAGAATAAGGTTCTGATTACCACGCTTACCAAGAAGATGGCGGAGGATTTGACGGACTATATGCGTGAGGTAGGAATCCGGGTGAAATACCTGCATTCCGATATTGACACGCTGGAGCGGGCGGAAATTATCAGGGATTTGCGACTGGATATTTTTGACGTGCTGGTAGGAATCAACCTGCTGCGTGAGGGGCTTGATATACCGGAGATAACGCTGGTAGCAATACTGGACGCTGACAAAGAGGGATTCCTGCGCTCGGAGACCTCATTAATCCAGACAATCGGGCGCGCTGCCCGCAATTCGGAAGGGCATGTAATTATGTATGCGGACAGTATCACAGACTCCATGCGGGTAGCGATTGAAGAGACGAACCGCAGGCGGAGCAAGCAGGAGGCATACAACAAAGAGCATGGGATTACGCCTAAGACAATACAGAAGTCTGTCCGTGAGTTGATCAGTATTTCCAAGAAGGTGGCGAAGGAGGAGTACCGTTTTGAGAAAGATCCAGAGTCCATGAGCAAGAAGGAACTGGAAAAACTGATAGGAGAAATTCAGAAGAAGATGCAGGCTGCGGCGGCAGAGCTCAATTTTGAGGCGGCGGCAGAGCTGCGCGATAAGATGATTGAGTTGAAGAAAAATCTGCGCGATATGTAATCGCTGCAAAGCTGTAGGAAGTCCCGCGTGCAGGAATCGCGGTTTTTGCGTGGTAAATATTTTAGAAAAAGAGGAGAATATGCATTATGGCAAAAGCAGATAGAAAATATATTAAGATTCGAGGGGCGAATGAGCACAATTTGAAAAATCTGGACATTGATATTCCCAGAAATGAATTTGTGGTTTTAACAGGTTTGAGCGGTTCGGGAAAATCCTCCCTTGCCTTTGATACGATTTATGCTGAGGGACAACGAAGATATATGGAATCCCTTTCATCCTATGCAAGACAGTTTTTAGGGCAGATGGAGAAACCGGATGTAGAGAAAATCGAGGGTCTTTCCCCGGCAATTTCCATTGACCAGAAATCAACCAACCGTAACCCGCGTTCAACTGTGGGGACTGTCACAGAAATCTATGACTATTTCCGTCTGCTCTACGCCAGAATTGGCATTCCGCACTGCCCCAATTGCGGGAAAGAGATTAAGAAGCAGTCTGTGGACCAGATGGTGGACCAGATTTTGTCCTTGCCAGAGGGAAGCAAAATCCAGCTTTTGGCTCCGGTCGTGCGTGGGCGCAAGGGAACGCACCAGAAATTGTTTGAACAGGCGAAGCGCAGCGGTTATGTGCGCGTGCAGGTAGACGGCAATGTCTATGATTTGTCTGAAGAAATTCCGCTGGATAAGAATATCAAGCACAATATTGAGATTGTTGTAGACCGTCTGGTGGTGAAGCCGGGAATTGAAAAGCGCCTTACCGATTCCGTAGAAAATGTCCTGCAGCTGGCGGAGGGCCTGATGACAGTGGATGTCATTGACGGGGAGCCGATTAATTTTTCGCAGAGTTTTTCCTGTCCAGACTGTGGGATCAGCATTGACGAGATTGAGCCAAGAAGCTTTTCCTTCAATAATCCTTTTGGCGCCTGCCCGGATTGTTTTGGTTTGGGATATAAAATGGAATTTGATATAGATTTGATGATTCCAGATAAATCTTTGAGCCTTGCGAAAGGGGCCATTCAGGTAATGGGATGGCAGTCCAGTACGGATAAGGGAAGTTTTACCAACGCTATTTTAGTTGCGTTGGCCCAGGAATATGGTTTCAGCCTTGATACACCCTATGAGGAGCTTCCTAAGAAAATCCAGAATATTTTGATAAACGGAACTGGAGGAAAAGAAATAAAAGTCTACTATAAAGGGCAGCGCGGGGAGGGTGTTTATGACGTAGCGTTTGAGGGATTAGTCCGTAACGTACAGAGACGTTACCGAGAGACTGGATCTGATACCATGAAACAGGAATATGAGTCATTCATGCGTGTGACTCCTTGTAAGACGTGCGGCGGTCAGCGTTTGAAAAAAGAATCTCTCGCAGTCACTATTTCGGGGAAAAATATCCATGAGGTCACATCCATGTCTATCCGTAAGTTACAGGAATTTCTACAAGGAATGGAGTTGACCAGACAACAGAAACTGATTGGCGCACAGGTGTTGAAGGAAATTAAGGCACGTGTGGGATTTCTGGTGGACGTAGGTCTGGAATATTTAACACTTTCGCGCGCCACAGGAAGTTTATCCGGCGGGGAAGCGCAGCGCATCCGTCTGGCGACACAGATTGGTTCCGGGCTTGTGGGCGTGGCTTATATT
The DNA here is from genome assembly GCA_948688495.1 of uncultured Lachnospiraceae bacterium. Classification (GTDB taxonomy): domain Bacteria; phylum Bacillota; class Clostridia; order Lachnospirales; family Lachnospiraceae; genus Petralouisia. The sequence continues at coordinate 77,858 of CAPQSW010000010.1, read as the reverse complement.
CTGGATGAACCGAGTATTGGACTGCACCAGAGAGATAACGATAAATTATTGAACACTTTAAAGAACCTGAAAAATTTAGGAAATACCCTGCTTGTGGTGGAACATGACGAGGATACCATGCTGGCGGCAGACCATATAGTGGATATCGGGCCGGGTGCAGGGGAACACGGCGGGACGCTGGTGGCGGAAGGAACGGCACAGGATATCATGAACAGCCCGGAGTCCATTACCGGGGCATACCTTAGCGGAAAATTGAAGATTCCAGTGCCAGAGAGCAGAAGGAAGCCGTCAGGGTTTTTGAAAGTGAAAGGTGCGCAGGAGAATAATCTGCAGAATATTAATGTGGAGATTCCAGTAGGTGTTATGACCTGCATTACCGGGGTGTCTGGTTCTGGAAAGTCCTCATTGACCAATGAGATTCTTTACAAACGCTTGGCAAGGGATTTAAACCGTGCCAGGATAATTCCGGGAAAACATAAAAGTATCGAGGGGATGGAACTTCTTGATAAGGTAATTGCGATTGACCAGTCTCCCATTGGCAGGACGCCGCGTTCGAATCCGGCAACCTATACCGGAGTTTTCGACCAGATCCGGGATTTGTTTGCAGCAACGCCGGATGCCAAGGCGAAAGGTTATGCGAAGGGAAGGTTTAGCTTTAACGTGAAGGGCGGAAGGTGCGAGGCATGTTCCGGTGACGGTATCATAAAAATTGAAATGCATTTTCTGCCGGATGTGTATGTACCTTGCGAGGTTTGCGGGGGGAAGCGTTACAACCGGGAAACTTTGGAAGTGAAATACAAGGGGAAGAATATATATGACGTGCTGGATATGACGGTCGAGGAGGCGCTGGCATTTTTTGAAAATGTACCTTCCATCCACAGAAAGATTGAGACATTGTATGATGTGGGACTTTCCTATATCAAGCTTGGACAGCCTTCTACCACGTTGTCCGGCGGAGAGGCGCAGCGGATTAAGCTTGCTACGGAGTTGAGCCGGCGCAGTACCGGGAAGACAATTTATATTCTTGATGAGCCGACAACGGGACTGCATTTTGCGGACGTACACAAGTTGACGGAGATACTGCAGCGTCTTGTCGAGGGAGGGAATACCGTTGTGGTAATTGAACACAATCTGGATGTGATTAAAACAGCAGATTATATTATTGACATGGGACCAGAAGGTGGAGATGGCGGTGGAAGAGTTGTCGCACATGGAACACCGGAAGAAGTTGCGCAGGTGAAAGAATCCTATACGGGGAAATATATCAAGAAATATCTGCAAAGATAAGCGCCTATCAGAAAAATGGTTGTAAAAACGGGCCGTCGTTTATAAATATAATTGTGAAGATGAAATTCCGCTGGAAAAACATTAAAATCCTGTTATAATGTATGGGAAGAAGGGATGGAAAGGAATTATATTTATGAAAAAGAAACGAACGATTAAGCAGACCATTGAGTTTTATGTTATGTCAGTTGCAATTCTGCTTGGCGCCCTGCTTACGGTTGTCATGATTATCAGCAGTTTTCTCTCTACAAATAAAATCCTGCTGGAAAATCTGCGGCAGATGGCGAAAACTTCTTCACAGAACGTGGGTGCAAACCTCCATCTTCTCACAGACCGCATGGCAAATCTTGCGCTGGAGCAGGATTTAATGGATGAGGCAGCCAGCGTGCAACAGAAACAGAAGGTACTGGATGAACGGGAGACCCGCATAGAGTTTGTCTGGCTGGGAGCATATGACTTGTCAGGAAACAAATTGTATGGAGACGAGGACGCACCAGAGAGCATTGCAGATAAGAAATGTTATGCATATTTGCAGCAGACCGGCAATATAGTCATTGATGAGCCGTATTACGAGAATGATATGTGGCAGCTTTGTGTTGTCCTTCCCATAAGCAGGGATGGTGAAGCGGTCTCGTATCTGGTGGGAAGTTACAAGTATGATATGCTCAATGATGTATTGTCCAATATTAACATTGGGGTTACCGGTGATTCGTACATAATCAACGAAGAAGGAACGATAATTGCAGACAAAGACCTGGAAAAAATGCAAAAACATGAGAATGTCTATGAAATATACAATTCCGGCAAAAATAAAAAAATGTTTGACAATATGGTAAACTTTCAGACTGGTTCGGAATCCACGCATCTGCATGGAGTAAGCCATTATGTGGCTTACGCGCCAGTACCGGGAACCAACTGGATACTTGTGATAGATGCGCCGCGGCGGGAATTCCAGGCGACCTTGTTCGTCTCCGTGTTCGTCTGCATTTTGATTGCCCTAGTGCTGTTGCTTATCGCGCGGTATGTGATTGTCAAGATGGCGGATAGTATCTCAGATTCACTATCACTTGCTACTGGAAGGCTTACCTCACTGTCTGAGGGAAATCTCAAGGATGAGGTAGTGCTTGCCAAGACGAACGAAGAAGCGCAGATTCTTACACGTGCCCTTGCGAAGACGATTGCGAGCGTGGACGGATATATCAATGATATTAAGTCCTCTCTGGGATATTTGTCGGAGGGAGATTATTCCAGGGAAGTTCCGGATTCTTTTCAGGGTGATTTTGCGGCAATCCGGGAGGCTCTTGCCTCCATAACGGAATCTCTTAATGAAACTATGCGCAGAATTAACGATTCTTCGCTGGCGGTAAATGAGAATTCTTCCGAGGTTTCTGGATATGCCAAACGTCTGTATGATGGTTCTGTGGAGCAGGAGGTTGCATTACAGCGCCTGATTGAGAGCATACAGCGGATTACAGACGAAATTTACCATATTACGGAGAATGCAGATCAGGTAAAACAATGTGCGGACATTGCTCAGGGCAAAGTAGACCAGGGACAGGCGCAGATGGATATTATGCTGGAAACCATGCATGATATTTACGAGAACATGCAGGAAATCATAAAAATCAGCCAATTAATTGAGGAGATTTCTTCCGAAACCAGCCTGCTGGCCCTCAACGCTTCTATTGAGGCTGCACGCGCCGGGGAATCAGGCAAGGGATTTGCCGTAGTGGCACAGCAGATAGGGGTTCTTTCAGAACAGACAGCCAATGCATTGAAGCAGACGGGGAGCATTATTGAGCAGGCAAATGTATCCATAGAAAAAGGATTGAAGACGACAGACGCCACGGCGGATTCCTTCCGGGAAATTTATCAGGCGACGGAGCGTTTTACTGGAATTTCAAACAGTATGGCAGTCGTCGTGGAACAGCAGAAGGAGGCCGTTGCAATGGTAACGGGGGAAGCAGATAAGGTGCTTGAAATAGCAAATACCAACCGGCAGCTTGCCCAGGAGACGGATGAGACGGCTTCGTTATCTCTGACACAGGCTAAGGAGCTGGGGGAAGTAGTGGCAGCGGTCAAATTAAAAGGAGACGAATTGTCGGGCGGCGCAAATTGACGCGTGCGTTACCTAGAAAGGAGATGTCCTGAAATGAGAATACAAATGAGGCGGATCATGGCAATTCTTTTATCCGGCGTGCTGTTGGCAGGATGTGGAGGCAGCAAGATGAAAGACGGATATTATACGGCGGAAATGGCGGAGTTTTCCCACGGATGGAAGGAATATATCTGTATTCAGGTGAAAGACGATACCATTGTGTCGGCGGAGTTTAATGCTAAGGACGCCAGCGGCTTTATCAAGGCATGGGATAATGAATATATGCGTAATATGGGGACAGTTACGGGGAATTATCCTAATCAGTATACCAGGGAATATGTCCGGCAGCTGATAGAGGGACAGAAGGATACGGAGATTGACACAATGGCAGGGGCAACCCATTCTGGTGATAATTTCAGGAAACTGATGCCGGCGGTCATAGAGCAGGCCAAGAAAGGGGATTCCACGACTGTGCAGGTAAAATAAAGGCAGTGCGGTCTGACCGCACTGCTTAGATTGTATATAATGTAAATATGTATGGAAAAATAGAGTTATTACGTTTACCGATATTCAGATAGAGAACGAAAGGGGACAGATAGGATGTCAACAGATATAGGAATCGATTTAGGGACAGCGAGTATTCTTGTATATATAAAAGGAAAAGGTGTCGTATTAAAAGAGCCCTCTGTAGTTGCATTTGACAGAGATACGAATAAGATTAAAGCCATTGGTGAGGAAGCCAGATTGATGCTGGGAAGGACGCCTGGAAATATTGTTGCAGTAAGACCTTTGCGTCAAGGGGTTATTTCTGACTACACAGTGACCGAAAAAATGTTAAGATACTTTATTCAGAAAGCCCTTGGCAAGAAAAGCTTTCGCAAACCCAGGATCAGCGTGTGTGTACCCAGCGGTGTCACTGAGGTGGAGAAGAAGGCGGTTGAGGATGCCACCTACCAGGCTGGCGCGCGGGAGGTATCTATTATTGAGGAGCCAATAGCAGCGGCCATTGGTGCAGGTGTGGATATTGCAAAGCCCTGTGGGAATATGATTGTGGATATTGGCGGCGGCACGGCGGATATTGCAGTGATTTCACTGGGCGGTACAGTGGTAAGTACTTCCATTAAGATCGCAGGGGATGATTTTGATGAGGCAATTGTCCGATATATGAGAAAGAAGCATAATCTTCTGATTGGAGAAAGAACCGCAGAAGATATTAAGATTAAGATTGGAACCTGTTTTCCGCTGGCACAGAATGATACGATGGATGTGCGGGGACGTAATCTGGTAACCGGACTACCTAAGACAGTGTCAGTATCTTCTGAGGAGACGGAGGAGGCATTGCGAGAGGCAACCCTCCAAATTGTGGAGGCTGTCCACAGTGTACTGGAAAAGACTCCGCCTGAACTTGCAGCCGATGTTGCAGACCGTGGAATTATTCTCACTGGAGGAGGTGCACTGCTCCGGGGACTGGAAGAGTTGATTGAGGATAAGACTGGAATCAATACGATGACAGCGGAGGAGCCTATGACTTGTGTTGCAATCGGCACAGGCAGATACGTAGAATCCCTGTCTGGGACAGGAAGGAATGAGGAATAAAAGAATAGCTTTTTGTATTCATGGTTCCATTGTACAGGAAACAGGAATTTTGTAACAGATAATCAGCAGAAAAAGGAGCAGAGATTATGGTAAAAGGATTATACACGGCATATACCGGCATGATTAATCAGCAGAACCGTATGGATGTACTCACCAACAATCTTGCGAACTCAGCCACGAATGGTTATAAGAAAGAAGGGGCGACCGGACAGGCGTTTGATGATATGCTTGCCATCAAGATTAAGGATTCGTCAGCATATAATCTTTCCAGGGGGATTGGTGATGTTTCACTGGGAGTTAAGATTGGCGAGTGTTATACAGATTACGGCCAGGGTTCTTTCCGTGTAACGGACAATATTTACGATCTGGCGATTGACGGAGATGGATTTTTTGCTATTTCCTATACGAATAAAGCAGGCGAGACCTCGGTGAAGTATACCAGAGATGGCGCTTTTTCCGTGACACGTGAGGGATATTTGGTGACAAAGGATGGAGATTACGTTTTAAACCAGGCAGCGGCCCAGGCTGGCAATCCCGGGCAGGCTGGTTACATAAGGGTAGATCCGAACCTGCCGTTGGTAGTAGACGATAATGGCAATCTTTATCAGAATAATGCGCTGGTGGGTCAGGTTGGTCTTGTAGATTTTGCAAATTATGATTTCCTAGCAAAATATGGAGAGAATATGTATGATCTTGTAGAGGGAGGCCAGGTACAGGCTTCCAATGCAAGGATCGAACAGGGCACACTGGAAATGTCCAATGTGAACGTGGTATCTGAAATGGTGGAGATGATTAACGTTACACGCGCATATGAGAGTAATCAGAAGATTATACAGACAATAGACAGTACACTTGAAAAAGCCGTAACAATGGGCAAGGCATAGAAAGGAGTTGTTTTTAAATGATGCGATCATTATGGTCGGCGGCGTCCGGCATGATTTCACAGCAGACAGCGGTAGATACAATTGCCAACAATCTGGCTAATGTTAATACCAGTGGTTATAAGACGGAGAAGGCGGAGTTTAAGTCTCTGTTGTATCAAACGTTACAGACCAGAACTACCACGGCGAATGGGGAACAGAAGCCCATATCCGCGCAGGTGGGGCTTGGAACCAGGGTGGCATCCATCACCTCTAATTTTACACCGGGACCGCATTTGGACAGTGAGAGCTATACTGCAATGGCAATTGACGGAGACGGCTTCTTTGCCGTAAGAGGTGCGGATGGCAATACATATTATACGAGAAATGGTGATTTCAAATTGAGTGTGGGGAATGATGGGAATCTTACGCTGGTGACATCGAATGGTTATCCGGTGCTGGATACAAATGGCAACCCGATTGAGATTCCAGGCGGTGTGAATGCCAGCAAGATGATTGTAGACCAGGATGGTGCTTTTGGTTATAAAGATGCCCAGGGGAACTATGTTGCTCTGAATCAGTCTATCGGATTATTCCAGTTCAACAATCCGGCAGGGCTTGACAAGCTGACGAACAGCCTTCTCGGCGTGACAGATGCATCCGGCCAGCCCTTGAATGAGGCAACAACGCCGAACCTTGTGCTGAGCAGCGTGCGTCAGGGATATCTTGAGGGCTCTAATGTACAGGTGGCAGACGAGATGGTAAACTTAATCGTGGCACAGAGGGCTTATGAGATGAACTCCAAGGCAATCCAGGCTTCAGATGATATGCTGGGCCAGGCGAATCAGTTGAAACGATAGTTGACAGAAGGAAGGATAGATTATGAGTCTTACAATTGATGGGTTGAATGCCTTATATGATAATAATACAACAACCAGCACCACAACCAATAAGCTGGAGGATACCCTGCATTCTGATTTGTCCCAGGCTACGGAAGATGAGCTGATGGATGTCTGCAAAGATTTTGAAGCGTATTTTACAGAGCAGATGTTTAAGGCAATGCAGAAGATGATTCCGGAATCTGAGAATGTATCTTCCTCCACCAGACAGCTTCAGGATTATTACAAGGAGCAGATGGTCCAGAGTTTTGCAGAACAATCTGCACAGGGCGAAGGGCTTGGGATTGCGCAGACGCTTTATGAGCAGATGAAGCGCAATTATGGACTGGAATAGAGACGTGGAAACGCTGAGCGGATATGTAGAACATATCGTGTATCAGAATAGTGACAACGGATATACTGTGTTGAATCTTGTAAGTGGAGAGGAAGAAATCACTTGTGTAGGTATATTTCACGGTGTAGGCGAAGGGGAAACGCTGGAGCTGGCCGGGGATTATACCACACATCCTTCTTATGGCAGGCAGTTTAAGATGCAGTCCTTCCAGGTGAAATCCCCAGAAGATATTTTATCCATGGAACGGTATCTTGGCTCCGGGGCCATTAAGGGAATTGGGGCAGCGCTGGCTGCGCGGATAGTCCGCAGATTCAAGGAAGATACATTTCGCATTATAGAAGAAGAACCGGAACGGCTCGCTGAGGTAAAGGGAATCAGTGAACGCAAGGCTGTAGAAATTGCAGAACAGGTGGAGGAAAAGCGCGAACTGCGGCAGGCGATGATTTTTCTGCAGCAGTATGGCATTTCCCAGAATCTTTCCGTAAAGATTTATCAGACATACGGACAGGAACTTTATACAATATTAAGAGAAAACCCATACCGCCTGGCAGATGATATCCAGGGTGTGGGTTTTCGTATTGCAGATGAAATTGCTTCCAGAATAGGGATTCATACGGATTCGGATTTTCGGATTCGGAGTGGTATATTGTACACGTTGGTTCAGGCAGCAGCGGAGGGACATACCTGTCTGCCGGACAACATTCTGACACAGAAGGCAAGCATGCTTTTGGGGCTTGAGCCGGAGTATATTGGGAAACATTATATGGATCTTGCCATTGACAAGAAGCTTGTGATAAAAGAGGTGGAAGGAAAGCAGTTTATCTATGCTGCCAGCTTCTACTATATGGAAATGAATACGGCGGCAATGCTGGGCAGACTTGATATTTCTTATGATGTACCGGAAATTGAGATTGAAAGCCGTATACGCATGATTGAGAAAAGCACGGGAATGGATTTGGATGAATTGCAGGCAGAGGCAGTCAAGGAAGCTGTATGCCATGGGCTGGTAGTGATTACCGGAGGACCGGGAACAGGGAAGACTACTACGATCAATACGATTATCCGGTATTTTGAGATGGAGGATATGGATATTTTTCTGGCAGCGCCTACAGGACGTGCGGCCAAGCGTATGAGTGAGACTACTGGGTTTGAGGCGCGTACCATTCACCGGATGCTGGAGTTGAACGGTGGCGTGGAGGGGCAGGCGGGATTTGAACGCAATGAACAGAATCCCCTGGAAACGGATGTGATTATCGTGGATGAGATGTCTATGGTAGATATTTCCCTGATGCATTCCCTGTTAAAAGCAGTAGTAGAAGGGACGCGCCTGATTCTGGTGGGTGACGTGAACCAGCTTCCCAGTGTGGGACCAGGAAGCGTACTTAGGGATATTATAGAATCGCAGTGTTTTCATGTGGTGCGTTTGTCCAAAATTTTCCGGCAGGCGGCGCAGAGTGATATTGTTGTCAATGCACATAAGATTAACCGGGGGGAAGAAGTGACGCTGGACAATAAAAGTATGGATTTCTTTTTCCTCAAACGGTTTGATGCAAATGTGATTATCAGTGTGGTGATTCAACTGATTCAGCAAAAACTTCCAAAATTTGTGGAGGCTGAGCCTTTTGAAATTCAAGTGTTAACTCCGATGCGTAAGGGACTTCTGGGGGTGGAAAGGCTCAATAGCATCCTGCAGCAGTACCTGAATCCACCAGATGAGAATAAGAAGGAAAAAGAGCATGCAGGTCTGGTATTCCGCGAAGGGGATAAGGTTATGCAGATTAAGAACAATTATCAGCTTGCATGGGAAATTCGCAGTAAATATGGCCTGGCAATTGATAAAGGAACTGGTGTATTCAATGGTGATATGGGAAAAATCCGCAGCATCAATGATTATCAGGAAATAGTGACTGTGGAATTTGAGGAAGGAAAGATGGTGGACTATTCCTTTAAACAGTTGGAGGAATTGGAACTTGCATATGCAATCACAATTCATAAGTCTCAGGGAAGCGAGTATCCGGCAGTGGTGATTCCGTTGCTGACAGGCCCGCAAATGCTGATGAACCGTAACCTATTATACACTGCCGTGACCCGTGCCAGGAGGTGTGTGACCCTGGTGGGCAGTGATGGAACGTTTCAAAGGATGATTGCAAACGTCAGTGAGCAGCGGCGTTATACGGGATTAAAAGCCCGCGTAAAGGAAGCGGCGGGCTTTCCGGCGTCACAATAATATATGGCAGAACTAGTATAACATGAGCGATACTCATGGCGGATTTCAGCCGCCATGAGTATAATCTTCGCTGTTTGAGTTACCCTTTTTTGCTTTTTCAGCTTCTTCCAGGCATGTGCTGATTTTTTCCAGGAGATCCGCCTGGTTGGCTGGTTTTAAAATGTAGCCAGCCGGTTTTGTTGCTAAAATGGAGAGGATTGTCTTTTCATCGGAAGCGCTTGTCAGGAAAATAACTGGTATATCTTTCATTTTCTCATCTTTGCGCATTTCCTCAAATACTTGTTTCCCGTCCATCTCTGGCATTTTGTAGTCCAGGAGAACTAAATCAGGTTCTTTTTCTGGGATGATATGCAACGCCTGTTTTCCAGAGGTCGCATAGAAGACGGTGTAGCGGTCGCCTAAAATGTTTTTGACGTTTCTTACCAGCAGCGGCGTGTCATCCACGATCATAATTTTTTTCTTTTCTGTTTTTTTTGTGATTGAATTCTATCATTGTCTACCTCTTTTCTGCAAGAGATTCTTACCCTTGCGTTATTTTATTTTTTATTTCACTTATGTAATACTTGGCCTGTTCATTGTCCAGGTTTGTTACTGCCAAGAAGAGTTTTTCCATCAGAGGCGTAATCTGCTCGGAATAACGGAAAGTATTAAGCTGTGCGGCGATTTCGTCTGACATGTCAATATCCATATCTGTCATGGCGCCCTCAAGCGCGGATAGTAGTTCTGGTATCTGCGCAGGTTCAGCTTCTGTTTTTTCTGTTTCATGTTTTCCAATCCAGAGGTGCAGGCGTTCCCGAAGTGCCATCCATTCTTCCAAAAAAGCGGGTGTAATCCGTGCCACGGTGTCGGCTTTGCCGTCCCGGGCGGCATATTCCAGCAGTCTGGCGACGCCCGATAATGGGACGGCACCCACCATGCCGGCGGCGCTTTTCATGGAATGCACTTGGACTTCATATTGTCCGAGGGCTTTTGAAAAAAGATCCTGCATGCCAGCGGCGGTTTCTATATTCTCTGCCAGCTGGGCTAATTGACCGGCTTCTGTGTCCATAGTCTGATAAAAATCCAGGACCGTTGCTGTCAGCATGTTTGGGTCGTTGGTAAAGCGCAAAGCATAATCCCAGTCGACGCCGTCAATATTAGGCATCTCTTGGGGTGCGGGAGCATCAACAGTTTTTTGGGCGTCTGGGGCGCTTTTGTGAGACACTTTTTGCGGCGGCAGAGTTTCCCTCAGCATCTTTTCCAGCTTGTCAGGCAGAATGGGCTTAGAGAGGAAATCGTAAAAGCCCTCCGCGAGATACCGCTCTTTTGCGCCTGCCAGTGCATTTGCAGTCAATGCCACAACCGGCACGTTGCGGCAGGGGTTTTCTTCTTCTGCCAACAATCGATGCAGTGTTTCGATGCCATCTAAATCCGGCATCATGTGATCTAAAAAGATTATATCGTAATGTTTTTGCCGGGTCATTTTCAGGCATTCCATGCCGCCTCCCGCTTCTTCTACCATAACTTCTGTTGCTTTGAGAAGATTTTTAAAAACACGGCGGTTAAGGGCGTTGTCATCCACCACCAGGATGAGGGCTTCCGGCGCGGTGAAAGATACTTGGTAGGAGTATTCCTTTGCCTGTCTGGAAATCCGTTCCTCCAGATTGCCTACAGGTTCGTTATCTATAATCTTCTGTAGCAGGGAAAAAGAAAAAACGGAGCCTTTGCCATATACGCTCTCTACTTGCAGGTGGCTGTCCATCCGTTCAAGGAGCTGTGTGGTGATACTCATGCCAAGCCCAGTCCCCTCAATATTACGGTTGCGATCTTCTTCAATCCGTTCAAACTCTGCAAAGAGTTTGGAGAGGTCTTCCTGTTTAATGCCGATGCCGGTATCTTGGACTTTAAAATCTAAAATGACAGTATCGCCGTTTACTGTGCCTGATACAGAGAGGGTAACGCAGCCTTGTTCCGTATATTTTACGGCGTTGTTCATCAGGTTTACCAGGATCTGACGAATCCTTACGTCATCCCCCCAGAGGCGGGCCGGAATTGTATCGTCAATCAATAAATGAATATCAAGCCCTTTGTCTGCGGCTTTTGTGGAAATCATATTCATGACATCGTGGATCAAGGTGCCAAGATCATATTCCTGCGGCAAGATGTCCAGTTTCCCGGATTCTGCTTTAGATAAATCAAGGATGTCATTGATCAGTGACAATAGGCTCTGACCGGCATTTTGGATATCCAGCGCATATTCACGGATGGCTGATTCCGTGCTCTCGCGCAGGATCATTGCATTCATGCCGAGAACGGCGTTGATAGGAGTACGGATTTCATGGGACATGTTTGCGAGAAATTTACCCTTTGCCGCGCTTGCAAGCTGCGCTTCCTGGCGCATCCGCTCTATTTTCATGATTTCTTGTGCGGTATTTGCCATGGCAAAGAAGAAAAGCAGGATCAGGCCTGTCGGCAAAAGCGCGTGTTTGAGCAAATCTATTCCGGTGAGTGAAAAGACAATTTTTAACAGGGAAACGATTAAAATAATCGTGCAGCCTGCAGCAATGATACAATATTCCCTGATATGACCGGTACGCACGTCGTTTATTTCTGTGACGATAATCAACAGAGCAAAAAGGATAATGGTAACGGCAGTACAGGGCGAAGTTTCCGAAAAGCCAAAGAGCCCTGTCAGTTTTAGCAGTGCACAGAGTACAAAGTCGGCGAGCACGAGAATCTCCATGAGGCGGTACAGCTTGTGGTAATGCTTATCCTGCACTGCGTCCATATAAAAGAGAAATGGCAGCGGTATCAGCATAAATATATACCTGGCAAAGTTGTCCGGGGCGGCTTCGTTTTGGTAGAATATCCTCGAAAAAGGAGAGGCCGCAACGTTCCATATGGTAGCGGCCAGCATTCCCCAACCTAAATATTCCAGGGAAATCTGCCTGTGGTAGTGCAGGCGCAGCCATACACTTAACGCAATACAAATAATGCTTAGGAGCAGCGCCGATGATAAAATTATCAATTCTATGCCATACTGCCTGAAAAAGGGTCTGATTTGTTCCATTTGGTAGAGCAGCTTTCCGTTGTCGGATATTGCCATTTTCTTTACCTCCGTGCAAGTATTATTATATGATAATATCTTACCTTATGTTGCAGGAATTTTCAAGATATGACACGAGGTTTCGCGAAGTCCTGATATCCGTTAAACTTACGCCGTATTAATTTAAAACAATCTTAAAAAATATTTATGGAAACATGTGCGGATGTGTGTTAAAATATAAACTGCCTGGAAGATTTTTTGAGAAAGCAAATATGAAAACTTACAACAAACATCTTATCCACTTGTTATTTCCGCCCAGATGCCCATTTTGCGACAGGGTGATGTTTACATCTATCTTCCTGCCGCCAGAAATGGTATGTGATTCCTGCAGCAGACTGCCGGAGTATGTGCGGGAGCCCGTCTGTAAAAAATGTGGGAAGCCGCTGGACGATGAACGACAGGAATACTGTTATGACTGCATACATCAGAGGCGTGCGTTCATTCAGGGAAAGGCACTCTGGGTATACCAGGGGGCGGTGAGGGAATCCATCTCTCGTTTTAAATATAATGGAAGGCAGGAGTATGCAAAATACTATGCCGGGGAGCTGCTGAGAGTGCATGGGGAGTGGATCAGGAGGCAGAGAATTGATGCGCTGGTTCCCATTCCACTGTCAAGACAGAGGATGCGCCAGCGGGGATTTAACCAGGCGGAACTGATTGCCCGGGAGTTAAGCGTACAGTCTAAAATTCCTGAATATGGCAAATTACTGGTTCGTGTACGTGATACGAGGGCACAGAAAGAATTAAATGATGAAGAACGTAAAAATAATTTGAAAAAAGCTTTTAAAACGATGTCAAATAAGGTACAATTATACCATATATTACTTATTGATGATATATATACAACAGGAAGTACGATGAATGAAGCAGCAGAGGAACTAAAGTGTGCAGGGGCCAAAGAGGTTTACTGCCTAAGCGTCAGCATCGGAAGAAGCTATCAGGAGGAATGAGGGTATGGAAGTTAGAAATTGCAAAGGTTGTGGAAGGCTTTTTAATTATCTGCAGGGGCCGCCATTGTGTCCCGCTTGCATTGGAGACCTGGAAGATAAGTTTCATCAGGTGAAGGAATTTCTCCGGGAAAACCCAAAGGCGTCGATGGGCGTGGTAGCGGAGGAGAATGACGTCTCGGTAAAGCAGATCCGGCAGTGGGTGAGGGAGGAACGTCTGTCCTTTACGGAAGAATCTCAGATCACGATGGAATGCGAGAATTGTGGAGCAAAGATTTTGACGGGAAGATTCTGCAGCAAATGTAAGAATGGTCTTATCAGCGACTTGAATGGAGCAGTGAAAAAACCAAAGGCAACATTTGTGCAGCAGCCACAGAAAAATTCAGAGAAAGATCGCATGAGATTTTTGGAGAAATAAACTTACAGGCAGTTTTGAACATTAGACGGCTTACAAGACCTTGAAAAGACAAATTTCAGGGTTTTGTCTGTTGTCTGTATGATATAGAATGGATGGTACAGATATGCTGAGTGAGGAGCGCATCCGCCTTATGACGAAAATGGCTTCCTATGAGGAAGGCGAAGGAAAAGAATATATGCCGATCAAGCAGTATTACCGGAAAGATTATGTGACCCTGGGCATGATTAAGACATTCATCGCATCGACTGTGGCTTTTGGGATTCTGTTTTTGTGCTGGATTTTGTATGAGATGGAAAAAATCACAGAGATTCTCAATGACGGAGACCTGACAGAATTTGGGATGTCTATATTGGTCGTATATTTTATCTTTATTGCGGTCTATCAGGTGATTGCCCTTTTGGTGTATAACAGACGTTATACCAAAGCTTCAGCCAGTTTAAAAGAGTACCATTCTGTAATAAAAAAGGTAGAGAGGCTTCATGAGAAAGAAGAAAGGTCACTGCCTTTGGAGGATTGAAAATGACAGGTTTGTTAGAAATAAGAGAGAGACTGCGGAATTTTTATGGAAAATACGAGATATATGTCACAGCAGGCGTAAAATTTCTTCTGGGATTGCTGACATTTTTCCTGATTAATGGCCAAGTGGGTTATAGGGAACAGATCAATTATCCGGCGGTCGCATTGATTCTGGCATTAGTCTGTGCTTTCCTGCCAATTAATATCATGGTGGTGGCAGCCTGCGCTTTGATTTTGTTACATTTATCTGCACTGTCGTTGGAAGTCTGTGCAATAGGATTCTGTTTAATAGCGCTATTGTTTTTCTTGTATGGGAGATTTTCTCCTAAGCATGGCTATACTGCAATTTTGACGCCTGTGTTATGTTTTTTCAGGATTCCGCAGATAATGCCGGTTTCGGCTGGGCTGTTGTGCGGACCATCTGCTTATCTGTCGGTGGTCAGCGGGGCAATGGTATTTTTTTATCTGGAAGACGTAGAAAAAAATATTGTAAATTTCACTTCTGTGGAAGAAGGTGAAGCTGCCGCTAAGTTTACAGCGGCTTTAAAGCTTCTGACAGGGAATAAGGAGATGTACCTGGTAATCGCAGCGTTTCTTGTAACGTCCCTGATTGTATACCTGATACGAAGGCAGTCTGTGAATTTTGCATGGCGGATAGGTCTGATTGTTGGAAATCTGATTCAGATGGTCATTCTGCTGGCGGGATATGTCCTGCTGGGAATGCCGGATAAGATTCTCTGGGTGATTCTTGGCACGGTGATCTCCGTGATAATTTCCCTCATTTTGGAATTCTTTTTTTATAACCTGGATTATTCCAGAATTGAGAGGGTACAATTTGAGGATGATGAATATTATTATTTTGTGAAGGCGGTACCGAAAGTGTTTCTTACCAAGAAAGATAAGCGTGTGAAGCATATTACCCCGAATAAGACGACAATCAGCCGGAGACAGCTTGCAGAAGAGTTGGATATTGACAGAGATCTTTTGCATTAATTTTAGGAGAGAAAGGAATAAAGCTATGCTACAGGAGTTGTTCGCATTTATAAATTCATTTGCGTCCAAATATCTGTTCTGGATAGAGATGCCCCAGATTACGAAAATCGATATTGCAGAAATCATTATCCTTTCATTTTTGCTGTATAATATTTTGGTCTGGATTAAAAAGACCAGGGCATGGAATCTGTTAAAGGGAATTATTGTAGTTGCAATTGTTATTCTTGCCGCTGCAATGTTCCAGATGAAGACGATTCTGTGGATTGCTGGAAAGACTATCAATGTAGCAGTTATTGCGATCATTATTGTATTCCAGCCAGAACTGCGCCGTGCTTTGGAGCAACTGGGACAGAAGAATTTTATTACTTCTCTGTTTTCCTTTGATTCACAGAAGAATCAGGAGAGGTTCAGTGAGCGGGTTGTGGGCGAGCTGGTGAAGGCAACTTATGAGATGGCAAAGGTTAAGACAGGAGCATTGATTGTTATAGAGCAGGATGTTGTACTGAGTGAGTATGAGAGGACAGGGATTGCCTTAGATTCACTGGTGTCCAGTCAGCTTTTAATTAATATATTTGAGCATAATACGCCGTTGCATGATGGCGCTGTTATTATACGCGGAGACAGGATTGTATCTGCCACCTGTTATTTGCCGCTTTCGGACAATATGGAGTTGAGCAAGGAACTGGGAACCCGTCACAGAGCTGCAGTCGGAATCAGCGAGGTGTGCGATGCGCTTACCATTGTTGTGTCTGAGGAAACTGGAAATGTGTCGATTGCGATTGGCGGAGAGTTATACCGAAATGCAGATGCGGAATATCTGCGAGGCAAATTGAATTTTATCCGAAAGGGTTCTATGGATGTGAGCAGATTCCGGATATGGAAAAGGAGGATGAAGTATGTTCCGAAAAATGATGAAGCACCTGACAAATAATCCGGGGCTGAAATTGTTATCCCTTCTTTTTTCGGTGGTGCTCTGGCTTGTAGTTGTCAATATTGCAGACCCGGATGCGACCAAGTCTTTCTCTATTCCAGTGGAGATTGTAAACAAAGACATTATTACAGAGATGGGTAAAGTACCCAATGTTGTGGGTGACACAGATATTGCCGTGTTTTATATTTCAGGTCCCAGAAGTTATGTGGAGGATATGACCTCGGACGATTTTAATGTAACGGCGGATTTAAGTCAGATAGATTTGAGCCAGAAGGGGGAAGCCAAGCTGGTACCCATTGAGATTACGGCAAAACGAAATGACTGGCGGATTGAAATTGTCCGCAGGAGTGTTAATATGCAGATTACGCTGGAAGACCGGCTGGAGCAGAAGTTTGTGATTTCAGCGGAATACACAGGAACACCGGCGGAGGGATATGCGATTGGGAATGTGGAAGTGACACCGAACTTATTAAAGATTTCTGGTCCGACATCTGTGGTGTCCAAGATTAGCCGGGTAAGCGCATCCATCAATGTGGACGGAATATCTGGTGATGTTTCCGATAGTGTAATACCAGTGCTTTACGATGAGAATAATTCTGTAATATCCTCAGACTTGCTTGAGCTAAATCAGTCTGCGGTAACAATTAGGGCGCAGATTCTTGCTACGAAAAGTGTTCCTATCCGTTTCCAGGTGAGTGGAACGCCTGCTGTCGGATATGAATCCCGCAGAGTGGAATGCACGCCTGAGGCTGTGCTGGTGAAGGGAAGTGTGGCGGTATTAAACGGGATTAGTGTTATCAGGATTCCAGCAGATGTTATCAATGTGGACGGAGCTACAGAAGATATAGAGCTTACGGTAGATATTGCCCCCTATCTGGAAGATATGGGAATTTCCCTGGTGGATGAAAGCAGCAGCCAGGTTGCAGTGACTGTCATTATGGAGCGCAAGGAGATGCGGGCATTTGATCTTCCATCTGGAAATATCAAGATAACCGGCCTGCCCAGTGAATATGAACTTACGTTTAGTGCGGATACGGTCTCTATGAATATCCGTGCACTGGGAGAGGATATGGATAAGCTGGAAGTAAAGGATATAGAAGCGTTGCTGGATGTGACGGATATGGAGCCGGGAACATATACCAGACAATTGGCCATTAATCTTCCTGGAGAAAAATATGAATTAATGGGGTTGGTGAGCATACAGTTTATCATTGTCGATAAGAACGCAGAAACGCAAGTTGAAGATGCATCGCCCATTATTCCGGGGGATAACCGGGATGAAAATGAAGACGAAGATGAAGGGACAGAGGATGAATCCGGAGATGAGTCCGGGGATGGACCTGAGAATGGACCTGCAGAGGATGCAGGGACAGAGTAACATATTGAATCAATATTATAATCGAAGCAGAGGTATGAATTATGGGAAGAATGTTTGGAACAGATGGAGTAAGAGGGGTAGCAGGTACAGAACTTTCAATTGAGCTGGCAATGAAGCTGGGGCAGGCGGGAGCCTACGTACTGACAAAAGAAAAAGCACATCAGCCTACCATTATCGTGGGTTGTGATACCAGGATTTCAGGCGGGATGCTTGCAAATGCGTTAATGGCGGGTATATGTTCCGTAGGGGCAAATGCAGTTTATATGGGAGTTATGCCTACGCCGGCCATTGCGTATCTGACAAGAAAGCATAAGGTGGATGCAGGAGTAGTGATCTCGGCATCCCATAATCCCATGGAGTTTAATGGAATTAAGTTTTTCAATGGAGAAGGGTATAAGCTTTCGGATGAATTGGAAGATGAGATTGAGAAATTAATAAACAATGGAATGAAGGATGTTCCACTGCCTCTGGGTTCAGGGATTGGCAGGATAGATTACCGGTTTGACGCCAGGGAGGAATATGTTTTCTTTATGAAAAAAACGGTTCCGGTAGATCTTAGCGGCATGAAGCTTGTCATAGACTGTGCGGAGGGTGCGTCACATTATACGGCAGTGGAGACCTTAAAGGGACTGGGCGCTAATCTGGTAGCAATCCACACGAATCCAGATGGTACCAATATCAACGCAAACTGTGGTTCCACTCATATGGATGAACTTCGTGCACGGGTAGTGTACGAGAGGGCAGATATGGGAATTGCTTTTGATGGCGATGCGGACCGTATGCTGGCTGTGGATGAAAAAGGAAATGTTGTGGACGGCGATCAGGTTATGGCAATCATTGGAAATGACATGAAAAAAAATGGCAGGCTTAAAAAAGATACGATTGTGGGAACTGTCATGAGTAACCTTGGATTTACCCTGATGGGTAAGGCGTGCGGCATCCATATTGAACAGACGAAAGTGGGAGACCGTTATGTTTTGGAAAATATGAGAGAAAATGGATATAATATTGGCGGGGAACAGTCTGGACATATTATTTTCCTGGATGAGAATACCACCGGTGATGGACTTTTGAGTGCGCTGCATTTGCTGGAGGTTGTAGTGAAAACTGGTAAGCCGCTGTCAGAGCTTGCAAGTATTATGGAAGTCTTGCCGCAGGCGTTGGTAAATGCAAAAGTGCCGAATCACAAGAAAGAAAAGTTTATGGAGTATCCAGAGATTGCCCAGGCAATCCAGAAGCTTGAGGAGAAATTCGCAGGAGAGGGCAGGGTATTAATCCGTCCATCGGGCACGGAGCCTCTCGTAAGGGTTATGATTGAGGGGAAAGATCAGGAAGAAATATCAAAGGATGCCAAAGAGCTGGCAGAGTTGATAATGAGAAATATGCTTTAAGGAGGAAAGTTATGGTTAGCCAAAAGGTGACAATAAAAAATCCTACCGGGCTGCATTTGCGCCCGGCAGGGATTCTATGTCAGGAGGCAGTAAAATACCAGTCGTTGATCACGTTTAATTTCAAGGGGGGAACGGCAAATGCCAAAAGTGTTCTCAGCGTCCTTGGGGCATGTATCAAGTCTGGAGATGTGATTGAATTTATGTGTGATGGGGACGATGAAGAACAGGCATTGCAGGCAGTGGTATCTGCTGTAGAAAGTGGTTTGGGAGAATAGAAGAAGCTTATGGAGACAAAGAAAGTGCAGATTCTTATGTCAACCTATAATGGGGAACGTTTTTTGGCGGAGCAGATAGAAAGCCTGCGCGCACAGACCTGGAAGAATCTGGAAATCCTAATCCGTGATGATGGTTCTAAGGACAGAACGCCTGATATTTTGATGGAATATGGGAAAGAATATAAGAATATTAAGATATTTTTAGAAGAAAACAAAGGTGTCAGTGAAAGCTTCTTTGAGCTGCTTAAGAAAAGCGATGCAGATTTTGTGGCATTTTGTGACCAGGATGATATCTGGCTGGAGGAAAAAATAGAGAAAGCCATTGAGAAGATTGATAAAAAGAAAGGTCCTGTTCTTTATTGCAGCAATAAGATACTTGTGGACAGTGCAGGGAATCCTATGAAAAACCAGGATACACGAAAAAGGATTCCAGGATTTGGAAATGCAGTGGTGGAATGTATCTGCACTGGATGTACGACGGTAATGAATCAGGAAATGGCTAGGATCATCAAATCCAGGCTGCCGAAGCATGCAATTTTACATGACTGGTGGTGTTATCTGGCGGCATCCTATGTGGGCAATGTGATTTTTGATGAGCGTGCCTATATCAGATACCGGCAGCATGGAGAAAATGTTGTAGGCGCCAGAGCCGGGTTTTGGGGAGAGCTTCAGTCGAAAGCGGCTTATCTGAAAAAAAGCCGAGGCAAATTAGAAAAGCAGCTTTCTGATTTTGCAAAGCTTTATCAGGGAGATGAGAAAAAGGATGCGCTGGTACGGAAAATTCTAGCGGCGAGGCATTTTCCAGGAAGGATAACAATTCTTGCAAACCGTGAAATGTACCGTCAGAGCAGGCTGGATGAAATTGTTATGCGAATACTATTTTTAATTAATCAGATGATTTAGGAGGAAGGCAAATGAAAAAGATTTTGGTTACAGGCTGCAATGGCCAGCTTGGACGTGCCATCAATCAGGAGTATGAAGGAAATGATGTGGAATTTATCAATACAGACGTACAGGCAGGAGAAGGCGTTCTAGCGCTTGACATTACAAATGTGGATGATGTTCTTTCCCTGGTGAGGGAAAAAAGACCGGACGTAATTATCAACTGTGCTGCTCACACAGCGGTGGATTTGTGTGAGCAGCAGTGGGATCTGGCGTATAAAATTAATGCGATTGGTCCCAGGAATCTGAGTATCGCCGCGGCGGATACGGATGCGAAGCTGATACATGTATCCACGGATTATGTGTTTGACGGAAATGGAAACAGGCCCTATACGGAGTTTGACGCTCCGGGTCCCAACAGCGCCTATGGAAAGACGAAATTAGAAGGCGAGAATTTTGTAAAAAATTTTGCACAGAAATATTTTATTTTACGCACCGCATGGCTGTACGGCGACGGCAAGAATTTTGTAAAGACAATGCTCCGGCTCTCGGAAAATCATGAGAAAGTTACCGTGGTGGATGATCAGGTAGGATGCCCCACCAGTGCGGCAGAGCTGGCAAAGATGATTCGTTTTCTGGAACCTACGGAGAATTATGGTTTGTTCCATGCAGTTTGTGAGGGAAGCTGCAGCTGGGCAGATTTAGCAGAGGAGACTTTTCGGCTGGCAGGGAAGAATACGGTGGTTGAGCGTGTCACAACAGAAGAATACTGCCGTCTTAACCCGGGGCAGGCTCCGAGACCGTCTTACTCCATTTTAGAGGATTATATGATTAAGCTTACGAGTGATTTTCGGATGGCAGACTGGAAGGATGCCCTGGAAGTCTATATGAAAACTTTTTGATACAAAACGACAGGAAAAGGAGATAAAAGGTTATGAGAACTTATTTGGTAACAGGCGGAGCCGGATTTATTGGTTCCAATTACATTCACTATATGTTTCGCAAATACGATAACGAAATCCGCATTATCAATGTGGACAAGCTGACGTATGCGGGAAACCTTGAGAACTTAAAGGGTATTGAAGACAGAAAGAATTACACGTTTGTGAAGGCGGATATCTGTGATAAAGAAGCAATCAGCAAAGTCTTTGCGGAAAATGATATTGACAGGGTCGTGCACTTTGCTGCAGAGAGCCATGTGGACAGGAGCATTAAGAATCCCGAGGTGTTTGTACAGACGAATGTCCTGGGGACAGCTGTGATGCTTAATTGCGCCAAGGCAGCCTGGGAGCTGGAGGATGGTACCTTCCGGGAGGGAAAGAAATTTTTACATGTATCTACGGATGAAGTGTACGGCTCTCTTACGGAGGATGGAGGCTATTTTTATGAGACAACTCCTTATGATCCCCATAGTCCGTATTCTGCAAGTAAGGCAAGCTCTGATTTTCTGGTAAAATCATATATAGACACGTATCATTTTCCAGCGAATATTACAAACTGCTCCAATAATTATGGCCCGTATCAGTTCCCGGAGAAATTAATTCCATTGATTATCAACAATGCCCTGCAGGGCAAAAAGCTTCCAGTCTATGGCGATGGGAAGAATGTCCGTGACTGGCTGTATGTAGATGATCATGCCAAGGGAATTGACATGGTCCAGGAGAATGGCAAATTAGGTGAGACGTATAATATTGGCGGACACAATGAGAAACAGAATATTGAGATAATTCAAATCATTTTAGAGACATTAAAGGAGATGCTTCCGGGGGGTGACCCAAGGAGGGAACTCGTAAGCGAAGACCTAATTACTTTTGTGGAGGACCGCAAGGGGCATGACAGAAGGTATGCTATTGCACCGGACAAGATCAAAGCCGAAATCGGCTGGGAGCCGGAGACCATGTTCAAAGAAGGAATCCGCAAAACGATTGCATGGTTCTTTGAGCATGAGGAGTGGATGAAGAATGTAACAAGCGGCGATTACCAGAAGTATTACGAAGAAATGTATCAGGACAAATAGGAAGAAAGATATGGAATTTAAACCACAGGATCATACATTTGCCATTTGTGCTTATAAAGAAAGCCCATATTTGCGGGAATGTATCGAATCGCTGAAAAGACAGACGGTTCTCACCAATATTATCATGACAACCAGCACGGAAAATGACTACATTCGGAATCTGGCAGACGAGTACCAGATTCCTTTGTATGTAAATTCTGGCCCTGGCGGAATAGCAGGCGATTGGAATTTTGCTTACCACTGTGCAAAAACAGAGCTGGTGACACTGGCGCATCAGGACGACAGATACCAGCCGGAGTATGCAAAAGATATGCTGCAGAAGATTAATCGTTCCAGGTATCCGCTGATTTATTTTGCCGATTACTATGAATTGCGCAACGGACAGGTAGTGGAAAAAAGTTCCATGTTGAAAGTCAAACGTCTTATGCTTCTCCCAATGAAGATAAAAAGATTTCAGGGAATTTCATTTTTTAAGAGGTGTGTCCTGGCTTTTGGAAATCCCGTGGCGTGCTGGTCAGTAGCTTATGTCAAACGGAATCTTCCAGAGACAGTATTTGTCTCTGAATTTCGGAGTAATCTTGACTGGGAAGAATGGGAGAAACTTTCCAGGGAGAAAGGGGAATTTGTGTATTCAGCAAATATAGGAACCTGCCACCGGGTGCATGAGGATTCAGAGACGTCAAATACCATCCGTGAGGGAAATATCCGTGCCAGGGAGGACTATGCGATGTTTTTAAAATTCTGGCCTGTCTGGATGGCAAAATTATTGATGCGTTTTTACATCAAAGGGGAAAAGTTAAATGATGTGGCTCACAGATAAATTGGGAATCAGGGATACATTCAGAAAGGAGTCTACAAATGAAAGAACAATTTGAGCTGACAATACTAATGCCCTGCCTGAATGAGGCAGAGACGCTGGCAACCTGTATCGGTAAGGCGAAAACTTTCCTTGCAGAGAGCGGCGTAAATGGGGAAATTGTAGTTGCAGATAATGGAAGTACAGACGGCTCCAGGCAGATTGCTGTAGAAAACGGTGCACGGGTCGTGGAAGTGGAAGAAAAGGGGTATGGTGCAGCATTGATTGGAGGATGCAACGGAGCCCTTGGGAAATATGTGATTATGGGAGATGCAGATGACAGTTACGATTTCCTGCATCTTATGCCTTTTGTCGAGAAATTGAGGGAAGGCTATGATCTGGTGATGGGGAATCGTTTTAAAGGAGGCATCGAGCCTGGGGCTATGCCGCCGTTGCACCGTTACCTTGGAAATCCCGTACTTTCCTTTATTGCCAGATTGTTCTTTCCGTGTAAGATCGGTGATTACCATTGCGGTCTGAGGGGTTATAACAGAGAAGCCATTTTAGGGCTTGGATTGGTGACCACAGGTATGGAGTATGCCAGCGAGATGGTTGTAAAGGCAACACTGAATCATTTAAAGATTGCGGAAGTGCCCACAACCCTGAAAAAAGACGGACGCTCCCATGCGCCTCATCTGAGAAGTTGGTCGGACGGCTGGCGTCATTTGAAGTTTTTGTTGATGCACAGCCCAAACTGGCTGTTTATGTATCCGGGACTGATTTTGTTTGTGATCGGTCTCATTCTGACAGTGACATTAAGTTTTGGAAATATCCAGATTGGATCGGTAGGACTTGGTGTACATACACTGATGTATGCGGCAGCTGGAATGATGGTCGGTGTAAACCTGGTAATGTTCTCCATGTTTGTGCGTTCTTATGCCAGTGTGACAGGTTTTATTCCGACGGAAGGAAAGCTGGATAAATGGCTGAATGATACCAGTACGGAAAAAGGGGTGGTCATTGGGCTCTTGTTGTTTGCGGCAGGTGTAGCGATCACGATTGCCGCGTTCATTATCTGGGGAAATACCGGATTTGGTGGTTTGTCGCCAGAGAAGATGATGCGTATTACAATCCCCGCAATGCTTTTAATTGTTGTGGGAATTGAAGTTATATTCGGAAGCTTCTTCATCGGTATATTGCACATCAGACATAAGTAGGAGGACTATCCTATGAGAGATAAGATGATGAAGTTGATAAGGAGACACAGGCTGTTGCTGGCTTTTCTGGCAGCGGCCCTGATAAAACAAATTCTTGTCGTAGGTGTCCCTATCTGTGCGTCGCCTGGTACGCCCTGTGATGATGAGCTGATGAGGGACTGGGCATTTTCCATAGCGGGCTTTGACTGGCTGGGGAATTTTGATGCCTATACATTCCTCAAAGAGCCTGGCTTTGCCATCTTCCTCGCGGTTTGTTACCGGCTGCACCTTTCCTATATTTTTACAGTTACTGTTTGCTATTCTGTGGCGTGCATGATATTTGCAAGCGCCTTTCAGCATATTTTTTCCTCTGGGAAATATGTGCTGTGTGTTTATCTGCTTCTTTTGTTCCATCCGATTTCGTACTGCGACACTGTCTTGCAGAGAGTGTACCGAAACGGGCTGGGGGTAATTTTGACGCTCTGCATATTTGGAGGGCTTCTTCATATGTACTTTTCCATCAAGAAAGAGAAAGCATGGCGCTTCTGCCTGTGGTCGGCGTTTACAGGACTGTCACTGGGATATCTGTGGATTACGAAAAGCGACACGGCATGGCTTCTGCCCTTTACAGTGGTAATCTCTGTGGTGATGCTTGGAATACTGCTTGTGAAGTATAGGAGTTTTCGCCATCTTCCCAGATACCTTTGCCTGGTGCTTCCATTTCTTGGTATTTTTGTGTGTGTCAGCGGTGTAAAGTTTCTTAACATACATCGCTATGGGGTAGCATCTATAGAATATTACGGAATTGCCATGGATGAAATTTCCCATATCAGACAGGAAGAAAACACAGACGAGAAAATCCTGCTTACGAGAAAACAACTCAGGGAACTTTACCAGATTTCCCCGACTTTGGCAAGCGTAAAAGAGGAACTGGAAAGCCAGATGGATGCCCACAATACATATGATACCCGTCCAGAAGACGGCGAAGTGGAGACTGGCTGGCTGGGCTGGGCGTTGGTGCGGGCATTTTACAATGCAGGAGTTTATGAAGACAGTGGGAAGGCAAATGATTTTTTTCGGAATCTGCATGAGGAATTGTCGGAAGCGTTTGCGGACGGCAGGCTTGTGCGTGCAGAAGTGCCGGTGGCAGAGAAATACCATATTGATACCCCAAAGCACCGCCGGGAACTGGCAGGGCGTGCTTTTGCGGCGATTGATTACATGGTAAGATGTACGAATACCAGCGCCAGTACATTTACGGAGGAGATTAAGGGCGCGAAGGAAAGTATCTGGTTATTTGAGCGGATTACTGGTGACAGGAATGCCCACCTAAAGCTGGAACATGATTATGAAATAGCCGGATGGATTGTCTTTCCAGAGTATGATGGGCGCAAGCTTAACGTGTATGTGGAAGATGAAAAAGGCAGCCGTTATCAGAAGATAAGATTCAAGGAAAGCATGGATGTCTATGAAAGGCAAAAAAGCCTTGGTATTGAGCTGGAGAGTGCAAAAAAATGCCATTTTGATACTGTCTGGGAAGCAAAAGAATCCGCAGGAGATACCGCATGGTATCTTGGCGTGTATGATACAGGACAGCCGGACAAAGGCAGCGCGGCCGCAGGGCAGAAACTTGGACGGGTCCGGATAGGGAAAGGCGCTCTTATGCCGGAGGGAGATATGACAATTGATGCGGTGCTGGACGCGTATGAATGCCGAAAGGACAGGGAGGCTGCGGAAGCTGCGGCGAAGCTGCCGGCGGGCCGGCTGAATGCGATAGGCGCTTTTTACCGTGTGAGCGGGACAGCCATGTTCTGGCTGGGGGGGCTTGCGTATGTCATATTGACGGCAGGCTTTATACGGGGACTTTGCCGGAGGGAGTTTGAACTTGTAAATTCATGGCTTATCGTTACTGGGTTGGCGCTGAGTGTCTTTGTCCTGGCACTTGGGATTGCCTATGTGGATTTGACGCAGTGCCCGGCGATTATGACGCATTATATGAGCTCCGGCTACCCGCTTCTTATATCTGTAGAGGCAATCAGTCTCCTAAAGTGTGCAGAACTGGCATTTTCCCGGATACGGGGAGTAAGAAAGAAGGAGGAACAAGATGGACGTTAGGGCACTGGCAGGCATGGGCATGCGGTTACTCAGGCAGTATGGAATCAAGGGCTTTTATTACCGTTTCCTGGAATGGTGCAGTCTTAAATCCAGGACGCGCAGCTATCGGAAAAACCGCAGCAGATATTTCCAAAGCGAGCAGGAGCTTAGGGAACAGCGCAGGAAACAGTGGGAGTTTTCGCCCCTGATCAGTATTGTTGTGCCTGCGTATGAAACAGCGGAGAATTTTCTGCGTCAGCTTTTGGATTCCGTATTAGGCCAGACCTACGAGAATCTTGAGGTATGTATAGCGGATGGAAGTGACTCAGATTGTGTGGAAAAAATAGTATCATCTTATCAGGACAGCCGTATCTCTTACAAACGTCTTCTGAAAAACGAGGGGATATCTGAAAATACGAACCGGGGATTTGAAATGGCAAAGGGGGAGTATCTGGGGCTTCTTGACCACGACGACCTGCTTACGCCGAATGCCTTGTATGAGATGGTAAAGGCGCTCAATGAGGCGGAGGAAAGACCTGATGTGCTCTATTCCGATGAGGATAAGATGGAGGGGGATTCTAGGGAGTATTGCGAGCCTTATTTTAAATCGGATTTCAACGAAGAACTTTTAAGGAGAAATAATTATATCTGCCACTTCCTGCTATTCTCAAGAGAAATCTTAGAGAAGGCAGGAGGGTTGAACAGCGACTATGATGGCGCCCAGGACCATGAATTTGTACTGCGGTGCAGAAGGAATGGAGCTAGGTTTTATCATATTCCAAAGATTCTGTACCATTGGCGCATCCATGCGTCGTCTACTTCTCATAATCCGGCTTCCAAGCTTTATGCCTACGAGAATGGAAAGAAAGCAATCTGTGACTACCTGGAGAGTCAGAATATAAAAGCCAAGGTAGAGCTGATGAAAGATTTAGGTTTCTACCGGGTAACTTACCAGCGGAATAAAAAAATGAGCGTAACGGTTCTTGCATCGAGCACAGAGCAGTTGGAGCAATTGAAGCGGCAGACGGAAGTTTCAGAATATACCGACGTAATCTGGCATTGTGCCAAAAAGCATGGGAATAATGAGATAGAGCTTACCAAGGCGGATTATATATTGCTTGCGAGTGACAAGATGATGCCGGAAAAGGGGGATTGGCTGGAACGTCTGCTGGCGTTCTGCCAGGAGGAACGGGTAGGCGCTGTTACCGGAATTTTCCTGGATACCAGGAGGAAAGTGCTGCAGAATGGCATGATGGTATCCACGAAAGGGAGCGTGCATCCTCTGTTTGAGGGATTGCCAAAATCTTACCAGGGCTACTTTCGCCGGGCAGCCGTTGCTGGGAATGTCAGCACGCTTGCCTTGGATTTTACACTCTTGTCCAAAGAGGCGTGGCAGAGGGCAGGAAAATTTGATGAATCCCTTTCCTTTCCGGCAAGGGAGGCTGATTTTTTTGCAAGGCTTTTGACCGAAGGCTATGAGGCGGTGACAGATCCTGAGACGAGGATTCTGTGTGCCAGAGGTTTTCGCTGGGATTATACGATAGAGGCAAAGGAGTTTCAGCAGTTAAAGCAGCGGTGGGGGGAACGCTGGAAACAGGGAGATATGGCATATAATGTGAATCTGTGTGAGGAAGATGGCAGGTTTGGCCTCAAATAGAAATAGAAAGCGTGGATTATAAAATTGAAGCAGGGAAGACAGAATCTGAAAAATGTTTTTATGGTGGTGAGCAGTAATGTGCTCACAATACTGGTTGCATTATTTTTGGGATTTATTCTGCCCAAAAAACTCAGTATACAGGATTATGCTTATTACAGGGTGTACATGTTATATATTGCATATGCCGGATTTTTTCACTTTGGACTTGTAAACGGCATTTACCTGAAATATGGAAATCTGGATGTAGAGCAGTTACCTGTGAAGATTTTCCGTACTTACAGTTATGCCATGGCGCTATTGCAGGGGCTGGTTGTAGCAGGGCTTTCCATACTATTGTTTGCCGGTGGTTTTTTTATGGAGGCAGATAAGGTGATCGCTTTTGCCTTTGTAATCATCAATATCCCGCTCATCAATATTAAGTGGTTTTATTCTTCCATCAACCAGTTTACCAAGCGTTTTGTCATCGACAGTTACGTTACTTATCTGCAGAATGTCCTGAATCTGGCTATGGTGCTGTTTATCATATTATTTGGATGGTACGATTATATCATCGTTTTAGTGCTCCTTACGGTATGCAATTTCCTGTGTATGGCAATTGTTATGTGCCAGAACAGGCAGATTGTGTGGGGCAGTGGCGCCCCGCTTTCCGAAACAGGGTTTCTCCCACTGATAAAAAGCGGGTTTTTCCTGATGCTCAGCGAGTTTATAGGGATCATTATTCTGGGCATAGACAGCATATTCGTGGATAACCTGTTCAGCCAGACGGATTTTGCCATGTATTCTTTTGCGGTGTCTGTTATAACGGGAATTTATACGCTGATCAGTGTGGTATCGAATCTGGTTTATCCATATCTTGTGCGTGTCTCGCAGGATAAATATGCGGAGTATTATACGTTGATGAGCGACATGCTGGTGACTGTGGCGGTATTTTCCATGCTGGCATTTTATGCAGTGAAGTTTATTATCCTGGAATGGCTCGATAAATTTATACCGAGTATTCCGGTGATAGAAATCCTATTCGGGACTGTGGTGTTCCGTGCGTTGATTACGCTGGTATGCGGGAATTATTTTAAGGTATTAAAGCTGATTAAGTCATACACACAAAATAATGTCTTTGCCATTGCCATATCGTTTCTCTTGAACGTAGCGGCATACCTGATTTTCAGGGATTACATTTATATTGCGGTGGCAAGTCTTTTGTCATTTGTCATCTGGTATGTTGTAACCGATAGAATCTTTATCCGCCAGTTAAAGATTTCTTTTGGGGGATATGCTGCAAGATATATCTGCATTCTAGCGAGCCTTACAGTATTTTTTGCTCTCAGGGATACAGAGCCGATACGTGCATTTTTTCTTTATTTTGCCTGTAGTGTGGTGATTTGTCTTTTGTGTTTTCACAGGCAGATAAAAACGGTCATTGGATTGGTACGGGGGAGGTGATGAACGGTTTAGGCATATATCAATAAATCAGCCATAGGAGTTGTCAATAGTTGTTTTAAAGAAAAGGGATAATGGGATGAAGATGAAGAGGATATTATGTGTGCTGCTGGCGGCCGCGCTGCTGTTTACTATGGATGGAAGCTATCTCTATGCAATGGATGCGCAGGAAAACGTCACGGAGCACGCACAGGAAGAAAGTACACAAAGCGGGGATGTGCAGGGAGAAGAACTGGAAGGAAATGAACCAGGAGAAAGTGAACCAGGGGAAGGTGAACCGGGAGAAAGTGAACCAGGGGAGAGTGAACCAGGGGAAAGTGAACCGGGGGAGGATGAAGTTACAAAGTATAAGGTTGAGTTTGACCTCAATGGAGGATATACAGAAGAAAATGAGAGCAGTTTTTCCATGCAGGTGGAGGAAGGGATGGCAGTGGACGCCAGCGCAGTTGTTGAGGTCCACAGAAAAGGTTATTTCTTCCAGGGCTGGCTGGACGAAGCAGGAACGTATTATGATTTTGAACAAAAGGTGGAGGCGGATATGGTTCTGTCTGCTTCCTGGACACCGATTACATACTACATACAGTTTGATTTGAATGGAGGCAAGGGAGAAACACCGACAAAACTACAGGTAAATTATGATGAGGAAGTGCTGCTTTCCCATAGTGAATGTTACAAAACAAATTATGTACTGGTTGGATGGGAACAGGAAGGTGTCGGGATCTATCAGGAGAATTCGACAGTAAAGAATCTCGCAGACGAGGAAAACGCAACAGTAGTACTGAAGGCAGTGTGGCGGCTCGGAAAATATAAAGTACATTTTGATGCCAACGGTGGAAGCGGGAAGATGGAAGACGAGGCATTTTCCTGTGGTAAGAGCAAAAAGCTGTCGAAGAACAAGTACACTAGAGCCGGTTATGTGTTCACCGGATGGAATACCAGAAAAGACGGAAAAGGAAAAGGTTATCAAGATAAGGAGAAGGTACTTTTTGAGAATCAGCAGGAGGGGAGCACCGTCGTGCTCTATGCCATGTGGAAGGGAAATTCCTACCTGGTCCAGTACAATGGCAATGGTTCAAAGAGTGGAAAGGTACCGTTTACCCGTCATGTATATGGTACAGCCAGCAAGCTGGGTGTGAACCACTATAAGCGGGCAGGATACACATTTGTCGGATGGAACACGAGGCAGGATGGAAAAGGCAAGACCTATAAGAGCGGCGCCCAGGTCAAGACGCTTACCACAAAAGCCGGGGGTACGGTGACGCTCTATGCGAAGTGGAAGCTTGCAAAATACACGATTAAGTACAAGACCAATAAAGGAAAGCTTTCTGCAAGTGCAAAGAAAAGCTACAGTATCACGACGAATACATTTTCTCTGCCGGCTCCGACAAGGAAAGGCTATGATTTTGACGGCTGGTATAAGGATAAGAAACTAAAAAAGCGCGTCAGCGAGGTGAAAAAGGGGAGCAGCGGGAATAAAACATATTATGCAAAATGGGTAAAGTGCACACGCAAGCCGAGTACAAAGTATGCGGTAATTAAGACATGCAAGGCAGCGGCGACAGGGAAAATCAAAGTCAGCGCCACCGTGAAAAAACGGGTGGCAAGCTCGGACGACCGTTATTATCTTGTGTATGTAAGCCCATACAGCGGGAAGCCGTATAAGATGGCAAAAAAAGCCTTCAAAAAGAAAAAGCTTAGCTTTACATTGAAAACCTCAGAGAACCAGGGATATGCTACGGCGATGTTTGGAATCGCTGTAAAGAAGAAAGGAAAATATTATCTTGTCAGCAAGGCTTCCTTTGTGAAGAATCCAGAGAAAGCGGCAAAGAACAAGTCGAAATATAAACTGGGGAAGACAAAAAAGGGCATGCAGTTCTGGGATAGCTGGCAAAATACAAAGGAACTGGAAGCATGCGGGGCCAAGAATAGTTTCCTGAATGTAACAGCTTCCCAATTGTTTGTGGATGCCACCGTGCCCTATAAGTACAATGGGAAGACATATTATTTCAATCGTATGGATTATCACCGCAAGATTGTATCGGAATGCAACAAAAAGGGAATTAATGTAACAATGCAGATTCTGCTGACCTGGGTAGACGGACAGACGGATTTGATTGATTCCAGGGCAAGAGTCTGGGGGGCTGCTAATTTCTATACCTGGAATGTGCGTGACAATGCGTCAAGGGAAAAGATGGAGGCGGCGTTCTGTTATCTGGGCAGTATATTTGGCAAGAAGAGTTGTTATGTATCGAACTGGATTCTGGGAAATGAAATCAACATTCCAAGTATGTGGAATTATGCAGGGTATATGTCGAGCCAGTCTTATTTCAATGCCTATGCGCATGCGTTTCGCGCCTTGTATTATGCGGTGCGCAGCCAGTATTCCAATGCACGCGTGTTCATCTGCATGGACAACAGTTGGAATACCTCAGTGGCAGGCGGGTACACGGTGAAATCCTCCATTGCTGCCTTTGTGTCTAACTTAAAGAAAATACAAAAGGGATTGAAGTGGAATCTTGCGTACCATGCCTATTCTGCGCCGCTGACATATACGAATTTCTGGGATGGGTATGGCATTACCTATGATGAGAACAGTCCTCATATAACGATGAAAAACCTGCATGTCCTGACGGGATATATGAAAAAGACATACGGATCTTCTGTGAGGATTATCTTGTCAGAGCAGGGATATAGCTCCAGCTGGGGGCAGGCAAACCAGGCGGCGGCGATAGCAGCCAGCTATTACATTGCGGCATGCGATCCTATGGTGGATGCATTTATCATCCGCAGCTACTACGACCATCCGATAGAGGTGGCCCAAGACCTGTCAATGGGAATTGCGGGAAAAGAAGCCTTTGCAGTGTATAAGTATATGGATACGAAGAAGACCTTTCAATATACAAATCATTATCTGGGACTGATCGGCATAACTTCCTGGAATCAGCTTGTGCCAGGTTTTCAGTCGCGCAGGATTTACAGCATGTACCGTTCAAAGTAGAGGATGCCTTGTACAGTGGACAGTCAGCGGATGGGCAAGGTTGACAATATGATAGCACGGCAGTATAATAGAAACGACAGTTATTTTGCACATTATTGATGACAAAAGAGAATCTCAAGATAAAGAAAGGTGGCTAATAATTGTGAAAAAGAGAAACAATATGTTACAAAGGGTTTTCCTGTGTGTTCTGATATCGGCGCTTGTGCTGACGGGAATGTCTTTTCAAGGGATTCCGGTGCTTTATGCAGCTGAGGCAGATGCTCTGGAAGCAGAGGTAACGGATGAGACAGACGAACCGGAGGCAGAAGTAACCGACGAGACAGTTGAACCGGAGGCAGAAGTAACCGACGAGAAGGTTGAACTAGAAAGAATACATGAAGAAAGGGCAGAGGGGGCAGATGCGGTTGACAAGACAGCGCTTTCGACAGTAATTGGCGAGGCGGAAAAGCTGAAAGAAGCAGACTATTTGGCACAAAGCTGGACAAAGTTTGCAACAGCCCTTCAGAATGCGAAGGACGTGAACGAGAAAGCGGATGCAACAAAGGAAGAAGTGGATACGGCAGTAAGCAATCTTCAGGCAGCAATAGTCGGACTGGTGAAGAAGGCCGATAAGACAACGCTTGCAGCGACGATGGGCACAGCAGGACAGCTGAAAAAGGCAGATTATTCAGCGGATAGCTGGAGTAAGCTTGAGACAGCGCTTAAAGCGGCAAATATGGTAAATGGTAAAGAGAATGCAACGAAAGACGAAGTGGACAATGCAGTAAAGGCTCTTAACGATGCAATCAACGGGCTGGTAAAGGTACCAGGCAAGCCGGCTTCTGTAAAGGTGACCTGGAAAGGTAAGAAAACCGTGAGCATCACTTGGAAGAAAGCTCCGAATGCAACGAAATATGTGGTTTACCGTTCCGTTAAGAACAAATCCACCGGTTTTAAGAAGCTTGGCGAAGGAAAGAAGACGAGTTACACCGATAAGAAGGCGCCGGTGGGGAAAACGGCATACTACAAGGTGATTGCCTATAACGGCAGTGCAAAGGGCGCCTACAGCAAAGTAGCGAGTACTTACATTGTGAAAACACCTGCCAGTGTAAAGGCAAAGGCTAAGGTGAGGGATGTCACGGTATCCTTTAAGAAATCAGCCAAAGCTTCTGGATATGAGATCTGGTGCAGGACAGGAAGCAAGGGCAGCTATAAGAAGGCTGCTACCCTGACATCAGGAAAAAAAGTGAAGAAAGTATTCAAAGACAAAGAAGGCGGCACTTACTACTATAAAGTAAGGGCTTACAAAAAGAGCGGCAAGAAGAAAATTTATACGGATTTTGGAAAAGCCGTAAAAGTGAAAGTAGATCCGGGAGCAACCATTGAGAATACGCCGGCTTATCTGGCGATAGAAGGTGATGTAAAGCTTACTGGTACCGGTACTGGTTACCATGCAAAATTTGTTATGGCTACCCCGACGTCTGCCGTATCATTCGGTATGCAGTATGACCAGCATGCAGTGGCTCCATATACGTGGAAAACGATGGCGTTGATTGAGAACGTTTCTTCCAATGCTGCAGGCGGCCAGGTTTATACAAGACCCGGGGATGTATCCTTAGAGTTGAATAAGACCTATCATCTGATGATGACCGTTGACCGGAACGGACATGGAAATGTATATGTGGACTATAAGTATATTGGAAGCTTTGACCAGCCCAACCTGGTAAGAGAAACATGTTATTTAAGGCTTGAGGCATGTGCAAGGTTAAATGGGGACAGCGTAAACGCCACATTCTCCAATATCAAATGCAGATGGAACGGACAGCAGGTGATTACGCCCAACCTGGAGGTAGGGGCAATCGGAGAAGGCAAGCCGTGGGTTTACTTCAAGCAGAACGCGGGATTAACGCATAGGACCAATAAAAATGGAAGCCTGCAGTTCTTTGGTACAGTCCAGGGAATCAATGGGGACTGGGATAGCGATTATAACAGCGTATCCTATATTGCTCAGTTAGTCGTTTAAGTATATATCAGAAAGGGGCTGTCGCATGTACAATTTGCAACAGCCCCAAGACATATTAGGAAGGAAGTGGTGTATCATGAGAATGCCGCTGGTAAAAAAAGTAATTCGTACATGGAAGAATGAAGGCTTTGCTGTGGTGTGCAGTAAGACCAAGAACAAAATAAAGCGCCTGAGAGGAAAAGATATAGGAGGATACGGTGCCTGGATTGCCCTAAATGAGCGTGATATCCTGGATACAGAGCCTTTATCTTATTCCCCTTTTTTTTCTGTGGTAATTCCGGTGTATAATGTGGCGGACAATATGCTGCGTGAGTGTATTGAATCTGTGCTGGGGCAGACCTATAAGAATTTTGAGATTATTCTTGTGGACGATGCGTCGACACAGAAATCGGTGCGTGAAGTGCTCGGCAAATATGAGAGAAAGCACAATATCTCAGTTATTTACCGCAAAGAAAACGGACATATCTCACGTGCTACGAATGACGGGATTCAGGCGGCAAAGGGAGAATTTGTAGCTTTATGTGACTGCGATGACCTGTATGCGCCAAATGCACTTTATGAAATAGCAAAGAAATTAAACGAAGACCGTACGCTTGATTATATCTATTCTGATGAGGACAAAATCAGCGAAGATGGAAAAGTGCGCCGCGATCCCTTTTTCAAACCTGACTGGTCGCCGGAAACATTTATGTCCTATATGTATACCTGTCATCTTTCCGTATACCGGAGAACCCTGCTTGATAAAATTTCAGGACTTCGGACTGGATTTGAAGGTTCACAGGATTACGATCTTGTATTGCGCGTTATGGAGGAGACGGCCCATATTGGTCATGTTCCAAAGATCCTTTACCATTGGCGTATGCGCCAGGAATCGACGGCAAATGCCATGACGGCAAAGCCCTATATCATGAAAGCAACGGTTCGGGCAAAGGAAGAAGCGTTAGAACGGCGCGGACTTTTGGGAACGCTTACCTTACTGCCCGAAATCTCACAATACCGTGTCACCTATATCCCGCAGGGAAATCCTCTCGTTTCCATTATCATTCCATCCAAAGACAATCCAGAGGTGCTAAAGATGTGCCTTACCAGTATTGCCGGGAATACGGATTATGACAACTATGAAGTGGTTGTTATAGATAATGGAAGCAGTGAGGAGAATAAAAAACAGATAGAAGATATGATCCCGCAGATAGAAAATACAGGAACAATGAAAAAGATTCTGTATTTTCACCAGCCGATGGAGTTTAATTTCTCCAGGATGTGTAATATTGGGGCATCAAAAGCAGAAGGGGATTTTCTATTGTTTTTAAATGATGATATTGAAATCAGCGAGGCGGTAAAACGAAATACCAATCTCACGGCGCCGGTGAATCAGTGGCTTTCCATACTGACCGGACAGGCTCAGGTATCCTACACGGGTGCAGTGGGATGTAAATTGTATTATCCAAACGGCATACAGTTCCAGCATGCAGGCGTGTTGAATCTGCCGATCGGTCCCGGACATTGCCTTTACCGGATGGAGGATGATACGAATTACTATTATGGCAGGAATCTTCTCGATTATAACTTCTGTGCAGTGACAGGCGCCTGTCTTATGGTAGAACGAAAAAAATTTGATCAGGCAGGCGGATTTGATGAGGAGTTTGCAGTGGCATATAATGACGTTGCACTGTGTTTTTCTCTGATTGAGCAGGGATGGCATAATGTAATCCGCAATGATATTGCATTGGTGCACCACGAATCTGTGAGCCGCGGGCTGGATCGTGCATCCGAAGAAAAAGAAGAACGCAGAAAACGCGAAATGGAGAAATTATACGAAAAACATCCGAAGTTTTCAGATGGTTATGATCCGTGTTATAATCCTAATCTGGTCCCGGATAAAGGAGATTTTTCTTTTAACATGACGAACAATCGATAGGAAAAGGAAGATTACTGGTATATGAATCGAAAATCAAAAAATATTATTTTAGAAATCATAGAAAACCGCAGTATGATTAAAAACCTGGCAAAGAACGATTTTAAGACGAAATTCGCAGGCGCATACCTGGGCATTATCTGGGCGTTTGTGCAGCCGGTCATTACCGTGCTGATTTACTGGTTTGTGTTTGATAAGGCAATAGGTATGCGTGTGCACCTCCGTACGGAACTGTCCCTTCCGTATGTTCTGTGGCTGGTGTCCGGCATTGTACCGTGGTTTTTTTTCTCCGATTGTGTCAGCGCTGGGACGGTGGCGCTTGTGGAATATAACTACCTTGTGAAAAAGGTCGTGTTCAATATTGATATACTTCCAGTGGTGAAAGTTATATCGTCCATTTTTGTACACGTTTTTTTTGTAGTATTTACAATAGTGCTGTTTTTCCTTATGGGGTATTTGCCGGATCTGTATGTCCTGCAGGCAGTTTATTACAGTTTCGGGGTTCTGATTCTTGCGCTTGGCATTGCCTACCTGACCAGCGCAGTGTCGGTGTTTTTCCCGGATGTGCGTCAGATGGTCGGGATTGCCCTTCAAATCGGGGTATGGATGACGCCGATTATGTGGAATCTTGATGATATGAAAGCGAAGATTCCGGGGCCAGCCATGATAATTTTAAAATGTAATCCCCTTTATTATATTGTGATGGGATACCGGGAATCTTTCATTGACAAGGTGTGGTTCTGGGAGCATCCTGGGATGACAATTTATTTTTGGGGATTTACACTTTTCATGTGTCTGCTCGGTGTCACGGTGTTTAAACGTTTAAAGGTACATTTCGCAGATGTATTATAGAGGCATACGAAGATTTTATGGATGGAGATAATTATGGGCGAGATTGCAATTAAGGTAACGAATGTCAGTAAAATCTATAAATTATATGATACGCCGGCCGCCCGCCTGAAAGATGCATTGGGGCTGGCAAGGAAGCCGAATTACCGGGAGCATGCGGCATTGCATAATGTCACATTAGAGATTGAAAAGGGAGAGACCGTCGGCATTATCGGGACGAATGGTTCCGGCAAGTCCACTCTTCTAAAGATTATCACAGGCGTAATCCGACAGTCTGAGGGAGAAGTGGAAGTGGACGGCAGGATTTCCGCGCTGCTTGAACTTGGAGCCGGATTCAATATGGAATATACGGGAATTGAG
This sequence comes from uncultured Lachnospiraceae bacterium, assembly GCA_948688495.1. Taxonomy (GTDB): domain Bacteria; phylum Bacillota; class Clostridia; order Lachnospirales; family Lachnospiraceae; genus Petralouisia. The sequence continues at coordinate 40,423 of CAPQSW010000010.1, read as the reverse complement.
AATGTCTATCTGCAGGGCAGCATGATGGGATTTACCAAGCAGGAGATTGGACAGAAAATGGATGCAATTCTGGAATTTGCGGATATTGGGGATTTTGTCTACCAGCCGGTGAAGACGTATTCCAGCGGTATGTTTGTGCGTCTGGCATTTGCAGTGGCAATCAATATTGAACCGGAGGTTTTGATAGTGGATGAGGCATTGTCTGTGGGAGACGTGTTTTTCCAAACAAAATGCTACCGCAAATTCGAGGAATTTAAGGAGCAGGGAAAGACGATTTTATTTGTCAGTCATGATTTGAGCAGTATCACCAAGTACTGTGACCGGGCAATTCTTCTGAATAAGGGAGTCAAAGTGATGGAGGGTACGCCCAAGGAGGCGGTCGACCGTTATAAGATGGCATTGGTGGAGCAGGAAGAAGCGGACTGCAGGGAAAATGCTTCTTTGTGGGAGTCCGGGACCGACAGTGGAAAATGGAGGGAAAAGCTGACGGTGAATCCAGATACCCTGGAGTATGGTGATAAGAAAGCGGAGATTGTGGATTTTGCAATTATAGATAAGACGGGAAAGGTGACGAACATCATTGAGAAGGGCGAATCATTCACTATTAAGATGAAGGTACAGTTTTTAGAGGATGTGGCGGAACCTGTGTTTGCATTCACGTTTAAGAACCGGATGGGGATTGAGATTACCGGGACAAACAGCATGTTGGAGAAACAGGGTACGGAACCAAGGAAAGCCGGGGATGTACAGAGTATTTCATTTACACAGCGCATGGTTTTGCAGGGCGGGGAATATCTGTTATCTCTGGGCTGTACAGGGTACGAGCATGAAACGTTCCAGGTGCATCATCGTCTGTATGATGTATGCAGCCTGACAGTAATTTCAGATAAGAATACGGTAGGATTTTTTGATATGGAATCTTCGGTATCGGTGGAAAGTGACAGATGACAAGGCTTCAGGAGAAGAAATAAGGGGAAGGCTTTGTTGTCGGAGCAGAAAGGGACTATATGTGTAAAGTTGGAAATGTTTATTTGGATGAGACCCATTATGCAGGAAAAGATTTATACAGTGATGGGGATGTAGAGGAACGAATTCTGAAATTGGCGGAGGAATATGGAGAGAGTGAGTATAATAAAATCATTCAAAAAGAGCGGGATTGGCCGGTTATGTACCATCTGGCACATGAGCGCGGCAACATTCTTTCCTGGTATCCATTTCAGAAAGGCGCAAAGATTCTGGAGGTGGGCTCTGGCTGTGGTGCCATTACAGGAACATTGGCTGCCAATGCAGATTCTGTGACCTGTATTGACCTCTCGAAAAGACGCAGTACCATCAATGCGCAGCGCAACCGCAAGCGGGACAATATTAAAATCTGTGTTGGGAATTTTAAAGATATTGAGAAAGATTTGGAGCGCGACTTTGATTATGCCACGTTGATTGGCGTGTTTGAATATGGACAGGGGTATATCGGCGGGGAGAGGCCCTACCATGAATTTCTTACCACGGTTATGGATCATCTGAGGCCAGGTGGGAAGCTGCTGATTGCCATTGAGAATAAGTTTGGCCTTAAGTATTGGGCCGGGTGCACAGAGGATCATGTGGGGACGCTGTTTGAGGGAATTGAAGGCTATCCAGAAACGGATGGGGTACGGACCTTCACCAAACCGGAGTTGATACAGATTATGGAAGAATGCGGCTATTCTGATTACCGTTTTTATTACCCGCACCCCGATTATAAATTTCCACTGACAATTTATTCAGATGATTATCTTCCGCAAAAAGGGGGACTGACGGGGAATTTCTGCAATTTTGATCGTCCCCGTCTGGTGCTTATGGATGAGGGGAAGGTTTTTGACCAGATTTTGGAGAACGGACTGTTTGGACTGTATGCCAATTCCTTTTTTGTGGAAATTACAAAGAAACCGGGAGGGGAAACGCCAGAACATGTTATTTATACGAAATATTCCAATGGGCGCGCGCCAGAATTTGCGATTCAGACCCGTATTACCAGGGATAATGCGAAAGATCCCAAGGTCTATAAGGTAGCAGAGTATGAAAAGGGGCAGCAGCATATCCGCCATACCGCCGAGGCGGCAGAAAAGCTTTCAGAGCTCTGGAAGGAAAAAGGGATTTTTCAGGTGAATGCATGCAGCCTGGAGGGCGATAAGATTTTCTTTGAGTATCTGCAGGGCGTGACGCTGGAGGAAACCCTGGACAAGCTTCTGGAGCAAAGGAAGCTGGATCAGGTGATAGCCGTAATTCAAAAAGTGGTCGACAGTATTTTCCATGCATCCGCTCTCAATGGATTTCAGATAACGCCGGAATTTGTGCAGGTGTTTGGGGAAGTGGAGTTTCCAGACGGAACTTTGGCAGTAGAGACTGCAGATATTGATATGATTTTTTCCAATCTTTTATTAAATGGTAACGATAAATACCATGTACTGGACTATGAGTGGACATTTTTCTTTCCGGTACCGGTGGAATTTATTGTATACCGTGCCCTTCATTATTATTTGGAAAGTGCGTCTAAACGGAGAGTGTTAGGAGATTATATTCTGGAATATGCAAAGCTGCATCCTGGGGCTTTGCCACTGGAAGAAATTACACAGGAGATGGATGAGGAGGATCCTTTCCGGGCATTTTATGAATATTTTGGAATCCGCATGGAGATGCGGTCAATGTATGCGGTGATGGAACAGAACTTCCAGAAGTATATAAGCGGCGGTTATGCCTCCGACAGTGATCTTTACCATTTCATGGGCAAAGCCGCGCTCCCCTTAGGCGGAATTATGCATGAGGCGGAATGCAGGCGGATTCAGGTATATTTTGATGAAGGACAGGGATTTTCAGAGGAAAATTCTTACTTTATCAATCAGGTATTCCGCGAGCAGGTGAGCTGTAGGATACCATTTCCGCAAGGGACAAAGATCGTTTCCATTGATCCAGCGTTTTCTGCCTGTATTTTAAGGGATTTAGAGTTGAAATGGGAAGACGGTTCTAAAATATCTTATTGGACTACCGGGATTGAAATAGGAAAAAACTGTATTTTATTTGACAATCCAGACCCAAAGATTATAATAGAAGAAATTCCGCAAAAGAGGCGTCAGATAGAAGTTTCCTATAAGATCAGTATATTGGAGGAAGAAACGGCAAAGCTTTTGATGGATAAGCTGAATATAAAAGGAAAAATTAAGGACAGCGTCCGGAAACTGATAAAGAGATAGGGCATAATCTGTGTTTTGCGCACAGGACCGCATATGGAAATATCAAAGGAGAAAGTCAAATGAAGTGGACAATCAATAAGGATTTCAGGAAACTGGCTGTTATTTTTGCAGCTGCTGCAGTACTGGCGCTTGGGCTGGAACGGATTCTGGCTGTCTTATTTTACGGAGGGGACAGTTTCTATTGGGGAAGGTATCTGGCAGTTTTTGTAGTGCTTGAGCTTGCAGGCTGTCTGGTATGCTTCCGGGAAATTGTCGCAAAGAAGGCGGAGATAGCTGTTCTGGTGGTGATTTTGAGTGTGGGTACTTTGTATGCCACGGTGGTCCCGGCTTCTACAGGCATTTCCTGGGATGATGAATGGCATTATTACTGTTCGATGATGATGGCCCATGTTACAAATCCAGAATTGACAAAAGGTGAATTTTTTTATGCAAGTAAGGCATGTTTTTTTAAGACAGCGCTGGATCATGAGAATTATGACAGGGAAAGCCAGAAGGCATTGTATGAGAAGGTAGACAGACTGCATCATGAAACGAAAGAAACGCTGACAGAAAGATTCTGGCCGCGTTACCGCAATCTCTGCTATCTGCCGGCGGCAGCCGGAATCTGGCTGGGACGTCTAGTGCACCTGCCCTACCATATGACATTTAAGCTGGGACGGTTATTCAATATGCTGTTTTACGCCGTTCTAGTATTCCTTGCAATACGAAAGCTGAAATCAGGAAAGATGCTGGCCGCGGTTGTCGCACTGGTTCCATTCAACATATTCATGGCGTCCTCCTATTCTTATGACCACTGGATCACGGCATGGCTGATGTATGGGTGCTGCTGCTTTTTTGGAGAACTGCAGCAGCCGGAGAAGAAGATGAACATCCGTGAGTGGATCTGTATGCTGCTTGCGTTTTTTATAGGCGTGGGCCCGAAGGTATTGTATATACCGCTGGTGCTCCTGACGCTGTTTATGCCGAAGGAAAAATTCGTAAGTCCCATACAGCGGAAACTTATGCTGGCTGCGACTGTGTGCGTATTTGCCGCCGTGGGCGTGAAGCTGTTGTCCATGTTTGCTTCGCCGTCCACCATCCAGGATTCACGCGGCGGGGAAAGTGTGGATGCCTTCGGACAGATCAGCTATATTTTTTCCCATCCGTGGGAGTACACAAAGACGCTGTTAGGGTTTTTGGCGGATTATTTATCGCTGAAGTCCGCAAACCATTATTTTTCGCACCTGCAGTATTTTACGGAGCTGGAGCCTACGGTATTTTCCCCTCTTATGGTGGGAACCCTGGCGGTAGTTGCGTTTACGGACAAGAATGAATATGACAGGAATGTCAGAACACTTCCAAGGGTTGTGACGTACGTCTTGTCATTTGGCATCCTCTGTCTGGTAGTGACGTCCATGTATGTTGCGATAACAGCGGTGGGAAGCGATACGATTATGGGAGTCCAGTACCGTTATGTTGCACCGATATTCTTCCCGGTGTTATATTGTATGGGAAGCCAAAGGATATTGAGTACGATAAAGGGCAAAATAAAGATAGATATAAAAAGGGGAGTTTACAACGGCGTTGTGTTGGCCATCTGTGCGTTTGTATCCATCCATGCAGTGTGGGTATATGCCGTTAACCTTTATTAGGGTGTGGGCTGAACTGGTACTTTATTTGGTAATTTCAGCCAACGCAGAAATTGCATTTGCCCTGATTTCATGATATAATAAATAATTAACACAAAGCAGAATGGGAGATATTTATGCTGAATATAATAGCGCTGTTTGTGATGTTGATGGTTATTCCGGAAATAGTCGGTATGCTGTATACAGCCTTTCTTCCAGAAGAAAGAAAAGGCATGCTGCTGGACTGGGCCGCAGGGTTTGTTATTTTGTGGGGCGTTTTTGAAGTGATAGCACTGCCCCTTATTTTCCTGAAGAGGAGCCTGGATTTTCTGTGCATTGTGTACGGTGGAGCAGGTGTATTGCTGATGGCAGCGGCGTTATGGAAAGCCCGCGGTGATGTTATCCCAACGATAAAAAAGGCGGCACGTTCGATAAAGGATATATCTCTGCTTGGATGGGGAAACATCATTCTCATTTTGGGACAAGCTTATATCTATGTGAAATATATGCATCTGAATGATGATGATGCTTTTTATGTAGGGGCAATCGTTACATCAGTTTCCACTAACACGATTTTTTCCGTGAACCCCTATACAGGAATGGAATACACCAGCTTTCCGGTGCGGTATGTACTCTCCCCCTTCTTTTCCTTTTGTGCGTTTATTAGCAGAATCAGCGGGGTACATCCGGCAGTCACGGCGCATGTTGTTCTTGCCGGGGTTTTGATTGTATTGTCTTATACGGTGTATAAGCTGTTGGGAAAGAAGCTTTTTTTTGGAGATTCAAAATACGCAGAATATTTTCTGTTTTTTGTTATAACGGTAACCTTGTTTTCCGGATATACGGTATATACACAGGGTAATTTTTCATTGGTGCGTATCTGGCAGGGGAAGGCGGTATTTTGTGCTGTGCTGGTGCCCATGATATGGTATATGATGCTGCATATATATTCTGAACAGGCAGGGGCGGCCGACTGGTGTCTTTTATGTCTGCTTATGAGTGCCAGTTGCATGGTTTCTTCCATGGGAATTATGCTGGGTGCAATTATATTGGGGATTTGCGGGATAATAGCAGTCATCAGGGATCGAAATATCAAAAAATTTATTTATACACTGCTGTGCTGTATTCCCAATCTGATATGTGCAGGGATTTATATTTGCATTCGTTAACGTCTGTATATGCAGAAGGAAAGGAGGACTGCCGTGAGAGAGGTTGTTCAGAGTGCATGGGAGACCTGTAAACTATTTAATGGTACAGGTATGCATATGGTTTTGTTTCTGGGCTGTGCACTTCTTCTGGGAGGGCTTAGTAAATGGAATAAGGAGAAATCCCATGCGTTTTTGCTGTCTGGGTATACGGCATGCTTTTTCTTAATTTTCTTTTGTCCTTTGACAGCAAAAATTATTATAGATTATTGTGTGGGTGCTGATGTATACTGGCGTATGTTTTGGATTCTCCCCCTGCCAATCGTAATTGCCTATGCATTTTCGCTCAGGCTGAAAGCAGGGGAGGGCAGATTCAGGCGGTGTCTGTGCGCAGCCTGTATGTTTGTGGTGATTGCTGTTACAGGCACAGTGGTTTACCAGACAGAACCCTTTGTAGAAGCACAGAATCCATATAAGCTTCCCCAGGAAGTTATAGATGTCTGTGACATGATAAATGAAGATGCCGGGGATAACAGCATAGAAGAAAAAAAGGCTGTTGTGGTAAACGAACTGGTCCCCTATATCCGCCAGTATGATGGAAGCATCAAGATGCCCTATGGAAGAGATGCAACCAGGGGATTGGGCAGACGGAGCAAAAACTGCAGGAGGCTATATGCGCTTATGAATAGTACGGAGGTTAATTTCAAGAAGCTTGCCAAATACGCGAAAAAGGAAGAATGTAATTATCTTGTTTATTATAAAAATGGATTTGCAGATGAAGCTTTGCGTGATTTGGGGCATGAGAGAATTGGGGAAAGCGATTCTTATTATATTTACCGATTAAAAGGATAAATTGTTTTATGGGAAATGATATGACGAAACACCCAGGCAGATTAGAAATATGTATAGGATGGAGGAAGAAATGAAAGGAATTATTTTAGCCGGAGGTTCCGGAACAAGACTGTATCCATTAACGAAGGCAATTTCCAAGCAGATTATGCCGGTGTATGACAAGCCAATGATTTACTATCCCCTGTCGACACTGATGCTGGCAGGAATCCGCGAGGTGCTGATTATTTCAACACCCAGGGATTTGCCGGTATTTGAAGAACTGTTAGGCGATGGAAGCCAGCTTGGAATGCGGTTTTCCTATGCCGTGCAGGAAGAACCCAGGGGGCTTGCAGATGCATTTATCATTGGAGCGGAATTTATTGGAAAAGATGCTGTGGCCTTGGTGCTTGGAGACAATATTTTCTATGGACAGAGCTTCTCAAGGGTATTGCGTACGGCTGCTGACAGGACAGAGAGCCAGGCGGGAGCTACAATTTTTGGATATTATGTCAGAGACCCCAAAGAGTATGGTGTTGTGGAATTTGATGAGAAAGGGACAGCTATTTCGATAGAGGAGAAGCCCGAAAAGCCTAAGTCAAATTATGCAGTGCCGGGATTATATTTTTATGACAATGACGTGGTAGAGATTGCCAGGAATGTCAAGCCGTCTGCGCGGGGCGAGATTGAAATTACCAGCGTCAATAATGAGTATTTAAGGCGTGGCAGCCTTAAGGTTGAGACATTGGGGCGGGGATTTGCATGGCTGGATACCGGCAATCATGATATGCTTCTTGCAGCAGCAGATTTTGTGTCCGCATTCCAGAAACGCCAGGGTCTATATATCTCCTGTATTGAAGAAATAGCTTATAAACGAGGGTTTATTGATAAGGAGCAGTTGAAGCGGCTGGCAGATCCCTTGATGAAGACAGAGTATGGACAGTATCTGATGGAAGTTGCGGAAGGATTATAGGAGCAAGGCAAATGCGAAGCATTTCTATTATGCCTTGCGACGACTTGGCAGGTGACGCAAAGCGGCGCGTGCCGTTACCACTTGAAGGGAGCAAGGCAAATGCGAAGCATTTTAGAAAGAGCAAGGCAAATGCGAAGCATTTATGGAATGTATTTTAAAAGGAGGAAGATAAAATGGGAAAGATTAAAGTGACAGAAAACTGTAACGGAATTGCAGGGCTTAAAGTGATTGAGCCAGCTGTGTTCGGAGATGCACGCGGATATTTTATGGAGACATACAATTACAATGATTTTAAGGAAGCCGGCATTGACTGTGAATTTGTACAGGATAACCAGTCTGCATCAAAGAAAGGCGTGCTCCGCGGGCTGCATTTTCAGATTAATTATCCGCAGGATAAACTGGTGCGTGCCATAAAGGGAGAAGTATTTGATGTTGCCGTAGATTTACGCGAGGGCTCTGAGACGTTCGGGAAATGGTTTGGAGTCATATTATCTGAAGATAATAAGAAACAGTTTTTTATCCCTAAGGGATTTGCCCATGGGTTTGTCGTTTTATCTGACTATGCAGAATTTTGCTATAAGGTGACAGATTTTTACCATCCGAATGACGAGGGAGGACTGCTGTGGAAAGATGAGCAGATTGGCGTAGACTGGCCGATGCCGGAAGGGATGACGGAGGCAGACCTAATTATGTCAGATAAAGATAAGGTCTGGGGCAGCCTTGAAGAATATGTGAACAGACGCAAAGGGAAATAAGCTCTGATACGGATCTAAATATGGGATAGAAGAATTATAAAAGTGGTAGTAATGAAAGAAGGACACATAATAAAGAAGGAATCATAATTTTAAAGAAGGGATAAAGGAGGATGCAATATGGGAAAACACATACTTACATTTCTATTAACAGGGATCATGTGCTTTACGGCAATATCGGCAGAGGCATTTGCTTCGGCCGTACCAGAGGAAACTTTGCAGGCGTCCCAGGAACGGGAGTTGGATGAAACCGTTCCCAAGGGCGGCAGGCAGGAGCAGGAAGCCATTGAGATTACAGATGAGATGGCAGAAGAAATTGGGATCGTAAATGAAACTAAGGCGGCAGAGGGGGAACTGCAGTATAATTTCGCAGAGCAGGGTTCTCAGGTGTATCATACGTCCTGGGATGCGTATTCTTCCAATTACATGTATAACCGCCTAAATGACAATGAGCGTAAGTTTTGGGATCTTCTGGATAATGAATGCCGGAAGTACCTGTTATCTGCAGAAAATGTAAAATCGCAGTCAATTATGGATGAGTATGGTTTTCGGAAACAGTACTACGTCACAGAGGGTGTGGAGTTTTTAACGCTGGGGCTGAATAAGTTCCGGGCGGGCGATATTTACCTTATGTTCACGTATTCCAATCCGCAGTATTATTTCCTGCAGGGAGGTTCTTATCTGTTCAGCGGGAAAGCTCTGTTTCCGATGGTATATGATGCGTTTGCCGATGGAAAGACGAGGAAATCGGAGACGCAGGATATGAAGGGGCAGATACAGAAGATGCAGGCACAGGTGGAGAAGGGGGCTAACGATTTGGAGAAGGCAAGGATAGCCCATGACCTGATTATAAAGAAGGTGACCTATGATAACAACAAGACACTTTATCATCAGAGCGCATACAGCGTATTCTGTGAAGATTATACAGTCTGTGCGGGCTATACGAAGGCATTTGGGATTCTTATGAATGGTGTTGGAATTGACGCCATTGGGGTAACCAGCTCAAATCATGCATGGAATATTGTCTGCCTGAACGACTCCTGGTATTATGTGGACTGTACCTGGGACGATCTGGATGGGATACAGGGGCTTGATTTAAGATATACCTGGTTTGGCGTCAGCGAAAAAACGCTCACAGGATATGCAGATAGGGAATATTCCCACATGATAGAGAATTTGTACCGGGGATTGCTGCCAAGTTGTACAAAGGATTTGGGATCCACACAGGATACGGTGGGAACTTTATCTGTTCCGTCCCAGATTACGGCAACACCGCAGATTAAGCAGAAGAAGACGGAGAAGGGGGTAAGTATCACGCTTACGACAGCTACATCCGGGGCGGATATTTACTATACAATGGATGGAAAAGACCCGTCTTCCTCTTTCACCAGAAGTCGTCATTACACCGGAACATTTACAGTAAATACGAATGTGACATTGAAAGCCATTGCTGTATGTGATGGAAAAAAGAACAGCACAATCGCTTCTGCTGCAGTGAATGGCAGGCAGTATATGGTCAAATTTGATACGGCGGGCGGAAGCAAGATTTCCGCACAGAAAGCCTGGCCGCAGGAACCACTGAAAAAGCCTGCTAACCCCAAACGGAAAAATTATACATTCGCAGGATGGTATATGGATAAAAACTGCACTTCCAAATGGAACTTTGGCAATAGGATAACAGGGGATACAACCCTCTATGCGAAGTGGACGAAGGTGACGGTCAAGGCTGTGACGGTCACCAGGCTGAAGAACAAATCCGGCAGGAAGATGGAGATTACGTTGGGCAAGGTGAGTGGAGCTAAGGGATATCAAATCCGTTATGCCACAAATTCCGGCATGTCATCGGCTAAAAAGAAAATGATTTCATCAAATAAAAAGATCATTTCGGGCCTTCGGGCAGGCAAGACGTATTATGTACAGGCGCGCGCGTATAAGCTGGATTCTAAGAAGAATAAAGTCTATGGAAAATGGGGTCGTGCCAAGAAGGTTACGATCCGCAAGTAATTCCTGGATTTATACAAAATTCTAACCTAACACGGATTTTCCGCGGTACAGATGGGAAGGATAAGCATATGAGGAGAAGAGAACAGTATAAGCATTTGTTAAATCTGACGGCAAACATTGTCATGCTATTCATTGAGGCAGCGATGTTTGGATATACATGGTATCAGATCTATACACCGATGATGGTAAAGGAAAATCGATTCTTTAACAGGGGAAACTGGGCGGTTATCGGTATGTATGCGCTGATTATGTATTTTTTTACCAGGACATATGGCGGTTACCGCATAGGCTATCTGCGCATAACAGATATATGTCTCTCACAGATACTGGCAATCCTCTGTACCAATGTAGTCGGATATATCCAGGTCTGTATGATTGCCAATGATTATATGCCGGTACACCCGATGGCGGTGCTGATGGGTGCGGAGCTTGTGGTAATCCTGCCGGGGGTCTATCTGGTGCGTTTCATATATACCAGATTGTATCCTCCGAGAAGGATGATTGTCATATATGGACAGCATTCACCGGATGATTTGATTGATAAGATCAACTCCCGCAAGGATAAATACAATGTCTGTGCTACGGCAAGCGTATATATGGGTTACAAACCACTATACAAAAAGATTATGGAATATGAGGCGGTGGTGCTCTGTGATTTGCCTACGAAGATGCGGAATCCCATCTTGAAGTTCTGTTTTGACCAGAATAAGCGGACGTATATCACGCCTAAGATTTCAGATATTATCCTGACAGGAACGGAGCGGATCCATCTGTTTGATTCCCCGCTGATGCTTTCAAGGAACCGCGGGCTCACAATTGAACAGCGGTTTGTGAAACGGACGATGGATATTGTGTTATCAGTGCTTGCAATTATACTCTCATCTCCGGTTCTGCTTCTGATAGCGGCTGGTATTAAGCTGTACGACAGAGGACCGGTGTTTTACACGCAGGAGAGGCTGACGCGGGATGGAGAGATATTTAAGATTATCAAATTCCGCAGTATGCGGACAGATTCAGAGAAATACGGCGCCCGGCTTGCTGGAAAAGAGGATGACAGGATTACTCCGGTAGGACGGCTGATCAGAAGAACGCATTTTGACGAGCTGCCCCAGCTCTTTAATATCCTCAAAGGGGAAATGTCTTTCGTGGGACCAAGGCCGGAGCGGGAAGTGATTGCAAATGAATATGAGGCTGTTATCCCCGAGTTCAGCTTTCGATTAAAGGTAAAAGCCGGGCTTACCGGATATGCTCAGGTATATGGAAAGTATAATACTACGCCATATGACAAGCTTAAGCTTGATTTGACTTATATTGAGAGTTATTCTTTCTGGCTGGACATAAAACTGATGCTGATGACATTTAAAATCATTTTCCAGAAGGAGAATACGGAAGGAATTGATAAGGGACAGGTTACGGCTGTAAAGTAAGCCTAGAGGGAGAACATATGGAGAAACAGGTGACCGTGTCGGTGGTCATGCCGGCATACAACGCAGAAAAATACATTGTAAATGCCATTGAATCGGTGCTGTGCCAGGATGTTTTGCTAGAGCTTCTTATTATAGATGACTGTTCCACGGACCGTACGGCAGAAATTGCAGGAAGGTACGCGGATGGAGATCAGGTGATACTGATTCACAATGACAGGAATCTGGGCGTAGCAAAAAGCCGTAACATAGGAATCCAGCGTGCAGCAGGGAAATACGTCGCATTTCTTGATGCAGATGACTGGTGGAGCGAGGGGAAGCTTAGGGCGCAGTGTTCCAAATTGGACGATACGGATTTCGTACTCTGCTGTACGGCAAGGGAACTGATGGACCTGGATGGAAGCCCTATGGGAAGAATCATCGGGGTGGCGGAGGAAATTACATATCCGATGCTGCTTCGCACCAACAGTATTCCCTGTTCCTCTGTTGTGATTAAGACACAGGTGGCAAGGGAGTTTTATATGTGCCATGATGAACTGCATGAGGATTACATTCTGTGGCTTAAGGTATTGCAAAAATATGGAAGGGCATACGGAATCAATGAACCTATGCTGAAAAGCCGCATGAGTAAGGGTGGGAAATCCAGAAATAAGCTTAAATCAGCGAAGATGCAGTTTGGTGTGTATCGGTATATGGGATTTGGCTGGATTGCTTCCTGTTATTATTTCCTGATGTATGCATTTCATGGTGTCAGAAAGTATACCGGATGACAGGCCCTTCGGAGGCAAATTCCGGGCAATATTCTTGCATTTACAGGATAAGTGTGATATATTTAGGAAAATGTGGTAATCTATACGATAGGGTTATATTATAGAGAGTACGGAGGAAAAGAAGTGAAGTTAATTATACAGATACCTTGTTTTAATGAAGCGGAAACCCTTGAGGTGGCGTTGAATGATCTTCCAAAGCATATTGATGGAATTGATGAGATTGAATATCTGATTATCAATGATGGAAGTAAGGATAATACCGTAGAGGTTGCAAGAAAATGGGGTGTTCACTATGTTGTGGATTTAAAAAGGAATAAAGGCCTGGCAAAAGGCTTTATGGCAGGTCTGGATGCGTGTCTGCGCAATGGAGCGGACATTATTGTAAATACTGATGCCGACAACCAGTATTGTGCGGATGACATAGAAAAACTGATACGCCCTATTATGGAAGGAAAAACAGATATTGTGATTGGTGAACGGCCGGTGGATGATACGGAGCACTGGTCACCACTGAAGAAAAAGCTGCAGCATTTTGGAAGCTGGGTGGTCCGCAAAGCTTCACGAAGCGACATTCCAGATGCGCCAAGTGGATTTCGTGCCTACAGCCGGGAGGCTGCCATGCGGCTCAATGTGGTGAATGAATATACGTATACGCTGGAGACGATCGTACAGGCAGGAAGAAGCAAAATCGCCATGGAGTCCGTGCCAATCCGTACGAATGCGGAATTAAGACCGTCGCGCCTGTTTAACAGTATGTTTGGTTATGTCAAGAAATCTATGCTTACAATTCTGCGGGCGTTTATGATGTACCGGCCGTTAATGGTTTTTTCCATTATTGGAAGTGTGTTGTTCCTGGGAGGCCTTGCGATAGGGGTACGTTTCCTTGTATTTTACTTCGGTGGAAGCGGTGCCGGGCATATGCAGTCTTTGATACTGGCAAGTACGCTGATGCTTCTGGGATTCCAGACATTTATTGTGGGGCTTCAGGCGGATATTATATCTGCCAACCGCAAGATTTTGGAAGACGTGCAGTATCATGTAAGAAAACTGGATTTTGACAAGGATGCGGAAAAAAAGAAAAGAGAAAGCGCCAGCAATACCAAAGAGCAGGACTTGTAGAATAGAAAGAAAATATGGGTTAGATATGGTTAGTCGAATGCAGAGGACGGTAAAATGGTAAAAGTTTCAGTAATTGTTCCAGTATACAATATGGAAAAATATCTCGGGCAGTGTATGGACAGCATCATTGGACAGACGCTTAAAGATATTGAGGTTTTTTGTATTAATGACGGCTCCGTGGATTCATCGCTGGAGATTCTTAAACAGTACCAGCAGGAAGATGGACGTGTCACGATTCTCAACCAGGAGAATCAGGGTGTGGCGAAGGCAAGGAACACAGGGATCCGTCAGGCAAAGGGCAAGTATGTGATATTCATGGATCCAGACGACTGGTATCCTTCAGAGGGTATATTGGAAATGCTTTATCAGGCGGCAGAGCAGCATCAGGTCAGCATTGCCGGTGGAAGCTTTATGGATTACCACGATGGGATATACAATGAGGAATTTGAGGACAGGTACTATGGCTATCATTTTAAGCAGGATGGCGTAATTGATTATAAGGATTATCAGTTTGATTTTGGATACCAGAGATTTATTTTCCAGCGGGAAATGCTGGTGGAACATGGGATTTTCTTTAAGGAATATGTAAGGTATCAGGACCCGCCGTTTATGGTGGAAGCCATGATCTGCGCTGGCAGGTTTTATGGAATAGACAAACCTTCTTACTGTTACCGTTATGGTCATGAAACTATAACCTGGAATGAGAAGAAGGTTTGTGATGTGTTAAAAGGGATACAGGATAACCTTGATATTTCCAGGAAATATGGGCTGGAAAAGCTGCATCAGCTATGTGTGGTGCGTCTGAATGAGGAATACCGGCAGCTCTTGGGGGACAGTATCGTTTATGAGGATTACGCAGTTCCTGTATATGAGGCCATGATGGAGACGCTGTTTCACATTGATACAGGAATGCTTGGTGAGATGGATCGAAACGTTACACGGATATTGAGCCCTATTATTGCGAGGATTCGTGAGGATGCTGTCAGGCATAATGAGGAATACGGGCGTTTATACAGGGAAACACAGGAAGAAATTACTAAGCTTTGGGAGATGTGTGACAGAAAAGAACGCGAGAAGACAGGACTTAGGAGTGAGATTGCCAATCTGACCATTGCAATGCGTTATCTTGACAATGACAGGATGTATCTGGAGAACGATAACCGCGCAGTTTATGAATCTTTTTCTTATCGGTTTGGACATAGCGTGACAGGTGTTCCGCGCTGGGTATACCGGAAGCTGGGAGGAAGTTAAAGGATGGAGAAGCTGTTGAGCGTTATAGTTCCGACCTATAATGTTGAGAAGTACCTGAGTCAGTGTTTGGATTCCTTATGTAAGAGGGACACAAAGGGGAAAATGGAAGTACTCCTCATAAACGATGGTTCTACGGATAATTCTGCGGACATTGCCCGCGGATATACCGAAAGGTATCCAGGGGTATTTCGTCTTATCAATAAGGAAAATGGCGGTCATGGCTCTGCGATTAACCGTGGAATTTTGGAGGCGGCAGGAAAATACTTTAAAGTTTTGGACAGCGACGACTGGGTGGAACCGGAAGCATTGGACGAGCTGCTGGGATATCTGGAAAGCTGTACTTCAGATATTGTTTATACCAATTTTTACCATGTAGATAATAACAGTGGCAGGAAAACCGTTGAATTTCCGAAGCCTTTCCCTGGAGTGGAGTATGAAAGGGAATATCATTTCTCAGAATTAAAGAATAATTTTTTTCTAAAAATGCATGGATATACGATAAAAACAGAGCTTTTGAGAAATATTCCAAAGATTGATGAACACTGTTTTTATGTGGATATGGAATACGTGCTTTTCCCGATTCCCCAGATTGAGACAATAACATTTTTAGATATTTTTGTATACCAGTACAGGGTAGGTCTGCCGGGGCAGAGTATGAATATCCAGAGAATGAAACAAAATGCCAGTGATTATGACCGGGTGCTTAGACGTGTATTGGAATTTTACAGCCAGTGGGCGTCAAAGCTGCAACCGGAAAAGCTGAGGTATATGGAGCACGTGCTGGGGCGTATGGCAGCCAGCAGGATTAAAATATTTCTAAGCCAGCCTTATAGCAGGGACAACCGAAGGGAAATAGAGGCATTTGAGGATACGATGAAAATGAATTATCCGGCGGTTTACCATGCGGTGGGCAATAAGGCCGTTTTGCTGCTTAGGCGCAGCCATTACAGACTCTATATGGCAGCAAGGGCGGCATACTATTGGAAAGAAAGGTTAAGTTAGCATGGACAAAGGGAAGACGAAGATTAGGATAGAGACCTTTATTCGATATTCAGAATTGATGAAACAGCTGGTAGTCAGGGATTTGAAGCTGAAATACCGCAGAAGCCTGCTGGGGTATCTGTGGAGTATTCTAAACCCGCTTCTGATTATGCTTGTCATGGTAGCGGTTTTCTCAAATCTTTTTGACCGCAGTGGCGATATTAAGAATTACGCGGTTTATCTTATCTCAGGCAGGACGGTGTTCGAGTTCATCACAGGTTCGACGAATGACGCGATGCGCTCCATTGTTGGCAATGCGTCGTTACTCAAGAAGGTGTATGTGCCCAAATACGTTTTTACATTGTCGAAAGTTACCAGCGGACTTGTGAATATGGTGTTTTCTATGGGCGCGCTGCTGCTTGTCATGGTGTTTACCGGTTCACCGTTCACATGGTATTTTCTTCTGTTCCCGGTTGTGCTGATACAGCTTTATATATTTTGCTGCGGGTTGGGCTTTTTCCTTGCTCAGGCCAATGTGTTTTTCCGGGATGTTCAATATATTTATAAAGCCTTTACCACTGCATGGATGTATATTACGCCTATCTTTTACTCCGTAGAGCAGATGCACGGCACGGTGCGGTATATCATTGAGTACCTAAATCCAGCCTATTATTATGTGAAGCAGTTTCGATGCTTTGTGTATGAAGGCTGTCTGCCGGATCTCCAGGTTTTTGCGGGCGGATGCATCATATCATTGCTTACCTTTGCAATAGGGCTTTTTTTCTTTAAAAAGTCACAGGATAAATTTATTTTATATATATAGGGTGATTAGTATGGAAGAAAGAATAATGATTGACGTTGACCATGTGACAATACGCTTTAATAAAGCGACGCAGAAGATAGATAACCTCAAGGATTATGCCATTAAATTCATCAAGAGGGAATTGATGTTTCAGGAGTTTCTGGCGCTTCAGGATATTACTTTCCAGGTAGGGAAAGGAGAAGGATGGGGGCTGATTGGCACCAACGGTTCTGGAAAAAGCACCATGCTCAAAGCGATTGCAGGAATTATGAAACCCTATAAAGGGAAGATTACTACCAGTGGGACGATTGCCCCTCTGATTGAGTTGGGGGCAGGCTTTGACTCCAATCTGACGGCAAGGGAGAATATCTACCTCAATGGCGCTGTCCTTGGGTACTCCAGACAGTTTATGGAAGAACATTTTGATGAGATTGTGGAATTTGCGGATATCCGCAATTTTCTGGATTCACCCATCAAAAATTATTCTTCCGGTATGAAGGCGAGACTTGGGTTTTCCGTTGCCACAGTGGTAAACCCCGATATTCTGATTGTCGATGAGGTGCTGTCGGTGGGGGATGCCAAATTTAAGAAAAAGTGCAACCAGAGGATGACGGAGCTGTTGGAAAATGATACCACGCTGCTCTACGTTTCGCATAATATTAAGTCGGTGTTAAAGCTTTGTACGCATGCTTTGTGGATTGACAAAGGACATGCTGTGATGCAGGGCCGGGTAGAGGAAGTCTGTGAGAAATATATGGAATCACAGGGACTGACGATGGAAGATTAAAGGAGAAAGAAGATGAGATTACAACAGTTAATTCTGCGCGATGTTACCCGGGAAAATATTTTGCTCCCACTATACGTTACGGAAGAAAATATCCGAAGGAAAAGGCTGGTAACGGAGGAATTATACGCGCGCATGGAGGAGGCTTCATTTCTCTCATATGGAATAGAAGGAATTTATTTCAGGGAAGGCGGGCAGGCGAGTTTTGATACTTTCCAGAACGGTTTTTCCTGTGGAAAATGGAAGAAGTATACCGTCATAGAGCAGGCCAGTATCACCCTGGATTTGGAGGGGCATTTTAAACTTCAATTGATGCATTCTAGCCTTAAAGATGGTGAGGTTGAGGAGAAGTTGATTTTGGAGCGGGAGATTCATACGGATGGGCCGCTCGAGGTGACGGAAGAATTTGGCGCTTTGCGTGACGAAGGAATCTTTTATATTGTTTTGGAGGCTTTGCAGGGCGGGAGTATGCTGTACTCTGGGTTCTATGGGACAAACGAGCTTAGTCCCACGCAGGAAGTGAAGCTTGCAATTGATATATGCACGTTTAAGCGTGAGCAGTATGTTGCCAGGAATATGGAGATTTTAAAGCGTGATATTCTGGAGAATGAGGATTCCCCCTGTTATGGCAGGGTGTGGGTGCATATTTCCGATAATGCCTCCTCATTGGATGGGATTGTGGATACCCAGCAGAATATAACGGTAGACAAGAATGCGAATCTGGGCGGAGTAGGCGGATTTACCCGCGGAATCATAGAGACACAGAGGCGGGCGAAGGATCAAGGATTCACCCATGTGCTGCTGATGGATGATGATGCAACCATCAGTTCCGCTGCCATAGAGGCGAATTATCTCCTGCTCGCCTATTTAAAACCAGAGTATTTTGGATATACGATAGGAGGCAAATTATTAGTCCTGGGGGCGCCTTTTGTGCAGTTTGAGGTAGGCGCACAGTGGAATGCGGGCAACATTGTGGCATTGAAAAATAACCGGGATATACGTTTGTTAAGGGAAGTGTTGGATAGTGAGCAGGAGGATGAGACCGTAGAGTACCAGGGCTGGTGGTACTGCTGTATTCCGCTTCAGGAGATTGATGAGAATAACCTGCCGCTGCCTATTTTTATCCACAGGGATGATGTGGAATATGGTTTGCGGACGGGAAAAGAACGATTTATTTATATGAACAGGATTTGTATCTGGCATGAAGCATTCGCAGGAAAGATGCCAGGGCCGCTGGATTACTATGATATCCGCAATCACTGTATCACAAATGCCATCCACTGTCCGGAATATACGAAGGAAGATTTTAAGAAATTCTTCTCCAAATGGGTATGGGGCAATATAGGAAAATACCGTTACAAATATGTAGATTATAATGTAAAGGCAGTGGAAGATTTCTGTAAGGGGATCGACTGGCTTCTTGACACGGATGCCTTTTTGCTGCATCAGGAGCTGTTTGCCATGAATTATAAGGCAAAGCCCATAGAGGAATGGGTTGGTTTTGAGGGATTGACAAAAGAGCAGTTGGAGGCACGGGAGAGAGGATTTAAAAATCCGGGGCGTCTTAGGCGCAGGTTTCACATATTGACGGCAAATGGATGCTTCTTCCCACCGAAAGGACGTAAAGTCGTTATCTCTGAGCCTTATGGAAATGTTCACATTTTATACCGCAGACCAAGGACGATTGTCGTTGACAGCTATGGAAACGGTCTGTATCTGGAACGTGACAAGAAGCAGTTCTGGGAGTGTAAGAGAAAACTGGATGCTGCTTTAAAATTGATAGATGAAAAATACGACGCTGCGGCAAAGAGCTACCATGACAGGTACAAAGAACTGGTAAGCACGAAATTCTGGGAAAAATATCTGGGATTATGATAGGAGAAAAACATGGAAAATAATAATGGGCAGGAAATGGAAGGGATCATCAAAGAATTAGAAGGAAAGCATTTCGATATTGGGGTGTCCGGGGTCTGGTATGGGAAAAATTATGGTAGCCTCCTTACTTATTATGCGCTTTATCAGACGTTGACGAAATTGGGATACTCTGTATTAATGATCCATAAATTGCGCGTGAGAAAATTTGATTTGGAGATAGACGCTGAGTGCCATGCCAAGAGTTTTGCGGAAAAATACTACGAAAACATTGCCCCTGCTTTGTGGGCTGATGAAATGAAACTTTTGAACCGTTATTGTGACATGTTTCTTATGGGCTGCGACCAGGTATGGAATTATGGGATAGCCAGTAGTTTTGGTCTGAATAATTATTTTGATTATGTGGAAGATGACAAGAAAAAGCTTTCTTACGCGTCTTCCTTTGGACACGATGTATCGTTTACCCCGATAGAAAAGCAGCCAATCGTTACAAAGCTGTTCCACAGATTTGATGCAATCTCTGTGAGGGAGGCAAGCGCTGTACGGGTGTTAAAGAATGAGTTTGGCATAGAGGGCACGCAGGTCGCAGATCCCGTCTTTCTTCTTGAAAGGGAGGAGTATGAGGAGATTCTAAAAGACAGCAAGGCAGAAGAAGATGAGAAATTCATGCTTGCCTATATTTTAGACCCGACGCCGGAAATCCGGGAGGCATTGCTCTATGTGGCAGAAAAGAAGAAGCTCAAGCTGATCACTATTATCGACGCCAGGGGAAACAAAAAGGAATGTATAAAAATTTTAGATATGCCCAATATTATTGAAGAGACACTGGAGACCTCTACGTGGCTGTGGTATATCAAACATGCAGAATTTGTGGTTACAGATTCCTGCCATGGTGTCAGCTTCTCTTTAATTTTCCACCGTCCATTTATCGCCATTGCCAATAGGCAGCGGGGAATTGCAAGATTCGAGTCGCTGGTGGATGTCATGGGCATCAGGGATCGCTATGTCTATGACGCAGGGCAGATACAGAAGGATGAGAAGCTTCTTTCTAATATGGATTTTAGCAGGATAGATGAGATATTTAAAATGGAGCGGAAACGTTCCCTGAAATGGCTGAAGGACGCGCTTGCCAGTGAGAAAAAGCAGGTAGTTACGGTAAAGGACTGTGTCAGTAAAAAAGAATGCTGCGGGTGTGGTGCATGCAGCCAGATATGCCCTGTAAATGCCATTCATATGGAGTATGACGAAGAAGGGATTTTGTATCCTGAAGTAGATGAAGAAACATGCATCCGTTGTGGTAAGTGTGTGAAGGTGTGTCCTGCCCTTCATCCTTATGACAGCAATCGAGAGCAGCCGGAATGCTATGCGGCATATGGAGAGGATGCCATACGCGAAGTAAGTTCCTCCGGCGGGATATTCTCCCTGGTGGCAGAAGAGGTATTAGAAGCTGGCGGCGCGGTATGCGGAGCAGCTTTTAATGATAAGTTTGAGTTATGCCAGAAGGTGGTCTATTCCAAAGAAGAACTGCCGGCACTGCGCGGATCAAAATATATACAGAGCAATACCAAAAACACCTTCCAGGAGATAAAAGAAGTACTGGACGATGGAAAACCAGCGTTGTATGTGGGTACTTCATGTTTGGTAGCGGGACTTAGGGGATATCTGGGCAAGGAATATGAACAGTTATTTACCATTGACTTGTTGTGCCATGGCGGTCCGTCTCCTGTTGCTTTCCAGAAATATCTGAAGGAGATTCATGGAAAAAAGGAAGTGGATTATGTTGGATTCCGGGATAAGGATTATTTTGGATGGTCCACAGAGATGACGGTAAAATATAAGGATGGCGGTATTTATCGAAAGGTAAGGTCGGAAGATCCGTTTTACCGGGCGTTCCTCCCGTGTCTATCGGTAAGGCCCCAGTGCCAGGTCTGTAATTATGCCAAACTGCCAAGGCTGGGAGACTTTACACTTGGAGATTTTTGGGGAGTGGACAAATATAATCCTAAGCTGACGGACGGAAAGGGGACTTCTATCCTTACCGTCAACAGCGAAAAAGGAACGGAAATGCTAAATAAAATCAGGCAGAAGCTGTTGCTGTTAGAGGAGGTTGATATTAACCATATTCTGACGCATGGACAGCCTTTTGCAAGACCTTTCCGGAATAATCCGAAAAGGACCTGTTTTTTGCGGATGTTAAGAGACTGCTCATTTGAAAAAAGCGTGGAGTGTTGTGAACAGAATAAGTTTGATTTTGCATTGTTGGGGATGAATGCTGATTCTTATGGGGAGATTTTGGGGTACTATGCCCTATATCGGACCATTGCAAGTAGAAATTATTCTGTGCTTATGGTAAAGCAGCCGCAGGAAATGGCTTCGAAAGTAACTCCTTTAAAATACCGCCTGACGACTTTTGGAAACCGCCATTACCCATTGGTAAGTACGCATGAACGGCTGGGAAGGCTTTCGGCATTGCAGGAAACCTGCCAGGGTTATATTACGGATCGTATAGGTGTGTATGGGAAATACTTGGGGGAAAGTAAGTTTTTTGTGAGTACTGCAAAAGCATTAAAGGGGCTTGATAAGGAATTTCTGTTGGACAAGCATTACTATGAGGAGCTTTGTGCTTATGCAGCCTGCGAGCAGCAGGGGAAATATATTGCATATGACTGCAGGGATATCCAAAGCGGGATGGAAGACAAAATCTACCAGTATGCAGGGAAACATGACCTGTCTGTAGTGCAGCTTGCAGAGGACCGGATGGCAGAGGACTGGCTGCAGTATATTCGTCAGGCAGAATATGTTATCAGTAACCAGAGAGATGTGATAAATTTTGCGGTTATTTTTGAAAAGAGGCTTCTGATACCGGAAGATGGGCTTAAGGAAGCAGTCAGGAGGCATATATCGGATATCAGGATGGAGGAACGTATTCTTGGCGGGGCAGAGGATATACAAAAGAAGCTGTCAGTGATAGAAAGCCTGGGATATGCAAACGTCCATGAAATTATAGACAGGAAATGTGCCAGTGCACAGGAGGCGTTCGACATAGCCCTTAAAACAGTATGGAGGAACATCCGGCGCAGGGGGAATACGATACCCGACCGGGTAAAAAGAGGCAGTATCAGAGTACTGAAAAAGGTTCTTCCTCCGTCCGTGAAGCGAGGGGTGAAGAAGCTGATCAGGAAATAGACAGATAGATGTAAAAGGAGCTAATATGTAATATGGATGAAAAATATGATGTTGGTATCCTAGGCGTCTGGTATGGGTGCAATTACGGCAGTATCGCAACCTATTATTCCCTTTATTGTGTGATAAGGGATATGGACAAGAGCGTTCTTATGATACACCGGCCGTGGATAGAGCCATTTAATGAAAAGCGGATGGAAAAAAGACATGCCATGAAGTTTGCAAGAAAGCATTATAATATCAGTAAAGCTTACAATGTGGAAGAAATCGCTGAGCTGAATGAGATATGTGACGCCTTTTTGCTGGGATCAGACCAGATCTGGAAATATGACATTACAAAACTATTCGGGCACAGTTACTTTCTGGATTTTGTAAAGGAGGATAAAAATAAAGTGGCATATGCCACATCCTTTGGCGCAGATTGTTTTTTGGCGCCCTGGGCCTATGCATGGAAAGCGCTTTCCTGTATGCGCAGGATGAATTATATTTCTGTCAGGGAAGAAATAAATGTCAATATGTGTGAAAAGCTTTTTGGCGTTGAGGCACAACATGTATTGGACCCCATATTGCTGTGTCAGACAGAACGTCTGGACGAAATAGCCGGGGAATCCTGTCGGGAGAAAAAAGAAGGGTACATCGCGGCATATGTGTTAGATCCTACGCCGGAAAAGACAGAGGCGCTGCTTTGGCTGGCAGAAAAATTAGACAAGGAAGTTGTTGTCATGCTGGACGGCTGGCCTCATTTATTTAAGAAAAACAAGGAAAAGATGGGGCTGCCGGAATATACGGTTTCTGATTTGAACGTCAATGACTGGATTTTCTATATAAAAAACAGTGATTTTGTACTGACAGATTCTTTCCACGGCACCTGCGTGGCGCTTTTATTTGAAAAACAGTTTTATGCCATTTCCAATTC
>CAPQSW010000010.1:3566-16778 GCA_948688495.1 uncultured Lachnospiraceae bacterium | reverse complement strand
GGTTGGAGACTTTGGATTGGATGGGAATTATGTAAAGGAACCGGAAGAAATTATGCAGCAGGAGCTGCCGGGACCAATAAATTATGGGAAAATCAATGGGATATTGGAAGAAAAGAGAAAGTTTTCCCTGGAATGGCTCAGGAAGGCAATCTGTGAACCTGAGAAGGGGCATTCCCCTATTGTAAAGAAGGAGAAACTTTATCCTCTGCGAATGATGAAATCTATTTTGCATTACGAGATAAGCAATCGATAAGGCATTGTTTAAAATAAAAAGATAAAGAAGGGAAACGATATGAAATACGATTATTTAATTGTGGGAGCCGGCCTGTTTGGCGCAGTGTTTGCCCATGAAGCGAAAAAAGCAGGAAAGAAATGTCTGGTAATTGACAAGCGGAATCATATTGCGGGGAATATTTACTGCGAAAACATCGAAGGTATCAATGTACACAAATATGGAGCGCATATTTTCCATACAAGCAATAAAGAAGTATGGGATTATATCAATCAATTTGCAGAATTTAACCATTACATCAATTCGCCGGTGGCGGCATATAAGGATGAGACCTATAACCTTCCATTTAATATGAATACTTTCAGCAGGCTCTGGGGAATCCGCACGCCGCAGGAAGCAAAAGACATTATCGAGAAACAACGGGCAGAATATGGTGTGGCAGAACCTAAGAATCTGGAGGAACAGGCATTATCCCTGGCTGGTAAGGACGTCTATGAGAAATTGATTAAAGGGTATACGGAGAAGCAGTGGGGAAGGCCCTGTACAGAACTGCCGGCCTTTATTATCAAAAGGCTGCCGTTTCGGTTTATCTATGATAATAATTATTTTAATGACAGGTACCAGGGGATTCCAATTGGCGGCTATACCCCTATCGTGGAAAAGATGTTAGAGGGTATCGAGGTAAGGCTTGAGACAGATTATTTTGACTTTATCAAAGATAATCCGGAAGTTGCAGATGTTATCCTGTTTACCGGTATGATTGATGAATTTTATGGTTATAAGTTAGGAGCGCTTGCGTACCGTACCGTACGTTTTGAGACAGAAGTGCTTGATTGTGACAATTATCAGGGAAATGCTGTTGTGAATTATACGGAAAGGGAAGTGCCTTATACCAGGATTATTGAGCATAAGCATTTTGAATTTGGGAAACAGCCAAAGACCGTAATTTCCAGGGAATATTCTTCCGAATGGAAGCCGGGCATTGAACCTTACTACCCTGTGAACAATGAGGAAAATAATGAACTGTTTGCAAAATACAGAGCATTGGCAGACAAGGAAGAACGCGTTATTTTCGGCGGCAGATTGGGCAATTATAAATATTATGATATGGATAAAGTGATAGAGGCGGCTCTTATGCTGGTGAAAGAGCGGCTTTAAAGTAAATTGTGCAGAAAGAAAAAGAAGGGTAGTGGGTTTATTTGAAAATGAACGAAGGGAAAAATTATCAGTGGGCAAAATGGGATAAACTTATTGTTTTTTTGATAGCTTTTATACCGAGATTGGTATTGATCTTATGTTTTGCCGGAGTGTTCCGGACACCTATGGATGAGATGAGCACCTTGTCTACAGGTGCATATTTTGGCGGGAAAGACTGGACAAATCTCACAACTTATGCCAAGTTCTATTATGGCGGTGGTTTTTCTATTTTGTTTGCCCCATTTTACCGCCTGATCGGTGATTCTGTGGTAGTATATTTTATTATCCTCAGTGTGTGCGCAGCGCTGCAGAGCATCAGCGCGCCCATCAGCTATACGGTAATGGAAAAGTATATGAAGGTTGAGGACCGGAGATATCTGATTGTCTCCTCCCTGGCATGTTCGTACATGGTTGTGACAAGGGCAATGATGGTTTTCAATGAACATATCATAATTGGCTGTGTGTGGATCAGCGTATGGATTCTGTGTAAGCTCGTAGAGGATACTAAGCATAAGCCGGCGTATTCTGTGGCATTAATGCTGGTTTTTTCTTATATGCTGACAACCCATACAAGGACGAAAGTAGTCTGGATTGCTTTTGTGATAGCGGTAGTATGTTACCGCATCCTTTACAAAAAATGGCTGGTATCGCCTGTGCCTGCCATAATATCAGGCATTGGGGGATATTTCCTGGCAGACAGGTTCAATTATATGGTAAAAACCGTAATCTGGAACTGGCAGGAAGGGAAATTTTTAAGGAATGCCAGTGTGCGGATTAATTTATCCTTATCGGACTTGAAGGATCCGGTATTCTGGCAGGGAAATTTCTCCATAATATCCGGCCAATTAAACACAGTACTCATATTTACCGGAGGGATTGCCGCCATCTTTGTTGTTGCGCTGGTATATTTTTATTGTGATAACATCAAAGAATGGTTTGTAAAGCTTCCAGTTAGAAAGGAAGCTCATAAAGATGCGGTGCAGACGGATGGAGGAGGAACGGCGCTAAGCAAAGCCGGTCCATATATTATGGCGGTATCTCTGGTGTTCTTGCTCTGTGTAGGTGCGATGATTGCGGCGCAGAGCATTACATGGCTGAGCAAGACAGCCGGGGCATTGAAGGAATCGACATATGCCAGCGGGGCTTATAACTTTAAAGCTTTGACATATGTTCGTTATATGGGGCCTTTCCTGGGACCGGTTTTCTTATGTGGGACGGCGCTGGTTTACCAAAAAAGGGAGAATCTGCGCAAATATCTGCTGCCATCAACAGTGGCAGTCTTTGTGTTACAGTTTATCTGGGGGGGATTTATCCTTCCCCATATATATAGAAACAAGACTACCTCTGAGGTATTTGTAGCGTTTGGCGGGTATGCTGCAACAAACAACAAAGCCCCCATAGGGCTTAATGTGTATCTGCCGGCAAGTATAGTGCTGTTTATCATTTTTATGATCTGCATTATTTGCTATTATCGAAAGAAGATTCTGTTGCCAATGGCAATTGTCCTGTGTCTGCTGGGATATGAATATGCCTATGGGGCGATACGCTGGGACGGGGCCTATTCACAGCATTTTGGAGCATATGCGGATGCCGGTCCTAAGG
The DNA here is from genome assembly GCA_948688495.1 of uncultured Lachnospiraceae bacterium. GTDB lineage: Bacteria > Bacillota > Clostridia > Lachnospirales > Lachnospiraceae > Petralouisia. The sequence continues at coordinate 13,747 of CAPQSW010000010.1, read as the reverse complement.
TGATAAAGAAGATAGAGCAGGATGAACGGTATCGTGAACAGCTTCCGAAGGAAATTCATGTCCATGACAGCAGTGATAGTGTCCAGAAGAGAATGTATGCCTATCAGATACAGTTAGGTGATTATATCGTTCTTGCAAAAAGACCTAAGGATCAAAAAATCCATATTGTATTTTCCAATGAAAAAAGTGATCAGAAACTAATGGACATGGGATATGTGGCAGGAAAATTAGATGAAAATGAATATGTTTATGTGAATGACCAGACATACCAGGAGATGTTTGAGGCGCAGGGCATTACATTCTATGGAGACTGACAGGTATGCCATAGAAGGATGAGAGGACCGGAGGATAAGATATGCGAAAGCTTTCAAAAGAACAGTTAAAAAAAGCAGGAAAATATATTGGAAAGCTCATTTCCCTGCTGTCAGTTGTATTTATCATTTATGCCGTTTGGAAACTGGGATTCGATTTTGGTTCCATTGATAACTGGTATTCCTTCCTTACAGTTGCCCTGATTGGGGTAATCTTGAAGGGAATCACTGTGTATATTTCAGGCTTTAACTGGGCATGCTGGCTGCGTTTTTTTGCTGGACGTGACATAGATATGAGGGAGGCGCTCAGTGTCTATGCAAAGGCGAATATAGGAAAGTATCTTCCGGGAAATGTCATGCATTATGTGGAGCGCAATCTCTTTGCCACGAATCTTGGAATCAGCCAGAAAAAGCTGGCGGTGAGTACGGTGCTTGAGGTCATCGGCCTGGTGGGCGCCGCCTTTATCCTGGCGGTATCGGTATCGGCAAAACAGTTGGATCAGTCCTTGAAGGCAATTTTTGGGGATTCTTATGTGAAAGTAGTTATTCTGGCAGTCGTTGGGGGGATTTTGCTGGTCGGTGCGGCTTGGCTTGTGCTTCATAAAAAGCTTTCTTCCGTGCTGAAAGAATATTCCTGGAAGACATTCGTGAAAACGGCGTTGATTGCTTTGGTGAGGTATGCAGTTGTATTGGTTGTGCTGGGTCTTATTATGGTCGCATTGTATGCTTACATGGGGGGGACAGTTACATGGGAAAATGGATCTTTGATTGTATCCGGGTATGTCATCGCCTGGGTGTTGGGATTTGTCATTCCCGGGGCGTCCGGCGGAATTGGCGTCCGTGAACTTGTAATAACTGTTTTGTTGGGAAGCGTTGTGGGTACGGAATTGGTACTGACCTTGTCGGTTATCCACCGGTTAATTACGATTGCTGGAGACTTCCTGGCTTATCTGGCCAGGCTTATGTTACGGAGGAGATAAAAATGGGAGATATCGTAGTCGCTATCACGGCGGCAAGTTACAGCGGAAATAAAGGCGCGGCAGCAATGCTGCAAAGTTCCATTAAGCAGCTTCACGACAAGTATGGGGAACGTCTGCATATAAATCTGATGTCTGTTTATCCGGGAGAGGACAGGAGGCAGAGTCCCCACGATTTTATTGAAATTGTCCCTACACAGCCGGAAAAGCTGTTGTTTGTGGCATTTCCTTTGGCAATTCTCCACAGGATATTTCGGTGGTGTCCTCCTGTCAGGAAATTATTGGAGAAGAATAAGGTCCTTAAGGCGTATAAGGGGACAGACCTGGTGATCGACGAGGCCGGGATTTCTTTTGTTGACAGCCGTGGATTTGTCATGAATACGTATGCGTTTGTATGCGCGGCCGTGCCGCTTCTTATGGGTGTTCCGGTTGTGAAATACTCCCAGGCATTGGGAACGTTTAAAAACCCATATAACCGTTTTCTGGCAAAATGGATACTGCCCAAATTGAAGCTGATTTGCGCCCGGGGACAGGGGACGTACGATAACCTCAAAGAAATCGGGATTACGGATAATGTGAAATTATGCGCGGACGGGGCGTTTACCATGGCAGACAGCATCCCCATCAGCAAACGGGTGGAAGAAAGATGTAAGGATGACGTATTTTACAGCGGCAAGGTTGTCGGCCTGTCAGTCAGTTCTGTTGTCCAAAAGAAATGCAGGAAACTTGGAATCAATTACCCGCAGATTATGGCGGAGTTTATAGAGTACCTTGACGGCAAAGGGTATGGCGTCTTGATGATTGCCAATGCGGCAAGGATAAACAGTGAGAAGACCCGCAACAATGACCTTATTATCGGGGATGAGATATATGAGGCAGTCCGGGACAAGAAGAATGTCCGCTGGTATCATGAGGAAATGGATGCGGAAGAAATCAGGGAATATATCAGCAGATGCCGGTTTTTGGTTGCCTCACGTTTCCATGCTATGATAGGGGCGCTGGAGAAGAAAGTTCCAGTACTTCTGATTGGATGGAGCCACAAATATCAGGAGGTTCTTGATATGTTTGGACTGGGGCAGTATGCTGCAGATTTTTCCGGTCTTAATATCGATAATTTAAAGAAAAGCTTTGCGGATTTTGAGGCTGATGAGGAGCTAATCAGGGACAAGCTCGAAAAGAATCATACAGCAGTCCTTGACAGTTCTTATGACAATATTCGGAATATTGCCGGGATTTTAGATGAAATTGTAAAGGAGAGAAGAATATGAAAATAGCAGTTGCAGGAACAGGATATGTAGGTTTGTCAATGGCAGTTTTACTTTCTCAGCATAACGACGTGACAGCGGTAGACATCATTCCAGAAAAAGTGGAAATGATAAATAACAAGAAATCTCCGATCGTGGATAAAGAGATTGAAGAATATCTGGCAAAGAAGGAGCTCTGTCTGAAAGCAGTCGTGGATGGAGAACAGGCTTACCGTGATGCAGATTATGTGATTATTTCTACGCCGACCAATTATGATCCGCAGATGAATTATTTTGACACAAGTTCCGTGGAAAAGGTGATTGAACTTGTATTAAGCGTGAACAAGTCCTGTACCATAATTGTAAAATCTACAGTCCCGGTAGGGTTTACGGAATCCATGTGCAAGCGCTACCATGCAAAGAATATATTGTTTTCACCGGAGTTCTTGCGGGAGGGCAGGGCGTTGTATGATAATCTGTATCCGTCCAGAATTATCGTTGGTTTCCCAAAAGGCGATGAACAAATGAAAGAGCGTGCCCAGACATTTGCCAGTCTGCTAAAAGAAGGCGCGCTGAAGAAAGATATGCCGATTTTATTTACCAATCTTACGGAGGCGGAGGCGGTTAAGTTATTTTCTAATACTTATCTGGCGCTGCGTGTCTCCTTTTTCAATGAGTTGGATACCTATGCGGAAGTCCGGGGGCTTGATACCCGGCAGATTATTGAGGGAGTTGGATTAGACCCAAGAATTGGGGATCATTATAATAACCCATCTTTTGGATATGGCGGTTATTGCCTGCCAAAAGATACGAAGCAGCTTTTGGCAAATTATGCGCATGTGCCGAATAATATCATTGGTGCAATTGTGGATGCCAACCGGACGCGGAAGGATTTCATCGCCGAGCGGATTTTGGAGAGGAAACCGGAGATAGTGGGAGTATACAGGCTTACCATGAAATCCGATTCCGACAATTTCAGGCATTCTTCCATCCAGGGTGTTATGAAGCGTATCAAGGCAAAGGGCGTCGAGGTCATTGTCTATGAACCAACCATGAAGGAAGATGAGTTTTTCCGAAGCAAGGTGTGCAGAAATCTGGAGGAGTTTAAGGCTAAGAGCGATGTAATTATTGCAAACCGCTGGAGTGATGAGCTTGAAGATGTTGAGGAAAAGGTATATACCAGGGATTTGTGGCGGAGAGATTAGCAGGGAAGGTGCAGTCTGGCAGTATAATTTTACGACTGGTTTTGGAGATTTTATTGCAAAACCAGAATGGCTATTGTATAATAATTAATTGCGATTATGGTAATATATACGGACATTTTCAATAGGGGTGTTGATGACAGAGAGGTGATAGATATGACAGAAGCTAAAGTTGTAATGGATAATTTTATGGAGAAACTGGCTGCGGACGAATATAAAAAGGAGAACCAGCCCAACAATGGTCCAGAGATTGATGTGGATTTTATAGATGCTCAGTTAATGTCATATTCTAAGCTTTTGAAATCGGACATGATAAAAGCAGCGCTGGACGAATAGGGGTAGCGAATGTTACGTACGAAGCAGGAGCAGCAGAAATTTTGCAAAGAATATAATATATCTGATGAACAATTTAGAAATTCCAGGTTAACATGGCAGGAGCTGGAAGAAATTGCAGTTGATTTTAAACAAAAAAGGAATGAACATCAGAACACGGTAAAGCAGTATGTGGACATAATACAAAAGTGTTCTTATGTTCATTCTTTGAGTTCCAGAGTCAAGGATGTAGAACATCTTGTGGAGAAAATAATCAGGAAGAATCCTGATTATCTTAAAGAAGGAGAATCTTTATTGATAAATAATTATGAAAAGCTTATTACGGATTTGATGGGAATCCGTATATTACTGCTTTTTAAATCAGACTGGATTTATGTCCATCAGTATCTAATGGACCGATATGGGAAGGAGCTTATGGAGCCGCCATTTGCCCATATCCGTAAGGGTGACGATGATAGTTTATATAAGGGAAAGATACAGATAAAGGGTAATAAGCCTTACCGGTCGGTACATTATGTTGTTCGTACGGGCACTGGTCTGGGATTAGAGATTCAGGTGCGCACCTTATATGAAGAAGCATGGAGCGAGATAGATCATAAATTAAGATATCCCTACAATCTGCAGAATGAGATGTTAAGAAATTATATCGACATTATGAACCGGCTGACAGGTATAGGAGATGAAATGGGTACGTTCATTAGTAGTTACATCCGTAATTTTCAGGAGAATTTATTTTCGGGGGTCACCAGTGATAACGAGGTCTATCAATTTATTCTCGAAGAAATTAAGAATTGCGATAATGAGGAGGTCAGACAAGCGATTGTTGATAAAATTAAGCAGGCTGAAAATTACCGGGAGGTAAAGAAAATGACGGACCTGATACAACAGGTATTAGAGTATAAATAGCGGGAGAGTTACAATGGATAAGAAAGAAGCAAAAAAACTGAAAGAGGAACTGAATGAGTCTTTTTCAGATGAATATATCAAGAATGCAGGGATATTAATTCATAAATTAGCAGAAGAATTTCATGCTGATTATGAATTGGAGGATAAGGTTTATTTCAATGACAATATTTTTGAATACTGTCTGATTGATATTTTGGTAGATATCGCAAGATTGAAGCATTTCCATGATATCAGCAGGGTAAATTATATTAAATTTATTGCTTATACCGCATCCTGGTGTTTAAAACGTAAGCCTTTTCAACTGGTACAGGGGTGTGAGGAGAAATATTTATATGTGAATGAGAGATTTGCCTTATCACTTCTCTTACAGGCGAGTGGCTGCTACGATGAAAATGCAAATTATTATGCAGAGGATCAAAAAGAACTTGTAGAAGCGATAGGACAGATTTTTTACCATTTGAAGTACAGAAATACCAATCCGCAGACCTTGGAATTATTTTTAATTGGATTGGAGACTGGCAAGAAAGTTTATATTGCAGATGCGTAGAGACATATTTAAAAATTGAAGTAATACATATAATAAGTCACCAGATGGATTCTATTCTTTGGTGACTTGTTCTTCCTTCAACCGTTTATTACATGAAATCCCCGATGTGAGGGTGATTGTAGTCTATACAGGAGATGTGGAGAGCGCGGAGGCGGTGTTTGAGACAAAATGCATGACGAAAATAGGAAGAAGCATTTATGAGGATGCTATGAAGGAAGGTTTGAGGGAAGAAAACTGCTGAAAAGCTGCTCATAAAAGGGAACAGCATAGAGACTGTCATGGATATAACGGATTTAACGGAGGAAGAAATCAAGGAGATTGAAGAACGTATGCTGGCTGTAAAGTAAATATATTTATAGGAAAAAGAGGTAAAAAGCCCATGTGGGCGTAGGAAATGAACCCCTGAACAGGTATTTCTGTACTGTTTGGGGATTCTTCTTTTTTTATAGTGACAAACCACCCTTGACACTACCCATTATGGAAGATTTTTTAAGATCTAGTACAAAAGTCTTTATGGAAGGAAAAGAACTTTTGTATTGATATTTTATCATTGTTGCTGTATATTAATAAAATAAACTGGACACGTATGTGTTTTTTATAATTGGTAAAGGTATATAGTGAATTATTTTAGGCGAATTGTCTCAAAGTTGGAGGGATTAGAACAAGAGGTTAAAAGAGGGATGTACAATGGATCAAAAGAAAAATATTAATAACCAGGATAGGGTTATTATTTTCTGGTGTTGCTTTTTTGTTCCTTATTACTTCAGCAAGTAAACTTGCGTTATGTGGCTGTGCCGTGACAATCGTATGCTGGTTTTTCTTTTTATGGAAAAGTCCTGCAGTTTCTGACATATTGCAATCAACACAGCTTTCTGGTTCCATTGGACAGTCGCCGGTAATCAGGAATATGCCCCAGGATAACTATATGTTAATTGAGATAAAATAAGTCAAGAATATATTTCATACAGATTATGGTTTTCACATCGCGGATGGGAAGTCTGGCGGGAAAAGGAGAGAAAGTTGTTATCGATCATTATTCCATCGTTTAATGAAGAAGGAAACATAGAAAATACTGCTAATACTGTTTTGGAAGCTATGAATACCGGGCAGATTAACTGTGAGATAATTTTTGTGAGTGACGGTTCAAAGGACGGAACTTTTCAAAAGGTTGCGGAGTTATCTAAAATTAACCCACGTATCAGGGGAATTGAATTTAGTCGTAATTTTGGAAAGGAGGCTGCAATTTTAGCGGGGATAGAAAAGGGAAAGGGAGACTGCTATGTTGTTATGGACTGTGATCTTCAGCATCCTCCAGCAACTATTATAGAGATGTATCAGATGTGGGAGGAAGGGTATGATATTGTAGAAGGGATTAAAAGCAATCGTGGCAAGGAATCGAAACTGCATGGCATGATGGCTTCCTCTTTTTATGCTGTTTTAAGTAAGCTTACAGGCATAGATATGATGAACAGCAGTGATTTTAAGCTCTTTGATAGGAAAGTGGCAAAAATATTGTTGTCAATGCCGGAGAGGAGAACCTTTTTCCGGGCATTGACCTTTTGGGCAGGTTACAAGACGAAAGAAGTATATTATGAAGTTGCGGAGAGGGAAAACGGCACTTCTAAGTGGTCGCTAAGAAGCCTTGTGAAATATGCGGTAAGGAATATTGTGTCTTTTAGTACGGTTCCGCTTGATATGGTCACTTTTTTGGGCATTATCTCTTTTGCAGGTATGATCATTTTAGGCATACAAACTCTGGTGCGCTATTTTATGGGCAATGCCATAGAAGGATTTACGACTGTTATTTTATTGCTGCTTTTGTTGTGCGGAGGGATATTAATTGGTTTAGGCATTATCGGAAAATATATTGCAGCAATTTATGAGGAAATTAAGCAGCGTCCGCGTTATCTTATATGGCATGATACGGATTCCCAAGACGATGTGGAAGCGAAAAAATGAAAAGAGCCAGGGCATTCCTGTGAAAGAATGAAAAGAATGGGGAATCGAGCGTTTTGTAAAGAAAATGGATTAGAAAATAAGCGTGAGGAGGATCTGACACATTCTTGTGTTTGATTGTAATAACAGTTTATAGGTTTATCCGGCCGAGTGGTTGGTTTTGTTGACTTTTATGCACTTTCTTGATATAATCTACATTGGGTTGTTTTGGTAGTAAATGGCAAAAGTGCACAATTTTGTAAGGTACTTGAAAGGCGGATGAAAGTATGAGTATTATAGAAAAACTCCTTGGTTGTTTGCCAGCGTCAAGAGATAGCATTCGCAAGTTGAATGAGAAATTGGACTGCCTGAATCGTGAGGAAGAATTGGAGCATATTCGAGCGGATATAAGTAAGTGTCTGAAATTGACAAGAGATATAAAAGATGAGGTGCATCATTCTCATCAGGATATTCAAAAGATAAGAAATGAGGTGCATCATTCTCATCAGGATATTCAAAAGGTAAGAGATGAGTTGCACCATTCTCATCAGAATATTCAAAAGGTAAAAGATGAGGTACACGACAACAATCTTCGTATAAAGAAAATCAGTGGTGTTGCAGGCAAGGCACACAATGCAGCAGATGAAGCAGTATGGGGGCTGGTGTTTCGGGATGCCATCAGCCATTCGAGGTGGTTAGAGAACCGTTCGTTTTATCCGGGAAGATGGGCGGTTGGTTATCAGTTTTTGTATGTGTTGTATCGTGTTTTGAATGAGGCAAAGCCGAAGTCCATTCTGGAATTAGGATTGGGACAATCTACGCACATGATTACACAATATGTGGCTTTTGAGCCAGCAGTTTGTCATCGGGTAGTAGAGCATGACAGAGAGTGGATTACATTCTTTGGACGGGAGCATAAGCTTTCTGATTGTACAGAAATTGTACACTTGAATTTGATTAGAGAAGCTTTGTTGGATGATCCGGGGGTTCTGGTCTATGAGAATTTTCGGAGTTTGGCTGACAGGAAGTATGATTTTATTTCGGTTGATGCACCCTTTGGAGGAGATGCGAATATTTACGCGAGGGTAGATGTGTTGAAGCTGATACCTGAGTATTTGGAGAGTTCCTTTGTCATTATGGTGGATGATGTAAATCGTCAGGGAGAATACAATGCGGTGAAATTGATTGAGACAACATTAAAGGAGCATGGGATAGCATATGAGGAAGGTGTTTACAAAGGAAATAAGGAAACCAGAATTATTACCTCAGAGGATAACAAGTTTTTATGCACCCTATAGAGGTATGAAGGGAGAAGCATGTTGAAGATATCTGTTGTGATTCCTGTCTATAATATGGAAAAGTATTTGGAACAGTGTATAAGGAGTATTCGGGAACAGACGCTTTTGGATATAGAATTGATCTGTATCAATGATGGTTCTACGGATGGCTCCTTAGAGCTTTTAGAGACATATTGCGGGCAGGATTCAAGGATTCGTGTAATTACGCAGGAGAATAAGGGGGTAGGAGAGGCTAGGAACCGTGGGATACGGGAGGCAAAAGGGGAGTACTTGGCATTTATGGATCCAGATGATTATTATTTGGACGAACGGATTTTGGAGGATATGTATCAAGCGGCAGTGACACATGAGAGTCAGATCTGCGGGGGTTCCCTGAGTGAGGATCATAAGAATGGGCAATGGATACGAAAGGAATTTCAGGGAGTGTACACAAAATATACTTTTGAACAAGAGGGGTATATTGAGTACAAAGATTATCAATTTGATTATGGATTTTTCCGTTTTATCTATAAAAGGGAGTTTCTAATGAAGAATGAAATCTTTTTTCCGCCGTATATCCGTTTTCAGGATCCGCCTTTTTTTGTGAAGGCGATGATTGCGGCAGAAAGGTTTTATGCTTTGCCGAGAGTTACTTATTGTTACCGTTATGGACATCAGAACTTAAAGTGGGATGAAAGAAGAATTTGTGCGATTTTAAATGGATTTATAGATAATCTTATGATGTCGCGTGAAGAAGGATTGTCAGAATTGCATTATTTGACGGTTGATAGAATGCTGAGGGAGTATAAAGACAAGATAATTTTGGGGCTGGAAAGTAAAAGTGATAAAGTTTTGAGGCTTCTATTGGAAGCAGATAGACAGATAGACAGAACGGGGCTGCCCGAAGATTCTGAGTATAAAGAAGGTGTAGTTCCTCTTATTTATGAGTGGGAACAAAAAGCGGTAGACAGGGAAAGAAACATAGCGCAGCAGGCGAATGCGGAATATGAAAATATTAAGAATTCTACAACGTTCAAAGTTGGAAAAGGGATAATGGCAATTCCTGTTAGGGTCAAGGAATATTGTAAGGGAAATAAGGAGAACTGTAAGTGAGTAAAGTAAAAATATTGTTATCCTATCATAAACCAGATTATTTATTTAAGGATGAAATACTAACACCAATACACGCCGGAAGAGACAATGCTCTGAAGCGAATGGGCAGTGATGACCCCAAATTGCGCTGGTTGTTGGAAAATACAATGGGGGATAATAGTGGGGAAAATATATCAAATAAAAATAGCATATACAATGAGATGACAACGGTATATTGGGCTTGGAAGAATTATGAGAAGTTAGGAAACCCAGAATATATAGGGTTTATGCATTATCGAAGACATTTTATCTTTAAGGATATGCCTCACGCGGTTTATGATTGTTTAGATATAGATG
>CAPQSW010000010.1:0-3527 GCA_948688495.1 uncultured Lachnospiraceae bacterium | reverse complement strand
ATAATTATTATGATACGATTAATTATAGTTTGGCAGTAGTTGAGGAGGCAGTTGAAAAATATGATTTTATTTGTACAAAGCCTCATTACAGAACATCAATGTACGAGCATTATAAAAATAATCATGATGTTAAGGATTTGGATTGTACAATAGAAATATTAAAAGAAAAATATCCGAATTTTGAGCCTTATGCGAAGAAATATTTAGAAGGTCATGAAGCATATTTTTGCAACATGTTTATATTTTCCAGGAAGGATTTTTTTGAGTACGCAGAGTGGTTTTTTAACATTACATTCGAACTCGAGAAAAGAATAGATCTGACAGGAAAGCGCTTGTTTGTGTCAGAATGGCTTACAGGCATATTTATAACATATTTATTGTCCAAAGGATTAAGAGGCAAATTTTATGCAACTATGATTGCAGAGGGAGATCATACCATTCCCGTGGTTTTGGCTGCGGATGATAATTACGCTGTTCCTATGTGCGTGACGTTGGTTTCCATATTGGAGAATGCCAAAAAGAAGACCTTTTATGATTTTTACATTTTGAAGTCAGGCGACTTTGAAAAAGAAAAAGAAGATTTCATTTTGAAACTGATGAAGAAATATGAAAGATGTAATATATACTTCATTGATATGAAAAATCAATACCAGGATATTGATATGCAGATCAATCATATAACAGCGGCAACGTTTTACCGTTTACAATTACCAACGTTATTGAAAAATGTGAGTAAGTGTATATATTTGGACGTTGATTTGGTCGTAATTGATGATTTATCAGAACTTTATAGGACAAGCGTAGATGATAGATATGTTGCAGGTATTCGGGCGCCTGGATATTATTATCCAGAGGACCATAGAAGGAGGCAGGAGAAAGAAAAAGGTATTGTGATGGATGATTATATAAATGCCGGTGTCTTACTAATAAATCTGGAGAAGATGCGAAGAGATAACCTGGAAGAAAGATTCAATAGTTTATTAGAGAAAAATTTTTCATCGCAGGATCAGGATATTATTAATGTAGCTTGTTTTGGTAAAATTCGGCATTTACAATTTAAATATAATGTAATGACAAAATATAATTTGATGTGTGACAGTGAATATGATAGGAATCCGGGCATTCAAGAGTGTTTTAGCAGAGAAGAATGGGATTATGGCATAAAGCATCCTTCTATTATTCATTATGCAGATCGAATTAAGCCATGGGAAAATCTTAGCGCTTATTATTCAAAAGAGTGGTGGAAATATGCTTTCAGGGCAGGGGTTAGTGAAGAACTGTTAGTGCCTTATCTTGAAAATGTGTGTGACAGTGCGATAGAAATGCGGAATACAATAAATCTGGTGAACGCACATAAGAGAGATCTGCGCTATCAGCTTGAATGTGTGCATAATTCTGCATCCTTTAAGATAGGAAGAAAAATAACGTTTTTGCCGCGTAAAATCAGAGGCGGGATACAATGTATCAAGGACCATGGATTTTTATACACATGGAAACATGCATTAAAAAAAATTTGGGGAAGATAGGTTTGGCAGAAGACGTCTGAAAGCTGGACAGGCTGGAACAGTTAGTTTAAAGGAGTATATACAATGGCTCATGGGAAAAAAGTATTGATAACAAAAGTAATGTTATTATTTTCTGGTGTTGCTTTTTTGCTGCTTATTACTTCGGCAAGTAAACTTGCGTTATGTGGCTGCGCCGTGACAATGGTATGCGGGTTTTACTTTTTATGGAATAATCCTGCAGTTTCTGACATATTGCAATCAACACGAAAACCAGTGTATATAGTTTTGGGATTTTTCGTGTGCTGTGCGGCAGGCAGTAAATTTTACAGTACGTGGGTAATCTCAGGTAAAATACAGAAAATATCAGAAGTGTTTAGCATTGAGAAAGAAAAATTAGGTTTCGTCTGCGTAATCGCTGGCGTTATAGCTGCAACGCCCGTAATTTCCATCGGGCTGTCATTTTTTATAGAGGCATTATTATCGGATGTAAAAAACGCAGTGCAGAAGGATAGTGGTATAAGGGAGAATATGAGACGTATTCCTTTAAAAAAATCCATTTGTATGATCGCTGCTGTTTATATGCTGGGGATTATAGCTATTCTCCGTGCGAATTTCTATTATGTTGATGATATGGGGCGTGCATATGCCGGGTATAAAGACTGGGCACGTCTTAGCAGATTCTTATCAGAGACGCTTTCTTCTTTTATCCATATGGATAATTATCTGACGGATGTTTCACCTTTGCCACAGATGGCAGCAGTACTTTTTCTTGCCTTCTCAGGAATCATATTGTTATATGTAATCTATGGGCGCGCATATTTTTCTATATGGGAACTGCTCGCGCTTGTTCCTTTGGGGCTGAATCCATATTTTTTGGAGTGTATTTCCTATAAATATGATGCCCCATATATGGCATTATCGGTTTTAGCGGCTGTTTGGCCTCTCTTATACATGAAAAGAAGCGCCTTGACTTATATAAGTGCATCTATGATAGGAACGATTGCAGTCTGTACAAGCTATCAGGCTGCCACAGGGATATATCCAATGTTAGTGATTCTGCTGATGCTGAAAATGTGGATAAGTGAGGTTCCTTATAGGGAGATAGGGAGTTTTTGCCTGCGTTCTTTGTCAGGCTTTGGACTGGGTATGGCGTTCTTTAAAATTGTTATTTTGCTTCCGGTAGAAGGCTATATGTCAAGCTCAATGTTAGGAATTAAGGAGATTATACCGGGGATATTAAATAATTTAAAAAAGTATTACACATATGTGGGAAGTGATATGAAGGGGTTTTGGCTGATATTAATAGCGGCTCTGGTAATTGGGTTTTTATGGACGATCGTATACTCCTCAAAACAAAAGAAATATCTGTCAGCAATTGTAACGGTTATTGCAACACTTTTTATGGGGTTATTGTGTTTTGGCATGTATCCGGTATTAGAGATACCCAGTTTCGCTCCTAGGGCAATGTATGGTTTTGGAGTATTTATCACTATTTTAGCAGTATGCACCGTAGAAAGCCGGGAAAGAATTTTGTTAAAATTGCCAGCGGTCTTTCTCAGTTGGACATTTTTTGTGTTTTCTTTCACGTATGGGAACGCATTATATGTACAAAAGGAATATACAGATTATAGAATTCGTATGGTAATTGATGATTTGAAGGATATGGATGCATTTCTTACCGGGGAGACTATTACCGTCCAGCTTTCTGGTTCCATTGGACAGTCGCCGGTAATCAGGAATATGCCCCAGGATTACCAGATTCTTAACCGTCTGGTGCCAATTACCTTTAGGGGAAACTGGTACTGGGGAGATTATGGTTTTGGACATTATTATGGGTTGAAAAATATTAAATCAGATTCCTCGATAGATTTAACTACCTACAATCTGCCTATTTTGGAAGATAATATGTTCCATACAATAAGAGGAAAGGATAACTATGTTTTAATTGAAATAAAATAGGTTAAAAATATATTTAGTATAGATTATGGTTTTCACATCGCGGATGGGAAGTCTGGCAGGAAA
>CAPQSW010000009.1 GCA_948688495.1 uncultured Lachnospiraceae bacterium | reverse complement strand
TCCCGTAGGAGTCTGGGCCGTGTCTCAGTCCCAATGTGGCCGTCCGCCCTCTCAGGCCGGCTACTGATCGTCGCCTTGGTGGGCCGTTGCCCCGCCAACCAGCTAATCAGACGCGGGCCCATCCCGCACCACCGGAATTTTTCACACTGCTCCATGCGGAGCTGTGCGCTTATGCGGTATTAGCAGCCGTTTCCGGCTGTTGTCCCCCGGTGCGGGGCAGGTTGCCCACGCGTTACTCACCCGTCCGCCACTCAGTCATAAAAGTCTTCCTTCCGAAGAAATCCGTCTTAAATGCTTCGTTCGACTTGCATGTGTTAGGCACGCCGCCAGCGTTCATCCTGAGCCAGGATCAAACTCTCATAATAAGTTCTTTCCGGCCAGTTCCCTTCTTCCGCTTAACCCATGGCTTCCCATGTCCTCTGCTTTGAAAGGTTTCTTCTGGCTTACTGTTTTTAGGTTGCATTCTTGCCTGAATGCTCTTGTTCTTGAATTCTGTCCGCCTCTTTTCCCGAGACGGAAACTCTTTGAATCTTTCAAGGTTATTCCACTGTTCAGTTATCAAGGTCCTGCTGTCTGTTTCCCGCGACAGCTTGTATATATTATCATAACTGTCTGAGGGTGTCAAGCACTTTTTTCAAAAAAATAACAATCTTATTATTGAAAATTTGAAACGGAGAAAGAGGGATTCGAACCCTCGCGCCGGTCACCCGACCTATACCCTTAGCAGGGGCGCCTCTTCGGCCTCTTGAGTACTTCTCCGAACTGACATTTTCTTATAAAATTGTCATTTGCGCTACAGCGCATAAGTTATCTTACTAGAAAAAAAGCGTTTTGTCAATACTAAATCTTTGTTTTTTTCTTTTTCTTTTTAAGACAACAGTAACAATTCTGTTTCAATGCAACTATTTCTAAAGCTTATTCCCATAAAAGCCGATATAAATTAAAATAAGCAATCAAATAGACATTTCTCAAAACAAATTTATACGGTAAACGGATTTACCGAAAGGACGGAGATAGTCAATACCCCCACATCAAACAACAAGGACGGGAATAAAAGCCTGCATCAAGGAGGATGAGAGCATGAGTATGATGATTGGCGGAAGAAGTTCCACAAACAAACTAACGAGAATTAAAGACTTAAACGGCAACACCGTTGCCACGATCAGCGTTTCTTCTTCTAAAAAGGGAAAGAAAAAACGTCTGCAGTATAGTTTCAAATCAATTTCCAATCAGATTATGATGGCAAAAACACCAACTGTCGCCAAATCGGTTGCAACAAAAGCCCGTGGGCAAATTGCCAGACTTCAGAGGAATATTGATAATGACGACTATGACGAAACAGAACTCCGGCATGCGATTATCCATGCCAAGAAAATGCTGCGAATCGCAAAGAAAAAAATGCGGCATTTGGAAGAAGAACAGGATGCGAAGAAAAATCCGCGTGCTGTCATCGAAGAAGAACGCGATAGCATTGCCGAGCTGCCAGATGAAGAAGAAAAAGAACTAGAACAGAAAGAAATGGAGCTAGACCAGGCAATGCAGGAATATCAGGATCTCGTAGATGAATTTATGACGAAAGCCATGAACGAGATGATGAACCAGTTAATGAATGAAATGATGGCCGAAGCAATGGAAGAGACCCAGCTGGAAGAACTAGCCGATGCATTTATGGGGGAGGTAAAACAAGAAGATTTAGACCCTGAGGACCTTGAGCGTTTGAAGAAAAGGCACCGTTCCGATGAGCTGAAAGAAATCATGGAAGCCGATCTGAAGTATTTAAAGGCTGTCATGAATAAATTGGAAAGAGAACGCCAGTCGCTGTCTACGCAAAGTTTTTCTACTCCCTCTGTCACGCTGGAAATTTCCGGCGTAGAAATGCCGGTACAGGCAACAGAAGTTCCTGTCACACCGGAGGGTGAAGTGATAGATGTTTCTTTATAGACAGCGTAATAAATTTGTACCAAAGTTTATTTCTAAATATCAGCAAGACAATCTTTGAAATAAGACAGGGAAGCCATTCACAGAAAGGCTTCCCTGTCTTATTAAGTATTGTACTTGCAATAATTCCCTACCTTGAAAGTACCGCGCTATTGTACTAGCGACGCTTCCGTATCTTAAAGGTGCTGATCAGATCCTTTAACACACTAGACTGTGTAGACAGCTCCTCACTGGCTGCCGCACACTCCTGGCTGCTCGCTGAATTGTTCTCCACTACTTCAGAAATCTGCCCGACACCGGTGGCAACCTGCTCCATCGCTAAGGTCTGCTTTTCCACTGCCTCTACCACCTGTTCCATCTTCGTCGTTACATTACCAGCAAATTTTCCCGTCAGCTCCAATGCCTCCGAAACCTTGTCCATTACTTTACTGCCCCCGGCAATCGTTGCGGCAGAGCTTTCAATTAACTCCTTTGTAGCCTTAGCGGCTTCATCCGATTTTGATGCAAGGCTGTTGATTTCCTCAGCCACAACTGCAAAGCCCTTACCTGCCTCACCGGCTCTGGCCGCCTCTACGGCTGCATTTAACGATAGAATATTGATCTGTAACGCAATGTTCTCTATTGTTCCAATAATCGTACTAATTTGCTTAGAGTCGCTGGATATACGATCCATCGATTCACTCAGTTCCCTGACGCTGTCAATACTGATACCAAGCTGTTCTCCTGCCTGATTGACAAACCTGCCAACCTCAGCCGCCGCATCAGAGGTCTGCCTTGCACCCTCTGAAAGATCGGAAATCGTAGTAGAAATTTCTGTTACCGCACTTGCCTGTTCTGTCGCACCCTGCGCCAAAGACTGTGCGCTGACAGACACCTGTTCCGATCCGTCAGATACATGTCCGGAGCTGACTGCAATCTGTCCCATCATCTGATTCAATCCACCAAGAATACTTTCCAGGGATTTCTCAATTGCCAGAAAATCCCCTCTATAATCCTGTTCTGTAACCTGTGTCAAATCTCCTTTTGCAATGGATCCCAGTACTTCAGATATCTCACCAATGTAAGCGCGGAGAGTTCTGATCGTATCCTCAAATATTTCTCCCAAAAGGCCGATCTCATCATTGGAAGCAACGCCAATCTGAATCTTCTTGCCATCAGCCAGCCCGAGCTCTCCTCTTTCCATCTGTATGGCCACATCTGTGATTTTCCCAAGAGGACCCGATACCTTCATTTTCAAATAAACCGTCAATACAATAATACAGACAATAATCACGATCAAACTAATCACGATCGCATAACTGATAATCCTGGCCGTCTCCTGCTCCGCCTCAGCTATAGATATTCCAGCAAAAATTAAACCGTCTATCTTCCCGTCTGCCCCTTTCGTCGGAACATAAGAACACAAATACTTTTCCCCTAAAATATCTGCTTCCCCCACATAAGCCTGCCCCTGCTTTAATACAATATCCGATATGTCGGATGACAACTTGGAACCCACTGCACGCTTTCCGTTCTGTGTCACCGTACTATAGACTCTCGTGTCCCCGCTAAAAATAGTAAATTCACAACCCATGAGCTCCTTCAATTCATCCAGCAAAAGATTGATATCCTCGTCACCAGATACCTTGCCCAGCTCATAGGCAAGCATATCTGTACCATCCGTGCAAATCTCTTTCTGCATACTCCTGACCAGTGAATTGTACATCTGTACACATATTGCCACTGCAAAAACAACAGAAACAGCCTGCATAATGATTACAACATTTCCAATTTTTTTCCCAATGCGCTTGGTCTTTTTTCTCTTTTTAATCTTCTGTCCTTTTTCCATTATTGTCCTCTCCATTCTAAAATATTGAAAACAAACCTATTTTGCATATTTCCGAATTGCCGTTTCATAGAGATTGTTTCCATCCTTATCAATTACCACAACCACAGGGAAATCCTCTACTTCCAATTTCAAAACAGCCTCCGCGCCCAAATCACCATAGCAAACCAGTTCCGAGGCCTTAATACATTTAGACAGAAGCGCCCCCGCCCCGCCCACTGCTGCAAAATACACTGCCTGGTTACGGATAATCGCATCAATGACCTCCTGCGTCCTTTTTCCTTTTCCAATCATGGCTTTCTGCCCAAGATCCAGGAGTCTGGGTGCATATTTATCCATACGGCTGGCTGTAGTTGGTCCTGCAGAGCCAATAGAACGTCCTTCTCTAGCGGGAGACGGTCCCATATAATAAATTATAGCATCTTGGATAGGAAACGGCAACTCTTCTCCTCTATCGAGAGCTTCCATAAATCGTTTATGTGCGGCGTCCCTTGCCACATAAACCGTCCCGGATATATAGATATAATCTCCCGCATAAAGATTTTGGGTAACCTCAGCGGTAATCGGTGTCGTAATATGTTTGTCCATATCAGCAGTTCTCCATTTCTATGCCGTATTAGATTTCCCGCACCACATGGCGGTTTACATGGCAGCAAATATTAATTGCTACCGGAAGCCCCGCAATATGAGTGGGATAGGTGTTAATATTGACTGCCAATGCTGTGATCGTTCCTCCCAAACCACCAGGTCCAATACCCAGCCGATTGATTTTTTCAAGCATTTCTTCTTCTAATTCCTTTATATAAGGATTCTGCGAATGTTCATCCACCGGGCGAGTCAACGCCTGCTTTGCAAGTAAAGCACATTTCTCAAAAGTGCCTCCAACTCCCACTCCCACCACCATCGGCGGACAGGCATTCGGTCCCGCATCCTTTACCGCTGTCAGAATGGCTTGTTTTACACCCTCAATCCCATCTGCCGGCTTCAGCATGAAGACACGGCTCATATTCTCGCTGCCAAATCCTTTGGGCGCTAAGGTAAGCTTAACTTTATCACCCGCTACAATGGAATAATGAATGACTGCCGGCGTATTGTCCTTTGTATTTTCTCTAAGAATGGGGTCTCCTACCACAGACTTGCGCAGAAAACCATCCACATAACCTTGGCGGACTCCCTCATTCACAGCATCCTCAAGCAGTTCGCCTTCCAAATGCACTTCCTGGCCAATCTCCACAAAGACGACTGCCATCCCGGTATCCTGACAAATGGGAATCATTTCTTCCCCCGCAATCATCAGGTTTTCCTGAAGCTGGTTTAATATCTTTTTTCCCAAAGGAGATTCCTCTGTTTCTACAGCGTCCTTCAACGTTTTCTCCATATCAGGAGACAAATAATGGTTTGCTTCTATGCACATCTGGCGGATATTTTTTGTAATTTCTTCTGTCGATATTGTACGAATCATCCTTATCTCCTCACAGCATTTCTTCTAAATTTAAAAGCTTTGGTCCCAGTACACACGGTTTCTGCCGCTTTCTTTTGCATAATAGAGCGCATAATCCGCCGCTTTTAAGGATTTTTCAAAATCACCATTATATTTCACCACGCCTGCTGAAATATGGAATTTCACAGACGCCTCCTCTGACAATGCAATTTTTTGGCGAATTGCCTCCATTTTTTCGTATGCTCTTTCCGAGGCAAATCCCGGCAGAATAATGATAAATTCCTCGCCGCCAAAACGAATCACTGTGCCGTTTCCTGGTATTTCCTGCATCAATGTCTTCCCTAAACAATGAAGCACCTGGTCCCCGACATAGTGACCATAGTTATCATTAACCGCCTTAAAGAAATCTACGTCCAGCATCACAATAGAAATCTGTTCCTCATCACTGATAAGCTTGTTATCCTTAATTAACTGATTCATCCTGTGACGGTTATACACGGTAGTCAGCGGATCTGTAATCAGGGCATGTTCCAGCTTCTTGGACGTCAAATAACGCTCAAACTCTCCCAAATTCAATATACAGTGGACAATCATGATTGCCACACAGCATGGAAGATTGAGCGACAAAATCACATCCAGATTTTCATAGTGATTCACCAGATGTGACAGCAAAATTTCCAAAAAAAAGACACCATAGGCCAGCGCTCCATAACACGGTCTTGCACTCAGGCAGCAAATCACGAAAATAAAATTCATGATTGTGGCTCCCTCACTAAAATGCGTCTTAATCTCAAGATGGTATACCGCCCAGATAGTCGCAAAAACAATTAGATTGAGCAACAAATAATTCAACAATGCCTTCATCTTATAGCTTTTTACTTTTGGTTCCAGCAAAATATAAAAAAGCAACGGCGCCAGTATAAATGTACGAGGAATCAGCGTAGGCATAATCGTATGCCCGTTCAACTGATAATCTGATACAAGGTAACTGAGCGATGCTAAGCTTGCCAGAATAAGGATAAGCTTTACAAAAAATTGGTAATAGTCGCATTTACATTGATAAAACTTGCATTTTTCCTGCTGATCCATTCCTTTATATATATGATACAATTCAAGAATATGCAATACATTGTAATTCTTCACGGTTACGCCCTCTTTTCTATGCAAAGTATCCTCCGGGTCCCATACTCTGTAGAAGTGTTAGAAAGTATGGGGGCAATAATCCGATGTATATTATATAAAGGTTTATGACTGATGTCAAGGGGAGTATTCTGCAGCTACTTCCCATAAGCTTTGGCAGCATTGCGCGCCAGATATTTCGACAGATGGAAGGTCCGCACATCCATTCCCTCGGTCAACTCCATAACACGATGGAAGGTATGGTTCAGCAGACATCTTCTGCACCCCCGCTGTGTCCCTTCCCTGCCGTATTCACCGTAATAATACCATTCGGACGCGGGAAGATAATAATCGTATTCTTTTACATATGTCCCGTCTTTGCAACAGTTCTCATGCTCAAAATCATATCTGCTCAATGTGGGCACCGTATCCATCGACAATCCCGCAAGGTACTCCAAGTCTTCATAACTGACAGCATCCTTCATCTGCGCCATGTTATATTCCGCCACAAGCACATCCGGTCTTGAAAAAGAAAACACCAGATAAAACAATGCAACAACGGTCATGCCGTAACGAAACAGTCCAAATTCCTGACGGCAGACTGCAATTATCACACCCTCCATCAATACCACCAGCATGGCAAGAAACCAAAGTACCAGCACCCTTAAAAAGCTGAGATGGTAAGTACAGATATATAGAATCATCCGAAAAGCACTGGATGCAATCATAATATATGTACAGCCGGAACAGAGCAGCAAAAGCAGCTTCAACATACGGTTCACGTCAAACACCGCCATACAGGATACCACCAGAACCAAATTAAAAATACATACAAACAACAACTGGAAAAATCCCTGATGGGCATATTCCGCATATGTATAACCCTCTGGCAGCAGCATGCCTCCGGTAAACAGGAAAATGACTTGTATTATACAGAAAATCACATAAACCGCTGTTACCATAGACAGAAACGTAATCGCTATCAGCGGATTCTTCTTTTGCATCTGCCCACTTTTCTGTGGCATATTATTTAAAGTCAATGCAGAGAAAAAACTGTATATGCCAAAAAAACCCAGAACCATCAGCAAAATTACAAAAAATACATTGGGAGAAAACACAATCTGGCTAAACAAACGGTAAAGCGTCTCCCCGATTACCTTGGAAAAAATCTGGTCTGCGCTGCTCAAAAGTACAATAATAACAGCAAGCATAGGCATTCCAATCAAAGCGCCCAGCAAAATATACTTTGCGGTGCGGTTCTTTTTTTCTTGTTTTCTGTTAAGTTTCAGACAACCCGACAGATGGATAAAAGGCGCTGCCAGTTCCGGAATCATATTCAGGTACAAAAACAACAGATTTACCAGATACTGTCCAAAACTCCACTCCTTGTCATCATACATTTGCCGAAGCATAATCACTGTAATCAGCAATAGAATCCCCACGGTATTAAAAAAAACCACGAAGAAATTCGTTGTAAGAAACGTGCTGATACCCAAAAGCAGACAGATACCTGCATACAGCCAATTTGATTTCTTCCATAAAACGCCCTGTTTTTTCAAAAAAAGCATACAAACCGCAAGCGTTGCCGCCGTAATCAACGGAAAAGTAATACCGACATAGTTGCGGTAAAATGCCGCTGCAAAACAAAGACTGTAAATCAACGCCAACCCCAGAAAATACAACGCATTTTCTTTCATGTTAGCCTTTAAGCTGTTTTCATGAACTCCATTGCTTCCCACACTGCCAATCGGCAAACCCATATTCTGTATATTGTTATTGTCTATATTGTTATTCTCCATGCTGTTCTTCCTCCTCTCTCCACTCTAAAATCTCGCCGGGCTGGCACTTAAGCGCCCGGCAAATCTTATCCAAAGTGTCCACTTTAATTGCCTTTGCCTTGCCATTTTTTAAAATCGAAACATTTGCCATTGTAATGCCTACACGCCCGGAAAGCTCCGTAACACTCATCTTCCGCTTCGCCAGCATTACATCTATATTAATGATAATTGCCATGATTTGCCTCCTATATCGTTAACTTATTTTCCTGCTGGATCTCCGCCGCCTTGTGCACCAGATGGGATAAAGCTGCTGCTGTCACAGCCACCGCAACCCCTCCAAAATCCACAAACAGGGATATGAGCAGAATGCTGGGATGATTCATGTTTAAAAAAAACAAAACCAGGTTTGCAATGAAAAAATATACGCTGTCCGCCAGTGCAAACATACAAATCCGCTTGAGATAACAAGCATTTTCCATGGAAAAGGAATTGTCCCGGGCAATTTCAATCGTAATCTTTAAACCATTATAAAGCACAAGATAACACGGGATTGCGGAAATCCACAATACCGCCAGCCAGGGATAATAACAATACGCAAACTCCGGGTTCGCATCCACCAGATCCCTCCCAAACATGGGAAGCAGTCCGCCATAGATGGCGCCCCCGCAAATTGCAATTCCCGCTATAATACCTTTCAGCCATCTGCTTAAACTTTTCTGTGTCATAAAAAATACCTCCTGCATTTCATAGATTTGTATGTTTATCTAAGATATATTTTTTTCTTTGTTTGTATTATATGCAATGGAACGCAAAAAGTCAATATATATTTATTGAAATACAATAAATATATATTGACTTTCTTACAACATAACAATACCAATCACTCTACCTGGAAGCCTGCTCCGCTTAAAATCTCCTGCGCTTTCTTCAGATTGCAGCAACCCTGAATCTTTGCGCTGCCTCCACTTATACTTGTGGACGAAGCATAAATCTCCTGCATCTGGCTCATGCTCATAAAAATACCGGATGATGGTGTTTTAAGAACTCCGCCTATTCTGGCGCGGCGTTCCCTGCCGCTTTCGTCCGTCACAGTCAGCTCCAGTTCCTGATATTTTTCCGTCCAACTTGAAATCCTGCCCCTTCCCGGCGCATTGCCATTGTCGTCAGCAAAGGACGCAAATGCTTCCTCACCAAAAAACAATACCGGACTGCCGCCCAGAACAATCTCTTTTTGTACCGAGCTCCATTCCACCGGATAATGTTCAAACACAACCCCTGTCACCGAAGTTTCCAGCGTGTACTCATCTAATTTAAGCGTCACATGACAGGATGCACTGGGGGTAAACTGATACAGCCCTTCAATTTTGCTAAGCTCCGTCACGATTTCTTCTGTCAATTCTTCCTGTGACCGGATAATAATCTCATAGGTTTTCTGCTGCTGTAACCAGAAATTCCCTGCCCATACCAGAAAAGCAGTCATCATACACCCAATTGCCAGAAATACTATATCCTTATAGATATTACGATTCTTCATCTATGCCCCGCCTTTACATCAAATGCTGCCATAACTGTAACATTAAATCTCTCAATCCCTTCATCCCCTCATCCTCTCATCCTCTGGTAATGCTTCATCCTGAGATACAGCCAGACTATTACCAAAAGCAGTACAGTAATCACAAAGAATATAATTGTAATCCACCACTGGTTTGTCTTTGGCTTTTCATCCTCTATTTTAAGATCTATCGTCTCGGCCTCCTGAATCTGTGTATGGATTTCCAACTTCTGCTCTGTTACCTCCCCCTGTTCGTTTTCATAGGAAAAAATTACAGTCCCGGAGGTATCTCCATATTTCGCGCCGCCTTCCTCTATCACATTCCCCTCTGCATCCATATCGAGTGTTCCCACAAACACTTTCTGTTCTCCATCCGCAGAGCTCCCCCCCTCTATATTGCCCAAAAACGCTTCCTGCACAGGAAAAAGTCCCTTCGCTTCCAGCCGGACTTTGACATTATATATCATGGAAAGCCCGGTGTTCTGCACCTGAAAGCTCATAAACTCTGTGTCCGCCGTGTAGACTTGTTCAGGGAATGTGAGATTTACAAGCTGTGCCTGCTGTGGCTGTCTTACAATCAGTCGCACTTCTTCCGTGGAAGTGTAGCTATTCCCTTTGCCATCCTCATACTCAATCTGAAACTGGACCAGCACAGGCCCCGCTGCCGCCTTCACTGCTACTGTCAGATTCTGCGACAAATCCATCATTTTTTTTGGCGCTGTCTTCTCAAAATACCATGATGTTTTTTCAAATACAATATCCTTGCTTTCAGACAGCAGCGTTACTTTGACATTTTCCACATTGTAATGGTTACTGCAGTTTTGTACTGCAACATTCCACGCTGTGCTGCCGCCTGCCTCTAAAGCATTTTCCTGAAGACTGTTTACGGTAACCATGAGGCGGGGCTGACTGCTCTTTTCCTCCTCCGGGGACTGCAGACCTTCGGAAAATTCCGGCTCTGCCGACTGCGAACCTTCCGCTCCGGAAAGATAGGAATTTATATCCGACTCATTATTTTTAAGAATCCCGTTTCCCAAAGCTCCATCGCCCAAAGCCTTGTCCGTAGTCCTGGCAACCCCATCACGAATTTCCACATAAATCGTAAATTCCCGACGAATCGTACCATCCGCCCCTTTTCCCTCTGCCCAGAGATACAGCGGATACTGTCCGTTGATGCGTTCCTCCTTGAGTTTGAGCCGGCACCGGTACAGATAAACCCCCTCTCCCGTCTCTCTTACACTTTTCCTGTAATTCCTATAATAGAAGGGACACTCTCCGCTGCTTTTAAAGTCAATGCCTACCGTAATCCGTCCTTTCTCTATTTTCTCCTCAGAAATAAACGGTATCACCAGCGTCATCACATCATCCTTGATAGAAGGTTCATACCCTTTGGCAAAGGACGCATTCATCCCGTCATACTTGTTGCTGCTGTCAATTGCTATTCCTCCGCTCTCTGATTGTCCACGTTCTTTTGACTGTCCGTTTTCTTCAGATTGTCCGTGTCCTTCCATAGAACCTGCATCTTTTGCATAGCTTGCTATCGGACAAGCAGAAATAAGAATTGCCGCCACCAGAATCAGCCGCCAGGCAAGTCCTAAACCATTTCTCTTTATCATACTTCCTGCATCCTCCCTCCATCCATCTCATATACCTTATCGCATAAAATGCGGATATCCTCGCTGTTATGGCTGGCAAGGATAATCGTCTTCCCCTGCTTTTTTAAATCCAGCAGAAGACCCCGAATGTCCGCCACACCATGTTTATCCAGTCCATTAAACGGCTCATCCAAAATAAGAAATTCCGGGTCTTCCATAATCGCCTGGGCAATCCCGAGACGCTGCCGCATTCCAAGTGAATATTTCGCCACCGACTTTTTCAGCGACGGATCTAGTCCCGCCGTTTCAATGGCGTCCCAAATCTCCTTTTTGCCAATTTTCCCCTTAAGCGCCGCCAAAATTTCCAGATTCCGCATGCCTGTAAGATTTGCAAGAAAACCGGGCGTCTCTATAATCACGCCAATGCTCTCTGGAAAATCTATTTCTTTGCCGATAACCTTGCCGTTTACCCGGATGGTCCCCTCTGATACCGGGAGGAAACCGCAGATGCATTTCATAAGGACCGTTTTTCCTGAACCATTGTTGCCGGAAAATCCGTACACCTTTCCCTGCTCCATAGAGACATTAATATCGTACAATACCGTATCCTCTTTGAATTTTTTTGCCACGTGATCGATTTCAATATAAGGCATAATTTGATTCCCTTCTTTCTGAATTTATCCGGCTGCCTGGACCGTTACCCTACGCATTTATAATTTGCGGCTTATAATATACTTAGTGCGACGCCCCCTTAGATTTCCTGCAAACGCTTATACAGCAGCAATCCATGTAACAGCATGGCCGCAAGGGAAAAAGCTGCAAGAAATACCCAGATTCCAAAGTTCCCCATCCCCCAGTCCTGTTCACACTTCATCCATTCTGCCGGATACATAGCATACATTTCGGTGAAATACCGCTCTTTGAGAATAATGAGCATGTAATAACAGACAAACGGCAGCCCATATGCCATATAATAATTACAGAATGCTGCGGCAAAAATCCCTGAGATTTCTGCAAGAATCCCGCCAATGAGGCAGATGCGCAGCAAAAACCGCAACGCCTCCCAAAAGCTCTTCCAGGGAACGTCACCCTGAAACTCTAACGGGTATAGCAACAGAAAGCAAAGCAAAAACCCGGCTAACCCGGCAATAAAGAACGGCAGAAATCCTCCGGCGTACACCTGTAACGTCTTTTTCTGAATATATTCCATTCGGCTGATTCTCGTAATGTACAGCCTTAAAAATCTGGTGGAAGATTCTTTTACATAAACAGCCCCTACGGGCAGCACGGATGCAATCGGAATTAAAAACAATACCATCTGCGTATTTAGCGCCGTGTGATAAAGCTTGACAAAGCTCCCTGTTTCCAGCGGCGCTTGGATCTGGTGAAAAGGAAATCCAGCAAGAAGCGCTGCAAAACAAAGTAACGATGACGTCCACAAGCCCTTTTCCTTTAACAGTTCTTTCATGACTACATTTCTCCAGTAAACGAGTTGAAATTATACCGCTTTAGTGTGCGATATACACACAATAGCACGGCCAGCAGCAATAGCAAAAAAATAATACAGGACTGTCCCACAGAGGGCAGTGCATCATACCCAAAATCATGCATTTCATAGGTGGCATGATTTAAAGGGCTTATCCATCCAAGAATCCTTCGCACCTGATACATTTCATAATCCTCCTTGTGCAGTATCTTTGCCAGCACTTTAGGATCAAGCAGGAATCCAAACAGGCTGTAACAAAGTCCCGCTGCAATCCCCGCCTTTTTTCCCATCCGCATTTGAAAAAACAGCATAAAAAAACTTAGCGTTAACGCATAGCAGACAAGCAATACTACCATCTGCATACTGCACTCCCAGGGCGTGATGCTTTCCATCACCTTCACTGTGGAGGGTACGGAAAACTTATTTCCCATAGAGGAGTAGGCAAACAATGCCGCCGTTTTACTCCAGATATTTCCCGGATAGGTCTTTTGCATACAGAGCAGGCTGGTAACAAGGAGCACATACAGGATATAGCCTGCCGTAACGAGAAAAATATAGAAAAACTGTGCCAACAACCAACAGCTTTTACGTGTACGCAATAGCATATACGGGGTAAACGGCGTCAGTTTCGGCAGGTCAATAAACAAAAGAATCAACAGCAGCGAAGACAATAGGATGGAGGTTGCATCCCCGAACGTCCATATAAACGGCTCCAGCGCCTGCATGGACGATTCATAGTACTCTGCAATCATTAAGGCTCGGTCACTGAGAAAAAAGCACAGGATAAACGCAAACAAAAAGGTAATGATTATTCTGGGATTTTTATAAAACCCCAGAAAATTCCAACGCACAACCGCAACTGTCTGTTTTACAGATTCTATCCCTTTCATTGTACTGCCCTTCTTTCCGCCGCAAAACTTCTAATACCCTAGTTCCCGGTCAATAACCGTCCCATCAATGGCATTGATGGTCATAAAACTCTGGTTGGAATATTCGCCATTATTCTTGTTGTTATACTCACCCTCTTTATCCCTTGCGTCAAATCCACCAATAAAATCCCAGACCGGCACCAGCAGCCCGGTATCACTGGACGCCGTCGGGTCATAAATTCTACTGTACCCTAGTGTGATTCTTTTGATATGGTATGTCCTCTCAGCCTCATATTCCGTGATATCTGCATTCGATACCTCCATCATCTGCTCATATATTTTGATAATGCTGTCAAAATCCATCAATTTCACATTTTCTGTCTGAACATCCCCTATATGATATGGGTTATAGATTTCTGCTTTCTGGATTCCATCAGCACCGACAATCACATCGCACCGCTCATAACTCCAGGGCGTCAGCGTACTGTCCATATCCTCAAGACCTCCCCCATAAGAATCTGTATAAGTAAGCGGCACTCCGTCGATCTCCCTGGCAAAGTGAAAGATGTACCCGCCATCCAGTACATTGTTTACATCAAACCCGCCATCCCCATGATAGTACAGAGCATAGCCCGAATTGTATACCTGCATATCCAAGCCTAGTTTTTCTACTGCCTCTTTTGCTATCTTCTCAGCGTCTTCCTCTGAAATATTAATAAAACCCTTTACCGTTTCCTCGGTTATCTGCTGCTCCCCACCATCCAGGTTGCCGCCTAAGAGATATTCCATTTCCAGCCAGTCTGCAAATTCCCGGGGGTCTCCCACCAAATCTTTTTTCCTCTTAGAAATCTTAAACACAATATCCGGTTTCAGTCCATAACTAACACTGTAATCATATGCTCCCTGTGTCGTTTCCACTACACCATAGAAACTATCCTCATCCTTCTCCTTCGTGGCCTCCTCTCCTTTTCCAGACCAGTATTCCAGGCCAAACGATGGTTTTACCTCCTCCTTAGTGATTTCTTCCGGGGCCGTCTTCATATCCTCCTCGTCCCTTGCAATCACCTCGTCAATATTAAAATGTAATTGTCCGTTTTCATCTTTTCCAAATTCATATGGATCGAGATTTCCTTCTGCCTTATACCTTTTCAGTCTGGTAATTTCCTCCTGATAATCCTGCTTTGTCCATTCATCGTAAGTATAAATGCTATAAAACTTTGCCGACGCATCAAAAAATGCATTTGTCACCGTATCTATCAGCTCCTGGTTAACCTCCTTTGCCGACACCGCATATGTGTTTATAGCATCTGCATCCGGCAGGATAACGTCAGCATCCGTATCGATGACAAGGCCGCCGTCCTCATAAGACCCATTGTTCTTATAATGTTTTGGCGCGCCTAATGTTTCACGCAACGGACTTTTCGTGTCCTCTGCACTCTCATAAGATTTGATGGTGTCTGCACCTTTCTGTTTTACAATTGTATCCTCCGGCGTCTCCTGGCATCCGGCAAGAATTGAGATACAAAGCCCCGCTGCAATTATGGAAATATATTTTTTCTTCATAACAACCTCCTGAAATCTGTTCTAATCATGCGAAAAACTGATATGGTTTTCCTATGGGATCATCATATCAGTTTCTTTTTGTGAAATATTCACTCGGTTGTAAACGATTCGTAAAGCTTGCTTTTATCCAAAATATGTGATATGCTTAAAACAATTCTATTTAGAACTGTTCTATATGGATTAGAGGTGATGGTTTGGAGACAAAGGGCGGATTTTATATTACACAAATCAAACAGCTTCAGGATAGAATCTTTGAAAGATTATTGCTTGAAAACGACATTGAAATAAGCGGCGGGCAAGGGAGGATTTTATTTATTTTATGGAAGACAGATAATCTTACTATTAGCGAGATTAGCAAGAAAACTTCTCTCGCAAAGAATACGGTATCTGTTGTGATAAACGGTATGGTAAATAAGGGAATAGTGGAGAGAAATATCAATCCCCAAAATCGCCGCCAGACCATTATATCGCTTACAGAATATGCAAAATCTTTACAGGAGAGATATGAAGCTGTTTCCCAACAGATGAATGCGCTATTTTATGAAGGTTTTTCAGAAAAGGAGCAGAAGCAATTTGAGCAGTTCCTTGCCCGAATACTGGAAACATTGATAAAAAATCTACATGCAAAATATTAATGATGGAGGTTCTTCAATGAAAAAAAGAGGCTATATTACAGAATTTATAAAAAAGCAGAAAACCGTTTTTATCGCTTCTGTAGATGAAGATGGTTTTCCAAATATGAAGGCAATGTTTACGCCGCGCAAGATCGATGGAAACTGCTTTTATTTTTCAACTAACACATCTTCTATGCGTGCACAGCAATTTCTAAAGAATCCAAAGGCGAGCATCTATTTCTATCATAGAGGGCGTTTTAAGTATGAAGGCATTATGCTGACAGGCACAATGGAGGTTTTACAGGATGATGAGATAAAGCGGGAAATCTGGTGCACCGGGGATACCATATATTATAAACAGGGCGTGACTGACCCTGACTATTGCGTATTGAAATTTACGGCCATTAAAGGCAGGCGTTATTGTGATTTTAAATCCGAAAGCTTTCAAATGGAGGATCTCGAATAATGGATTGTGCTGTAACGCCTTGCCATTCCGCCTAATCATTGCCGCTTACTGCCATACTGCAGTTTTCAGCCCAAAAAGTGTTCCCTGTGCAAAAACTGCCGCCAAAATATAATGTCTACATCTCCAAAGAAACCCTCGTCCCCCTCCCAACCTCACTCTCAATCTCCATCCTTCCGTGATGCACCGTTGCAATCTGCTCACACAACGCTAGACCCAGGCCCATATTCCCGCTCTTTCTGGAACGTGACTTGTCCACGCGGTAAAATGCCTTGCGGACTTTATCCACTTCCTCTGGCGAGATTCCGCATCCCTCATCCCTGACCCACAGGGAATGTTCTCCAGCCCCCATATAGATATGGCTGCCGGGCTCAGACGCCATAATGCTGTTATTGATTAAGTTGATTAAAAAACTCGTCATTAAATCAAAGTCAAGATGCATTGTCCTGCCCTGATAACCGTTCTCCACGACTAAGGTAATACTGCTCTCCTTCAGTCTATGGGTGACATTCTCCCGCACACTCTCAAATAATGTTTCCAATGAAATTTCCTGCAATGTAACGCAGCACTCTGGTTCATACAGCCTGGTCAGCTCCATCATTTTCTCTGAGAGCCTTGACAGCCTGCCGCTCTCCCTATTAATATAGTTTAGTGATTTCTCCTCCTGTTCCCGGGTCAGGCTGACGTGAAGAAGTGTCTCCGAATAGCCCCGGATGGCAGTCAGGGGCGTCTTTAACTCGTGGGACATGCTTCCAATCAGCTGTCTTTGCGCCTCATTTGCCGCCTCAAGAGGTCTCGTAATTTTTTTAATCAGAAATATCAAAAGCACCGCCATGACAAACGACGCCAATATGGAAATCAAAATTTCCCGAATGGCAAGACGGAAGCTTTCTTTATAAATATGTGAAATATCTACCACGTAAAAACACAGAAACGGTTCATCCTTTCCCTCATTACTATAAGTCCCTTCCTCCTCATAAAAAACGAGAAGATGGGAACCGTCTATTTTTTCCTGCTTACACATAAACGGAACTTCCCTTTTTATCTCTGCCCGATTCGTATCAAAGACAAAAGATGAGTTATTATACAGTTCTTTTCCGCCTCTATACAACGCAGAGCTTTCTGGCATATTTTTGCGAAAACAATAGGTCATGATATGCTCCTGCATTGTTTCACCGTATTTCACTTTTTGCAAATCTTTCGAGACGTCCGAAATCGCCCTGGAAAAAACCTTTTCCTCCAGCGCTTTTTGCAGAGCGATCTTTTCCCGCTGGCTGACTGAAATCACGTAAAATGAAAAAACCTGCGCCAACACAAACAGCATAGTTGACGCAGTCAATGCAATCTTCTTAATCATATCCATTACAAAACCTCCATGCGGTACCCCACCCGGGGCACAGTCTTAATCACATCTCCCAGATCCAGCTTTTTCCTAAGATTTCCCACATGGACGTCCACGGTTCGGCTTTCTCCCTCAAAATCCACACCCCAGAGGATATTTAACATCTGCTCCCTGGTGAGCACGCGGTTGCGGTACTTCCAGAATGTGAGCAGGCAGTTGTACTCCATCGGCTGCAGGGAAACCTCCACGCCATTTTTTGTCACGGTCCGGCTCTGCTCGTTGATGACCACATCCCGAAAGCGTATTTCCTCCTCCGCATCCGTCCGGAAACGATTTAACACTTTATCCACCCGCACCAGTAGCTCTAACATTTCAAACGGCTTTACGATATAGTCTTCCGCGCCGCTCCTAAGCCCCTTGACTTTACTGGGCAGATCTCCCTTTGCTGTGAGATAAATGACCGGAATGCTATGCGCCTTCAATTCCTCCAACAGTTCAAAACCGTCTTTTCCCGGCAGCATAATATCTAAAAGCGCCAGATCATAATCACTGCATTCCGCCAGATGACGGCTGAACTCCTCACCGTCAAAAAAAGGCACCGGCTCATAGCCTGCAATCTCAAGATTCATGCAGATTAAATCATTGATGGCTGCCTCGTCTTCGATTACTAATATCTTTTCCATAAAACTTCCCACCTTGTTCTGTTACACCCGAATACGATCAAAGACTTAATTTTCGTTGTACCAGCGATACTCACGGCAGATTTCATTTACCGTGAGTATATTATAAAGGATAGGAGGCAGGAAGGAAACAACATTCTGTAATCATTTTGTAAATATATTTAATTTCTCCAGATAAGAATCCAGTTCCTTATCTGAGGGATATCGCAAATCTGATTTCTTAACCCACGCCGTTCGCCAACAAAATATGAAGAAAGAGAAACATCAAAATGACATTTCTCCTCTTCCATATCATAAAAATATGCGATAACACGCCTACCTATGATTTATCACTGTTTGATTCCAATACGGACCAAAGCCCGCTGCAGCGCAATCTCTGCACGCGCCACGTCAATATCTGCCGCATGGTTGTGCAGGCGTTCTTCCGCACGGGCTTTTGCTGCCTCCGCACGGGCTAAATCAATCTCATCCGGCCATTCTGCGACTTCCGCAAGGAACGTGACCTTCTCTCCGAGAATCTGCACAAACCCTGCATGAATGGCTGCTTCCTTCTGTCCATCCGATTCCGTAATCGTCACGATTCCGGGCGCAAGTACCGTAGTCAGGGGAATGTGGTGTTTATAGACACCGAGCTCCCCATCCACAGAGTTGAACTCTACCATAGAAGCGTCTCCCTCATAGAAAATACGGTCCGGCGTAATAATCTGCAACTGAAAATACTTGTTTTCCTCTGCCATATATACACCCCCTATTTCATACGGGCGCGAACTTCATCAATAGAGCCTGCATTCAAGAAATGACCTTCAGGAACATCATCATGCTTGCCTTCCAGAATTTCCTTAAAGCCGCGAAGCGTCTCTGCAATTGGCACATACTTACCATCCATGCCGGTAAACTGCGTTGCCACAAAGAACGGCTGGGAAAGGAATCTTTGTACCTTTCTTGCACGGTTTACAACCAGCTTGTCATCCTCAGACAACTCATCCATACCAAGAATCGCAATAATATCCTGCAGCTCTTTATATCTCTGTAAAATCTCCTGCACACCGCGCGCTACCTCAAAATGCTCCTGACCTACGACACGCGGGTCAAGAATACGGGAAGTAGAGTCCAGCGGGTCTACTGCCGGATAAATACCAAGCTCTGCGATGGAACGTGACAATGTCGTTGTTGCATCCAGATGGGCAAATGTCGTTGCCGGAGCGGGGTCCGTCAAGTCGTCCGCCGGCACATAAACGGCCTGTACGGAAGTGATAGATCCGCTCTTAGTGGATGTGATACGCTCCTGAAGCGCACCCATCTCTGTCTGAAGCGTCGGCTGGTAACCAACTGCAGACGGCATACGTCCAAGCAGTGCGGACACCTCAGATCCTGCCTGTGTAAAACGGAAAATATTGTCAATAAACAACAGCACATCTTTTCCGCCCTTGTCACGGAAATACTCTGCCATCGTAAGTCCTGTCAGTCCGACACGCATACGCGCTCCGGGGGGCTCATTCATCTGCCCGAATACCATACAGGTCTTGTCAATAACGCCGGATTCCTTCATCTCATAGTAAAGGTCATTTCCTTCACGCG
This sequence comes from uncultured Lachnospiraceae bacterium, assembly GCA_948688495.1. GTDB lineage: Bacteria > Bacillota > Clostridia > Lachnospirales > Lachnospiraceae > Petralouisia. The sequence goes on along the minus strand of CAPQSW010000009.1, from coordinate 63,023 downwards.
TACGCTCGCCAACACCGGTAAACACGGAATACCCGGAATGCTCTGTCGCGATGTTGTGGATAAGCTCCTGAATCAACACCGTCTTTCCAACGCCGGCACCACCGAAAAGTCCAATCTTTCCACCCTTCTGGTAAGGACAGAGAAGGTCAACGACTTTGATACCTGTCTCCAGCATTTCTGTGGAGGTCGCCTGCTCCTCGAATGTCGGGGCTTTTCTGTGGATTGGCATAAATTCTACATTTTTCGGCGCCGGTTTCTCATCAATCGGCTCGCCTAATACGTTAAACATGCGTCCCAATGTCTGCTCACCAACCGGAATACTGATAGACGCCCCGGTTGCCTCCGCATCCATCCCCCGGACAAGACCGTCCGTAGGGCCCATGGCAATACATCTTACCGTATCATCACCCAGATGCTGGGATACCTCGACTACCAGTTTCTTTCCGCCCTCATTAAGTGGAATGTTGATAGCCTCGTTAATCTCCGGCAGGCTGCCCTCGGAAAACTTGATGTCCAAAACGGCGCCGATAATCTGAGTGATCTTACCTATATTCTTTTCTGCCATAATTTCACTCCTTATAATTGTTATCTCAGACTTTATCATCTCTCAGCCTAAGTCGAAATCAGAAAAACCGTTAGGTTTTTCTGCGCGGGCGGTCCGCCGCATTCATGCGGTATTTTCTTTTGGACCGCCCTGCGGTCTACAGGCAATATACCTAAACGCAATGCGTTTAGGATATTGCCTCTGCGCCAGCAATAATCTCGGTAAGCTCCTGTGTAATGGAGCCCTGGCGCGCCCTGTTATATTTCAATGTCAAATCACTAATCATTTCATCTGCATTGCTTGTCGCGGAATCCATCGCCTGCATCCTGGCGCCGTTTTCACTGGCTACCGCCTCCACCAATGCCCCATAAAAGAGGCTGGTAAGATACTTTGGAATAATCAAATCCAGCGCTTCTTCCTCATTCGGCTCATAATTCATCAGCAGATTGCTGTCTGCTTCCTGCAAATCTGCCTCATCAAATTCTACTGGAAGCAATTTTATCAATGCAGGCTCATGGCTTACCGTATTCTTAAAATGCGTGTATGCCAGATAGATTTCTCCAATCTCCCCATTGCTAAATGCCTCCAGGACTTCCCTGCAGATTGTCATTGCATCCTCATATGTGGGCCCTTCAATCACGTCAGAATAATCTGCCTTTATCTCATAGCCCCTGCGCACCAACTGTTCCTTTGCCTTGCGCCCAATCATATAAATCTGGGCATCCTCCACGGCAATGCCGCTGCCTGTGACAAGTTTCACAATGTTGGAGTTGTAACCGCCTGCAAGTCCGCGGTTAGAAGCTATCGTTATGATTGCTTTCTTATTGGAATCCCCCGCTTTTAAATACGGATGGTTGAGGCTGCCGCTTCTTGCAAGCACGGAAGTCACGGTCTGATACATATGGTTGAAATATGGATTGGACTGCTCTGCACGATTCCTGGCTTTCTGCAATTTAACAGTAGAAACAAGCTTCATGGCTTTTGTGATTTGCTGCGTACTCTGTATGCTGCCTTTTCTTCTTTTAATGTCCCTCATGGACGCCATAATGATTCACCACCTAACCGGTCTCCTGCAAAGACAGGAAAACCTTTTTATTTCTACTGATTCTATTTAAACTGTGCCTTGCATTCCTCAATCGCCTTTACAAGCTTCTTTGCTGTTTCTTCTTTGATTTCCTTATCGGTACGGATTGCCTCTGGAATCTCCGGGTACTTCGTATCCACAAAGTCAAACAGTTCTTCCTCAAAACGAAGAATGTCTGCAACCGGAATATCCAAAAGGTATTTCTCCGTAGCCGCATAGATAATCATAACCTGATACTCTACCGGCATCGGCTTATACTGCGGCTGCTTCAACATCTCACGGATTCTTTCACCCTGCGCCAGCTTTTCCGTCGTGTCTGCATCCAGCTCAGAACCGAACTGTGCAAATGCTGCCAGCTCGCGGAACTGTGCCAGCTCCACACGGATAGGCGCCGCAATCTTCTTCATAGCCTTAATCTGGGCCGCGCCACCTACACGGGACACGGACAGACCAGCGTTGATTGCCGGACGGAATCCTGAGTTAAACATTTCTGTCTCCAGATAAATCTGACCGTCTGTAATGGAAATTACATTGGTGGGAATATATGCGGAAACGTCCCCTGCCTGCGTCTCGATAATGGGCAGTGCCGTTAAGGAACCGCCTCCTAATTTCTCTGATAATCTCGCTGCACGCTCCAGCAGTCTTGAGTGAAGATAGAATACATCTCCCGGATATGCCTCACGTCCTGGCGGACGGCGGAGCAACAGGGAAAGTGTACGGTATGCAGTTGCATGTTTGCTCAAATCGTCATAGACTACGAGCACGTCCTCTCCGTTCTCCATCCATTCCTCACCGATCGCGCATCCTGCATACGGTGCAATATACTGTAACGGCGCAAGCTCACTGGCTGTGGACGCCACTACCGTGGTGTAATCCATCGCGCCAAATTCTTCCAGGGTTTTCACAATGGTTGCAACGGTAGAAGCCTTCTGTCCGATTGCAACATAGATGCATTTTACGCCTTGTCCCTTCTGGTTGATAATTGTATCAACAGCAATCGCCGTCTTACCTGTCTGGCGGTCGCCGATAATCAACTCACGCTGTCCCCGTCCAATCGGGATCATGGAGTCAATCGCCTTGATACCTGTCTGCAACGGCGTATCTACGGATTTTCTGGAGATAACACCGGATGCAACTCTCTCAATCTGTCTATATTTTGTGGTCTCAATGGGTCCTTTTCCGTCAATGGGCTGTCCCAAGGCATTTACCACACGTCCGGTCATTGCGTCGCCGACCGGAACCTCTACTACCCTTCCCGTTGTCTTAACGGTATCGCCTTCATTGATATTCTTGTGGTCTCCTAATAATACGGCACCAACATTATCTTCTTCCAGGTTCAACACCATTCCATAGACTTCACCGGGAAATTCTAACAATTCGCCCTGCATGGCATTTTCCAGACCGTGAATACGTGCAATACCGTCTGCCACCTGGATAACTGTACCAACATCAGACACCTCAAGCTGTGCGGCATACCGTTTCACCTGTTCTTTAATGACGGAACTTATTTCCTCTGGTCTTAAATTCATGGAGCGCATTCACCTACTTTCAACTGTATTTTCGATAATTCCCGGGTCAAAGTCATCAGCCTGTTCTTCACGCTGCTGTCGATTACTCTGTCGCCAATACGAATTACCATGCCGCCGATTAAACTCTCATCCACATCATAGTGCATTTCAAATTCGACATATTTCGTGGTCTCTAATAATTTGTTCTTCACCTGCTCCTTCTGACTGTCCGAAAGCGGCATGGGCGCAGTCACATAAGCGGTTCCGATATTTTTATATTCTTTTACCTGGTCAATGAAATATGCAAACACAGATTCCATTTCACCGTAATGACCCTTAGATACAAGCATACGCATCAGTCCTGTAATTTCATCATGGACCCTGCCCTTAAATACCTGCTCCAGGATTCCGATTTTATCTTCTTTTACGATTTTCGGGTGATTCATCAGTTTGGAAAGCTCGTTGTTCTCACGAAGAATCTGACCAACCTGCCTCGTTTCTTCCAACATCTCATCCATCTGACCAGATTCCACAGCAAGCTCAAACAGTGCATCCCCATATGTTTTGGATACTAGCTTTGCCATGTACTCTCACCTATTTCCTTTAATGTTTCATCCACCAGCGTATCCTGAATGGATGTATCGATAGAGGCTGCGACTACTTTTCCTGCCATCATGGAGGCAATCGCAATCATTTCCTGTTTTGCCTCGTCCATCACGCGCTTCTTCTCCAACAAAGCCTCCTCGTTGGCACGCTTGATGATTCTTGCAGCCTCCTCCTTTGCCTCATCCACAATTTTTGCTTCATTCTTTAAAGCTTTCTGGCGGGCCTCACTTAATATTTCCTCCGCTTCCTTCTCAATACCCTTAAGCTTCTGATCATATTCCTCTTTGACAGCAGCGGCTTCTTCTTTGTCCTTGCGCGCCGTATCAATATCGTTCTTGATACGCTCCTGCCTGTCCTTTAACATCTTCTTTGCTGGGTTAAACAGCAGATAAGACATCATCGTGAACAGGAAGAGAATTGCAAGCAATGAAAGCAGGGTATCATGCAGCAATTGGGGGTTTAAGCCAAATAATTGTTCCAAGGCCGGGCCTCCTTTCTAATAATTATTGTGCTGCTCTCCGCTTTTTATTTTAATGGCTGTACGAACAATAACAGAATTGCTACCAACAAACCATACAGACCTGTGGTCTCTGCTACCGCCTGACCCAAAAGCATGGTAGAGGTAATGTCAGATTTCGCGCCCGGATTCCTTCCTACTGCTGCTGCTGCATGTCCTGCTGCAATACCCTGTCCAATACCAGGTCCGATACCTGCGATAACCGCAAGACCTGCACCGATTGCTGAACAAGCTCTAATTAATTCTGCTCCTGTAATGTTATCCATAGATAATTCCTCCTTAAATATATGTTATATAATCCCGAAATTCTCCGGTTTACTTTCCCATAATTTATCCTGGCGGGGAAATCGCCAGCTCTCATCAGGCAAAGCCCGATACATCCCTATTCTTCCTCGCCAATCGCGTTGCTGATATAGGTCATGGTCAGCATACAGAACACATAGGTCTGGATGCAGCCGGAAAAAATATCAAAATATGCATGTAATGCACCCGGCCAGAAGTATGCGATCTTGGACAGCAACGCATAGATCAGTGCCATAATAATTGTTCCTGACAAAATATTTGCAAAAAGACGCAATGACAGGGAAACCGGCACAGCAAGCTCGCTGATCACGTTAATGGGGAACCAGATGGGCAGCCACGGCGGCAATGGTGAACACATATCAACCCAGATTTCTTTGGGCTTTTGATATTTAAACTGATTAAAATGGATCAGTATAAAACTCAACAGCGCCAATGGGAATGTCACACCGTAATCCGCGGTCGGCGGACGCAGGCCAAACAGCCCGGAAATATTGGAAATCAAAATAAAAATAAAAATGGTTCCAATATAATTAACAAACTTGTCTCCGCTTTTACCCATAACGCCGTGAACCATCTTGTCCAACATTTCCACAATCAGCTCCACCACATTCTGAAAACCGCCCGGAACTTCCGAGGCATGTTTCATAGCCCGGTTTGCTGCAATGGAAAATACCGTCAGCACCAGCATGACAATCAAAAGGCATACATGGGTTGTTGTAATCCAAAAGGTCTGTCCGAACAGCTCATAGGAAAAGAGCCCTTTTACCATAATATCTATATCCGGACCGGAAGACAATAAAATCGCATCCTGCACTCTCTCACCTCCTTATGCTAAATTTATCTATAATCACAACAAAGACATTTGCTGTAAATAGAGCCAATATATCAATCTGAATTTACAGAGAAATTATCATATCCCATCCGCGGGCTCTCCATCCTTCTTCTGCACATGCAGAATCCATTTATGAAGCTGCGGCTGCAGATATGCCGATACCTTCAGTCCCATAATTCCCAAAAACATGACAAGTGGATTCGCTGGTACGTTAAAATATACAACTGCAGCAAAAACACCGACAACCACTACATACCGCAGTACCGACCAAAACCCCGTCCGCACTGTCCTTCCAGTAGAAGCCATCCCATCCACTGCGTCCAGGATGACGATCGCCATATTGACTGCCATGCCAACTGCCAGCAGAATACCAAGCCACAATCCAAATGTATACTGCTGTTTATCACTTACAAACCACATACCGGTAAACTGCAGCACAATTCCATATAATATAATCCCGGCAATTAGTTCCGGGAGTACCCGGTTAATCCTTTTTAACATAATTGCTATCCCTTTCTGTATGCTTGGACACCCCTCTGTCCGGCGAAGCTCCAGAACGTGCGTTCCCATGTCCTGGCTGCACCCTGCGCGTACCTAATCCCCGGGAAGGACTCTCCTTGGAATAGATCTTCTGCGCCATAATATAAACATTGCGGAATCCAGCAAGCGCGCCGATCACAAACAGCGGTATCACAATCCACTCTACAGAAAATTTTCTTCCAATAAAAACACCTGCAATTGTGCATAAAAAAATAGGCACCAGCATGTTAATCCCAAACTGCGTAATCAGAACTAACGAACGGTATACGCTCTTGTCATATTTCACATGAGGCACCTCCCAATTTATGTTTGACGGACAACATAACCAAATTTATCCGCTATAAATGATATTATATCTATTTTTTTCACAAATGTCCATTCCTTCCTGAAATATTTTATATCCACGGTAACTATTCAGCCTTTAATTTTTATAACACAGTTTGAAGGCTGATAACCTCTTTAAAGGGCGGCGTCGGCTGACAGCCCTTTTGGGATTTTACAGTTTTCAACGTATACAAACTTCCTCATTCCTACTACAATATATTTATGGTTAATATCCCTAATTCTTACAAAGTAATCTTTACCTCCCGGTTTGTATAGGTATACTGGTAATACCGCACGCCTGCAGCATCCATCATCCGCTTGGAAGCAATGACAGACGGCGTATCCTTATATTTATCGTCCCCATAAATCACCGTCTTAATTCCAGCCTGGATAATCGCTTTGGCACACTCATTACAGGGAAATAGCGAAACGTACAGTTTTGCTCCCTCCAGGCTGCCCCCGCGGTAATTTAAGATGGCGTTTAATTCACTGTGGGTTGTGTAAAGGTATTTGTTGTCTAGCGGCTCCCCCTCCCTCTCCCATGGAAATTCATCATCCGAGCATCCCATGGGAAATCCATTATAGCCCATAGACAAAATTTTATTATCCTCGCTGACAATACAGGCTCCCACCTGTGTATTCGGGTCCTTGGAACGCATCGCCGAGAGCATTGCAACCCCCATAAAATATTCATCCCATGTAATATAATCCTGCCGCTTACCGCTCATATTTCCTCCTCTATGTTTGCCAGAAACACCGTCCTGACAGGTCCCGCCCCGGTCATGATTTTCATTTTCCCCTATTTTGTGCCGAAAATTCGATCCCCGGCATCTCCCAAACCTTCCGGTGCAGCTATGATGCACATAAAATGTATATTCCGCACAATCCTCTGGCAGTTTACAGTAATACTCTACCGGCTCTAAAGTCTTTGGAGCCTGTAGTCTCTCTCCGTATCCAGCCTATTTTATGCCAAATGAGCGGATGCTCCATTACAGTCACTTTTGCCATCCTGTCTCCTCTCTGTTTCCCTTTTGTATTAAAGCTCAGTTTCATTGATCAAGTGTATCAATTTCTGGACAGTCTTGTTCAAAGTCTCATAACACAATCCATAGGACTGCAGCGTCCCGCCATAAGGATTAAGTATTTCCAGTTCATCCCCTACAAGCTCTGTCAAAACCTCTATATTTGCATAGGCTGCCTGCTCATAATCCTTTAAAATCTTCTCTTTGTGTGCTGCCTCCATGGTAAGAATCAAATTCTCTGGAGATAAGTCCTCCTCTTTTAGCTGACTGGACATTTTCTCAGTCATATTAATGCCGTTGCTGATCAGGATTGCTTCTGCTTTCTGGTTCAGCGGTTCTGGAAATAGCACTACTAGGCCCCTGCTCTCAATCTGCAGCGGATATTTTACGGTGTATTCTTTCATTATGGCTTCTGCCATAGGCGCCCGGCAGGTTCCGCTTTCACACACAAAAATAATTTTGCTGTACTGTTTCATTTACTGCCTCCATCTTTTCTACACTTCAATTACCTGGCGCCCGGCTGCTTTTAACATGCGATTCATGATTGCCTGTCCAATTCTGGGCGTCGAAAAACTTTCTGAATATATAATATCTACATTCTGCTGGTCAAATTCCCTTAATATTCTATACAGATGTCTGGCTATCGTATCCTCGTCACTTCTTGTCCCAATACTTTTGACGATTCCGTAACGATACCCTCCATAACTCTCGTCCGTTCCGATTACCCCCGCGGTCTTCCCGGATTCTATCGCTTCTCTTGTCAGGTTATTGATTGTTTGCTGTACCTTCTTCTGCGCCCCATTTACCAGAATCAATTCTGCTTTGGGCGCGTAATGTTTATATTTCATACCCGGTGCCTTGGGGCGAATCGTTGAATCCTCCTCCACAAGCCCTGGATCCATTCGTAGTTCTCCAATTTCATTCTGTATCATATCCGGCGTAATGTACCCTGGCCTTAACACCATCGGAATCTCTTCTGAGAAATCCACAATGGTAGATTCCAGCCCAATCCCCACGGCCCCACCATCCAAAATCATGGGAATGCGCCCATCCAGGTCAGACGCCACATGCTCTGCCAACGTCGGACTGGGTCTTCCAGAAGAATTGGCGCTGGGAGCTGCAATATAGCCTCCCGCCGCCCGAATTAACGCCTGTGCTACTGGATGGTCCGGCATTCGGACTGCCACTGTATCAAGACCACCTGTCGTCTCTCCGGGAACAATCCCCCGCTTCTCAAAAATCATTGTAAGCGGACCTGGCCAGAAACGCTTTGCCAGTTTTCTTGCCCCGGCGGGCACACACACCACAATTTTATCCAAATCATCCATGTCGGCAATGTGAACAATCAGTGGATTATCAGAGGGTCGTCCCTTTGCCTTATAGATTCTTGCAGATGCCGCAGGATTCAGGGCATCCGCCCCCAAACCATACACGGTTTCTGTAGGAAATGCCACCAGACCGCCCTCCCTAATGATTTTGGCTGCTGATTCTATTTTATGTTGGTTCTGTGTTTCTTCGCCTTCTATAATCTTTTCTATGACGGTTTGCATTGCAATGACCCTTTCTATCCCGCGCTTTCGCTAACAGGCTGTCGCCCTATCAATTCCTCTAAAAAACATCCGCTTCTGTGCAGACACAGCACAGATGTTTTTTCGCAATTGGCACTGCTCGTAGCTACATTATATACCAGATTACTAAATATTTACAACTACTACATATAGTAGCGTTATTGTCCGTATTACCAAATATGAAATGCTCCAGATTAGACTTTTGAAGATTTTCACTCAATCAGAAAAATATGATAAAGAAGACCTAACATGCGCTATACGCCGAGAAGTAAAGGATAACTCTGCTTTTACTGCATTTAAAAGATGGATTCTATGGGATCATAAAGAGAGATATATCAATTTGATTAAATTCTGCGGATTATCTACATAGAAGAACGTAAAATGCCCAAAATATAAACTTACACATTTCACTTGACAAGGAAAAGGGAGAATAACGCTCCCTTTCCCTTGTCATAATTCTGTATTATTAAGTTTCAAACTATTTAAAATCCCTGTCTTTATAGCTTCTGCAACCTTTTTTTGATATTCCTCTGTGTTAAGAAGCTCCGCTTCTTCATAGTTGCTCAAAAATCCGCATTCCACAATTACGGTAGGGGAAGGCGTTTTTTTCAGAAGATAGTAACTTTCATTTGCCTTTGCCTTTCGGTGATTCTGGGGATCTAACTGTTCTACTAATGTCTGCTGCAAAGCTTCCGCAAGTTTTTTTCCTTCCTGGGACTGCCCATAATAAAAGACCTGCGCTCCCTTTATGGATTCGTCGGGATAACTGTTTTGATGAACACTCACTGTAAATACCGGATTCGCCTCTGTAATGATCTTACAACGCTTGCGCATATCCTCCACCTTCTTGTTATTGGAGGACTTCTGGTACAGCCCGCTATCATCTGTTCGGGTCATAACAACTTTAATACCCTCTTTTTTCAATAGTTTTTCCAGCTCTTTTGCGATTTTCAGATTAATATCCTTTTCCTTCACCTTGTTAATACCTATTTTGCCGGGATCATCCCCACCATGACCAGCATCAACGACAATACACACTTTTCCAGTCTGAGCCTTCAGGCTGTCTACCATATATGCTCCCTCTCTTGCAAAAAAATACGCTCCTATCAGCAGCACTACGGCCATAACCACTTCTATTCTTTTCTTCATATGCAATATACACTCACCTGGCACTATTTATAAATATTTATGATAGAACCTTGACCGCTAGCACCTGATAATTGTAAAAAAACTAATTTATGCGTGTAAATGCCACAGTGACCTATCATATCACATCTGTGCTTTACACCTTTTTATTCTTGCTATGTTTTAAGAAAAGCTATATAATAAATTCTGTAAATGGGAATCCAGCCTCTTTCATAGGCGGGGGGCATACGTTCCCAGGAAACCATTTCAACAAAAAGGAGGATAAACATGAAACTTAGAAGCATGAAGAAAGTCGTTGCAGTTGCAATGACAGCAGCTATGGTGCTGGGAAGCATCAGCGTGACGCCGCCTGCAGAAGTTATGGCAGAAAATGCAGCGCCCGCGATTATCGCACAAGCTGCCAAGGAAAAAAATGGTATAAAAGTAACCTGGAACAAGCTGGACGATGAGACAGTAACAGGCTACCGCGTATACCGCATGGTCTCAAGCGATGACGCAGAGGTAATTGCTACGCTCGATACCAATGGAGTTTCCACAAAATCATGGAAATTTGACTTTGGACCAAATGAGGAGATAACAGAAGAAGGGGCAGAAGCACCTATTTCCTGTCTTGCAGAGGGATATACATCTATATCTCAGGAGAACGCTTACTACACACAGGCACAGGGCTATGGATTTACACAGGGAATCCCGACCGCAGCAGGCGGCACCCTCGCCTTTATCAACCGGACAGACGGCAAGAAGATGTCAGCAGACGTCCTCAACGGCGACTTTGCAACAATCACTGCACCAGAAGGCGGCTCTTTAACTGCAGGCGGTGCCAGCCTGGAAGCAGGACAGAGTTACATGGAATTTGTCGTGGATGTCCCAAACGGTGAATACAAAGCAACCGCTACACACAGTGGATATGTTACCGGCAGGAATATCTCTGTATTCTGGTTCCAGGGACAACAGGCAGAGCGCCATCCAGTGAATAATAATATTGCTGTCAGCGAACGGACTGTCAACGTAACCGATGGCAAACTCAAAATCAGCGCAAGTGCAAGCGCTTCCGGCGGCGTGGTTTTCCCACCAGCTTTAAGTGCAGTGACCATCACAGAAGTGACGGATATTCCGACAGGAATCGATGTTGACGGCTCTCTCTACTGTAATGATATAACGGCTGATTTGACTAAGAACTATACATATAAGGTAGTTGCCATGAAGGGTGAGACTGAGGCAGCAGATCTGAATTCTGGAGATATAAAACCAGTTGTTGCACCGACTGTCTCTGCAGGCGAGACAACTACCACCAGTGCCAAGCTTTCCATTAACAACAACGAAGTGGAGACTGACAGCTATAATATTTACCGCAAGAAATCGTCGGATGCTTCCTTTACGAAAGTTGCAGAATTCACCAATATTAACGAAGATGGCAAATTCACAGCCGACAAAATAATTAAAGACAAGCAAATATATGTGAACGACGACTTTAGCGACTATGAACTTGGCAGTGCAGAAAATAACAAAAATTTATTTGACGCGGAAAAAGGTGACTGGACCGTTTTAAATGGCTCTAAAGGCTGGTATACCGGAATGGTAATGGACAAATCAAATGACAACTGCATGAATGGGGTAAGTTTCCTCAGCACGTCAAGTCTTGAAAACTACGATGGCGCCTTTATATTGCTGGCATTAGGCGCCGATCCTGGTGCGACCTTCCACAAAAAATTGACAGATTCAACAAAATTAAACGGGCCAACGCGCCTAAAAATGAATTTTGCGCTTCCAAACTTTTTCGCTAACAAACAGAATAGAAACGTCGGCAGCTGCTGCCTTTATCTTGCAGACAAAGAGATTACGGAAAATGATGTTACAAGTGGTTATGTTGCAAAATTAGAATATAGCAGAGAGGATAACAGCATTTACCTGAACGATTCCGAAGTGTATAATTTTGGAACAGGAGCGGATGCCACAAGGAGCAAGTGGAACACGATCACACTTGACATTGATCCTGAAACAAAGAAAATCTCCTACGAATTTGAACGGGAAGCAGGAGCTGTTGTCATAAACGGCAGTGTCACCATCCCCGATGCATCACTGGAACCTGCAGCGCAGGAAGGTGAAGGCGGCGCAGACGAAGCATCTTACGCAACCTTGAGCTTTACAGGCGCCGGAGACCCAAACAGTAGTAACCAGCGCTGGGGAACCATCGCTATTGATAACCTGAAATTTGCTTCCACCGAGACAGTGGACGGCTCAAGCCGCGTTTACACCTATACAGACAACAATCTGGATCCGAATACAGAGTATAACTATTACGTGGGTGCAGTTGCCGGCAACAAGGAAATTGTAAAATCTTCCATAGCCAGTGCAAAGACCCAGCCAATTGTAGCAGACAGAGTTTCCCTTTCCCAAACATCCATCGAGATTAAGAAAGGTGACACGATAGATGTGCCTGTCGCAACCGTTTCCCCGGATAATGCCTCACCTGAATATAAAACCGTTACCTGGTCAAGTGAGAATGAATCTATTGCAACAGTTGAAAACGGCAAAATCAAAGGCACAGGCGCTGGCACAACAAATATCATAGCAAAGACAAAGAATGGAATGACCGCTAACTGTGCAGTGACTGTTACAGCCGTTACGCTAAACAGAACAAATCTTAGCTTAAGAATTGGTGACACACAGACATTGACTGCCACTGTAAAGCCAGATTCGGTAACAAACAAGGGTGTAACATGGAAGTCAGATAAAGAAAGTATTGCAACGGTAGATGCAAATGGAAAAGTTACAGCCATTGCTGCTGGAACCGCAATGATAACCGTTACTGCTAATAACAATGGCGAAACAGCAACATGCAGGGTAACCGTCACAAAAGCGGCTGTAACAGGCATTACCCTGAATGCTACATCGGGAAGCCTGAAAAAAGGCGAAAGCGTGACTTTGGTGGCGACGATTGCACCGGCAAACGCAACAGTGAAAGATATTACATGGTCTAGCTCCAACAATAACGTTGCAACCGTCACAAAAAACGGCGTCGTAAAGGCAATGGGCAAGGGCACTGCTGTTATCACAGCAACCTCCGTAGATAATGCCAGAGCTACAGCAACTTACAATCTTACAGTTACAGAACCGGTTAGAACAATTCCAGCCACAAAGGTTATAATAAAGAAACCGGCTTCCAAATCGTTGAATAAAGGCAAGACAATGACATTGAAAGCAGTAACGACCCCTTCCAACTCGACAGATAAGCTTTCCTGGAAATCAAGTAACAAAAAAATTGCAACAGTCACAAGTTCCGGTAAAGTGAAAGGCATCGGTAAGGGCACTGCAACCATCACGGTAACCACAACGAGCGGGAAGAAAGCAACGATTAAAATTACTGTCAAAATTCCAGCAAAGAAGGTAAAACTTTCCAAGTCGAAGGTAACATTGAAGAAGGGCAAGTCCGTCAAGCTGAAAGCAAAACTGACTCCTTCCAACTCTACAGACAAGGTAACCTGGAAGACGTCTAACAAGAAAGTTGCTGCCATTAAAAACGGAAAGGTAACAGCGAAGAAAAAGGGAAAGGCAACTATTACAGCAAAAACCACAAGCGGAAAGACCGCAAAGTGTAAGATTACAGTAAAATAATCCAATCTGGATAAACGTAAGGCTGGAGGGACTCGCAAAGCGGGTCCCTCTTTTATGAAATTAAGAGATTTATTCCTTGACAAGCAGTCATATGCCGCTATCGAATCCTGCCATGCACAATCGTGCGGTTTAATTTCCATCTGCCGTTCGGCAGTCACAATTAATAAGCATATATCCCCAAATATTTTACATCATTCTACTGTATTTCCTTCAGCTTCTGATTCATCCGCTTTGCCTCCCGGCACTGCGACCGATAAGAAATAAAGGCTACCATACCGTATACAAACGTTATTGCCAATTCCATTCCCAGCACCTGCCATCCATTGCGGAACGTAAACCACTCATAGAAAAGTCCAAGCCCCAGCACTACCACATTGATATAGACATAATACAAAATAATGCGGACAAACATAGATATCCTGGATACCTCCTTTTCGCCTTCCAATGGCAATATCATACTACCCAACGCACAAACCGCCGAAAGAAACAAAATCTGCCACAGAATGTTTGCATAAATCTCAGTTTCCCAACCATAAAATACCGGAATATACACCGCCGTCACAAACACAACGCCAACCGTAACTTTTTCAAATAAAATAAACATGGATTCCAGACGCTTCATACCACACGCTCCTTTCCCAACCTGCACCCATTGCTAGATTCCCAGTCTTTCCTTTAACGCACCCACATACTGCCTGGAAATAATGACCTTCTCCCCATTTTTGAGCAACGCTTCATAGCGCCCGCTAAACGCCGGGACAAGACTCTTTATTTTATTCAGATTCAGTATTGCGGACTTAGATATGCGCACAAATGTCCATCCTGGCAGCTCATCTAAAAGCTCATAAAGCTTGTTTTTCACCTGATAGACCTCAGATTTACAATATGCAAATACCTTCTGGTCTACCGATTCAAAATAAAACACTTCCCCCGGCTCAATAAAAAACATCTCACTGTTCTTATAAACCGTAAGCTTTCCGCCACCCTGCTTAAAGCGATTGATGATTTTTACCATATCATCGTCCAGAGCCCTGCATTTAAAAATAATTTCTTCTTCCTCGTCAGGTCCTATATCCAAGATTGTTACCTTCATAATGCAACTCCTATCCAAAATACCCCTGAAATTTCTGTTACAGTCTATCGGTCACTGATATTTTTCCTCTTTTGGACAACTATGATGACTATAAATGCCAATATACCACATCCCGCCATAAACAACACCTGAAATAGCGGAGTCGCCAAATTTTCACCCATTTTCACCTGTATTCCCATATATTCCTTGTACTCAGACATCACCTGCGCCGGAAGCCCTGCAAATGTATTTTCAAGCGCTTGTTCACAACACGCTTCACGCATCAGGGATGCACCATGAAGGATCGGGATATACTTCAGCGCAGTTGCCACTCCATCCGGCAGATATCCCATCGGAAGATAAATCGCTCCTACAAACCCTACCAATGTCCCGACCACAGTGGCAATTCCTGACCAGGCACTGCTGCTTTTGATAAACAGCGCACACAGATACATGATAATGGAAAAAATACAGACATTCAGCACAATCAACAGAAAAATCTTCATAAGCGCCCCAGCATTAAGCATTGTCCCTCCCGTCGCCAGAATATAGCCAAGCGCAATTGCCAGCGTCAGCACACACATAAAAATTCCGATCAATACCGCCGATACCACATAGGACAATGCAATCATGCTTCGATTCACCGGCGCAGAGTACAGGCTTGCCAGTTTCCCTTCTGAAATATCTGTCACCCGGTTTCCAATTACAGACATCGTAACCGTAACTGCATTGACCACAAGGATTCCCGCAAGCGTCCAATACTGCACCAGTCCCCTTGCATGCGCCTGGTCCAGTGCTGCATCTCTCACACCGCCATATTCTTTCAAGAGATTTACCACACTTTCCTCATTCATATTCCCCAAAAAAACTCCCATCAGCATTAGTACAATGAGCGTGGCGAGCAAGGAAAAAAATACCGCCGCGCGATCCCTCAAAAATACCAGGCAATTCCGTCTTGTCAGACTAATAAACTTCATCATCTTCATTCTCACCCTCCTTTGTCACATTCAAAAATACATCATCCATTGTTCCCTGAACCACCTCAAACCCCTGCAGCAGCTCATGCACCTCATTCAACAGGGGCAAAGATTCCATTGTGTCTTCTATTTTTACAAAAATGCCTTCCTCCTTGATCTCATATTCCAGATTGTGCGCTGTGAGAATCTTCTGAATCTTCTCTTGACAACCCACTCCCGGAATCAAATATAATTTATCTTTGGCATAAGCCTCTTTTAATGAAAAAGGTGTTCCATACTCAACAAAATGCCCCTTGCTCATTATGCCAATATGGTCCGCTTTTGCAGCCTCCTCCATGTAATGCGTAGTCAAAAATACTGTCATTTTCATATCTTCCTGCAGGGTATGTATTGTCTCCCATACACTTTTCCTTGTTGCTGGATCAAGTCCTGTTGTGGGCTCATCTAAAAACAGAATATCCGGCGTATGCATCAGTGCCCGTGCGATCTCACACCTTCTTTTCTGCCCTCCCGAAAGTTTGCCAAACGGACGTTTCAACACGTCCGACAACCCCAGTATGTCCGTCACATAATCGAGGTTTTTGTTTAATTTCCGGCTGTCCGCCTCATACAACCTGCCCCGCAGCAACAGATTTTCCTTTACCGTAAGCATTTTATCCAGACAGTTCCCCTGGTACACCACACCAATATGATTCTTAATTGCCTCATTATCCCTGCCAAGCGCAAGGCCGTTGATCCACGCCTCTCCTCCTGTTGGCTCCTGCAGGGTACAGAGCATATTGATGGTCGTAGACTTACCCGCACCATTTACACCCAGAAACCCAAAAAACTCTCCGCGTGCCACAGAAAAACTAATATCATCCACTGCCTTAACATCCTGATAATATTTTTTTAAATGTTTTACTCTGATTGCTTCTTCCATTCTTCCTCCTTCTGATCCCAGACGCTGTCGTTTTTATTACAAACTATCTGCCATAACTTTAACAGACCCGGACAAAATTGCAAGAGACAAAGCTGTCAAATGCATTACAAGGTGGGTGAGAGGTCAAAATAACGGCGCTTATATACAAAAACAGAATTAAGATTGCCTCACAACCCTAATCCTGTTTCCGTCCTATACTTCACACCAAATATCTAACTAACAGCCATTTAACCATTGCGCCTTCAGTTCACGTATTTAATAATCGTATCCCAGGCAGATGGACGCTCCAGTCCCAATTTCCAGTATGCCGCGCCTGCAAGCTTGCTGTCTTTCATGACTCTGAGTTTTTCCTCCAATGATTTTTCGTTTTCAAT
Organism: uncultured Lachnospiraceae bacterium; assembly: GCA_948688495.1. Taxonomy (GTDB): domain Bacteria; phylum Bacillota; class Clostridia; order Lachnospirales; family Lachnospiraceae; genus Petralouisia. The sequence continues at coordinate 46,069 of CAPQSW010000009.1, read as the reverse complement.
CCATACTTTATGTGTTTTATCCTCACTGGCATATTCTGCCACATACTGTCCATCCTCTTCAGACCAAACCTCCTGTGCATTGTTTGCCGTACAAAGATCCTCGGTCGTCTGCATACCTTCCTCGGTACAGGTAAATGTGTAAGGCACATAATCCTCAGCGGCAGATTCTACATCCTCCCCCGAACCACTCTTAGGTGTCAGCTCCCATATCCGGCTGTAGAAGGGCAGTCCTAAAATTACCTGCTCTGCCGGAACTTCCTTCAAGGTATCCTTCACACCATTTTTTACAAATCCTATTGACGAAACAGAACCTATATCCTCGGAACCACTATAATGTTCATCATATGCCATAATAATGACATAATCCGCAAACACTGCCTGTTCCGCCCGGTTATAAAATTCTGTGTACGAAGTCGGAACGTAATTATCCACAGACAACACCAAATCGTTATTGTCACATTTGATGGACAGTTCCCGGATAAACTGTACGTAGGCATCACCCGCTTCACTGGCAAGCGCCTCAAAATCCAGGTTAATGCCATCTAAATCATATTCAATTGCTGCTGCTATAATCTGATTCGTAAGATAATCCCTAACCGAAGTATGTGTCATTACATAGGTCGTATCAACATCCGGATTCTCAAGATTGCTAATCAGCCCCCAGACTTCTACGCCCTGTTCATGACAGTAAGTCACATAATCCCTGCTTGCCAGGGAATAAATATTTCCCTCATTATCATTCAGGTAAAACCACGTAGGAGAAATCACATTGATCCCCTTTGTCGCCTGCAGAACATTTGCCACCCGCTCATTTGCCTCCTGGCTGGTTACCTGATGCCATCCAAGGCTAATCGTCTCCTCCTTCAGCAAATGGGTGAACTCTGGCTCCTCAAACGCCCGGGAGAGAGTCTCGCTTTCCACCTCACCCAACTTGCTGTTTTTTAAGTAACCAATCATACCGTCCTCTGTACATACCCTGCTCCAATCGTCGCCATGGTCAATCACAGTCACGCGGCTGCCCTTTGGCACATCTGCAACAATCGGACTCTTAATACCGCCTTTTACGCGGATTTTCGTTTTCTTTTTGACATCTGCCCGGGAAATCTGTCCCCATGCCGCCGTAATCTGCACACGGCTTGGCTCTGTATTCACGGCAAAATCCAGGTTCGTATATTTTTGGACAAATTCCAAAGCTAGATACACATCCTCGCCATCCACCTTTACTATCGTATATTCTGCATTATTATTCTTCTTCCCCACCATATAGGTATCTTCCCCTGCATTGACAGAAATCACATCGGTATCTGTTGTGTAACGCAGGATATTCTCATTGGACTCCCAATAAAAACGCTGATTGAGGTACTGTCTTACTGCCTGATAATCCAGATATACATGGCCATCCCAGAATTTTGCCTTTTCTTCCAAAAGCTGCTGGTCCAAGACTACCGCCATATCGTCTGCTCCCGAGACATTATAATATTCCTGTAAATTAGCCCGCTCCTTGGTTGGCGTGTATTTCCTGACTATCGTACTGATAACGGCAATCAAAAGTACAATCAGGATAAATGCTATCGCTGCGAGTATTGGCGCTTTATTCACTCTCCGCCCCTTCGGCTTTCTTACTCTTGGTCTGTTCTCTCTTTCTGTCTCCGGCATAATTTCCTCCTATGTATACGATAAGGGTACCTGGTTTCCTCCCGAACTCTTTGCGTTACTTCTATAAAAATATAAAAAGAACTGTTGCAAACTTCCATAATGACTACAATAACACCGTATGCCTGTACGCAATACAGCATCCTGTATTTATGGCTATATCTGCAACAGCCCTCTCTGTTAAATTCTACTTAATACCTGCAATGCGTCCTTTTTCAAAATGACCTCGTAATGCTCGTCAAAATATGCCCGTATCGCAGATGAATATTTTTCCTGATGTGCGTACTCTGCTAAAATGTTACATACTTTGTTAAATTCTTCCGGTGTATGCTGGCTCTTGCTGATTACCAGATAATACTTCCGGTTGAGCCTGTTCTTATATAAAACATTACAACCCTTATAAAAGCCTTTCAATACCCGTGCCAGCCGGTTAACCTCATCCAGCCCGTCAAAGACAAACAGCTTCGTGATGTCTACCAGCACCGGTTCCTGCTTCTCCTGCTTCACAGTCTTCTCAAGGGGTATAAAATTATTCTCCTTTTGGGCGGTCTCAGCAATTTTTTTCGCTTCTTCCTGAATCTTACGGAACAAATCTAAAATATCGTCCGCGCCTGTCGCCTCAAAAACATGCTCATTATCCCCGCTTACCGGGCTGCTGCCCATATCATCTTCAGAACCGCCTGGGGCAAACTGTGAAAACCGGGTATCCAGTTCTTCCGGATATTCCACTTTTGTTATAATCAATATAATGGTATCCGCAGATAATGGAATTGCTTCTATCATCAGCGGTATGTCTTCCGCTTCAAAACCACACTCATATGCTGCCTGCTGCATCATATCCCGAAAAAGCATCTTTGTCTTCTCGGTGCTATATTTCAATTCACTCAGCTTGATCTGGCGGTCTGCCAAATCCTCGCTGGTAAGCGTACAGCGAATCTGGTTCTCACTTACTTTCTCAATCTTCATATGATCCCTTCCTTCTTCAATATACATCTGCATCAGGAATTAATATGTTTATAACCACCCATGGGAAGTAGTACCCGCTTAGGTACTCAAAGTATATTACATATTCTTATGTCACGTCAAGTCGAAGTCTGCTCTATTTTCTAAAAAAAATATGAAATTTCTAAACATTTCGCAAAAAGTATTGCGTTGGCAATATTTGTATGCTATAAATGTCCCAGAGATGCAGGTCTGGTTCAGGCAGAAAGGAGCCACACCCCCCGTCTAATTCTGCAATATCTTTTTCTATATTATATCATTTTATTTCCAAAAAGTAACCCATTTCACGACTATCGGTCTGCCAAATTTTATAAATTGCACGAGATGCCGGATGGCTGCAATGGGATACCACGGATACCACGCAGAATCTATGTTGCAGAACAGGAAAATATGACAAGTTTCTCCGGATTCTTATCCCTCTGCTTTCTAAACTTTCAAAATGTTTCCATGCAGGGCATGGTCTGTTTTCCTCACAGGTCTTCTATACATTTTCTTACTCATTTCTATGCGGCTTTTATGCCCCAAACGGCATTCCGACAGCTAATAGTATATGAAAATCTGATAAATTTAACCCTAAAGAATTTACCACAGCCTGTTTCCATTCCATCTTGCCCAGCAAGCAGGACACCGCACCTCTATCCGAAGACCTTTATCAAACGGTTTGTTCCAGCGGATTCCTTATAAAATAACTGTGCTGGCAGTTTTGGAATTAATAATTCCACAATTCGGGAAAAGAAAAAAGATACTGGAATCCCAGAAGAACTTTCCGTCATAAAAATCCGGAATTTTTAACATCTTGTACTTCTAAATAATATATCGCGAAAAATCTTCATGACTACATGAAGCAAAAAAGGAGGGAAGCTATTCATTCAATTGCTTTTAATTTAAACTAGGATGAGAATTCCTAATCACGAATCAAACGGTTACATTTTTATCAAAGACACAATAAGGGGCTTCCGCAACATCATTTTATGGTATGCGGCCGCCCCTGTTTTCATTATTTTGCCAGAAAATCATTGATTTTATTCACCAATGCGTCCGGTTCAATTCCATGTACCATAGCTGCTTCTGCAATTGTCTCCATCTGGGATGAAGGGCAGCCAAGGCAGTGCATGCCAATCTCCAACAGAAGCGGCGCTACATTTTCATCAATCTGAAGTAATTCTCCAATCATGGTATCTTTGCTTACCTGTGCCATTTTATATTCCTCCTTATTATTTGGTATCGGCACGCGTCGCTTCGCGCGCCTGCCATATCGCCTGCGTTACCCTATATAAGTATTTCGCCCGTCCACTATTATAATACCATTTTTTTAAATATGCAATCTTTTACTTGTAATCACAGACTGTTTGTATTAAAATATAGTTCATAGCTACCGCAATGGCAGCTTGATGAATATTCATTATTATAAGGAGGAACTAAGTATGGCATACGTAATTACTGACGCTTGTGTAAGCTGTGGAACCTGTGAAGGAGAATGCCCAGTAGGCGCTATCTCCGCTGGTGATGGAAAATATGAAATCGCTGCAGATACTTGCATCGATTGCGGAACATGTGCTGGTGCATGTCCTACAGGTGCAATTGAGCAGGGCTAATCACTGAATTGTACATGAGAATTTAAAGGGCCTTTATCCTTATTGGATAGAGGCTCTTTTTCTGATTTATTTAATTTGACACAGACGCAAAAAACAGATAACATATACTAACCCGAAATAAAACGGAGGTTGAAACATATGGGAAAGAAACTTACCGGAACCCTATTACTTTTTTGGATGATAATCATTTTTGCCTTTTCCGCCCAGCCTGCATCGCAGTCCTCTCAGACCAGCGGTACACTGGCATACAAAATCGCCAAATGGCAGAGCAATTTATTCCGCGAAGATAAAACAGAAGCGGAATTATATGACCGGGCAGAGTCTATGCAGCTTGTCATCCGCAAAAGCGCACATATGGCAGAATATGCTCTGTTGGCGCTTCTCTTATATCTTCATCTACAGTATTATCCCTTAAGTAAAAAACAAATGGCGTTACTTGCATTTGTGATCACTGCGGGATATGCCGCCACAGATGAACTTCATCAATTGTTTGTTCCAGGACGTGCCGGCAGGTTGTCAGATGTATGCATAGACAGCCTGGGAGGTATTCTTGGGATTTCCTTTTGCATGATACTCCTTTATTTTCTGGAAAGATGTAAGAAAAGGGTAAACTTCCAAAAAGGGAAACGTTGACTTTGCGCAACATTTCCCTTTTTACGGCTGATTACTGTATTAATTTTTGTTTTAATTTTATTTATGTAGTTAAATTGGGGTTTAATTTCTTATCGTCTTTCAGTAATTTTATTTCTTTCTTGTCTTTTCGTTTCTTTTCTGTTTTTTCTCTGCGGAACCTTCGACCTCTATGTTGCGCGCGAATGGCAGCATCCAGTTTTCGAAAACGTTCTTCCTCCGCCTCGTCCTGTTCCCGCATGAGATAATTCATTTCTTTGAGAACTTTTTCACCGACTTGAACACCAAACTCCTTACTGAGCGCAGAATTGTTCTCCTCCATTGCCTGTTTTACAATACTTTTCATCATTACCTGAAATTGTTCCAGCTTTACAGTGTTCGAAGCGGAATTATTTTGCTGTTTTAGTGGATAAGAAGATTCCACATCGGGATATTCCTGTTTCGTCTGCACAACCTGATGGCTTCCCGGAATATTATGTATCATCATCCGAATGGCCTTTAGCTGATAACCCTGTTCTTTCCACTCCTTTATCTTTTGGAATTGCGCTATATTTTCTTCCGTGTAATAGCGGTGCCCCATTTCATTGCGGGGAATGGCAAGCTCTAATTCTTCTTCCCAATACCGCAGGACATGCGACTCGACATTAACTATATTTGCCGCGTCTGAAATCATATAGCGTGCATTTTCCACATTCTTTACCTCCTTTTTCGGGTTTTTGCGCTCCCCTTAACGCTTTGTCAGGTTTTGCGTTCCTCTTAAACGCTTTGTCAGGTTTTCGCGTTCCACCTTAAAACTGTATGCAGAAACCTGACAGCCTGTCCTACTTCTATTTTACCGATTTATTCCATGTGTTACAATCTTTTTTCATCGTGAAATAATGACAAGAAAAAACAGATACCCCTCTTTTGGGAAAGGTATCTGCTTTAACTGGCAAAAAAATTGTCAGAACACCACGCTTATTTTTCCATGTTAGCAAACTTGGTATATTGTGGCAGCCACACAAGATTCACGGTACCGATCGGACCATTCCTCTGTTTGGCAATAATTATTTCCGCAATATTCTTGTCCGGTGTATCTTTGTTATAATAGTCATCCCGGTATATGAACATAACCACATCCGCGTCCTGCTCAATAGCTCCTGATTCCCGCAAATCGGAAAGCATTGGTCTGTGGTCCGGTCTCTGCTCTACCTGACGGCTCAGCTGTGACAACGCGACTACCGGGACATTCAGTTCCCTGGCAAGCCCCTTCAGCGAACGTGAAATATCTGAAATCTCCTGTTGTCTGGAATCCGACTTCCCCGATCCGGACATAAGCTGCAAATAATCAATGATTATCAATTTTAAATCATGTTCCAGCTTATATTTCCGGCATTTCGAACGCAGCTCTGAAATCGAAATACCCGGTGTATCGTCAATGATCAACTTAGATTTGCCAATAGTCCCGGCGCCCTCAATCAATTTTTCCCAGTCAGAATCCGCAAGATTCCCGGAGCGCAGAAGCTGGGCATCTACGCGCGCTTCCAGAGAAAACAGACGGTTTACCAACTGCTCTTTCGACATCTCCAGACTAAAAATTGCCGTAGCAAGGTTATTGTGAAAAGCCACATACTGGGCAATATTCAACACAAACGCTGTCTTACCCATGGAGGGACGCGCTGCTACCAGAACAAGATCGGAAGGCTGCAGCCCGGATGTCCGGTAATCAAGGTCCACAAAACCTGTGGCAATCCCTGTGACATTGCCCTTTTTCTTTGACGCCTGCTCAATCCTCTCCAATGCGTTGATGACAATTTGCTTAATTGGGACAAAATCCTCACCACTTCTATTCTGAAGCAGGTTGAAAATCTGTTTTTCCGTCTCCGCCATGATGTCTTCCACACTATCCCTATCCAGATAACATAAATTGGCAATTTCCTCATTGACCTTAATCAGCCTGCGCAGCATAGCCTTCTCTTTTACAATGTTTGCATAATATTTGATATTCGCAGAGGTCGGCACTGCTGTTACCAATTCTCCTACAAATTCCATACTGCTCAATTCTGCCGGGACATCTTTCTCCCTCAAGCGATTCTGGAGTGTAACTACATCCACCGGCTGTTCTTCGTTAAACAACTCTACCATCGCCTCAAACAAAACGCCATACTGCTGATGATAAAAGTCTTCCCGGATTAAGACCTCAGAAGCCATAATAATTGCCTCCCTGTCCATAATCATAGAGCCTATCACAGATTGTTCAGCTTCCAGATTGTTCGGCATAATCCGTTTAATCAGGGCTTCTTCCATTTGCCTTCCTCCATTTGCCTTTCTCCTATTCCTCTGCTATTCCTCTGCTATTTTGACCTTTAAAGACCCTGTTACCTTGGGATGAAATTTAATCTTGATTTCATGTACGCCCAAAGTCTTCAAACCTCCATCGGGGAGCTGCATCTTCTTCTTGTCCAGCTCCATATCAAGCTGCTCTTTTGCTGCCGCTGCGATCTCCTTCGTGGAAATAGAACCAAAGGTCTTTCCGCCTTCTCCGGTCTTTAAAGTTACCGTCACCTCTTTGCCGCTAAGTTCTTTGGCAAACGCTTTTGCGTTTTCAAGGTTTTCCTGCGCCATTTTTTCGGCATGCTGATTCTTTAATTTCAAGTCATTAAGGTTCTTGTTGTTCGCCTCAACCCCAAGTTTTTTAGGCAGAATCATATTCCTTGCGTATCCGTCGCTGACGTTTACGACCTCCCCCTTTTTTCCCAATGATTTTACATCTTCCAATAATATTACTTTCATACTTCCAAGTCTCCTTCCTCCAGCATTTGATCTAATGTATCTTCAATCTTCCTCTTTGCTTCATACACACTGCAGTCGCTAAGCTGGGCGCCTGCCACATTCAAATGGCCGCCGCCGCCCATCCGTTCCATAATTAACTGCACATTGATTTCATCAATCGAACGTGAACTGACATATATCTTTTCATTGTACTCGGTAAGTACAAACGAAGCCTTTATCCCCACAATATTCAATAACTCATTTGCCGCCTGCGCACCTGCAATGGTAGGACTCTCAACCCGCGGATCCGCTGGGCAGATGGAAATTGCAAATGCACCTTTATACACCTCGGCATGGCGCACTGCCTCTGCACGCGCCTTATACGCCGCCATATCATCCCGGAGCAGCTTACGCACTCTGGTAACTTCTGCACCGCAGCGCCTTAAATATGCCGCCGCCTCAAATGTACGCACACCCGTCTTGGTCATAAAATTGTTGGTATCTATCAAAATCCCGGCATAAATGCTGTCCGCCTCATTGGGCTTCAAATGAATATTCTCATTAAAATACTGCAGCATCTCAGCCACCATTTCACAGGTTGAGGAAGCATATGCCTCAATATAGGAAAGAACTGCATTCTCGATCACCTCACTGCCCTGCCTATGATGGTCGAACACAACAATATTCTTAGACATACGCAAAATCTCCGGACACTCCGTATAATTGGGGCGGTTTGTATCTACAACGACAAGCACGCTGTCACTCTTTACCATCTCAATGGCCCGCTCACTGCGGATAAACATATCCTCAGGATAACCTTTTTCTTCACTAAAGCATTCTTTCATCGGACGCAGTGAGGAAGTAACCTCATTAAGTACAATATGAGCTTTTTTCCCCATAACCTGTGCAGCACAGTAAATCCCAATGGCGGCCCCAAACGCGTCCATATCGCTAATGCTATGCCCCATAATAAACACTTGCTCCCGGCTGGCAAAAAGCTCCCGCAGTGCATGTGCCTTCACACGTGCCTTGACCCTGGTCATCTTCTCCACCTGTCTGGATTTGCCACCGAAATAAGAAATCTTCTCACCTTCTTTTATGACTACCTGGTCGCCGCCTCTTCCAAGTGCAAGATCAATGGCCATACGTGAAAACTCGTATTTCTGGTTATAGTTGACATTACTTACGCCGACTCCAATACTCAGCGTCACGGCCATCTCATTTCCCACTTTAATTGTTTTAACACTTTCCAGAATACTAAATTTATCTTTCATCAAATCATCCAGATATTTGTGCTTAAACACAACAAAATACTTATCTTTTTCAATTTTCTTGACAATGCTGTCCCTGTCGGCAAAATATTTACTGACTTTGCGGTCTACAAGCGCCACCAGCAACGAACGTTTCACTTCCTCAATACTCTCTAACGCCTCTTCATAATTATCAATATAAACCATGGCCGACACAAGCTGCTGCTCCCTGTTTTCCTGGATATAGCGGTGCAGCTTGGTCTCATCGAACAGATAAAGGGAGGTCAGATACTGATTTCCTGCTTCTAGCACGGAAATGTCTTCTTCTCCATCCTCCATATGAAAATAAAGCCTGCTGATGCTGACCCGGTAAATCCTGTCTTTCCACTCAACCTGGATACTCCGCTCTTTTTCTTCCTTTTCCAGAAGCTCCCTCGTAATCGCCGGAAAAATGCTGGTAATGGATTTATGATACTTTTTATCCTTCTCCGTGACTTGGGAAAATGCCTCATTCATCCAAAGAACCTTACTGTTGGACTCCAAAAGAGCATATGGAATCTCAAATTCGTCAAGGAGTTTCCTCTGTACGGTTCCATACTGTGTCGCAAAATTGACTACTTCTTTGCGTATACGTGAGCGGTATACCATATAAATTCCCAATGCAATTGCAAAATAAACCAATGCAAATATGGACATACATATGCCCGCTTTTTTATTTACGGAATACAACGGAATATCTAACAATACAATAGGAACCGTCAATATAAGCGGCCAAAACATATAGTTTTTTAAGGGTTCCTTATATGATTTTTTTCTTTTCATCTTCATTTCCCACCTTTTAACTTGCATTATATCATAAACTTTCTTTGCTTTTCAATCACTAGATACTGTACCTGGCACTGTCCACTCTAACAAATTTCACAAAATTTCTAATATATTCTTTACTATTTCTGGGTATTGTGATATTGTAAGGATAGAACAGTTTCGTTATAGTTATATTTTCCGAAGGGAGGCTTCTTAAATGAAAGGTTATGAAAAACCTATGGTAATGGTAAACGATGGTTTAAACGAGGGTGTATACGCTGCGAGCGGCGCTACAGAAGCTGCTGACTGTTGGTCAGTTGATTGTTATTCTACACAAGCTTGGAATGGCGGCGGTCATCATGTATTTGAGGTTAAGTGTGTACATTCTACCGCTGTAGAGCATATCTCATCTGCATCTACAGTTACCCTTACGTTCAGCCAGCCTTTGACGGATGCCTATTCCGAATTTCCCGTTACGTTTAGCGGTAACACGGTTACTATTGTGCGTGAATTACACGCTAATGCTTACAAGTCCGGCGACACCATGACCTACAAGGTGTGGGCATCTACAGGCGATCAGGCAACCACGACGGCTCTTGAATGTATAGGCAAATCAATTTCCTGTACAAAAACTGTCAATGTACAAGGCGGCGGGGCAGACGGTAATTAGAGGAAGAAGGCAAATGCGAAGCATTTCTAACATGCCTTCTGACGATTTGGCAGGTGACGCGAAGCGGCGCGTACCATTACCTTGTGAAACCGAAATGACATCATGTTTTGCTAATTATGTATTGTGGGGCAGCACTGCTTATTACAGGCAGTGCTGTTTTTCATCTTATTAGGAAAGACCTTATCACGCGAAGGCGTAAACCTGTCTTCCTATAATATTTGGTGTACTCGCGAAAGGATGCTTTTTCATGAAAAAGAAAGTCAAGTTCCTGATAGGACGTATTAAGGCCGGACGGCTTGGGGAAATGTGGAAACAGACCTTGTGGATTTACCAGTATGCAAAGCATTACTGGCTGACTATGATATTCTATACCCTTCTGGGCATGGTCGGGACTGTCGTTGCCCTCTTGACCAGCCTGGTCTCCAGAGATTTAGTTGATATCATCACGGGACATCAGGCCGGGGAGGTTATTAAGACCTTTTCCATCATGATTGGACTGAATGTAGGAACCACCTTCCTAAACCTGATTTCCGAGTATGCATCCACCTATTTAAGCCTGAAGGTGGATTCCGAGATTAAGGCTGATATTTTCTCTAAAATTCTGGTGACGGACTGGGAGTCACTGACTACATACCATACCGGGGACCTTCTGACACGCTGGGGATCAGATGCCTCCGCAATTTCTAACGGTATCCTAAATTTTGTACCAAATACAATTATTTATGTGTTCCGTTTTATCAGTGCATTTGCAATGGTCATTTATTACGACCCTTCGTTCGCCATATTTGCGTTTTTGGGCATGCCGGTCAGTCTGCTGCTCTCAAAGACACTCTTAAACCGCATGGTCAACAACAACAAACGAAGCGCTGCAATGGGCGCTAAGATGTCCGGCTTCAATCAGGAGGCATTTTCCAATATCCAGACAATTAAAGCATTTGATTTAATCCGGCTGTATGTTGCACGTTTAAAACAACTGCAAAAAGAATACATTAATATGCGGCTCGATTTCCAGAAAATGTCAATGGGAACCTCCCTGCTCTTGTCTACTGTGGCATTGTTAGTATCCTATGCCTCCTATGGATGGGGAATTTACCGCGTCTTCAGCGGCGCTATCAGTTACGGTACCATGACAATGTTTTTAAGCCTTTCCGGTACACTGACCGGTACGCTGCACAACCTGACGTCACTCGTTCCCACTACCATCGGACTAACGACCTCTGCCGGCCGTCTCATGGACATTATCGAAATGCCGCGGGAAGATTACAGCCAGAATGAAGCTGTAGATGAATTTTTAAAGATAAATAAGGCAGATGGCATAAGCCTCTATATTAAGGAGTTAGAATATGCTTATAGCAATGGAACCCTGGTTTTCAAGGGCGCATCTATGGAGGCACATCCACATGAAGTCGTTGCCTTGGTAGGTCCCTCCGGCGAGGGCAAGACCACCATGATACGCTTGATTTTATCACTAATGCGCTCTCAGAACGGCTCCGCGGAACTTGGCGGACATGCGGGTACGATTCCCCTGACTCCCTCGACACGAAAATTATTTTCCTATGTTCCTCAGGGAAATACTATGTTTTCTGGTACAATTGCGGAAAATATGCGAAATGTAAAACCTGATGCTTCAGACGAGGATATTATTGATGCTTTAAAACTGTCCTGCGCCTGGGATTTTATCGAAAAACTTCCAGAGGGCATTTACAGTAAGATCAAAGAGCGCGGCGGCGGCTTTTCTGAAGGACAGGCACAGCGGCTTTCCATTGCAAGGGCTTTGCTGCGCCGCTCCCCCATCCTATTGCTGGACGAGGCAACGTCCGCACTGGATGTCGCTACAGAACGCAAAGTCCTTAGAAACATTATGTCCGACGAATATCCGCGTACGTGTATTGTGACAACACACCGTCCATCCGTATTGACTATCTGCAAACGCGTCTATGCCATCCGTGACAAGAAATGTGTCACTTTAAATGAGGAAGAAATTGAGGAGATGGTGCGGAGCTTCTAATATTTTGGCATCACAGCCCCGGCTCAGGAAAACAGCTTCATTCTGTCTATGAGCCTGCTCCGTCTCCCCGCTTCCTTTAGTATATCCCACCCCTTCACCTTGCGTATGGCGCGGTTATTATGGAGGAAACGCCAAAGAGTCAGCAGCCAGAGCAAAGGCCAGAGCAGAAATATATTTCCCACTTTGGGATAATTCAAGTGCATTTGATGATGAAATTCCCGGATATAGGCAGTAATTCCCGTTCCGCGCATGGCAACCATCCGCTGTCTGTCATCATGTCCAAATTCTCCGCCGGCAAAGACTTCCTCCATGAACTCCTCTGCCAGCCGCTTTAAATCTGTCTCGCCCGGCAATTCTGACTTTTCAAGCAAAAAGCCTGCACTTTGCTCACGAAGCCCTAAATATTCCATACAGGCTTTTGTCAATACTGTGACAAACCCTTTTGTCCCGCTCTCTTTTACCAGGCACAGAAACGTTTCTTTTTCCTCCTCTGCGACCTCGCGGTTCCAGAAAACGGTCCAATCACACAGAAATTTCAGTCCGAATCCTGCCCGCAGGAAATGCTGCAGCATATGGACCACCAGGTAAAAGGCATGGTATGCATCTCCTGGCTGGTAGATCGTAATCCCCCATGAATCATTTTGGATGACATGTTCCTCGTATGCCAAAAGCAGCGTTTCCAAATATTGGTTCATTTTCCTGCTCTCAAAAGGCTCTGCCAATATACTATGGACTTCAACAGAAATGCCCTCATCGTTTTTCAGTTCGATATGATGCTGTGTAAACTGATCTTCACATTCGATAAAGCCTTCTTTTTTCAGCAATTCCACTGCCCGCTGGAACGATTCCTCTCGTGGAATGAGAATGTCCACATCCCCGGACTTACGCAGCTCCGGCACCGGATAATAGGAGGCCGTGGCTGCCCCCTTTAAAAGAATGGCACAGATTCCCTCCTTTTCTAAAAGCTGCGTAATATATTTCGTCAGGAATAAGAGTCGGTAATTTGAGCGCACGGTAACGACGGCAGACTGACGGAGAACCTCTCCATATCCCTCAGCAACATGTGAATCATCTTCATAAACATCAAAGAGAAGCGGCAGTACGGTATGTCTTTTTGCTGTCTCAAATATCTGGCTAAGTTCCCGTTCCCTGCATTCCTCTGTGATTACTGTTGTTTTTAAATCTGGATTTAACGCTTGTTTTAACCTTCCAAGCAGCATCTTTTCTTCCTGTTTCATTTCCGCGCACCTCCTCTCTTAGCGAAATTTTTCATCAGATCTTTTGCCTTTTCCCATAAGAAACGGAATTCTTTTGTCCTTACATAGACAATAAGAAACCAGATATTGGGCACAAACACGCATACCACAAGCCTTGCCGCCAGTGTCTCTGCTGCGTCACGGATTCCCATAACCACCAGCTCCCTGCATACCAGGTCCGTCACATACCAGCCAATCGCAATCACAACCATATAGGCTAAATAGCGTACAAAGTAACCGACACACGATTTATGGAATCCATGCTTATACAACACATACGGCTCCACCCACAAAGAAGTCAGCGCCATACTGAATAACGTTCCCAGAAAAACACCGGTCAATCCCATAACGTTCACTAACACAAGGGAAATTCCCAGATTTAAAACAGCCTCCACAATCGCTTTATGCCTGTCATACCAGAACAGTCCCATCGAATCACGGAATGTCAGCGTCGCATTTCGCATTCCATTCAAAAAAAAGTTCATGCACAGCACAAAAACCGTTGTTTCCGCAAAAATATACTGTTTTCCAAAACTAATTTCTATGAAGGGATTTAAGAGCTCGTACAGGCAGATAAACGCGAATCCATACATCCATTGCCCAATAAAAAAGACGGCCTCAAATACTTTCTGAATATGTCCCTCATCCTCTGTCACGCCCAAATTTCCGACGCTCGCTGTAATTCCCTGGTATACCTGATTCAACATCTGGCGGATCGAACCAATCACCAGATAGTAATTGGAATATTTTCCCACACTGACAAGACCCACAAATGCAGACAGAAGCAGGTTATCGGTATTATTGACAATCACTGTTCCAACCTTATGCATCAGCATTGCCCGGATATTAGAGAAAATCTTTCTCTTTTCTTCCCGGGGGAGAGGCTGCGCCTGCTTCTCCTTTAAATAAGGATACCGTTGGTTGGCACGTATGGAAATGCATACATTGCACAAGATAGTAGTCGCTATATTGATTAACAAAAACAGGATAAAATCCCGCCTCCAGATAAGCACCGCAATCTGCAGAATATCCTGCAATACCCACGACATCGTCTGATAAAACGTACCTATATATAATAGCTGATGCGCATCCATCAACGTTTTCTTATATATCAGCAGATACGAGCAGACCGTATTCACAAGATACAGTACATAGATCAACGTCAGATGGTCTATATTCTCATAATCCTTAATAAACATATCCATAAAAGGAATGAAAAGACTTCCTCCTACGGCTACGATAGCGGCTGTTATCCGGTAAAAATTCCGAAAAAGCTTCATCAGGGACTTCTGTTTCTCAATATCCCCTTCCGCAATCGGACGGTAAAGGGCAAACGTAATCGCCGTCCCAATCCCCATCTCAGACAGGGACAGTACCTGAATAATATCTGTAAAGAGCCCGTTTACTCCCACATAGCTCTCATTCAACGTATGTGTAAACACAACCCTCAGCAGATATCCCATGAGAATTGCTGTCAGGCGGGATAAAAGCGCCACTGTTGTATTGCGTGCGGAATATTCTGTTCTGGTTTTTGTTTCCATAAAAGACTTCCTAACTTTTCTCAAATTCTGATTTTTCTGGCAAAATCTGCTCAAAGGCATCCCTTATCTGCTTTCTCGCATAGATAAAGTCAATCGGTTCATTTGCATCATTGATACAGATCATCCGTGCTTTCTGGCTTACGATCGCCCGGACAAGCTCCTGGTTATCATTCTTTACATTGAAATACTTGAAATGCCTTGTAATATTCTTTGCATGAAAATTCCCGGATAACTTCTGCCACTCGCGGGCAAGGTACTGGCTTACATCATCTTCACTCCGGAACCGATGACGGCATGTCCCGTCTAATAGTACCTGCTCCTTTTCCCACAGCGTCCGAAACGTTTCCTTTAAAAAAGGGGCCGCCCCATGTACCGTATAAAATCCCGTAAACAGGGGAAATGCCAGTTCCAGCAGATTATAGAAGAAATACATGCACGGATAACCCAGCTTAAAATAATTTCCCGGCTGCCCTTTTACATTCTCCCTCTTAGTAAAATATTTGGAGAGCACCAGGGAATTGTTCATATAAATATGGGACATAACAGGATTTGCCGGATTTGCTACAACCGGCTGGAATGCCAGCATATCACAGGGCTTTCCGTCATGGAAGAAATCTTCCGGTCTTACCAGTCCCGTCAGAAATACATCATCATTAAAATAGACAAACTGTTCTGACAGCCCCTCTATCCTATACATATTCCATTCAATCGTGTGGGAATTAAAGGTTGGAAGGTACTCCTTCGGGATATAGTCCTCATGGCGCACAACATTCAGTCTGGGGTTGGATGTATCAAGCCACTCAGGCAGGTGCCCCCAGGTAATAAAATGGATTTTCCGAACCCACGGGGCATATTTCTCCACACCCCGGAACCAGTATTTCAATATGTCCCAGTCCCGGTAACGCTCATCCGCATCATCCGCATCCCGTGATGCATCATATCTGCTCTTTTCCCTCTGCCACGCTGCATCACTGCCATCTACCCACGGCATGACAAAATCAATTTTACTTTCCTGCATAATTTCAATCCTTTTTGTGCTATGTTATGTTATGATATAATATAAAATAAAAATTACGAGGTATTTCATGAAAAAATTTTTTTTACTTACGATCCCCTGCCTGCTGCTGTCGATGTTTCATATTACAGGCGCCGGCACTTACCTGCTCTATCCGCACGAATATTATACCGTTTCCTACCAGCCAGGAATTTACAGCCCTTCCAGCCGGCAATTGGATAATCCCTATCAAGGCTGGTACCATATCTATGGTTATGCGCTCTCGGACACCGAGCCGCTTAATATGGATAATATACACCAAACGATCAAAAGGGACAACAACCAGCTTGCCCTTTTGGAAATTAATCTGCGCAACTACCCGGCTTCTGAAATCAGTGTATCCTCATTGTCCCAGTTAGACGCGCTTCTTCTTGCCTGGAAAGATTCGCACAAACAGCTAATTCTCCGCTTCCTGTATGACTGGAACGGCAAGGCAAAAGAAACGGAACCAAAAGAAATTTCAATTATCAAACGCCATATGACGCAAACCGCGGAAATTGTCAACAAATATACTGACTGTGTATATCTGATGCAGGGTATCTACGTTGGCAACTGCGGGGAAATGAACAACTCTAACTATATGTCCCTGGAAAATATGCGTGAGCTCTTTGCAACCCTCGATTCCGTGATTGACCCCGCCATTTACCTTTCTGTGCGTACCCCGGAACATTACCGTATCGTAAGCCGGTCTTCTGCCCCCATTTCGGAAGCGGATGCTTTTTCCGGCAGCAGTTCCGCCAGGACCGGGCTATTTAACGACGGTATGTTGGGCTCTGGCAACGATTTGGGGACCTATGGGGACAAAGCCTTTACCCCCTCCAAGGATTTTACCGGCAAAGGCACACGGGAGGAGGAGATCGCCTTTCAGAACAAACTGTGCAATTACGTACCAAACGGAGGCGAAGTCGTTTTAGATAACAAATATAATGACTTCCCGGATGCCGTAAAAGATTTAAAAGCCATGCATGTCTCCTACCTCGACTGCGGCTACGATCTTGCTGTGCTGGACAAATGGAAAAACTCTGTCTACCGTGGGGAGGATTGTTTTGACGGCACAGATGGCTATTCCTATATTGGTGCGCATCTAGGTTACCGTTATGCGCTTCTTGCGTCAGACTGTTCGTTTCACACGTTTCAAACCCATAATGCCACTCTATCCGTGACAATGGAAAACAGCGGATTCTCCGTCTGTTACCGTCCATTTACCTCCATCGTGACGATACTTCGCATGGACGGAAGCATTTGCGATACGATAAAAGTAAATACAGATAACCGCTTTTGGAAAAGCGGGGAGACAGCTACCTTCCGCGTTCCCCTTGACGTCCGCAGGTACCAGGATGGAAATTACCGGATTTACTATCAGCTATTCGATCCTGCCACAAAACAAAACATCCAGCTTGCCAACAAAACGGCTTCCGGTAAATATGGCTATTTTGTAGGTTCTTTCCGCGTTAAAGTGAATAGAGCGGATAATTCTTCCATAACGTCCCCAACCCCTTAAACGGAAAGAAGCTAAACGACCCGACCTAAAACTACACGTCCATCTTCTAAAGATTCATTGGCAAAAAGAATTTTATGCCCGTCCCGTTTCCTGCGCATTGCAAGTGACAGCGGGCATATGGATTCTGCCAGCTCTTGCGGCAGCTCGGCCACAATATCCTTAACCTCCTGTGAGCCCACGCCACACAGGCTGTCCGGCAGAACAAAATACTTATCCTTCCCCATATATAATAACAGCTCAGCATCTTCCTTCAGGCTGGAAAACCCTGTATTCTCTATCTGAATTTTGAGATATAAACCCTTTTTGCATATAAATTCCGCACCTCTTATGGTAAAGCGGTATCCCAAGTGACATCCGATATAATCATATAAACATTTGCCTTCCCAGACCCCTGCCATCCGGCATTCCGTCTCTTTCCACTGCCCAAGGCGCTGCATGTCATGCATACAGTTTAAGTAACAGAC
Organism: uncultured Lachnospiraceae bacterium; assembly: GCA_948688495.1. GTDB lineage: Bacteria > Bacillota > Clostridia > Lachnospirales > Lachnospiraceae > Petralouisia. The sequence continues at coordinate 27,890 of CAPQSW010000009.1, read as the reverse complement.
CCCAGTACGGCGCATCTCCTCTATGACATCCCGGGTTGTCCAGTCCAAAGACTCTCCTACGGCCTCTCCGCCAAAGGGTACAACAGATGCAATCCGCCCTGCAAACTCAGCTTCTTCTTCCTTGCACCACTGCCCTCTCCAGCCGGCCTGGGCTTTCTTCTGCCAACCGTAAGTGCCAAGATGATCCTCTGAGCCGAACATTCCATCGTTAAACAGACCGACCCTGTCCTCTCCCGGCTCGCTGTCCTCCCGGTGCAACAGCCGCCACTGCTGCGGCGTCCGCACAGCAATCGCAATATCCTTAAGGGCATCCTGCCATGCACACAAAAGCTGCCTTAACCGTTCCTCCGACAGAAATTTGGAATCATGCATTTCCCCCCAGCTTCCCACCAACACACCCTGTACAACAAGAATCTGGCTTCGGTGGAGTCTTATGACCGCACCCAACTGCTGCATGTGGCCGATAACGGTGCTTATAAAATCCGGCTCCCGTTCCATACCGCGTCCTTCCCTGTCATAGGTGATACGCAAAATGACTTCTTTGTCGTGTTTCCTAAAGAACTTCAAAATCTCATCCAGGTTCCCAAGCGCATCGTCGGAAATTACATCGTCGCGAAATGCACCTATATCCACCAATACCAGGGCAATCTTCTCTTCCGGGCGCAGGCACCAGTACAATTCTTCAAAATCCGGCATCTTTTCTATGACAAACGGATAGATTCGATACCACCCGCAGGATGGATTCGGCAGATAGGATGCATTTTCTTCAAACAATGCGGGTTCAAAGCGAATACGTTTCTTCCTTTTTATAAAGCTCATTGGACAACTTTTCCTTCGTTTCTAATTTGAATACCTTAATCCGAAATACAACTGCCAGGATTGAAAAAAACATGCGGAACATATAAATAACCGGCTTTAATCCAGAATGCATGCTGAATCCGGTGGTACGTGGATGCATCACAGCCGGAATCTCCTTAATCTGGAATCCCAGCAAAAGCATCTGCATAATCATGTTGGCGTCTGGATACTTATCATCAAAATGCCCATACTGTGAATAATACAGTACGGTTCTCCGGTTCAGACCCTGCAGCCCGGTTGTCGGGTCTGCAATACTTCTCCCCGTCGCCATCTTTATCATAAAATGAAACAGCCGGTAGGCAAACTTCTTCACCATTGTCGTCTGAAAATCAGAACTGCCCGGCATAAACCTGGATGCGAGCACAATATCCGGCCGCCTTCCATTTTCATCCTTCTGTTTTAATTCCTGATATATTTTCGCTATATTGCAGACATCATGCTGCCCGTCTGCATCCATCTGGATAACATATTCATAATCCCGGCGGATTGCATATTTATATCCAAGCTGCAGGGCGCTTCCATATCCCAAGTTGAATACGTGCGTCACCAGCGTATGTTTCCTGTCCTTCACCACCCAGTTTGTGGCATCCTTCGACGCGTCATTCATAACCAGGACATCTGAAAACGCCTGGACTTCCGGTGATTCCAGCTTATCAAGCACCTTTGTGATATTTTTTTCCTCATTATATGCAGGAATGATAATCAATACTTCTTTTTTCCCTCTCCCATCCATATCCGTAAATTGCCTCCTCCATAACTCATTCCAACAAATCCAGCAGCATCTTCATCTCCTGCAGGTTGTCCAACCGTTTTCCGGCAGCCGCATCCCCAAGCTGCTTTCGCTTTTCTTCATTTTCAATCAAAGATATAATACTTTCAGATATCCCCTCCGCCGAAAGCCCGCAGAGCAACCCATCCACATTATTCTGAATCTGCTCCCGATTCCCATTACAATCTGATGCAACAATGGTACAGCCCATAACCTGCGCCTCCTGCACCGCAATGCTTTTCCCCTCAAAGCGGGTTGCATGTACATAAATATCACATTGCTTGTAATACGGATACGGATTGTCCACTGCCCCCAGCAGCTTAAAGTCCCGCTCCAAACCCAGGTTTTTAATCTGTCTCTCCAAAAATTCCCTCCGATTCCCCTCTCCAAGCACATACCATCGTACCTTATATCCAGCGTCCTTGATTTTCTTCATAGCCTCGATTGCAATATCATACGCTTTCTGATGGGTCAGCCGCCCAACGGTAAGCAATCGGATGCCATCAAAGGAATCGGAAAATCCTCCCTGCTGCCCTGCCAGTTCCAGAATGCGCTCCCGGTTGATAATATTGTGGAATACGCCCGTCTTATCCTCCCACTCTGGATACACGTTTACAAAGCTTGTGCGGGCCTCCTCCGAAACTGCAAAAATCCTGTCATATCCGGCATAACAGTCCTTATCCATTTTTCTGGAATAACCTGCATTGACATAATCAATATGCACAAATGCTGCCTTCCGCTTTGCTATGACATGATCTGCCGTAAAATATGTAGCGCCGCCTTCCAGATAAGCAACGGCAAGGTCATATGCTTCCTTTGGGTATTCGCCGCCGTCTGAAAGCATCCGCCAGAGCAGCTTATCCATCTGCAGTTTTCCCTTTTTTCTCATCTCATGTGCAACAACCGCCATATGGAACAGCTTCTGGAACCATTTTCCATTGTGAAAAAAACTACGGATTACCGTTTTAACGATATGGCGGCGTCCATTCTCCGACAATACCGACGTATCCTGATATGTGCGGTTTAATACCTTTACGTGTTCTGGCAGCTCGCGCACCAGCTCCCCCTGTCCTAAGACTACATAGAGCGAAATGTCATATTCCTCCTCCGGAAGCCGGCGGATCAATTCCAGCATCGCCATTTCCGCTCCGGCACGTCCCAGAGTATTGATAACAAATAAAATTTTTTTCTTCATTTTATTTATTTTCCTTCTTGTCTGTCATTCCATCCTTTAACTTCTGCAAAATAATTTCATTTTCCTGATTTAAAAGCGATACATGCATGGCAAGCTCCTGATTCTTGCGCAATAGCTGTGAAATAGCACAACTCAGATAGAAAAAACTAAATATAATCGCAAGACTGATTAGCAGATATGCCGGAATCGCTTCCCTCGGTATCACCCTGGTCCAGTCTGATAATCCTGGCACAACTCCCAGCAGGATAAGGACAACTGCAAATGCACTCCAACATAACTCAATTCCCACCGTTATTTTCTGGTAGACAAAAGAGATAAAATCCACGATTAGAAGCGCTATTCCTTCTAAAACCGTTATAATACATAAAATATCTGCCATCATTCCGGCTCCACCATCCTTTCTTTTTTCCTTTCCTCACGTACATCATATACCTTCGAGGAAAGTTTTTCGCCTTTTCCATACTTTATTAAAGTGCCATTACAGAAAATGTGCTCATCCAGATGCCTTTCCACCCAGCGGAGCCTGAGATATGCAACACCCCAGCCAAACAATGAACCAACAATAACGCCTACCCCATACCAGCCCTCAGAAAGCTCTGCCGCATAAACCGTCACTCCCAATGTCACTATTAGAAAAACAACTGCCGTAAGCAATGCCCCGGTCAAATCATTAAAATAATACAGGAAAATAATTGCTGCGTACATCAAAAACAGGACAAAATATCCGGCGGCAAGACATGGGTAAAACTGCATCACAAGCCCGGAAAATCCATATTGGGGCAGAAAAACCATGCAGGCCAGAAATACGCAGATAGATATGATGAACTGGATACGCACCAGATTCATCAATTCTGCCGCAAGCTGCCGGAACATCCTTTTTTGTGCATTGCGGATATCCACGCCTCTGCCACCAATTACTGCCTCAGAGTATCCTTTGTATTTATCACGGAAATGCATCTCCAGCCTGGAAATCAAAATAACCGTGGATGAAATATTTGTAAACATCGCCAGACAGGTCGCCATATCGTAAGCAGGCGCACAGACAAACGTATTTACCACTACCATATTAATATCCGTCGTCCAGAATATAAAATTGTGGGCGTAAAGTCCCAGCATATAGAATAAATCTGTCAATATCAGCTTCCACATTCTCTTCATGTAACCCAGCACCGGCCGGTATCTTCCACTGTTGTTTTTAAAATACCGTTTGACCATAGCAATTTCTTCACAGGCTATCAAAAGAAACCCCGCTGAAATAGATGCCAGCATCGAATCTGTTACCGGAAAAGAAAACAGGTACACCAGCACCAGTGACATCACAAAAGACGCCGCCATTCCTACAAAGAAAAATATGGTTATTTTCTTGTAATCTTTACATATCTGCAGATATTTGATGGCGTAAAACACTAAGACACAGGCAATGTACCCGCAAAATCCGGTAAATACATACAATACGCCGACCTTTCCTACAACAAGCTCATAAATACAAAACGGAATCCCCAGCAGACAGCTCAATATAACATTTAGAAGCAGGCCGACATAGAAGCAGGGCATAATATCCTCATAACGTTCTTCGAAAATAACGTCAGACATATATTTCGACAGTACGGAATTGAACGGCGCAGTGGTGAGCAATGAAAAAATAAACATATACAAAATGGTGCACGACATCAGCTCCCGCGGCGCATACGCTACCTTTGAGAGCTCCAACGCCTGGCCCATCACAAAAATATTCCCAATAACCAAAAACATTGGCGCCACAGTCACAACCGCACTATATCCAAATCCAATCAAATCTGATACCAGCGTATTTTTTTCAAAAATCTGATTCAGTCTTACTCCAATTCCTGCCATAGCAATAACCGTGCCTTTCTTATCTTCTTGCCGTATCCTCTATATCTGCCCAGTCCTCATAGGTTTCTCCTTCCAGATCCGCCCAGTCCTCATAGGTTTCTCCTTCCAGATCCGCCCAGTCTTCCAACGATTCCTCTCCCAGGTCCGCCCAGTCTTCCAAAGATTCGTCTCCCAGGTCCGCCCAGTCTTCCAAAGATTCCTCCTGTGCTGCTTCCTGTTCTTCAGCCATTTCCAACCCATCTTCAAAATCTGTATAGATTTTGTTGTAGGTTTTCTTCATATCTGAAATGGTATACTTCTTCATCAGCCGCTGATAGCCATTTTCCCCCATACGCATCCGCCGCTCAGAATTATTTGCCAGCTCCAGAATCGCATGGGAAATCTCCTCAATATTCATGATATGGGTCAGAATCCCGGCTTCCCCAAACTCATCGCCTTCTCCATAAAGCAATCCCCGGCAATTCCCCACATCCGTGGCAATGACCGGCTTATGGGCGGCGTACCCCTCCAGAATGGTAAGAGGCTGCCCCTCGCTGATACTGGTTAAGATCGTCATGTCCATACGGCCAAGATAATCCTTGACATTAATTCTTCCTGTAAAAACAATATCTTTAATCTGCATTGCCTCAACCAGATCAAAACATTCTTCTGCATATGCCTTATCCTCATCATAAGGACCCATAATCCATAACTTTAGCTTCGGCTGCTTTGCCTTTGCGTAGGCAAATGCCTGTATCATAGTCTTAACATCTTTAATTGGCGTAACCCTGAGCACTGCACCGATGTTGATATATTGCTTATCCTCTTCTGTTTTTGGCGGAAGGTTATCAAAACCCTCAATATTAATTCCGTTCGGCGTTACAATGGTTTTATTTTCCGGGCAGCCCAGCTCAATCTGCAGCTCCCTTGCATGCTCGTACAGGCTGGTTACAAGATCTGCCTTATCATAAGCCAATTTGGACATCTTGCGGAACTGCTCGATCCAAATATTTTTATAAATGCCTTTGACCCAGCTTGCCTTTATTAATTCTTCTTCCCGCTCCCTCGTATAAATTCCATGTTCCGAAATTAAAAGCCGGCTTCCATGACGGTAATGTGCCATACTGCCCAGCACCCCTGCATATCCGGTAGCTACACAATGGTACAAATCTGCTTTGGGCACGTCCATCAACAGCGTATGGAACAGGGGCAGATAAATAGAGCGCATTGTCCAAAGGAAATCCGAAAAGACCACCTGGCTATACTTTAAATTATAGCAGTCCATAACTATTTCAAAGAAATCGGGACCCATTAAAAGATCATTCAAAGACAACCCCGGCCTGCGAAAAAAATCGAACAGCGTATGCCAGTCAATCTTCTGGTTCAGCACTAGGCTTCGCATAGCGTTATATTCTTTTTTACTCATCTTTAAGGATTTTCCATTTCGGTTATCACACCAATCCTCATCTTCCAGATACAACTCATGCACTTCGATTAAATTTTCGGGCAACTCGTACACAAACTTACCCCGAAAAGAACGATTCGCCACAATTGTAAGCAATATAAATTCCGTCTCAGGGAATGAGTTGATTAAGCTGTGTATCCAGCTTGATACACCGCCCACCACATATGGATAACATCCCTCTGCAACAATGCAGACCTTTAAGTAACCTGCCATTTACACCATACTCCTAATCTAGCTGATAATAGTATCTTTCCTGCTCCCCTTCTAATTCCAGCTGCACCTTGGGCTCTGTCGCAGTAATCAGATATGCACCGTCCTCTATCTTTTCAAATTCTGCTCCCTCTGCATACTTGATGTCTTCCCCCTGCGTCCGCAAAATGAACCATGCTTCCTCCTGAAAATTTGAAAGCTCCAAAGAGATCGTATTTCCTTTTTTTTCCTGTTTATAATTCAGCGCCAGGAACTTGCGGATATGTGCATCACTTTCAGAAAGTGTTGTCTTCTCAAATTTACTGAATGTTTTCCAGTATGTACTGGTATTACCTGCAAATTTCCTCGACAGCTTCTCCCAGGAATCCTCCTCCGTGACCGGATATGCAATCGGATTGATGTCCACCTGGATATTGGAATACCCCAACGCTGTCTGAATACTTATCATACGCAGATTTTCGCTGAACGTATGACTGTATCCATCATTGATGCTCCTTTGTTTTACCATGTTATCCTGCCCATAAGATACCAGCTGCTCAGACTTATTATCATCGGTAAAAATCGTCCGCACCTGAGCAAAACGTTTGCGCTTTAGGGCGTCCTCTAACTCCTCATCGCTCATATTTCCCTGATAAAATGACAGCATAGAATACTCCGGCACAACCCCGTCCAGAAATTCTATATCTTTGTCAAGCTTCGTTGAAACATCTGTACCCTTGCGATAAGTTCCCGAAAGTCCCATTTCTATATTCTGTTCCTGGAAAAGTTTCATATAATAAACGAGTGTATCCTCCTCTGGATTTAGGTTATCCTGATACTCCATCTGCGGCGCAATCATGCATGTCAGCTTCCTGGAATTTTGCTGGGCAACAGACACCACCCCCGGCCATACGATATCACGGCAAACAGCTTTTAATGACCGGCTGTAACGCTTCATTATCTCCGCCTCATTTTCATTTGCCAAGTCCGGAAAATTTACAACTACCAGATTCTGCGCATTGATAACAGGATAAATATCATATTTTTTCAATTCCACCATCATAGCGCTCAGGATTCCCAATCCCGCATTCGTAGACAAATACTCACCGTTTACGCCAAATACCATGGCATTCTGATATTTGTTCCGCCATATGACAGCCGGCAGATTCTGGTTCTTGGTGATCACGTCTCCCTCCGTCATCATATAACAGGCTTCCACATCCTCATCTTCCATCATTCCATGCATAAACATCTTCGCCCCGCCCGATATACGATACCAGGGCATCACCAAATCCATATCCTGCTGCGTCTTCTCCATCGTCTCATCCAGAATATATTCTTTCAATCCTCCAAGCAGAAAGCCCTCCATCAGCCGGATACCTTCTACTTTAATCTTCTCACGGATTACCCCCTTTATACCAAGCATCATCCGAAGCTTTGGATTTTTTGATACCTCAGTAACCTCGGGCAAATTGCAGAAAATAATATGGATACCTTTTTCTGTATAGCTTCCAAGCACAGAAATATCCTTTTTCATATCCAGACTTTTAGAATCCACCAGGACTGCCTCCGGCAGATTCCCCGGGTCCGGCTCATATTCCTTGACGGACTTGTAGCTTTCCATATAACGCTTCGTATAAAAGCTCCACTCACGGACCACGCTGCCCACAGAACCTTCCCCGGTATCACCAATAAATACAACAAACCTTCCCGTGTCTTCCACATCCGCTTCAGATGCTGTATACACAGATTTCTCCGTAAGTCCGGTATCCGTTATTTCCACATATTCATTTTCCCCATAATTGTTCACCTGGTTTTTGATAACCTCGGGAACCTGAAACATAAACACAACCACCAGCATAATCAGCGTGATGGAAAAAAAGTTTCTACGGGATACCATACGATAACCTCCACTGTTACACAGTTAATTCTTTATATCTATCGAAAAATTAAATGGCCGGTACAAATCCTGCTCCACACAATAGCATACAAAATTATCTGACTCATAATACACTTTCACATCATTGGGGTACAGTTCTGCAAATTCCTGCGCCCACTCATAGAGCTTCGACATCTCAATCAGGCGGTTCACTCCCTGATACATGGAAATCCCGCTTCCACGGGGCAATGGTTCATCTGCAAACATCTCTGAAATTTCAGGTTCATCCCCGCGATACGCCCTGCCATACATGATCGGTATCTTTTCAATGAAAAAATAAACCTTTGACGTTGGAATCGTAATCGAATGTGTCCTTCCCTTCCTCTGTAAGTCTTTTAAAAACGTATGTACCTCATGGTGGTAGCCGTAATCTTCACCCATACGCAATTCATCATTGGCGGAACAGATGGTCCATGTAAAATCTTCATTATCATGTATAATATTTGTAAGGCACAAAATGGCATCATTGGTCTCCATCGCCGGAGTATCCCGTGGAACGCGAATCAAATCTTCCTGATAACAGGAAACCACAACCGCTGCCAGGGCTGCCAGAGAAAACGTATGCAATATCCATTTGCGCTTAAACCATCCAAAAATAAACTGCAGTACGCCGTCTGCGCACAAACTCCATGCCGCCGCAAGAACATACGCATAGAAAATGCATGTCCTGGTGGCATCCATAAGCGTCGGCAGTCCAAGCTTTGACGACGCCTGTAGGATGGAAAGGGCAACAAGACCCGCCGACAGGGAAAGACACCTCGCCGCATAATCCGTCTGCCGCACCATAAAAAAGATTAATGACATCGCTGCAAGAAAAATCATCGATCCCACCAGCAGCTTTTGAAAAAGCGGGTAGCTGTCGGTAATAATATAAGTTTTCATCGCATCCCAGAACGCCTGCACTGCAAATCCTTGCTTGTCCACGATTCTTTGCGGAAGCGACCTTCTTGGTGCGGCAGCGACACTCTCACCCTCTGCCGTCCCCGTCTGACCGCCATTTCCCGTAATAGCTCCACTCTCTCCTGTAATAGTTCCACTATTCCCGGCATTCTCTGCGTTGCCGGCATTTTCCGCAGCGTCTTCTTTCTGCACAGTCTGCACGACCTCTTTGTTATTCTCTCCGGAAATAACTTTCATACCCCAGCCCAGAGAACCCTGCAGCGGCGTTCCCATCGCAAATGCCACCAACATAGGCAATATCGCTATGAAAATAGAAAGAATGCCAGTCAACATAACTTTTCCAAAATTTCTGGGGCGGAATAACCGGAAAAAATATCCGCCGGCAACGCCCACACACAAAAGCCCTGCGATCATTGTATCATAGAAATGCGCCGAGAGAGTCATGCCAAAACTAATGGCAAACCCCGCCAAATACCAGAAATCTTCACTCTTTAACAGCTTTGCAAGCTTCTCTTTTTTCTTTCCTTTGGATTTCTTCTCTTTGGATGCCTTTTTTACCTGAGGCTTTACCTCCTCTGCTTCCTGCCCCACACTGGTCTTAACAATCCCATGTTCCTCAATTCTTATAATGCTTTCCTCACTCAAGGGAGGCATCTCATCCTCATCTATTCTTATCACATGTTCTCCTGCCAGAACCGGCTGCTCGTTACCCCTTTGGGAATCAGCATTCTCGTTTTCCGTTTGTTTTTTCTTTTTGGCAAAAAAGGCAAACAGATAATAAATAGAAGGTAAAATAAATATCATGCCAAATTCCTGAGGTAAAGCGCTAAAAAACCGAAGAAATGTATTCTCGCCAAAAATTTTCAAAAATACATACATAAATACCCCGATATAAGGTGCAAATTTTGATTTACAGCAGTATCTGGCGAATGCCAGCAGGACATAATGAAACATCAGGTTCTGCACAAAGCAGAAAACCCGGAACATAACATACGTGGGTATAACGAATACCTCATGAAGATAGTAAACGACACAGTGAAAGCCAAAGGGATAAATACCCGCAACAAAAATCTTATTTCGCCCCAGATAATTCACCCAGTAATTATGCACCGGCAGATCTGATGCACAATAACCAAAATGTTCCAGCAGATTCGTACCATATACATAACACAAACCGGCAGTCAGCGCCACAATCAACACAATATCAATAAAATTCCTTCCAATACGCCGGAACAATGCACGGACGGCCTTTTTAACATGCTTCCAGACTGCCTGCCGGACACGTCTCATAAACAGTCGGACGCCAAACTGTCCTCCAGCCAGACGCTCCAGACAGTCAAATACATCATTCAGCACCTGCACCGGTCTTTTCTTATAAAGAACGGCATAGATTCCCACACATGGGAGAACCGTAAAAAGGATTAGCGTTACACGGTTTGCAATATGCAAAAGCTCTAACACAGACACCAGATTCATCATATAAAAGTTTCCCGTCATCTGGTAAGCGATAAATCGCTCGCAAAACCTTAACTTTTGTATTTTACGGTATAACAGTATCGCCGGAAGAACAAACGTCATCGTAAGATATGCCGCAAGAATCCCGATACACTGCAAGACTGTCAAAGCCTCCATCGACACTGCCATCACCTCCTTAACCAAATGTACGGATTAACTCTAAAGTCTCCCTGTCAATTACAATACTGGAGTGCTTTAAGGCGTCCAGCGTTGCAAAAAACTTCTCTTTATTCTGCGCTGTAAAATACAGCTTTAATTTACAGGTGTAGCTTGATAATTCTTCTGGATACTGTACTGCCGCCCGGTCACACCAGGTTTCCATCGACTCAAAATCTTTCACATCCAAAAGCCTTAGACAAATCCATTCATAGAACTGGCTGGTAAAACGGTGAGGCGTCTTGCGGTACAGTTCCTCCGCCACCTTTGCAAACTGTTCTACCATATTTTTCTGCTCCATCTCTGTAAATACTTTTTGCTCCAGCATGCTGTTCATATAGGGAATCAGATAGACCTCACAATCGGTCTCGTCATCTTCTTCTTTTTCGATTTCCCGCCAGACCTTCTGTACGTTACCGCGGAAATTGTTGAGCTCGTCCTGCAAAACAGAAGCCGCATAATGCGACGTCTCGGAATCCGGGCTGTTTAACGCCAAAGAAATTGCTGCCAGGGAATTATGAATATCCCCTCGGATAACATTCAGCATCAGACTGCGCAGGCTCTCTTTATCACTGACTGCGATCGCTTCCTCCAACGGGGCAATGTTTCTCTCGCGCTCCTCGTCCGCGCGCTCATTTGTCCGCACACGTTCTTTGCTAAAGATAACGTCCTCCAGGCTCACATCCTGACGAAGTACAAATTTAAACAGAAGATATCCTACTCCAAAAAAAACAATGCCTGTCAAAGGACAAAGCAGCATAATAATAAACTTCATAACATAGACAATCCTGCCGTCTCTCATAGGAATGTCTTCTTCCTGCCCATCTTCTGTGGATGGTTCTTTCTGCTCCTCTGTCTCTCCATCTTCCTCTGTCCGACAGCGTTTGGCATATATCAGGCCAAACAACAGATACAAGACAGCTATGACTGCATTTAACAAAAGAATGCAGACAAAAAATATTTCTTTTATCGTCATACTGCCACATCCTCCTGAATAACACTTTTATAACCGGTGTTTTCAAAACGCTTGATTACGAAATCTGCATCCTTGCTGTCTGTATTCGATAGGAGGGCATAAAGCCCGCCATTTTTCATTTTGCCGATATAATCGCTCTGGCGCATCAGCCCGGCCAATTCCTCTCCGCATTTCTCGAGATTTTTACCTTCTATGTCTATTTCCAAAATCGTACACTCGGTAAGTCCCTTATTCCTAGCCGTCAGGTATGCCTTTACCAAAGATTCAAAAGCTTCTGCCTCCAGGACCTTCGTTCCCTGAAGATAACGCGTCTGCTCCAGCGCGTCCAGATAACGGTTCGCACGCAGCACCGCATTTTGAATGAGATAACCGATGATGATAAGCATATTCGCCTGGCTTAATGTCATGCGCTCCCAGGGAATACCCCATACCATAAGTATCAATTGCATTTCGTCTTCCGCAAAAATGGCATCTGCCATCAATGGATACTGCGGGTCCATGCTGCGGTTAATATAAACCCGCTTTTCTTTCAACAAACGGTACATATCTTCCATCTTCGTATATTCTATAGAATTTCCCAATTCTCTCGCCTTTGGTGATGTTGCGGAAAAAAGACGCGCGTAAGAACGGTTCGCAACGGTATAGATAGCCACATCCTTGCTATCCACCAGCCGCGCAAGGATTTCTGCGGCATAGAACAACACCTCGGACGGCTCATACTGATCTAGGCTCGAGGTAATCTCATAAATCTTTCCAAAACTGTCATTCTGATTGACAAGCTGAACTTCCAGCATATTTTTAATGCGGACATTTGAGGTATTAATATCCTGAATATCATCCAACTGCGTTACCATATATTGTACTTCATGCTTATTTTCATTGCGGATGGCGCGCAGGCGATCCTTCATATAACCGACTGCAAGGCCGAGAATAAATAACTGCGCAATCCAGACATAGGTATTGTAATCAAGCAGGACGTCCAGACTGGAGCGGTTATACATCTGCCGGAAACAATACCCCCCCACAGCAAGCACCGCTGAGAAGGTCGCCTGCTGCTGGCCATATACAATCGCAAAAAGAAGGACATACAATAGATAGAAGTCCAAATTGGCAAAGTACCGACTCCCGACCGCTCTGTTATTCAACATAAAAAACGGAATAAAGCAGACCATATTCTCTATGAAGGGAACCGTGGCGTCGACAATCACCCGCAATGTCTGCCGCCAGTTTCTCTGCCTTTTGCCTCTGACATCCTCAAGGTTGATAAAGCTTGCGCTGTATTTGCGGATATATTTTGCCATTTTGACGACAACATCATCCACATGATGAAAAACAGTCATTCCAAGCTCATCAGCAAAAACCTTATTATCCAGTATCACACGGACCATACTTCCCACGGTGTTATCCGTAATGGTCACTCTCTGTCCCAATTCTTTTTGAATCTTCTCTGCAAGCTGCATCTCATTGATTTCTTCTCCTGACGAAATATGATAGAGCCCGCGTTTAAGTTCTGGCGCTGCAGCCGCTTTATAAATGGCTTCCACAGCGTCGTTTACATATAATAGTGAGAATATTTTATTTGCATTTGCCTGGATGTATCCCGTCTCAAGCGCCTCTATACACATTTTGGCACAGGGATTGGCATCTATTACGGTTTTATTCCCTCCCATCGTTCTCTCAGGCATCATATACAGATGATCCAGACGCAGAATTACAGTATCCGTGCCCATCGTCTGTTTGTAATTACGGCAGACATCCTCTCCCTGGGAGATGGCAACACTCCGAAAACTATATGCAGATGTTTCTTCCCTTTCATCAATATCATTCTGATACGACTGGGTATACACTTCCCCGGAAGATAAATAAACAAACCGTCCCCGCTTTAATACCGAAAAGGAGGTCAGGACGTTCTGCAGCGCAGTCTGATAACGCACAGACTCCCTTCTGGGATCTGTCCAGTCAAAATTATAGTCATACACGCCCATAAAGATCGTGACATCCGGGCGGACGCTGTCAAAAATCTCTTTTAGGCAATCACTTTCATAAGGAAAACGGTATTTCTCATAAGCATTCTTATAACTGCCAACCTGGTTTTTATTTCCTGTCAAGACATAACAGCGATGACCTTCTTTATTCATTTTATTAATCATTGTCCGCATCAATTCGTTATCACTGCCGACCAATAATATTTCCATATCTGCCGCCTCACTTAGTTTCTATTGATATTCCGGCATCTTTAAGCCCCTGCAAAAACTGCCGGACATCCTCTTTCACCATCTCTATCCCTATTCCATATTCTTTCGCCAAATCCTCTGCAATGAATGAGACATCCCTTCCCTGGCTGGCAAGTTCCCATATTCTTGCTCCGCTTTCGTTAATCTCTATGGGTTCTTTATAGTCCTTTCCATTCTGTTCCATATAAAGCAGCCAATAGCTTCCCGCTGCTTTTCTAATCTGATATCCGCCACCCACTCACGTTACCTCCCACAACAGTTCCGTCGGCCGGACTGTTATTATTTTGCGCGCAAATGTTTCCCAAAGTCTTTGATAAAATGAACCGCTACTGCAACTTTATGGCGCACCGGCCGCATCCACAGCCAGATACAGGCATACAGCCGATAAAACATGTTGCTGGCGGGAACATACTTCCCTTTCCGGATAAATGCCGCCAGCCTGCCTCGTATCTGATCCGGGCGCAGGGGACCTTCTACCTGCGTCTGGTTATCCCCCACCATATAAATCCCGTCCCGGCGGATACGCCAGATACGGTGAAGCACCAGGATGCTTCCGTCTCTCCGGTAAAGCACAACATCCCCGCGCCTGGGCTGTTCACCCTCAAACGGCTCAAGGATAACATAATCCCTGCCCGGCATGAGCATTGGATACATACTGTAACCGTTTATTACTGTCTGAACCGTATTTCCATCCTTTAACAACTGCTCAATATCCGCTTTCGATTTCATTTCTCATTCCTATTAAAATCCTATTTTCTTATATAATCTGATTATAGCACTTTTCATATAGAAATGCTATAATAAATATACCCACTTGTTTCAGGGACGTAACAGTGGACGGAACCGACTATTCCCAGCCAGGATAACACCATTGATGCATTACTGCAGAAAGGAATCCCTATGTTAAAAATAAACGATGGATACCTGTTTCACGAAATCTCCGGTGTCCCTTATCTTCTTCCTTATGGACAGAATATCGCCGATTTTAAGCGCAGCATCCGTTTAAACGAATCGGGCGTACTGCTTTACCACGCCCTGGCACAAGGTGCTGATGAATCATCACTGCTTGATACCCTTATGTCCCATTATCAGGCCAAAGATTCGGATATCCCCGTTCTGAAAGAAGATATCAGACATTTCCTCCTTCAGTTGGAAGGCGCCAATATTCTCCCACAGACAGATCACCCACTCTCACTCGACACCAGTTATTTCTTTCAGATAGGACCTGCAATCATTGCTTACCAGGGACCAAAAGAACTTCTTATGCCGTCATTTTTTGATTTTTCCTGTGAAAAAGCAGACCCAGACCTGACCGTACAAATTTTGTCCCCGGCCCCGGATTCGCATGTCAATGGTGAATTACTGGTTCGCACGGATGAAATGATTATCTGCAAAACAAAAAATTCGTATTTATTCTTATATCCAGACAGCCAGGGCATCGCTGAAATGCACGTTTCCTTAGATGGCAGGAACGCTGCTTTGTTCTGTCCAAAGCCTGATGCACCCGGCCTTTCCGAAGATATTTTTCACGCCCTGCGCTTTGCCTACTTAATCTGTGTGCAACGCATGGGGGTATTTGCCCTGCATTCCGCTTCTATCCTATACCACGACAGGGCCTGGCTTTTCTCCGGTCCCTCGGGCACCGGAAAGTCCACCCACGCTTCGCTCTGGAATCAGTGCTATCAGACACCATATTTGAATGGAGATTTAAATCTATTGGCTTTTATAGACGATACGCCTGTCGTATACGGCATCCCCTGGTGCGGCACCTCGGGATATTATACCGTAGAGACTGTGCCACTTGGCGGCATAGTTTTTCTAAAACAGGCTGCCGCCGACAGACTGCTGCCGCTAACAGACGAAGAAATTTCGCTGCGCACCATACAGCGGATCGTATCTCCCTCATGGACCAGGGATATGCTGCTGTCCAATTTATCCTTTGTAGACAAATTAAGTAAGACCATTCCGTTTTTCCATCTGCAGTGCACAAAAGAGGAATCTGCCGCCGCCACCATGAAAAAGGAAATTGACAGGTATTAGGGACAAAAAGACCAGCCATCCGAAAATGACTGGTCGATTCTTTTCCTATTTTATTACTTAGTCTGTAACATACGGCATCAATGCAATATGTCTTGCTCTCTTTATGGCAACAGTCAATGCTCTCTGATGCTTTGCGCAGTTTCCTGTGATTCTTCTGGGAAGAATCTTGCCTCTCTCAGAAACGTATCTCTTAAGCTTATTTGTATCTTTGTAATCAATTACATTGTCCTTACCACAAAATACGCAAACTTTCTTTCTTCTGCGGACGCCGCCTCTCCTTTTCATGGGAGCATCGCCCTTTTCTGTCTTATTGTAAGCCATTTTCTCTGCCTCCTAATCTAATTAAACGGTAATTCCTCGTCAATACCATCCGGAATATTCATAAAACCGTCTCCGGCTGCTGCGCTGGGCTCAGGTCTTCCTGCCGGCTGGAAACCGCCGCCAGACTGCTCACTTGCAGCCTTGCTCTCTGCAAATTCCTGTTCCTCCACGACAACATCCGTGGTATATACCTTCTGACCTTCCTGGTTGGTATAACTTCCTGTCTGGATTCTTCCAGTTACTGCTATTTTAATACCCTTATGGAAATATTTCTCTGCAAACTCTCCGCTTCTTCCAAATGCTACACAATTAATGAAATCTGCCGTCTGCTGATCGTTATCACGTCTGAATCTTCTATCTACTGCCAGAGTATATCTTGCAACCGCGGTAGCCTGTTCTCCCTGTGAATAACGGACTTCCGGGTCTCTGGTCAATCTACCCATAAGTATAACTTTATTCATCTAATCTCCTCTTTCTATTATGCCTCGTCCTGTCTAACGCATAAGAAACGGAGCACATTGTCCTGAATACGTACATGTTTTTCAATCTCTGCCGGACAATCTGGCTCTGCATCGAACTTGATGAAGTAATAAAAGCCCTCTCTCATTTTCTGGATCTCATAGGCTAATCTCTTCTTGCCCCACTCATCCACTTCCGTTATAGTTCCGCCGAAACGTGTAATATACCCTTTCGTCTTCTCCACAACCGCAGCTCTTGCTTCATCTTCAAGCTTTGCATTAACGACAAGCGCTAATTCATATTTGTTCATGCCTCGTACCTCCTTTTGGTCTTTTGGCCCCCGATTCTTCCCGGGAGCAAGGATAAATTAATATATCACGAGTCAATATATTACCATAATTATGCTTGTTTTGCAAGGGATTTTTTATTTTTCTTTACTCATTCAACAATTTAAAAGTAGTAACCACAACCTCCAACCGAGAAAGCGGCTTTGCCTTCCAGGGGAAGCAGGTACTGATAGGGTAAAACCTATTGTATTTTTCACTTTTCCATCGCTATAAACTTCCGAATCGTTCCAAAATATGTATCAGGATCTTTGTCCGGTGCCTGCGCATGCCCGGCATTTGCAACTATCAATAATTCTTTCTCCCCGGCGGCTGCTTCGTACAGCTCCTTTGTCATCTCCACGGAGATCATCTCATCTTCTTCTCCGTGAATAAAAAGCATCGGGATTCTGCTTTTTCTGACAGCGTTAAGTGCGGATGCATCTTTCAGGTTATATCCCCCGCGAATCCTAAGGACCAAACACGCCGAATCCACCAGCGGAAATGACGGCAGATGAAACCATTCCCCTATTTTCTCATCAAACATCGCATATGCGTCCGTATAGGCGCAGTCGGAAACTACCGCTTTCACATTATGCGGCAAGGTTTCTTCCCCTGCCATCATCAGCGCCGCTGCCGCACCCATAGACTGCCCATGAAGAACAATCTCTGCATCGGCATCCTGGGATAAAATATACTGAATCCAGAGCATACCATCCAGACGGTCTGTCCAGCCCATCCCGATAAAATCTCCCTCGCTCTCTCCCTGACACCTGAGATCCGGGGCAAGCACATGATAGCCCTCCCCATGATACCAGTAAGCAAAAGGATACATCTCCTCTTTCCAGCCCGTATACCCATGAAGCAAAATGACCCATTTATGGTTTTGGGAATCTGCACGCGCTTCTTCTCCTGCAATATTTTTCCCGGCATCCACATCATCCGTTTGTGCAGAAAATGTCTCCGCAATCAATATATAACCGTCTTCACTCACTACAGAAATCTTCTGTCTTTCCGCTGTCTCCAACCATTCCTGCGTCTTTTGCAAGGCTGTCTGTCGATTCCTCTGAATATCCGATGTCTGTACCATCGCGGCATAGCTTTCATCCGTAATCCTCTCAAATGCCTCCAACCGCTCCATAAAGGAAGGAACAAGCGCCGCACTGACAAGAAAGTTTACGAAAACAACGTATAATGCAAAAAGAACCCCGGCTGTACTGATACAGACAGCCGCGATTCTTCTGCCATTTCTCTTTCGTCCGCCCATTTTCATCATCCCATAAACATTATAAATATTCTCTTATATAATAGTAACATTTCACCATAAGAAATGCATTAGGAGAAAATTTCCATTGTGGACAGTTTACGCTTCCCCCTTTTTGCGGATTCCCCTTGTGTTCTTTTCCACCATTTTCCGGGCAATCATAATCTGATGACCGCAGCCCAGGCACTTCAGGCGGAAATCCGCCCCTACGCGCAGCACTTCCCACTCGCTGCTTCCGCAGGGGTGCTGTTTTTTCAGGCGGACTATATCTCCTATTTCATACAATATTGGCATTTCATCCCCCAATCTTTCCAAACAATTCCCCAATGCTCTCCTGTAGAACCAGATTCGCAATGCCATCCCTTGCGGTGGCAGTTTTGTTGACTAACACCAGTTTATCGCCCCCGTAGTAATCAATCAGCCCCGCAGCTGGATACACAGCAAGGGAAGTTCCACCGATAATCAGCATATCCGCATTACTGATATAAAAAACTGCCTCCTGGATTGTTCGGTTATCAAGTCCTTCCTCATAAAGCACGACATCCGGTTTGATTTCTCCGCCACATTTCTCACAATGCGGAATGCCTGTACTATGTAACATATATTCCGCATCATAAAGCTGATGGCAGGATTCGCAATAGTTGCGGTGCACACTGCCATGAAGCTCTAACACCTTCTTACTGCCGGCAAGCTGATGCAGACCGTCAATATTCTGGGTTATCACCGCTTTCACTTTCCCTGCAGCCTCCAGCTCGGCAAGCTTTTTGTGCGCCATATTGGGCTGTGCAGTAAGACACAACATCTTATTGCGGTAAAACCGATAAAACTCCTCCGTATTACGCCGGTAAAAAGTATGACTTAAAATCGTCTCCGGCGGATAATCATACTGCTGGTTATACAACCCGTCCACACTGCGGAAATCAGGAATCCCACTCTCTGTGGATACCCCTGCCCCGCCAAAAAAGACAATATTATCGGATTTTGCTACCATATCCAGAAACTTTTCAATTTTTTCTTCACGGCTTAATTCTGTCATTTTTATTCCTCCTTTTCATTGGAAAGCATTTGCCTTCCTTAAAATCCTTCCTTCTTGCGCTGAATCCGCAGCTCCTTGCGCTTTTCTGCCGCTTTCCATTCCGCCTTTTCACTTTCAGTCTCCAATAAAATAGATGGAACCTGACGGGGGGCCCCATGCTCATCCACAGCAACCAATGTCAGATAGGCGCGGTTGATAGGCTTACGCGTCCCATCCGAATCTTCCACATAGGTATCTACCCGAACTTCCATAGATGTATTCCCCACATATGTGACTTTTGCGATCAGTACTACCAGATCATTTTGAAACGCTCCCCGGATAAATCTGAGATTGTCAACGGACGCTGTCGTGATATTTCCGCCGGAATGCCTCATGCCTACCAGCCCGGCTATTTCATCAATCCACTCCATCAGCTTTCCGCCAAACAGCCTCCCCGCAGCATTTAAATACTCTGGACGCACCTGATGAATATGTTCTATCATAGAGTCCGTAATTTTCTTTAATTCTCTTTCCACTGCCAATCCCTCCTAGCTATATCTTACTCTTGTTTTCATTTACGCCCAAACACTTCATTATACTCAAAACGTCTTCCTGCTCCTTATTATTCCTTCGAATATTTTACCATTTCCATGTAAATGGAGCAAGCAGTTCCCGGGCAATAAGCTCTTATGATTCACCAGATTTTCAATGAAAATGCTTGACGAACGAAATAAAAATTTATAAAACATCTAAAAATAAAGATGTAAAAAACCCCAGTAGGGGGTAATAGGTTTTTTCTTATGAAATAAGCTTTTAGAGGTTAAGGAATCTTAGAAGGGGGATTGTACGGTGTTTTATACATATGAGGAATATATTACAAAGAAAAAAGCATTTACCATAGAACAGATGGAGACGATCCATAAGAAGATCATGGCGGAAGTGGGAATAGATACTGTTGCCTTGGAAATGGCGATTTTGCCTGTTATCTCGTATTTCTACAGCATCAATGCCCGATAGGCGCAAAAAAGCCACCCCAAACAAGGTGGCTTTTCCTGGCAGTCCTATATGGGAAGAAACCAGTACAGCATGTCCTTCTACCGAAAAATGATCACATAAACTTTTCACCTCATGTATATCTTCTTTCTCAGGCGCCCGCATCACTGCATCCTGGTATAAAATGGGTTTATTATCTTTTATAAAATCAGGCAGCAGATGCACAACCTCACTGGATTTTAGATTCCTCCCTGTAATTGCTAATTCCTCCTAAGCGCCTCAATCGGGCTTAGCTTTGCTGCCTTTCTAGCTGGATAAATGCCAAAAAATACGCCGATACCGCAGGAGAACAGTGTCGCCCCAAGAATTGTACTTGCCTTGATACCCGGCGAAATTGTACTGCCCATAGTGGCACTCATCAGGCTGCAGGCCCCCATAGCTCCCAAAAGTCCAAAAATAATTCCAATTATCCCTCCTAAAACCGTAAGAATTGCTGCTTCTGCAAGAAACTGCAGAAGAATGGAGGATGTCTTTGCGCCTAATGACTTACGGATACCGATTTCCCTGGTCCGCTCTGTCACGGACACCAACATAATATTCATAACGCCGATACCGCCTACAATCAGGGAGATTGCCGCTACACAGGAGATAAAGGTCGTGACAATTGCCAGCATACTATTCAGCTCTGAAAGCATATCCTGAAAACTCTGAATCTGGAAATATTCTTCCCCGGCACACTGATGCCTGTTCTCTAACGTATGGATAATGTCACGCACCACTTCCTCACCGCTTGCCTCGTCATTGGAAAAAACTACAGCAGAATAAAAGGAGTCGCTCTCCCATCCAAAATATTCAAACGACGTATATGGCACATCCACCGATACAGGCATCCCCTCATAGGTATAACTGACAAAACTTGTATTTTCCTTTTGCTCAGTGACTCCTACAATCCGGTAACTTCCGCTGATTCCCCCGATTTCTACATCAATGTCCATACCCACCACATCATCTGAGCCAAAGAGACGTTTGGCGTCACCGTCTGAAATCACACAGACCCTGTTTCCTTCCTCCACATCTACTGCTGTAAAATAGGAGCCCCTTTTCATGTTAAAGTTCATCGCCTTCTGCAGATCCTCCGTCCCGGCGCTGAAAGTAAGGGAAAATTCTCCCTTACCGGTAATGGTTGTTCCCGATGCCCCATCACTGGGCGTCGCACCATCCACGCCCACAATCGTTTCTTTGATTGCCGCAAGGTCTTCCGGCGTTATCCACTCCTCTGCGTTTGCCGCGTCTTCACTGCAATAGACATTGATCTGCCCTGTTCCTAAATCTTCCACTTCAGAATTCATGGCATTTGCCGTTCCGTCTCCGACTGCCATCACCATAATGACAGAAGAAATACCGATAATAATGCCAAGCATCGTTAAAAAGGAGCGTCCTTTGTTTGCCTTGATGTTTTTAAATGCCATCTTCATATATTCTATTATATTACCCATCTGCACACCTCTTTTACTCTGCCTTGGCATCTGCTTCTGACGATTCGTCTGTTCCTGATTCTGCTTCCTCTGTTGCCTCCTCCTGGCCTGATTTATCTGTTTCTGACGATTCGTCTGTTCCTGATTCTGCTTCCTCTGTTGCTTCCATTACCGTTATGGCGTCTCCTTCTTCATGGCTGCCCGGATCGACAATTACCGTTTCTCCCTCGTCAAGCCCCTGGGTGATTTCCGCACATTCATCCGATGTCACACCTGTAACAATGCTGCGTTTTGTCAGGATTCCGTCTTTATTTACCCAACAGAACGTACCATCCTTGCCAATATTAACCGCCTCTGTCGGCAGGATAATTACATCTTTTGCTTCTGCTGCCTGAATTGTCACTTTGGCATCCACACCCAGGAAAATATTGTCATCCGGGTTATCAATATGTATGGTCGCCATAATGGAAGCGGAAGACACTGCGGCTTGATTCGTCCCGGCCGCTCCATCCACAGCAATCCTGCTGATACGTTTTACCGTTCCCTGATAAGTCTGTCCGGCAAGCGTAATCTCCGCTTTTTGCCCTTCTCTCACCTTGGCATATACATTCTTTGATAATGTCACCTCCACATTCACATCCTCAATGCTCTGTAAGGTAAAAAGCTGCATTCCCTGTGTTACCATTGCCCCTTCTACAATCTGTTTATCCGAAATCACGCCGTCGAACTCTGCACTGATTCCTTTCTGCCCCTCCGCAATTAGTTCCTCTAAAGATTTACTCTCCAGCTCAGCCAAGTTATTATTTGTCTGCATCTGCTCCCTGGCCGCGCTGCTTAACGCACCACTGTCTCCCTCTGCAATTGCCTTCTGGCTTTCCAGATTTCCTTTTAACTCTGCCAGTTCTGCCTGTGCCGCCTGAAGCCGTTGCTGCAAATCTGACTCACCTGACATATCTGGAACCGAAGCAGAAAGCCCTCCCTGCAATCCCTCAATTTGCTGTTGCAGCGAATCCGCTGCCTGCTGTTTTGTCTCATATATACTCTTAGTATCAGCCAAATCCCTGTTGGCCTTATTCAGTTTCTCTCTGGCTGTCTCCAGTTTGTCCGGGTCATTTTCTGCCGCCGCGGCAGCCGCGTCAAAGTTTACCTGCGCTGTCTGCTGACTGGTCACTGCCTTGTCATACGATTTTTTTGCAGAATCGGCCTCTTCTTTTGCTATCTTTAGCTGCTCCTGCAGCTTGGAAACCTGGTCCTGTCTATCATTTTCCTCCTGCTGGCGGGAAGCCTCCTGTGCACTGGCTTCCCCTGCAATAGCATTGGTAAGGTTAGCCACCTCCTGCTCTTTGGCATTGACCTGTGCCTGCAGCTGCGCTGCCTTATTCCTGGCATCCGCCTGCCGGCCTGCTGCTTTATTGGACTGGCTCACACTATCCTGGTAGCCAAGTTCGCCGGCCTTCACTGTTAGTTCTGCCTTCTGATTCTGTTCCTCTAAATCCTTCAGGTTAAAGGTTACCAGCTTCTGCCCTGATTTCACCAGATCCCCCACTCGAAAATCTGCCGTTTCCACACTGGCATTTACTGGAGAAAAAATTGCCTTCTGCTCCCCGCTTATAACCGTTCCATTCGTTTCAACCGTCTCTGTCACATCTCCGGTTTCTGCCGTGATGCCTTCCACCATCATTGCTTCCGCTATCTGCTGTCCGGCGCTTGCTGCATTCTTAATTGCCACTATAATAATAATTACAAATACAATTGCTGCCGGAATTACAATTTTCCAAATTTTTTTCTTTTTTTTCATCACCTATTCCTCCTGTTCTGCTATCCCTGGAACTTCATTGAAATAATCTTCGACAATTTTTCCATCCAGAATACGGACTACCCGC
This sequence comes from uncultured Lachnospiraceae bacterium, assembly GCA_948688495.1. GTDB lineage: Bacteria > Bacillota > Clostridia > Lachnospirales > Lachnospiraceae > Petralouisia. The sequence continues at coordinate 4,088 of CAPQSW010000009.1, read as the reverse complement.
TTCGCCTGGTCTGCAATCTCATTGTCATGGGTGATCAGTATCACGCTGCGTCCAGCCTCATGAAGACCTTTTAAAATCTCCATAATCTCCTGGGTAGATGCTGAATCTAAGTTTCCAGTTGGTTCGTCTGCCAAGATTACCGGTGGTTCTGCTGCAATCGCCCGGGCAATGGCAACTCTTTGTTGCTGTCCTCCTGACATTTCCGAAGGTTTATGTTCCATACGTTTCTCCAAACCTACGCGCATCAACGCCTCCTTCGCAAGCTTATGTCTCTGGCTTCGTCCAATTCCCCGGTAAATCAAGGGCAGCTCCACATTTTCCAAGGCTGTAAGATTGGCTATCAGGTTAAACCCCTGAAAAATAAACCCAATCTCCTGATTTCGGATTTCCGACAGCTCGTTATCCTTCATTACAGATACATCCTGGCCATTTAAAAAATAAGAACCGGATGTCGGCACATCCAGGCAGCCAAGCATATTCATCAACGTGGATTTCCCAGAACCCGAATGTCCGATAATCGCCACAAACTCACCCTTTTTAATTTCCAAGTCCACATGATCCAGAGCCCGGACTTCATTTTCCCCGGGATTGTATATTTTGCACATATCCCGGACACTGATTAAATTCTCCAATGCTTTACCTTCCTTTCCAACGCTTTTATTTCCTCACATTTTTTCTATATGGCAGCCCCGCCATCTGTACTATTTAATTAATACAATAATATAGTTTCTTTGTCAAGCCATCATCGTTGGCTTTATCTTACCGTATTTTTCTTAAAGAAAATATAAGATTACCTTACTTATTTCTTACAATCTATATAACGAGCGATACGTTAAATTTTCTCCAAAATGTGCTCCTATTACTTTATAACAGACATAATGCCAGACTGCCATACTTCCGAAGTAGTAATTATAGATGTATTTTGAATAATCAGACATTTTCTTCCATACTCTTTTATAATGAAACATAAGCCACGATATACAAGTACGCAACATGGAGGCTCTTTATGAAAATCATTGACATGCACTGTGATACCATCTCACGCGTTTACAACGTTCAAAAACATACCGAAACAGCAAATCTTTTGCAGAATAATTTTCAGGTAGATCTTATAAAAATGAAATCTGCGGGTTACCTCTTACAAAATTTTGCCCTGTTTATTGATTTAAGCGAAACATCATCCCCCTATGAAACATTTCTGGACCAGCTTGCCATCTTCCAGGCAGAAATGGAGGCAAATTCTGATCTGATTGCTGCCGTTACCAACTATTCTGAAATTATTACAAACGAAAAACAAGGAAAAATGTCGGCCCTTTTGACCTTAGAAGAAGGGGAAGTCTGCAATGGAAGTTTAGAGAAATTAAGAGAAATCTATGATTTAGGCGTACGAATGATGACCTTTACCTGGAATTATCCTAACAGTCTGGGATTCCCGGCAGAACCAGCGCCTTTTACCGTGCTGGATGATGCATCCTGTCAGGCATCTTCCAACTCAATGCGCAATACGCTTGTCCCCCAGACAGCTTACTCCCGCCCGCAAAAAGGTCTTACTGACTCTGGCATAGAATTTCTAGCTGAAATGGAACACCTTGGCATCATTGCAGATGTATCCCATCTGTCCGATGCGGGCGTCCGCGATGTATGCAGATTTGCCACAAGACCCTTTTGTGCCAGCCATTCGAACGCCCGAAGCATTTGCAGCCGTGGAAGAAATCTGCCAGATGAGCTAATCAGAAGCATTTCAGAAAAAGGCGGTGTCATAGGCGTTAACTACTATGGTCCATTTCTTACAAATGTACCAAATGATCAGAACATATTTTTTAGCTATAGCAAGGATATTGTTCGCCATATTTGTCATATTTCTAAAATTGGAGGCATATACTGTATAGGTCTTGGTTCTGATTTTGACGGAATCGACGACAATCTGGAACTAAAAAACTGCAGTCAGATGGAATTATTGGAACAGGACTTGAAAAAAAACGGATTTCGTTCCAGTGAAATAGACCAAATCTTTTACAAAAATGTCCGAGACTTCTATCAGGAGCTATTATAAAAAGGAATGTCGGCACATTATACTTCCATCCCAAAAGCAAAAAGGAGTTACCATGCAACAAGCCATTGTTATTGTCCCAAAAGCAACCCTCTACGAAACTATTATAATAAGAAACAATTGCCTTATCGGCCAGAATATCTCTGACGAATTGCTATCCGGCTGGCTGCTTGCCATCACGGAATGCCGGGGGGATTTCTTAAAAGTCACCACCCATTATGGTTACAGCGGATGGGTGCGGACAAGCGATGTACATAAAATCACGCAGGAAGAATACGGTCTGTGGAATATCCGCTCAGGATCGCTTCTCTTACTTACGCAGCGTCTTACAGACATACTTTGCGCCCCAAAGGTACAGGCGCCTGTTATAAGCACACTTTTTATGGGCAGTACCGTAATCCCATGCGGCAGCAAAAAAGACGGATGGCAGAAGATCAGACTTGCGGATAATACCACTGGATATGTGCCTGCAATCGCTCTGGCATCCTCGAAATCTCCAGCCGACTCTCAGACAGAGGTGCGCTCAAGAGTTATAAACTATGCGCTTTCCTACCTTGGTACCCAATATCGCTGGGGCGGAAAAACCCATGAAGGCATCGACTGCTCCGGCCTTACCTTTATGAGTTATTTTATGTGCGGAATCCTAATTTACCGTGACGCTGCTATCAAACCGGGTTACCCTGTAAGGGAAATCCCGCACGCCCAGATAAAACCTGCCGACCTCCTTTTCTTTCCCGGCCATGTGGCGCTCTATCTCGGTAACAGCAAATATATCCATGCCACAGGAAATCTAAGCAGCTTTGGCTGTGTCGTCAATAGCTTAAATCCGCAGGATATGGATTTCCGTGCGGATTTGGCAGAGAATTTATATGCTGTGGGAAGTGTGTTTTGCTAAGGTACTGATCCTATTCCTCAAACAGCGGTGTGGAAAAGTACCGCTCTGCTGTGTCCGGCAGTATCGTAACCACCGTCTTGCCTTCGCCCAGCTTCTTTGCCAGCTTAATCGCTGCAGCCACATTGGTTCCACTGGATATACCGCACATGATGCCTTCCCGCGAAGCAAGTTGTTTAGAAGTATTAAGCGCCTCATCATCGGTAATAATGCAGACATCGTCATATATCTGCTGGTTTAAAATCTCCGGTATCAAGCCGTCACCAATTCCCATCTGCAAATGTGTGCCAATAGATCCCCCCGACAATATTGCTGCGTGCTCCGGCTCTACTGCCCAGATCATCATATCTGGATTTTTCGCTTTCAGTGTCTCGCCCACACCGGTAATCGTACCGCCAGTCCCGATTCCCGAACAGAACCCATGAATCGGACCATCCACCTGCTCTAAAATCTCCAGTCCGGTCTGAATCTTATGTACTGCCGGATTTGCCGGGTTCTCAAACTGCTGGGGCACAAAAACCCGGGAATCCTCCTTAGCCATGTGCAAGGCTGTCTGTAAACATTCTTCGATACAGGCACCGATATTTCCCGCATCATGAATCAGAATCACTTTGGCGCCATAATGCTCCACTAATTTGCGCCGCTCCTCACTGACCGAATCCGGCATGATAATCTTGGTCTCATACCCAAACACAGCACCTACCAGGGCAAGCCCGATTCCCTGATTTCCACTGGTGGGCTCTACGATAATCGTGTCATCCTTTATCAATCCCTGCGTCTGAGCCTCCCGAATCATGTTATAAGCTGTCCTTGTCTTAATCGATCCACCTACATTCAATCCTTCAAATTTTACCAGAATCTGTGCACTTTTCGTATCTGTCATATGGTTTAACCGAATCAGGGGTGTATTCCCCATTGCTTCTAAGATATTTTGATAAATCATAATCTCACTGCCTTTTCTCTATATTATAAAATTATTACATTTCTTTGTGCGCCCCTGTGCATTTAAAAATAGCAGCAACCATGTGGTTACTGCTGCTTTAGTTGCGGGGGCAGGATTTGAACCTACGACCTTCGGGTTATGAGCCCGACGAGCTTCCAGACTGCTCCACCCCGCGACAATTATTAATTTGTATGATACAGGAA
>CAPQSW010000008.1:34984-92639 GCA_948688495.1 uncultured Lachnospiraceae bacterium | reverse complement strand
AATTTCTAAGAACTACAAAATCAGTAATTAACTCAAACTTCCCACTCCAAATCAGGGCATAATGCCTGTATAAATGTGGGTTGAGATACAAACCCGTTGAGCAATTGACTTTTTACTTCTTTTGATATAGTGACAGCACGATTTTTAATCCCGTTGACCAGTATTTCCAACAACTGCTTAAGGGCAGCGCTGAGTTGTATATCCTGTATATCATCACAGCATACATAAAACCGCTCGCATATGGTCTTTTTATCGTTTTCTTTCGGCGGAGCCATTCCGACAGGATATACCGGGTACAGACAATGGCGGTGCTGCTGACGGTCAGGTCATAACTGAGTCCCTGAAACTCTGTCCCAAGATCCAGCAGTGACTTGCTGGCACGGAAAAACAGTTCCATCGACCAGCCGTGAGTTCGAATCTCACATGGGGCAGTACCGCCTGGCTATTTGTAAAATGACGGGAGGTGAATGAACATGAATCTGCCGACAATAGATATGATACGGACAGGGAAGAATATTAACAGGTTGAGGAAGCGGGCAAATTTATCAGTAAAGGATTTGCAGAATATTTTCGGATTTGCCACACCGCAGGTTCAAATCCTTCCGCAAACGCTTGAAAATGCGACAATCTAATATTGGTAGAGCAATCTGTTTTTTAAATATTGTCTGGTTGCAATATTTTTTCACTTTCACCAGTATGATACATACCTGGTAAAAGATATGCGTCCTTTTACTTCTCTCTTTGAAAGGAAAGAACCTGCAGTATAGGATAAAACACATGGGTATGAAGATTAAACTGGTAAGGGGTAAAGGTGGTCTGTGCAGTGATCGGAGTGTCGCCGTCTAAGAGAGGTTCTTCTGTCTCCACATCCATCAGCCTTCCGGTAGCCACATATTCCAGAGTTGGAACCAGTCCATCCCTCTTTCTGCACATGGATGCAGGTAATATCTGTGCACCATTTTGGGTTGATGGTTTCCGTTTCAAAATCACGTTTCAAGATATTCACTTTGTCATCTGGGATACTGCCATGATTGGCATGGTGGTTGTGATTGTAAAGGACTATTGGAAAAAGGTCTTTAACAGGAGGATTTTCTTTCAGCTAAAAAATAGATACTCGGAATTTAAAGACTATATCAAGTCTTATATTGGAAATTCTTTATATATCTTTCTATACCGTTTAAATCACGGTGCATTTTTTATCTTTGTCATAGGCAAGGATAACGATATATTTTTTACATGCCAAAGCATGATTAACATAGATCATGTCCGTGAGGATATTTTGGAAGGTTATTATAAAAGAGTAGCGTTTGATGCTAACTGTGTGGATGGTATATTTTGTAGAAATCCTAATGAATGGAGAGCGTTTTATAATATTGTATTGTATGCTTCGGAAATAAAAGATGGTTCAGGGTCACAGATGGTGACCTCCAATGCTTTGGCGATCATACGCAGCTCTGCATCACAGACATGCCGCTGGTTCTTTTCGATTCTGGAGATGATTAATGGAGTCATGTCTTCCATACCCATGAATTGGAGCTTTTTTGCCAGATCTTCCTGTGTGATGGGTGGCTTTTGAAGAACCCTTCCCAATCGGACTCTTTCTGAGCAAATATTTCCTTTCATTCCTTAAATGCTGCGCATTTGCCCTCCTGATCCAAAAATAAACATGAAAAAGAGATACCCGAAGGTATTTTCCTCAAAGGTATCTCAAAATCATTCAGCTATCTTTTCTGCATTTTAAAACCGGAGGCGGTTTCCTGCCTCCGGTCCTTACCATTCACACTAATATTTCTCTACCAAGATACATTTTGCAGATTTTTAAAAAGTTTCAGTAAAAACACAAAGACATTCCCTCGTTTACTGCCCAGCCTCCGGCACTCCGGTCTCAGGGGTAACCACATGGTAATCGTAATTATTCTCATCAATATAAGGCAGGAATTCCACAGGCTCAAGCCCTGTGTGGATCTGTTCCATAAAGGTCTTCCAGATATTACCCGGATAGCTGGCCCCGGACAATCCCGGCAGTTCCTTCGGCATATCGTATCCCACCCACACACTGGTGGTATAGTAATCCGTATAGCCCACAAACCATCCATCCTTGTTGTCATTTGTGGTACCAGTTTTCCCCGCACAGGGCATCGCGGAAAGGGCAAGCCCCCGCCCAGTCCCATCCCGGACAACAGAAACCAGCATGTCGGTCATCATACGCGCCGCATTTGACTTGTATATTTCTTTTTCCTGATTCTCAGTCTCCAAAATCAGGTTATCCTGAGCGTCCGTAATCTTGACAATACAGGTGGGTTCCCGGAATTTGCCCTCGTTTTCAACCGCCGCGTAGGCAGACGCCATCTCCACGGCAGATACCCCATTGGTAAAACCACCCAGGGCGCTGGTGGGACGCAGATCCTGTTTATCCAGTCTGGAAAAATTCATTTGCTCAAGATAGGAAAGCCCAACCTCTGGCGTAAGCTCCTCCAATAAATTCCATGCTACAGTGTTCTTAGAAGTCTGCACAGCATAGCGCAAAGGAATGCTTCCCTCGTAGCTGCCGCCCGCATTGGACGGTCCCTCCTCTGTCTTTACATCCTGTACCACAGAATCCGGTGTGTAGTTCCGCTCCAATGCCGGGGTATAGACAATCAAGGGTTTAATCGCACTCCCGGGCTGACGGAAGCTTTGATATGCACGGTTTAAGGTATACCCTGGCAGATTTTGGTTCCGCCCTCCTACAATCGCCTTCACATACCCGGTATGGTTATCCACACACACAGCCGACGCCTGTAGCGTGAAAATCCCCTCCGCATTCTGCTCCGTAAACTCTGCAAGGCCGTTATCCACTGCATCCTGGAGCATCTGCTGCATGTTTAGATCAATTGTCGTATAAATTCGATACCCCTGTGTGTACAGGCTTTTCTGGCACTCACCGTACAATATGTCATATTCTTCTTCATATGCGCTGCGTTCCTGCTCTGTCTCGAACTTATAACGGAATTCAAACCCCTGCCTGCGCATCAGTTCACGGATGGCGCAATTATAGGTATAAGTCTCTACATAATCACTCTTTGTCTTCTGCGGGCGGTTTAAGACAATTTCTTCTGCCTTCGCATCCTCACAAGTATCAACCTGAATCTTACCGTCATCCTTCATTTGGTTTAAGATCCTGTCCCGGCGTTTGATGGTATTCTCAGGATGCTGTACCGGATCATACAACGTAGGATTATTTGGAATTGCACAAAGAAACGCAATCTGCGACAAATCCAGATTGTTCACATCCGTGTTGAAATATCCCCTGCTCGCCGCCTGGATTCCATAATAGCCGTTTCCAAAATAGATATTGTTTAGGTAAAACTCCATGATCTTATTCTTACTGTAAATCTTTTCCAGCTCAACAGCGATGAACATTTCTTCGATTTTACGCTCCCACTTAATATCCTGATTCAAGTAAATATTCCTGGCAAGCTGCTGGGTAATCGTACTTCCGCCCTGGGTTACCTTACCATTCTGGATCATTGCCTTGGCGGCACGCAGAATCGCTTTCACGTCAATTCCATTGTGGCTGTAAAACTTCTTATCTTCAATGCTGACCATGGCAGCCGGTGCATAAGCTGGTATCTCGTCATACTCCAGGTAATATACATCCTTTTCACCTTTCAGCGTGGAGACCAGCGTCCCATTCGCATCATATACCATACTGGTCTCTACCGAACGGAACGTCCCCTCATCTGACGCGCGCACCAGCGCTTTCGCCTCTTTCTGAAGCTTACTTACAGTCTGGGCATACCCGCCGAAATAATACCAGCCCACCGCAGCCGCCACAACTATCAGCAAAAAAATCTGTAATTTTGCAAAAAACCAGAATACACGGTATTTCTTTTTCTTTTTATGTTTCTGCTTTTTTTTCTCACTCATAACATTTCCTATCTGCTAAGCATAATCTTTCCATAGGGGATGTTGTTCCTTGAAAGAATCTCCATCTCCCTGCGCTGACAGGTGAAAAGGAAAATTTGTCCCTTCTGCCTGCCCAGCCATTTAAGCGCCGATTCCAGACGCTTTTCATCAAAGGCGGCAAACACCTCATCCAAAATGATGGGCATTGACTCTTCCTTGGTAAAAATACCTCCCGCGCCCATCCTTAATGCCACATACATCTGCTCCATGACGCCCTGACTGAGCTGCCAGGGATATAGCGTTTGATTCTCCTTCTTTACCACAAGATTCATCTGCTCATCCAGCCCAATCCTGTCGTACTTCCCCTGGGTTATCTCCTCAAGCACCTTAGACATCTCTGCCTCCATCTGCTTTCTTGTATCCTGGTACATATCTTTGGATAAATTCTGCAGGGTATTATAAGCAAGCTCATATGCCTGAATCTGCAATTCCAATTCATGTTCATCTTCTGCCGGTTCCAGATAATCCTCAATTACCTCCTGCAGATTTAAAAGAAGCGCCTGCTTCTCAGCAAGCTGTTCCTGCAAAAGCATCTCTACCGCCTGGTGCTTTGCCTGCGTTTCCTGCCGCTCCTGCACTTTCTTCCATTCCTTATCTTTGGAGGCAGCAATACTCAGTTCCCGCTTTTCCTCCTCCTGTTTTTGCATTAGCATTTTTAGCTTCTTCTCTTTCTGAAACCAGTGGCAGACACTTCCCGCCCCTCCCAGAAATCCAAACAGCAATACAAGCTCCAGCACAAGAAATCCCCAGTTTCCAGAGCGAAACAGTGCATGGGATACGGCGTTTACAATCCCAAAAAGCAAGCTCAATAAGGTAATCAGAATAGAAACCCCAAGCCGCACTCTGTATCCCTTTTGCATATTCTTTTGGCGGATGTCCCTTAAATATTCCGCCATCTGGTTGCTGTCATGTTCCGGCACAACTACACCGGATGCCTGTCTGGAGATATTTTTATGGCCCTCCCTCTGCTGCTCCTGTAACTGTTCAATATCCCTTTTCACGACAGTTTCTTCCACCCGCAGTTTTTCTACTGTATCCATGCGGCTCTGTTTTTGTTCTTCCAAAGACTGCTCGGCTTCTTTCTTTTTGTCTCTCAAGCGTTTGCTTGCGCCCGCCATATCTACGCCGCTGTCACTTCCTATAGACATATTTACAAAATAGTTCTGAAGAATTTCTGCAAATTCTTTTTTTGTCTCAATTTCTGCCTGATGGATACAATATGTATTCTCATAGGAAGCCTTCTTCATCCCTCCCAGAAGTATCTCCAAATCTCCGTGTTCCACGGACAGTTCTTCTCCATCCATCTCATTGGTAAGTTTTGCTGATTTCTCCTTATGGTAAAAATTTCTCTCCAGATAAAAAGGTTTATCTCCCACCGTAAATTTTAATCCGCCTGCAAAAAAAGAATTGCTGTTCCAGGGTTCATATTTCTGGTAATTGTCATTTCTGCCTGATTTGCCGCGCTGTTTTTCTAAGCCAAACAACATACTTGTAATAAATCTCTGCATCGTGGATTTTCCGGTTTCATTTTCTCCATAAATCACGTTCAGTCCCGGAAGGGGACGCATACTTACATTATGGAGCTTTCCAAAATTTTTAATCTGAATCTCTGTTATTTTCATTCTGCCAACAATGCCTCCACACCATAGTATAATGCTTTTTTTGTCACCTTATCCTGGGGCATTCCTTCCAAAGTCTGGATATAACGCCCTAAAATCTGCTCTTTGTATTTTAACTTTAATTTTTCAAAATCGTAATCCGCTTGGCACAGGTTGATCACTTTTTCCACCCGGTCCATGGTATTTATCCATTCGGTATCAATTGGATTATCCCGGTCACAAAAACCGCTGAGTGTAATTCGGAACTTCTGGTAAGCAGGCGCTGCACCTATGTGCTCCTGTATGTACTCCTGCAAAGCTCCCTGGGTAAGATCTGGACTGACCTTGAGTTTCAGGGATACATATTCACAATAATGTAACGGCACAAACTTCACATGGCATTGATGCTCCTTTATTTCTCCAAGGAAATACCCATGTTCTCCCATATCATTGCAATCAATGGGCTGTAATGCGCCTGCCATCACCACTTTATCCTGTACAATCTGCATAGGCTTATGGATATGTCCAAATGCCACATAATCAAACCCGCTGTCTGTAAAGTCGCCGCCATGAAACGGACTGTGTTTCTCATCCCCGCCATGTGCTAACAGAATATTGCAAAAATCTCCTTCTTTCGCCTTTACATCCTTATACAGCGGCCTTGGAATTTCCTTATGCCAGTAGCTTAGACCATACACCCTTGTCTGCAGTCCCTCTAAATCAACAACCTCCATATTCTCTGATTTGAGAAAATGGACGTTTTCTCCCCACTGGAACATGCGGTAACAGGAATCGGGCACAAGATGGTCATGATTTCCGGCAATCATCACTACCTGTGTCTGCGGGATTCTGGAAAATTGATAATTTACTTCTTTTAACTCCTTCATCAATGGCTGCCCATGAAACAAATCGCCGGCAATCAAAAGAAGCGGAATCCGTTCTTCCTTTGCTTTTTCGATAACTTCTGTAAATGCCTGCCAGCTATGAAACCTGCGCTCCTTTTCCCATGCCCTGTCCCTGTCAGGTTTTGCTCCTAAATGTATATCGGCAATATGAATAAACTTCATAAAATATTCTCCTTCGTATTTTCTAAAATAGTTACTTATCTATTTTACACTTTTCACCGAGAATATACAAGAAAGGTTTTGCATTTTTGGAATATAGAGACTATACTATTATTCGGACATATCAAAAGATAAGGAGAATCATTATGAAAAAAGTACCATTCACTGCTGTACTAATCTGTGCTATCCTGCTTCTTTGTTGTTGCGGATTCTTAGCCTTCCACTGCCTGAATCTTAACAACCAATGCCAAAGCCTTGAAGCAGAAGCATTTAAGCTTGAGGAGGACAATGCCAAACTGTTGGAGGATAATTCCAAACTGGACACAGAATTATCGGACAGTACAGCACAATTAGAAGAAAGAGAGAGTTATGTGGCCGGACAGAAAGAATACATTTCCGAGCTATCCGAACAGATTGACTCTCTCTCCAATGACAGCGATTTGGACGATGCTGACGACAACTCACAGACAGACCATGACACAGGAGATAACTCCCAGACCGATAATGACGATGCTGACAATCCTGACGAAGATGATTACCCTAACCTCTATGCTGAGGATTGTGCACCGAAAGACGCCAAAAAAGTCGTCCATCTCACCTTTGACGATGGACCATCCAGCCTCACCCCAAAGGTACTCGACTTGCTAGATCAATATAACGCCAAAGCGACCTTCTTTGTTGTGTGCAAAAATAATGAAGAATACGCTGAATATTTATCTGACATCGTAGCGCGGGGGCATACGCTTGCACTGCATTCCTACAGCCATAACTACAACACGATTTACGCTTCTAAAGACGCATTTCTTGAAGATTATGAGAAAGTATATGACTGGGTTGTAGAAAATACTGGCTATACCCCTTCACTGTTTCGATTTCCGGGTGGCAGCAATAACGGTTCTTCCTACGTCATGAACAATATTATTGATGAGATGCACCGGCGTGGGTTTGAATACTTTGACTGGAATGTCAGTTCTGGGGATGGAAGCAATCTCACCACCACAGACAACATTATCGACAATATCTGCAGCAACGTCGCTAATGTGGAAAACCCTGTGGTACTGATGCATGACGGCGCGGGAAAGAATGCAACTGTAAGAGCGCTCCCCTCCGTGCTTCAATATCTTTCCGATAAAGGATATGAATTCTCTCCACTGGATAAAAGTGTAGAACCAGTCCAATACCGTTAATGCTTTTTATCTCTCTGACAGCCGGGCGGGACAGTGGAGCTTACTGCTCCATCTGTTTTCCCAGAAACCCGGCTGCAACTTTTGCCATCTTACTTTCTGCTTCTCCAATTCCACCATTTTCCTCCCGGTTATACATTACTACAGAACCAATAGCATCTCCTTCACAAATAATTGTGGAGACTACCTGGGACTGAAAATCTCCTGAGTCGTCAAGCGTGATCTTGACAAAACCTTTTTCATCCTTGCGGGCAGTAAATGTCTCCCGGTCTGTAATTACGTTTTCCAGCTGCTTACTGATCGGCTTGCCGTCAAACTCCTTTTTCCCACTGCCTGCTGCCGCAACAACATGATCCCGGTCTGTAATGCACACCAGACAACCGCTGGTCTGTGCAAGGCTTTCTGCATACAGTCCGGCAAACTGTCCAAGCTCCCCGATAGGAGAATATTTCTTTAATATAATCTCCCCCTCACGGTCAGTAAAAATTTCTAATGGATCACCTTCGCGAATCCTTAACGTACGGCGAATTTCCTTAGGTACTACTACCCTTCCCAAATCATCTATTCTACGTACAATTCCTGTTGCTTTCATAAAAAATCCTCCATTTACAAATCTCTTATCTTTTTCTCGATACTAGTATCTGTAAACGAAGGCATTTTATACCTTAATTTTCATTCAAAAAATATGGATTTTATCCGGCATATTCCTGAAAATATTGTAAAAAAATAATTATTTCCCGCAGTTACTTACCAGCGCCATCCCGCCCCCATTTTCCAAATCTTTATGATTCCGCAGCCTTTCCTATACAGTTTACCGCATTCAGGCTGCGTGGATAGCCAATATAAGGCAGGCACTGCGACACCACCCGGATCAGGAAATCTCTGTCATTTCCAAGGTTTATGTTTCCCTTCGCATGAGCTATAAGCTGCGGTTCACAGCCGCCCTGCGCCGCCAGAAAGCAGAACGTAATCAACCCACTAACGTCGCAAGGATTGCCAGATAGCGCATCTCCTCCGGCAACTCCTGACCGGGTTCTTTTTCCACTTCCTCTAATGTAAAATGCTCTATGATCTTCATAAATTCCGGATCTGTTTCGTGATAGTTTCTCATTTTTATTCCTCCATTCCCTTGCCATTTATCATAAATTACTTCATTCCCCTCCTGTAAAACTTACTGTAATGCGCCATACCATGCGTCATCCACAGGCTCGCACCATTCGTTGCTTGTTCCTTCACCTGGAACTTATACCGCAATATGTGAGAACCAGCTATCCGCCTTTGCGCCGTGCCAGTGCTTCACTTCCTTCTTCCTGATACCAACCGCTGCCCGCCGTGCAGACCAAAAGCTGGCCGCCGCCGCTCTTTGCATGATGGATGTGCCAGTTGTTCCGGCATCCTGGCTCAAAGGTGACGTTTGCCAGGAACACTGCTGTTTCCTTTGGATCTGTGAGAGGATTCAGATAAGAATTGCCGGTAAAATACTGTGCAAATGCCATCACCAACGCCACCCCAATTCCGCTCTCCACCATGATAGATTGATTGTAATGAGAGAGATTACAAGTTGACACAATATGGAGTTTTTCCTTGTCATAACCAAACCAGTTTTCCAGTTCATTCCGAATAGACTGGCGTCTTGCTATAATCAGTGGAATATCTGCCATTTTTCCTTTATCGGCATCCGTATATAATGGTATCTGCTGACTTCTACCGGTTCCAGCAAAAGCCCCATGTCTAAAACGCCGTTTTCTAACCGTTCCTTTACATCATCCGCAATCGCCGTATAAATGTGAAAGCTTACCTCCGGGTATTTTTGTTGAAAAGAAGCAATCATTTCGGAAAGCGGCCTCATATTCTGCGTTTCTCCACAGCCAATGGAAACCTCCCCTGAAACCATTTCTTCTCCATGCTTCAATTCCTTCGCTGTTTTTTCCGCCAGATCGACAATTCCCTGCGCACGTCTACGAAGCAGCATGCCATCTTCAGTCAACAGAATATTGTGCTTGCCCCTACGAAATAATTTAACGCCAAGTTCCTCCTCCATCTGCATAAGCTGGCGAGACAGGGTGGGCTGTGTGATATGCAGAAGAGTCGCTCCCTGCCTGCATTTCGGACAGTAGGGAGGATAGCTTTTGAAAATACCACCTTATTTCCATATCTAATTTTCCAAATACTCTAATAATGGGACTAAATATTTCTTATCTGTCCAATCACAATTTTGCCCCTTTGCACACATAAGGGCTTTCATCCACGGTTCATATGTACTTGGGTCTTTTTTAGCCACAGATTTTTGTAACATTTTGCATAAAGTTCTATCTATGAGTTTCATTTTGCTTTCATTCCATGCGCCCCTCCCATAAAAAAGCGGAATACTTTTTAAACCTCCCGTCAAATTATGCTCCTTAATTTCTGTAAACGCACTTTCATCATAAGGAGACGCACCAACACATAATATAGCCATTTTTTTATTCTTGAATTTATCAATATTCTTTTTTAAAAATGATAATCCTGCTATTCCTGAAGCGTATATCCCGCCGCAAAATACTACGGTTTCATATTGTATTACTTCATCTGCCGCCGCCTTCGATACTTCTATACAATAAAAATCTGTCATAGTTTGAAGCCATTCAGCGTATTTCTTTGTTGCCCCATACTTAGACTGATAAACAATAATTCCTTTTGTCATTATGATTTCCTTTCCGTGTAACACTTATATTTTATTTGCTCCCACTTTGCAATGCGTTCTCGATAGCTTTTATAATACATTTACTGCTCACAGCAGCACCCGATACCGCATCAACCTCCAACGATTGTTCGCTGATTACATCATTAACAAGAAAATTTAACACGGCTTTTACACCTATAAAAAAATAGTTGTACTCATACAAGTATGATTCCTATTTTCTTCATCACGATTCCTCGTATCCTAATGCCTGTTTCAAAAACGCTTCATAAGCAGCTTCTTGTTGTGTATATATTTCGTCCGTCGAAATTCCCGGCGTTGTTACAGAAAAGATAGTGCCAATGCCAATCGTATAAATCAGCATATTCAAATGTAACTGTTTCGCCTGCGCTACACTAATGTGCAATTCATTAGCAATAAATTCAGCAGTTTGCGGATTGGCTTCCAACTGGTACAAATCATTTAACGAAGAAATTCCTTCCCGTTGGTGTAAAATAAAAATTCTAAATAAATGAGGTTCTTCTTGTGCTAACTGAATATACGATTTTCCTGTGCTGCGAAACAAGTCATCTTTGTTAATATGAGCCGCCGCATATTCCTGTATAAAATGATTGACCTGGGCAACCACCTCTTGCCGTAAACCATCCATGTTTTTACAATAGCTATAGGGGAGGGGCGAAAAAGAAAATCAACAAACAGACTGCACCCCGTTCTTGCATAAGGAAATCCTTTCTGCCGCCCTTTTGTACATACACGACAGTTACAACATGCCCTTGGCGTGCTGACACAGCCTCCAGAACCAAGTATGATTACATTCACGTTATGCCTGCCCCCTTCTTTTCATAAAATGTTAATGTGAGTCTTTCGTTAATGACCTCTGTTTTTCCCGTCTGGCAATACCCCATTTTTTCATACAAATGACAGTTTTTAGGCTCCTGCAAAATGGTGTCCAGCTCCCAATTATCGTTTCCGTGAATTTCTTCACACAGCCGGATTGCTTTTTCCACGTTCTCGCTTGCTGGATTTGTATCGTAATCCTGATATTTCTCCAACAATTCTTTGAACGCTTTCACCTGCATAGCATGTAGTTCTTTTGCGTTGTTAATATTTGCCCTTAATAATGTTATTTCCATATGCAGCCTCCGTATTAAATTACATCAACCCTTTTAAGTTGATGTATATTTTTATTTGTATAAACCAAGCCATCCCTTACAGTAAATCCGACCTTTTCCCAATTCCCTATCTTGTAGGGAGCATGATAGAAAACTCTGAACCTTGCCCCGGCTCAGAAGTCACTTTGATATAGCCGCCCTGCCGTGTTACGATCTCGCGGGCCAGATACAGGCCAATGCCCACGCCCTGCTGTTCGTGTACTTCTTCCTCACGATAGAATCGCCGGAAAATAGCGGCCTGATTGCTCTCGGAAATACCCTTGCCGGTATCGGACACATTAAGTTTTACATACATTTCCCATTGTTCTACTGAAATTCGTATTGCTCCTCCGGCCGGGGTATATTTCACTGCATTATCCAGCAGGTTGAACACGGCTTCCGCTGTCCACTTGCTGTCATGGGAAAGGCACAAATCTTCCGGGCAGTCCACCGTTACGGAAATATTCTTTTTTTCCGCCGCATATACGATACCACTGCAGGCCATCGCCAGCGTATCGATCAGCGGGGCGTCTTTCTTTTCCAACCGGATTGCCCCTGTTTCCAACCGGGAGGTTTTCACAAGAGCCTGAAAAAGAAACTCCAGCTTGTCCGTCTGATTCCGAATACCCTTAAGGAACTCCCGCTGTTCTTCTTCTGCGACAGACCTTGAAAGCAGCGTATCCGTCACCATTTTCAGGTTGCTTACCGGTGTTTTCACCTGATGGGAAACATCAGATACCAACATCTGCAGCTCCTGCCGTTCCTCGGATGCCTTCCGCCGGTTCTCCTGCATGATATCGTACAGCCGGGACAGACGGTAGCTGATACGGGCAAAGAGCATTTCACTGTCCGCAGCGCGCACAGGATCCCCGCTTATCATCTGATCGATTGCCTGGCACAATTCGCTGGTAAATATGGAAAGCCGTTTGCCAAAAGCAGCCACCAGAAGAAACATCCATGCAAGGGCACAGAGCGTCAGCAGCATACCGCCAATCAGCATCCATCTCTGTCCTGTCACTGCAAAGAAAACTGCGCAGATAGCCAGCATGGAAACCGCCATACCGCCGCTAACCAGCAGGAATATCTTTTTTACAGAGATTTTCCCCAGATTCATTTTCTCTCGCCTCCCATCCACTGATACCCAATTCCATAAATCGTTTTGATATAAGTATCGCCATCAGCCTCAATCTTGCCTCGGATACGGCTGATGGAGGTTGTCAGTGTATGTTCATCCACATAGTTTTCCTCCGCATCCCACAGCCGCTCCAGAAGCCGCTGCCTGGTCAAGATCTGTTTGGGGTTTTTGCAAAACAGGCACAACATCTTATACTCCATGGGGGAAAGTGTAAGGGCCCTTCCATTCAGCGCAGCGGCCTGCTCCGAAAAGTTCAAAAACAGCCTGCCGTCATCATAGAAATCCTTTGTAACCCCCCGGTGTTCCAGCATAGCAAACATTGCCCGTATTTTCCGCAGCAGCGCCCCAATGGAAAAAGGCTTGGTAATATAATCCACCGCCCCGACTTCATACCCCCGAATCTGGTCGCTCTCCTGGTCGTTAGCAGTCAGGAAAATCACCAGCGTGTCAGGCTTTTCCGGCTTTATAAGCCTGCACAGGTCATAGCCGCTGCCATCTGGCAGATTGATGTCCAGAAGTACCAGATCATATTCCGACTGAAGCAGTAATTCTGCGGCTTTACCCGCATTTAGGGCCGACACGGTATCATAGCCCTCAGAAATCAGGTTGTAAGACAGCGTTTTATTTAAAAGTTTGTCATCCTCTACAAGCAAAATCTTTTTCATGTCCACACTCCTTTGCTTTTTACACAGTATAACATACAAATGTCTGCAAAATGTTACAGCGGACAATATTTTAGAGACCATTATGAAGAAATGATTTATACATTACTTCCCTCGCTGCATTTCACGCAGCCGTGCCACGGATTCCATATATCGTGCATATCGTCTCCTCAAATCGGAAAGGACTGTTCCAATATCGCTGTCAATACAAATGGATTGTGCCTCAATTTCATTCGGACAAACCGCTTAACTATAATTGATACAGGCATAAACCGCCTCTCTGTTTTCGCTGTTTTCTTGTCCACAGGAAGTTTTCGTATCTCTATAGTCCGAAAAATACTCGCAAAACCTCTCGCCTGTATAAACAAATCCTGCGGAGGTGGAAATGCCTGCGCCTGCGCCGATCACAATGGCGTTGGCAGATTGGATTGCTTGCTTCAGGTGTCTAATCTATTCGGAGCAGCTTTTTGTAGATTTCGTAGTCCAAATCTTTGAAAACATTGAATATCACCTCTATGTCACTTTTTGTCTGCCTTTTATATTCTTTAACTGTCTGTATTGCAATCTCCGCCGCTTTATCATTTGGAAAGTGAAATTCGCCTGTGGATATGCAACAGAAAGCAATACTCTTTATAGAATTTTGTTCCGCAAGCGTAAGGCAGGAGCGATAACATGAGGCAAGCAACTCCTTATCATTTTCCGTCAGTCTGCCCTGAACAATCGGACCAACCGTGTGCAAAACAAATTTACATGGCAGATTGAATGCCAGTGTAATCTTTGCCTGTCCAGTTTCTTCCTCACGTCGCTGTTTCTTCATAATATCCGCACAAGCTGCCCGCAACTGAATGCCTGCAAAGGTATGGATGGCATTGTCAATGCACCCATGACAGGGACAGAAGCAGCCAAGAAGCTGTGAGTTCGCAGCATTGACGATAGCGTCACACTTCAGCGTTGTAATATCACCTTGCCAAAGGTAAATACCGTCCCGCACCAGAGTTAAATCTGTAAAATTGGTAATCCCCTTACGGGCGGTTTCCTCCTGTAAATACTCATCCTGTACTTGCAGAAAATCCTCCGATACAGGCTCCGACATACGGATATTAAAAAGCGAACGCAGGAGCTTCTTTTGCGCATCAGCGTTCGCTGGAATCTGCATATCCGCATATTTCGGCTGCTCCCTGAGCAATGCTTTGATTAAGAAATTCCTTCTTTCTGTTTGATTCATTTGCCACCTCGTTTCTGAATTTTGGGGAGGTTTTCTATATGCTGACGAAAGACGAAATGCCATTATTTACTGGGCTTTCGAGGGTTTTCAGTGTCTTGTTTTTTTAGAATGACACACGTTTGACACCTTTTTATTTTTGTGTCCTTATCAGAAATCTACCGCTAATTCGTCAATCCTGTCAAACTCATCCCTTATGCGGGAACTGTCGACAACGCAGGTATGTAAGACCAAAAATCCTCCATTTACAAATCTCTTATCTTTTTCTCGATACGAGTACCTGTAAATGAAGGCATTTTTACCTTCCGATATAATTTTTTGATAAATTTCCAAACAATTCCATCCAGCTTCACTTAATCAAAAAAATGTACCAGGGAAGAAATACGCTCTGTAATCTCTGCCACTGATTTCTCAATATCTGTATAAATCACCGCAGACTGAGATGACAAATCCTGCATATTCTTTGCCACAACTGCAAATCCTGCGCCTGCTTCCCCGCTTCGTGCCGCTTCAATGCTTGCATTCAACGACAGAATATTCTGCTTCTTTGCAATCGCTTTCAGATGGCTGGTATTGTCATTGATCGTCTGAATCAGTTCATTGGACTGTTCCACGCCTTCCTGCACTCCGCTAAAACGGCTCGCATTGCTGTGCTTAAAATATTCGAGGTTTACAAGCTGATTCACAATAATCCCCAACAAATTTGCCGATGCCCGGATTCTTGACTCTGAACTAATCGTAACTTTCCTCAAAGCCTGGATATACTCCTCTGGATCGATACCAAGCTCCATCGCCGTCTGACGGAATTTATCTTCATCCGGCTCACTTGGCAATACCTGCCCGCCGATAATCGCACCAACTTTCTCGTCATTAATCATAATATCAATGGAAAAATCCATCAACCCCGCATGGCAGAAATATGTACCTGTACATTCATTGTCACACTTCACACATCTGCGAAGCCCCTCCTGACTGCCCCGGGTATATTTCATACAAAAATCCGTAAAATTACTTCCCTCAGTGAGATATTCCCCATCCATCCCCACTGCTATTGCCGCCAATCCTGTCGCATTGGAAAAATCATCCTGAATCTTTTGTAATTTTTCCAAATCCATAAATTCTTTTAATTCCATGATGCACCTTTTCCTTTCATCGATCCTCTCCAAGCTTTTACGATTCATGCGAGCATAAATCAGGCGTCCGCACTTGTCCGGATTCTTATGTTTTATTTTAATACTTTTTCAATTTCCTCAATCACAATTCTAAGTGCTTTAATTCTTGCATACTTCTTATCGTTAGATTCAAGTACATGCCAGGGTGCATAAGAGGTATTCGTCTTTTTCATCATTTCGTTAATTGCATCCTCATACAAATCCCATTTTTCGCGATTGCGCCAATCCTCGTCCGTAATCTTCCAGCGCTTTGCAGGGTTATTCTGCCGGTCATTAAAACGCTCCAACTGGACATCCTTATCAATCTGTACCCAGAACTTAATAATTACCGCTCCCCAGTCGGATAATTCTTTCTCGAACTCGTTAATCTCATTGTAAGCCCGTCTCCAGTCGTTCTCTGAACAGAATCCCTCCAGCCGTTCTACCATGACCCTTCCATACCAGGTACGGTCAAAAATTGTCACATGGCCTGTCTTGGGCAGACGCGTCCAGAAACGCCACAAATAATGTCTTGCCTTCTCATGGGGTTCGGGGCTTGCAATCGGCTGCACTTCATATCCTCTTGGGTCAAGCGCTCCGGTAATCCGTTTAATATTTCCGCCCTTTCCGGCTGCATCCCATCCTTCATAGGCAATGATCACCGGTATTTTTTTACGGTAAATCTCGTTATGCAGTTTGCGCAGTTTATCCTGAAGTTCCTGCAGTTCACGCTTATACACATCATCTGCAATTGTCTTGTCTAATGGAATATCGGCAAGTTTCGGAATCTTCTCCAATGGAAATACATTTTGCAGCAATGGAACGGCAAGCGTGCTGTTCTGCAATGCAGTCTCTATTCCGCTGGTCAATGTCTCAAGCACCTGGAGCTGTGCCCATTTACGGCTCTGCGCATCCACAATATACCAGGGGGAAGTGGAGACATTCGTGTCATCCAGATACTGGTCATATATCTTAAGGCACTTGTCATAGTGCTCGTTCTGCCATATATCATTATTGCTTACACGCCAGCTTGTGCTCTGATCCTTCTCAAGCATCTTGATACGGCTTTTCTGTTCTTTTTTACTGATATGGAAGAAAAATTTCATCACCAGATAGCCATTGTCTGTCAACTGGCGTTCAAATCTTTTAACACTGTCAATCCGTTTCTTGTATTCCTTATCCTTCAGCGCACCATACAGGCACTCCCTTGTCACCTCATCCATCCATCCGGCATCCAGGAAACAAAACTTGCCCGCCTCCGGGATCTTTACAAAATGCCGATATAAAAATGGCTTCCGCCGTTCTTCTTCTGTAGGAACATCCATCGTAGCAACCTTAAAAAATCTTGGATCAATATTGGTAATAATCTTGCCCAGCGTACTGCCCTTTCCTGCTGTTCCCCAACCCTCAAACAACACCAGCACTGGAAGCTTACGATCCTTAATCTGCATCTGCAGAACGTTTAATTTCTCCTTTGCTGCCTCCAGCCGCTCATCCAATTCCTCTGTTCCAGGCTTTTCCGGTTTAATCCAATTTTTAAGCATCCCTTCTCCTCCTTTAGACTTCTGACATTGCCCCCAAACCATACTTTGCATTCACTAAATGCCTTTATCTGTTTTATTCCGTTCTTTTTTTATTACTTTTCAGATATTTTATCATATTTCAAAAGACATTTCAATTTATTCATACGTTTTTTTGTAATTAGCACAAAAAACGGCAGGGCAACGCCCCGCCGTTCTATCCTTGCATAGCTTCTTCTATTTAACCAGCAATTTATAAATCAAAAATGATATGATAATGCCAATGATACTTGCAATATTAATCTTAATCGTCAATCCCAGCGTCAGAACAAAAACACCTAAATCAAGCACCATTGGGCTGGTAATTCCAAATACCCTGCCATAATCCAGCCAGCTCAGTGCCGAAATCCCGCTGCAGTAACTGCCAATAACAGTTCCTATGACAAGCCCTATCAACATTACGATGATAATAATCCACGAACCTTTTCCTCTCAATCCCTTTTCCTCCTGTCGTTCCTCTGATCATTAAGCTTTTAAACGCGAACTCTATTTTAGAACAACTCATAGGGAAAGTCAACAATTTGATACTATTGTAATACTTACTATTCCGCCCGCAGCTGCCCGTCCCGCATACGGAATGCCACATCTGCCGCCTCAGCAACCTCCATGTCATGCGTAACGATAATAACACAATAACCCTTCTCATGTGCAAGGCTGCACAATATCTCAATAATGTTCTGTGTATTTGCACCGTCAAGATTCCCGGTTGGCTCATCCCCAAGTATAATCTTCGCATTGGACGCAAGGCTTCTGGCGATTGCCACGCGCTGGCGCTCCCCGCCGGAAAGCTTGGACGGAAACCGTCCCATCTGTTCCTCTGTAATGCCTACTCCTTCAAGCAGCGCCGCTGCCCTTGGTTTTGCATCTTTTGGCGTTACTCCGCACAGCTCCATAGGGAAACAGACATTTTCCATAACTGTCATCAGAGGGAACAGATGGAACGCCTGAAAAATCATCGAAATGCTCTCGCGGCGGTAACGGTCAAGATTCAATCCTGCCAAACTGTCGCCATCAAAAGCAACCTCACCCTCGGTGGGCAGGTCAAGCCCTGCAAGAAGGGAAAGCAGTGTAGATTTCCCGGAACCTGAGGGGCCTACGATTGCATAGACCTTCCCCTCCTCAAACATGCAGGATACCTCCGAAACTGCAGCCCTCTGCGCATTCTTGTATGTATATGTTACGTTTTTCAAAGTTAAAGTTGACATATGCTTGCTCCTTTCCTATATATAATGCCTTCCTTTTGCCTTCCTCCTCATTCCTTCACCTGTAAAAGCTCTAAAATTCTGTATCTGGTTACCTGTACTGCCGCTGCATGCGCTCCCAAAATGCATCCCATGAAATACAGCAGCCAGCAGAATACAAGCGTTTCGATACCCCTTATAAACAATCCCCGTCCAAATACGGCAAGGACTGCTGCCACAAGAACAGTTCCGGCAATACACAAGATCATCTGTTCCAACACCAGTATACAGCGGGCGCGCTTCTTTGTAACGCCAAGGATGCGCAGATATGCAGCCTCCTGTGCAGACTGTATGATAAGCAGTCCCGGGCCAAACAGCCCAATCAGCACAGCCGCAGCCACGGCAATCGGAAACAGCGAATCCAAAAGATTCCTGATACGCACAGTGGTCTCAAACAAATCCGAGTCAATATGGAAAGAGCCCAGCGGCGAGTACTGTATCCCTTTACTTTTATATTTTTCCAACACCTCATTAAGCTCTGCAGTCTTTCCATTGTCTGCCAAGGTAAATTCACAGTAGTCAACCCCAAACGGCTGGCTGTAAAGATTTTCTGCCGCCTGGTTTACAGATGCGAAAATACCATTGTTTACATCTTTGTCCTCCGACTTCAGAATACCTGCCACCTTATATGGTTTTCCTGCCCGTTCGATTGCACCCTCAAGCTCATCCTCCGCATAGACCTGCGGCATAAAGGAATACAAATCCTCTGACATCAGCCTTATCTCACCGCCCGGATGAACGCCGAGCGTTTCCGCAAGTGTCTGTCCCACCAGGCATACTGGACCCGTGCCGTCAAATACGGAAAGGTCATACCCATCTGCATAAGTGACGGTGTAATCATCTATCAGATAACGGTCGAAATCATTGGTGAACGTGATGGGACTTAATACGCCGACGCCATTCACACGCACGCTGAACCTGTTATAATAATATATATCTTTGATCAAATCAGAATTAGACAGTTCCATAATGTAAGTTGAGGTAAACATCATTGCCCTGCCCTTAATTTCAAGTTCACGGGCAGCCTCCTGGTAGGAAAGCCTCGCTAATACAAATGTTCCAATCCCTGCTGCCAGCACAACCGTAAGGATCAGGGATACAGCCATCTTGCCAATCCCCCGTTTCATATGGCGCAGAATATAATCACATACCTGATGAAACGCATTGTACCTGCCTTGTACCGAAACGTTCTCTGCCACAGCAAGCCTCTCCATATCAAGCCCGGCTGGAACAGGCGCTGTATCCGCTATCTCAGGCGTATGCTTTGCAGCCGCAAAAGGCTTTCGCCAAATGCCTGTTCTTTCTGCTGTACCGCCTGTACCCTCCTGCAGCAATTCCAGCGGAGATGCATTTTTCATATTTCTTAGGAAAAGCAAGGTCACAAGAGTAATAAACAACAGCTCGCAAACCAGGCAAATAATAACTACGCCGACCGGAAGCGCCGCGTTTAAGACATAGACATAGCCATCCGGCGCGCTGCTGTCCGACATGCCCGCAAGGGTCTTTTCCGCCGTGTAGGAAGCATAGAAAAGTCCTCCCATACCGCCCAAAAACATTGCAACTACCGCCAGAAAACATAAGGGCAGTGTAACGGATCTCCCGCTCTCTTTCCCAGGTACCCCTAACGTCCGCATAATGGCATAGGATTTCTTATTCCTGCCAATGTAGAGATATACTGCAAGCAACAACGCCAAAGCCGCTCCAAGCACATACAGGACAGTCGTCAGAAATGACGCCAGCGACCCCGTCTCAAAACTGTCCTTCATGCCTGACCATCCTCCGTCTGAGAAGCGTAGGCCAAGTCCCATTTCCGCTACCATCGGCTCTGCCGCCTCCCGAAACGCCTGTATGTCATGTGGATCTTCTACAAAAACACTGAAATCCCCCATAAGAATCTCATAGTCTTTCGGTACTTCCACCGGCAAAAGCGAGGATGGCACAAAAACCGTGCCCGGACCGTAACTCCAGTCCATCTCATTATTCCGGTCAATCCACTCATCCGTAAAGTGGTACGCACCAATAATTTCAAGCTTCGTTGAAGCAGCGACTTCAGACATCGTCTCTGCCGTCCGGGACCGTGTCCCAGCAAACATAAACCTGGACAGCAATTTGTCGCCAAGCTCCACATGAATCTTGTCGCCTATTGACAGACCATACGTATCCAGAAATACCTCGCTCACGACACATCCATCCGCATCCTTTTCCGTCAGGGGCCGCCCTTTTGAAACAATGATCCTGCGTTCGTTTACATATGGGATCGCACGCATATCCGAGGTATATACCATGTCATAGGCCATTATACTCTGCTTCGCCGCCTCAATAAAACCTTTATATGGAGCAAACTCCTCGGTTTCCAGATAACCCTCCCCCAGTCCGTCCACCTCTTTCACGTACTCCATCTTATCCCTGTTTTCTAAAGCGCTGTAACTTATGCCAAGCTCCAAAGCACTTCCTGTACGTTCGCTGTACACACCTATTACAAGATATCTGCTCCCTTTCTTGAGCTCATCAAAAAATTCCCGGGGATATGTATGCCTGTAGGCATTTCCATAATTAAACACCTGTACCTTCAGCAGCCAGTCAGGATCAATTTCAAGTTCGCCTGCATGCACTGTGACGTCATTGAGCAGCAGGTATGCACTGCCATAATCATATTCCTCAAATCCCTCGTAAGTGCCCTCCACCACAAAATCTCCAGATGTAAATGAGGCGTCGGAATCTATCACGCGTTTATAATCCTCGATAAACCCATCCGTCGTATACCTTGTATCTGCCAGGGTGACGCCGGGCAGCGATGAAAATTCCTGTATATGCGCATCATCCGGCCACTCTTTCGGCTCCAAGAAATAATCTCCCATAGGCGGCGAGCTGTTATCCAAGGCAGCAACGCCGTAGTAAAAACTCTCTGCCTTCGCAGATTCCCGCGTGGTAATCGCATAATCCGTAACCCTGGAAAACAGGGCAAACGAAGCTGCCGCTATCAAAAGCAGGGTCAGCAGCGTTTTTAACGGGGAACGCAATAAATTTTTAAATGCAATAGACTTTCTCATATCTTCCTCCTTTCAAGCGGTAACGGCACGCGTCGCTTCGCGCCACCCGCCAAGTCGTCGGAAGGCATTCCATAATTGCTTCGCATTTGCCTTCCTCCTCATTCTTTCACCTGCAACAGTTCCAATACCCTGTGCCTGGTCACCTGAACGGCCGCCGCAAACGCCCCGCAGACGCCTCCCAGGAGATACAACGCCCAGCAAACGGCCAGTGTCTCCACACTTCTTACAAACCGCCCCGGACTGAACAATACAAGGATACCCGCCACCAGGACAAGCCCAGCAATACATAATATTATCTGTTCCAACATCAGCATACAGCGTGCCCGTTTCTTTGTAACTCCAAGGATACGCAGGAATGCGGCCTCCTGTGCAGATTGTATGATAAGCAGTCCTGGACCAAACAGCCCGATCAGAACTGCCGCCGCCACAGCAATCGGGAACAGCGAATCCAGCAGGTCACGGATACGCCTTGCATTTTTCAACGGTTCCGTATCGATATGGAAAGAAGCCATCCGCGCATGCTCGATTCCCTTTTTCTTGAGTCCTTCCAGAAGTTCTTCCGCCTCTGTGAGTTTCCCATTATCTGTCAGGGTAAATTCACAGTATCCCACAGAAAAAGGCTGCCCATAAAGTCCTTGTGTCGCTTCATTTACCACTGTGAAAATACCAGCGCCCCTGTCCTCATCCTCTGTTTCTAAAATTCCGACTACTTTATATGGTTTTCCTGCCCGCTCGATTGCAGCCTCAAGCTTATCCGCTTCATACACTCTGGGCATAAATTTATACAAATCATCCGACATCATGGTGATTTCATCCCCCGGACCAACGCCAAGCGTCTCTGCAAGCGACTGTTCCACCAGGCATACCGGTCCCGTACCCTCAAAGATGGAGCTGTCATACCCTTCGGCATAGGTAATCTTGTAATCCTTGATCAGATACTTGTCTAAGCTGTTGGTAAAAGTTATGGAGCAATGATGCCCGGTTCCATTCACACGCACATCAAAACGGCCATAATAATAAATATCTTTCAGCAAATCTGATTCTATCAGCCCCTGTACCGCTGTCGAAGAAAACTCTGTTGCCCTGCCAGGCACCGCCGTCTCCCGGCAAATATCATGGTATGTGAGCTTTGCCAGCACAAATGTCCCGATCCCAGCGGTCAGCACAACTGTAAGCACAAGGGAAACAGCCGTCTTCCCGAACCCGCGTTTCATATGACGCAGGATATAAGCGCACACCTGATCAAACGCATGGTATCTGCCAGGTGCCGAAATATTCTCTACTGCGGCAAGCCTTGACATGTCAAGGCCGGCAGGAACAGGCGCCGTGTCTGCCACCTCAGGCGTATGCTTTGCAGACGGATAAGGACTTCGCAGAATCCCTGCCCGTTTTGCCGCGCCTGTGCCGCCCATACCCTCCTGCAGCAATTCCAGCGGAGATGTTTTCCTCATTTTCCTCAGGAAAAGTAATGTCACAAATGAACTAAACAACAACTCACAAAGCAGACAGAGAATAACAACACCAACCGGAAGCGCCGCATCCAGAACATAGACATATCCCTCCGGCGCACTGCTGTTTGACATGTTTGTAAGAGTTCCAGCTACCGTGTAAGACGCATAGAATAGTCCTGCCGCGCCGCCAATCACCATTGCAAATACCGATAATAACAAGAATGGCAGTGTGATGGAATTTCCCGCCTTTTTGCTGGAAACCCCCAGCGTACGCATAACGGCATAGCTTTCTTTACTCCTGCCAATATAGAGATACACTGCCAAAAGCAAGGCAAGCGCCGCTCCAAGCACATACAATACCGTAGCCAGAAAAGATGACAGTGATCCTGTCTCAATATTGTCCTTGACATCTGACCATCCTCCATCCGAAAAATACAGCGCCAACCCCATATCCGCTGCCATCAGCTCCGCTGCCTCACGGAACGCTTCTATATCCTGCGGGTCCTCAATAAGGACACTGAAATCTCTCATACCCAACTCATAATCGTCCGGGACTTCAATCGGCAAAAGGGAAGACGCCACAAAAATTGTCCCCGGTCCAAAACTCCACTCATTAAAAAGCCTTTCCCCGGGATCGTCATTGTACTGATAGGCGCCTATAATCTCAAGGTCTGCCGAAGCAATAAATTCTGACAATATATCAGGCGTTTTTAACCGTGCGCCAAGTGCCCCGCCGCCCATAAACATGTCGCCAAGCTCTATGTGGATCTTATCTCCTACGGACAGTCCATATGTCTCAAGGAACGTCTGGCTCACGACACAGCCGTCTGTATTCTCTGACGTCAGGTACTGCCCTTGCGAAACAGTGATTCCGCGTTCACTCACGTATGGGACGGCGCGCATATCCGAGGTATACACGATATCATAGGCAACAAGGCTCTGGTTGATTGCCTCTATCATCCCTTTATACCAGGCAAAATCCTTTGTTTCCAGATAATTGTCCCCCAGTCCGTCTATCACGCACAGGCTCTCCTTTGAAGTATACTCATATAAATCCAGTTCAAAAGCCGTTCCCGTCCGCTGGCTGTAAGTGCCATGAACAAGATACCTGCTTCCCTTCTCCATGCCATAAAAAAACTTTCTGGAAAACGGCTGCTTATATGCTTCGTTTTCTTCTTCCTCTTTAAGGAACTGCACGCATACCTGCATCGGATAGCGGTCATCAAGCACAATGTCCCCTGCATGCACCTTGACGTCATTAAAATTCAGATATAACTTCTCGTATGGCGCTTCTCCATATTCGTCATATCCATCATAGGTGCCTTCCACAATAAATTCATGTATTCCGGCATTGTCCTCGTCTATGACGCGCTTATAATCTTCTACCAGTCCATCCGTTATATACCTCTTATCCGTCAGGGTAACACCGGGCAGTGATGAAAATTCTTCCAGCTTCTCATCCTTTGGCCATGGCTTTGGATCCGGCCAGAAGGGTGTATCATTCACCCAGAACATCTCCACACTGTTATCCAGTGCGGCAACCCCGCTGTAAAAGTTCTTTGCCTTCGCCGCCTCTCGTGTGGTGACAGCATAATCCGTAACACGCGAAAACAGGGCAAAGGATGCTGCCGCTACCAAAAGGAAGGTTAAAAGCGTTTTTAAGGGAGCACGCAGAAGTATTTTTAAGGATATGGATTTTCTCATATGCTCTACCTCCCAATCATTCTATACTACAGGTGTTTATCGGAAATATACGTGGTATCTGCCGTCAATGCATTCTATGCTGTAAGGGCTCCCAGTTGTAGTTTCCGATACCGCTTCCCCCACGGCTCTCCCATTCCCTGCCATTTCATAATCCGGCTGGAGAACAAAAGAGTAGGAAAGGACAATCAGCATGCCAAATACCAGAAACCATGACCCTGTAAACAATAGATTCCTTCTCTTACTTCCATAGCTGGCAGAGACAATTTTAAACCGTTCAATAATTTCTGATTCACGATTTCTTGCGACTAACGCCGTTGCCCCATAAAATGGCCTCGGAGTCTTCTTTGCCTCAGCATTTTTCAACATTGTGACAATCGCAGTTAGATACCCAGCTTTGTCCTGGTTTTCCATCTTGTCCGTTACATCCAAATCACACTTTATCTCTAAAATCTGGGCAAGGTCCCTTTTCAACAGATAAATTGCCGGATTCCACCAGAAAATACACCCATAAATATGTATCAGACTCTTAATTACCAAATCCCTGTTTTGAAAATGTGTATACTCATGCCGCAGAATATAGTATAATTCTGCATCACTATATGTCTCCTCCGGAAGAATAATGGACCTGCGAAAGATTCCCACGCCCATAGGAATATTGACATATTTGCTCTGCCTGATACAGATTCTCATTTCGCGTCTGCTTTGGTTTAATACCCGGTTAAACACCCTCCTGCACTGCTCATCGTCACGCATCCTGTACTTGGAGAACTCTGCCATGGCTTTCCTGTATTGGAAAAAAAACCGTATAAGCAGTACTGCCGATACAATGATCCAGACAGCAACCAGAACCGACACAAACGATATCTGCGTCGTCCCCATTTTATTTACATAGGCGCTCTTATATAAGTCATCCAAAGCTCCCTGGGAAGGTATTACCCTGGTAAATGAGAATTTATATGGAACAATCATGCGCACAATCGAAAACAGATACAGGAATAACAAATTTGTGACCCCAAGCTGTCTGATAAAAAAATGTTTCTTCCGGCAGAAATAATTGAATGCAACCAATACACTGCTCCATATAACTGACATGAATAAAGAAAAAATTGTTATCTGCATACTTACTACTCCTTTGATTCTTTGTTCTTCAATTCTTCTATGATTTCTTCTAACTGTTTCACCAATTCTTCCCCTGTCTCCTCATTCATCTCGTTCACCATCGCCACAGTCACCGCCGCGATGGAGTTTTTTCCGATTCCCTTAGACATCACAAGCTTTGCTGCATACTGTTCTTTCGTAACTGCAGGGATAAACTGCCTCGCATATTGTTTCCCGGACTGTACTGTGCCGCACACCTCTATCATTCCCTTTTTCAGCAGTGAACGCAGCATAATATGTACGTAATTCCCATTCCAGGAACGGTCCCCGGAAATATTCAGGATTTCTACACTGGTCAAAGGCTCCTTGCTTGCCCAAAATATCTCCATTAAATCTTCTTCACTGCCCGTTAAGTGTTTTTCTTTTTTAGACATCATAATCAATCTCTGAACATCCTTTCTATTTTCTATTAATATTTTTTATTTGTGTTAAAATTATTATAACACTGCATATTCCAGAAGTCAAGAACAAAGAATCTCATAATGGCAAGGTATTTTCTATAAGATAAAAAATTTCCCTATTTCAACCACTAATGGGAAAATAGGGAAAATTGTTACTTATTCAGATATCATTTACGTCTCGTCATCATCAAAAAACCTGCTGTCAACGCCTCAGCCAGCAATCCGCACTCAAATGCTTTTCCAAAAGACTCTATCCAGACAGTATCCAAATCTGTCTTAGGCATCTTAAGAAGCAGTCCAACGGTATCCTGTTTCCTGTCCCACAATTCTGACCAGAAAGAAAAATCCGACCACCTTGTAGGAATATAATCATCTGGAATATTTATATGGCTTTTTAACAGCAGGAAAAAGGATACTGCTGCGATAAAACCAAAGACAACCACTGCCGCTTTCCACATCGTCTGTTTCTGTTGCCGATACTGACAAAGGAGATAACCCAGAAAATAAATACACGATGTTGCCGGAACCAGCAATATGCAGGCTCCTGAAACCCCTCTCAACAATTGCACATCCAGATTTGTAACCGACAATCCAGATTGTCCGTTCCACATAACTTCCAGATCACGCAGGGATTTTTCTTCCGTTTTCTGCATGGTAATCCGATTCAGGACAACATCATCCTTTTCCTGCTGTGGCCGGCCGTCCACCGGCATTCCACTTTCGGAAGGAATCCCCTGTCCTGCTTTTTTGTGTTCCAGACTACATATCTGTAATGCAAAGATTTTGCCCTGTTCTGGAATGACTTTTCTTATTGTATAAGATTTCTCCTGAAAAGAAATCTCTTTGCCTTCCACATTGGTGCTGCCAAACAACTCCCACGCTGTTGCTTCATCTATCACGCATCCCTGGCTGTCTTTCTTCGCCGGAACCCGGCAGTCTTCAAACAGCAGTTCCGCATTTCCACAAAGCAGGATAACATCCGCCTGGATGCTTCTTTTCAAATACTTATTGGTGAGTGTCTGCTGCCCTATTTGTCCCCAGATACAGAACGTCGGCATCTCCTTCCCCTTTTCCTCAATATCCTGCTTCACCGCCATAGCCTCCCGGATGCCAAGCGGCTCCTCCAGATAGAACAGAATCCCATCCGTTACGGAAACAAGCTTTCCATATGCTAATGCAGAAAGATAAAACAGGAAAACTCCTAAAGCCGCAACAGCAGCCCTTATCACATATTTTACAGATGCTTTCATTTTCATCCGTCTTTCCTCCTGACTCTGCTGCCCTCCTGGATATTTCTGCTGGAATTGCTTATAATCTCCTGGTCGCTTGTCAGTAAACCTTCCTCCAAGGCTGCATTTGTATCATTTTTATCTACAACCTGTACATCCAGACGCTTTGCCACCAGTTCTAACCCCAGCACGCCCGGTTCTTCCTGCAGAATGAGAACATAACATCCCGTCTGTTCCTCGTGCAGCGCCTGCAGCGGAACAACTGCTGCATAGGTTTCTGATTTGGGAATAATTTCCACTTCTACCATTGCCCCCGCCTCTACAATCCCTTTCGGTAAATCAACCATAACATCCAGAAGTGTATGATCCTCCTCATTCTCTGTCACGCCTGAGACCGTATAATCACTGATAACATCCTTTGTTCCAGGGATGGTTATCTTTACAGGACTGCCTTTACCGACATATTCTTCATTGCCCTTATCCACAGACAGTATAAGCCTGCCTCCCTGGGAGCTGTCGGAAAGCCGCATTGCCGCCCCCTCAGAAGTAAAATCCCCCGTACTCACCAGAATCTGCGTAACCACACCGCTGACAGTTGCTTTTACCTCACCTCCTGCCGCCTGCAGACTTAAAAGCTTGTTCAATGCCAGTTCCTGCTGCTGCCTCGTAATCTCATTTTGTTTTTCTGCGCTGTCTGCCGCACGCTGAGGTTTTGCAGCATCTTCCAGCGATCTTGCCGCCGTCCGCACACCGTCCGCACGCGAGGACAGCGCTGCCTCATAGGCAGCTTTTGCCTCTGCCGCTGCCTGTTCCAAAGAAGCCCTTTTTTCTTCCCTGTCCGCCGCGCCATCCCCCTCCGGTTGGCTTTCTGTTCCTTCTTTATTCCCTCCTTCCGGTTGACTGTTGGTCCCCTGCCCATTGTCCCCTAAAGACTGTCCATCCTTCCCCTGTCCGCCGTCTCCTTCCGGCTGGCCGTCCTCTCCCTGTCCGCCGTCTTCTGCCACCAAATTACCTGCCCCCGTATATGCCGGACTGTTTACATAATTCTGCAACGCCTGCTCAGCCTCATCCCATACCCTCTTAGCCTCTGCCACAGAGGCATCTCCCTGTGATACAGCAAGATTATAATCCTCCTGGGCACGCTGTCTCGCCATCTTCTGGTTATTCTGTTCAAAAGCTTTGGTATTCTGCACATCCTCATTCTCAAGCCTCGTCTTCTCCATCTCCTGGCGTGCAAGCAGAATCTGTTCTTCCAATTCCTCCATATCAACCCGAAACAATACATCCCCCTTTTCTACGGTTTTCCCCTCCTGTACACAGATCTCTTTGACCCTCTGGCCGCTCTGTGTATATATGGCAATTTCCTTTCCTGCCTCCACCCTGCCGCTTGCACTTACTTTATGCTCAATCGGTCCAGTCGATATTTTTACAGTCTCAACACGCGCCATGGAAGCCCCGCTCACCGCCCGTGACAGAATCGTAAACAGCAGCATAACTGCCAGGAAACCCCCGAATATTTTAATTATTTTCTTTCTGTCCATGTATTTCCCTTCTTTCTATGATTCATTCCGCCTACTCTTTAACTGCTCCTGCCATGATTCCCTGCTCTAAATAATCCTGCCCGCCCAGAAATACTAATAACGCTGGCAGGAATGTGATGACAGACGCCGCAAACGCCATGCCGGATCTACCGACATTTGTAATATCCGGCAAAAAGATAGATAAAGGAAACAGGCTCTTTTCTTTGAGAAAGATTAACGGCTGTTCAATCAAACTCCAATATTCCAGAAATCCCAGCACCATACAGGCAGTAATTCCAGAGGACCCAACCGGCAGGGCGAGGGAACGAAATAACTGCCATTCCTTTGCCCCATCCAGCCTTGCGGATTCAAGCAGGCTTTCTGGTATTTCCACAAAAAACCGGTACATGATGAACACTGGAAATGTAGAAAATACACCAGGCAGTATAATCCCCCACAGGTTGTCCGTGAGATGGAACAAATCAAGAACAAGATAATCTGAGAGCATCAATACCTGAAACGGCAACAGCATCAATATCATATAAAGCACGAAAAATCCCTTTTTCCACAAAAAGTCGTACTTTGCAAATCCCCAAGCCGCCATAGTCCCCACCACAAACTGTCCGATTAATACGCCAAATGTAATCTTTACGGAATTCCAGAACATCACAAAAAATTCCGGGGAATCCAAACAAATCTCCACATAATGTCTCAGCGTCGGAAACATGGGCAAAAATGGAAAATCTGCATAGCCCTCTTTTCCCAGAAATACCGCCCCCAGATAATTGGAAAGCTCATCATTTCCCATAAGGGATCCTGAAATCAGGAAAATAATAGGATAGAGAACAATCGCCGCCAACAGGATGAAGAACGCCCATACCACCAAATGCCCTGCCTTTCCCAAAATCCCTTTGCTGTTTATCCTCCTTTGCATCCGCCTGCCGCCTATCTTTCCTCGTATCAGTCTGATTTTTGTCTTCACGCACGTGTCCTCCTTTCTCATTCTTCCTTACTGTCCCACGCTTTTTGCAAAAGCAGAATCAGGACCAGCAATACCCCGCTCTCCATCACTGCTGCTGCTGCCATCTTGTCAAAGGAAAAGGCTCGGAACCAGTTGTTGAACAAATGCTGCATCATATAGATGCTTTCGTGTGGGTAATCTCCCGCTACCAGATACGCCTCCCGAAACACCTTAAAGGAATTAAGGAACGACAGGACCGTAATTGTGAAAAAGGATGATTTTAAGTTCGGCAGCGTAATATAGAAAAAGCACTGCCTTTCCCCTGCCCCATCCACCCGCGCCGCTTCATAGATATTTGTAGAAATCCCGGCAAGCCCCGCCATCCACAGAACAATATCGTAGCCGAGGTTTTTCCATATATAGCTGACGAGCAGAATCCAAAACGCATTTTTTGTATTCATCCAGTCACTTCCAGCAATCCCTATTCCCAAAAGCCAGTGGTTGAGTAATCCCTGGGAATGGAACAAGACTCTCCAAACAAGCGCCACAGATACCGCCGGCAATGCCATTGGCATCAGAAATGCACTTTTTATGATTCCTCCATATTTGCTCTTGTAAAGTACCACTGCACAAAGCAATGCCAGCAAGATCAATACCGGAATACAGATCAGGGTAAATAAAAGCGTATTTTTTACAGCAAGCAAAAACGCCGTATTTCCAATCACTGTCTTATAATTCTCAAGTCCCACAAAGCGGTTGTCTACCGCCCCCAGAAATGATCGGCGGACAACATCTGCATAGGGAAGGAGGTAGAACACTACTACGCCAAGAAAACTTGGCAGAATCCATAGAAATCCACGTATACTTTTATGGGTTTTTCCAATGCTTCGCATTTGCCCTCCTCCTTTCTTTAAGGCAGCGGCACGCATTCATCTATTCTGCAAGATAAATATTTACTTTCTGCATAATGGCTGCCGTGCCCTCCTCGGGGCTTAATTCCCCTTTCAGCACCTTTTCCCCCTGTTCCACTACGACATCCATAATCACTCCATCCGTAAGCGCGGGGGTGGTCAGTGATTCGGCAAGCTCTGTCATTTCCGCAATTGCCTCCTTTGGTGTAGGCCCCAGCATAACAACGAAATCTCCAACCGTCGTCGTGCTGCCCGCTATCTCATTATATTCATGTCCGTCTATAAAACTGTGGAAGGCATTTTTTTCTACTGGAAATCCATCTACCGGAAGCCCGCCTGCATTGGAAACTTCCTGGGCCCCTTGGGAAAACAGGCTCTTGACAAATTCTTCTGCCGCCTCTGCCTGGCTGCTTTTGCTGCTGATTCCAAGAACCATAGCGGGAACGAATACATGGTCAGCCTGGCCCGGCATCAACCCTCTTTTCCCATCCTCAAATTTTTGTTCCAATACCTGCTGCATATCGTAATCCATCCTTCGACACAGCCCGAAATTTGTGTTCACCCTTCCGTATGCGAAATCATATTCCCTTGCATCCATGGAACTCTGATCTAATAAATGTGTCGTCCGCTCCATATAATACTCATTATTTTTATCCCCCAAGCTCTTATCATACTCACCATAAGCGCTGTTCAGTCTGCTTAAGAATTCTGTGATCTTCGCCTCATCCAAAGTCCCATCCTCCTTCTGCCATGCTGCGCCGCAGGTATACCAGAATTTTTCCACCACATTCCAGGGCAGCATATGAACCATGGTACTTTTTCGCTCTGTGAAAGCGTTAAAATCGTCCCCCGGCGTGTAGTCTGAGCTGTCTGCATAAATCAAAGGTATCAGAAACCTTGCCGGAGCTGCACAAATCTGCCCCTGGTCATCCTGATAAGCATTGATTATATGTTCAAAATAAGTGCCGCCGCTTTCCTTAAGCAATGGAGACAAATCTTTTAATACGCCCTTCTCAATGTAAGTCTCTACAGGCATATAATCCAAGAGCAATACGTCTGGCCCATTGCCAGCCATAATCTCTGTCGTCAGTGTCTTTAAGGCATCCGAAACTGTGATTGCATTATCGTCTGACAGCGCCATCTGGTAATTCACATACACATCTGCATGCTCTTTCTGGAAATGGCCGATAAACTGGCGGATTTCCTGATTCTCATAGAGGGAATATACCTTTAGCTCCTTATCCGGCCTCGCCGATGCATCTGCCGAGTATGTGTATTTCCATACTTCCGTTGCTGCTATGGACTTGGACTCTGGATCGTTCGATACCACTAACAGATTCTGCTCATCAATCATCACCAAAGCGAGCGGATAGCACGAAGGCATGCCCAGGGAATTCATGTTTCCATCAATCAATTGCTCCATCACACTACCGCCGAATTTATAATGGTACAGACCCCCCGATGAAAGACAATAGATGCTTTCTCCTGCATCCAGGGTATCAACTGCGCTGAAAAATCTGTTTTCTGCGCCGCTTTTATCCAATGCCTCCTCCGAGGATTTCTGTTCCCCCGTCTCCATATCATAGAGGAGGACATTAGAGAAATTCTGCACAACCAGGGTATTTCCCACTGCAAAAACCCGGCAGTCATTGGTGATTGCAGTAAAGTCATAAGTATGTTTCACATCCCCGTCAGCAACGCCCACCTGATAGACCAGCCCTGCATCATCCTGCAACACAATCTGATCTTTGTTGGGAAACTGTACATCCGAAATTCCGTTGGACATACCATAAAGACTGCCATCCTCCGACTGCACATCACTGTCATTTGGAAGCTCAAAGGGAATCCTGTCTGCCCTGCCATCTTTGTTTACAAGATAGAGGGCAGAATCAGGGCTGTCATCCGTGATCTCCTTGACCACACATACTGTCTGACCTTCGCCGGATATCGCAGCCTGAGCAAGATAAGTATTCCCCTGATCCTGGACTTCTGCCGGAAGGTCATATGCCTTTTCCCATGTTCCCCCCTGATCCTTGGAATCCCAGACACCAAAGTTCCCGGCATGACCGACGATGCGGATTGTTCCATCCTCCAGTTTTTTTATATCCAAAATATTGTCAAACGCAACGCCTGTGTCCACCTCATCTTCCAGAAAGCGTCCCTTTGCCTGCTCTCCACTATCCTGTACACTTCCATCCTGACCGCCATTTCCTGTTTGGTTTTTGCTTTGCCCACTGCATCCGCTGATTGCCCCCAAGACCAGCACTGCCAGCAGCAGGACCATCATCCACTTTAACCTTTTGCATTTCATATCTTTTCCTCCTCGCTTTCCTCCTTGCATTTCCCTTCCTCTCTTTAATCAGTAACGGCAGCGCCACGCATCAATCTATTCCGCAAGATAAATATTCACCTTCTGCATAATGGCAGCCGTACCTTCCTCAAGGCTGATTTCGCCTTTCAGTACTTTTTCGCCCTGTTCCACGACAACATCCTTAATCACGTCGTCCTGCAATGCCGGAGTCGTAAGCGTTCCTACCAGCTCCGTCAGCTTTGTAATCTCCTCCTCCGGCGTAGGAACCATTGCAAAGTCAAGAATTTCATCGATATTATCCCCCCCACTGCTGACTCCGACAAGAGAATCTTTGCCTTCATATTCATGCCCGTCAATGACACTGCGGAATGCATCCTTTTCCACCGGAAATCCGCCCGACTGGGAGACCTTCTGTGCCTCTGTGGAAAACAGGTATTTGATAAATTCCTCTGCCGTCTTTGGCTGTACGCTTTTGCTGCTGATTCCCATTGTCATGGCTGGGACAAATACATGGTCTGCCTGCCCCGGCATCAGATCCCTGTGCCCATCCTTCAATTTCTCATTTACTGCCTGCTGCATGCCATAATCCATGCTTCCATACAGCCCGAAATTGGTCTTCCATCTTCCGAATGCCAAGTCAAAATCTCCTCTGGACAAGGATATATCCTGTATTTCTTCTGTGCCGCCTCCTTCCGTCGTTACGCCCATAGCTGTATTTACATTCTCCAGGTTGCTGTCATACTCGCCATAGGCGTTTTTCAGCCTGCTTAGAAACTCTGTAATCTTCGATTCATCTAATGTTTTATCTTCTTTCTGCCACGCTGCGCCGCAGGTATACCAAAACTTTTCCACTACGTTCTTAGGCTCCATATTCACCATGGTGCCTTTTCGCTCCGTAAAAGCGTTAAAATCCTCCCCTGGCGTGTAATATTCGCTGTCCGCATGTATCATGGGTATCTTAAACCTTGCCGGAACTGCGCACATCTTGCCCTGTTCATCCTGATAAGCCTTAATAATATTTTCAAAGTAACTGCTTTCGCTGTCTTTTATCAGCCCGGACAAGTCGTTTAAAACGCCTTTCTCAATATACGTCTCCACTGGCATTCCATCCAAGAGCAGCACATCCGGTCCGTTACCTGCCATAATCTCTGTCGTCAGCGTCTTCAATGCATCCGAGACTGTCACGCCGTTACTCTCTGACAATGCTGCCTGATAATTTACATAGACATCCGTATGTTCCTTCTGAAAACGGCTGATGGACTGGCGGATTTCCCGATTATCATAGAGGGAATATACCTTCAGTTCTTTGTCTGGTTTTGCTGGAGTATCCGCCGAATAGGCATACTTGTAGACTACAATCCCCAGTGCGGAATCCGAGTTCGTATCATTTGCTGCTACCAGCAGATTCTGCTCATCTATCATCGTAAGGGCAATCGGATAACATCCCGGTGCACCCAGGGAATTCATACTTCCATCAATCAACTGTTCCATGACACTTCCGCCAAATTTATAATGGTACAGGCCGCCGCTGGAAAGACAGTAAACGCTCTCCCCTGCATCCATGGTATCAACGGCGCTAAAAAATCCGTTTTCAACGCTGGCTTTGTCCAATGCCTCCTCCGAGGATTTCTGCTCCCCAGTCTGTGTATCATAGAGAAGGACCTGTGAGCTGTTCTGTGCCATCAGCATGCTTCCCACCACATGCGTCTGATAATTCTCCGTCAACGTGTCAAACTCATACGTATGCTTCACGCTGCCGTCCGCTGCATTTATCTGATAAACCGTTCCATCTATGCCCTTTGCAAGAACTTCGTCATTGCCCAAAAACCGCAGTTCCAATATCATATTAGTACTGCCTGAATCTTGTGGCTTTTCAGACTCCTCCGCTTCCCCGGATCCATCCACATCCTTTGTATCCTCCGCTTCCCCAGATCCATCCGGCACATCCACATTCACGCTAAAAGACTGGGACCGCGAATCCCCTTTTGCTTCTGGCAGTTCAAAAGGAATCCGGCTTGCTTTCCCCTCCCTGTCGAGAAGATGCAGTTCTGTGCGGATGCCGCCGTCTGCGATTCTGTTAAATCCACATACAATCTGTCCATTCGGGGATAAAGATGCATAATCTATATACCCCTCATCCTGATCCTGCAGTTCTTCGGGAAAATCATAAGCTTTCTCCCAGGTCTTCCCAGCGTCTTTTGAGTCCCAGACGCCCTTGGACTCGTCATCTCCATTGGATCCAACGATGCGCAGGCTTCCATCCTCCAGTCTCTTCATATCAAAAATATTGCCAAATACAACGCCCACGTCCAATTCATCTTCCAGAAAACGCCCCATCGCCTGATCCCCCAAATTCCCTGCATCCTGGGCTTTTCCGTCTTTACTGCTGCTTCCCTCTCCATTCCCGCTTTCGCCGCTGCCTGCCCCGCTGCATCCTGAAAATGATCCTATAACTAACAGCGCTGTCAATAGCAGGCTGAGCATTCGTTTTAAATTTCTATGTTTCATGTCTTATCCTCCTTCATGTTAATTTAAAAATACGATAACACAGGACTCTCTAACCTTTCTCTAAATTACATGAAAAATTTTAGAGATTATTTAGAGCGACAGTACGAAATCACGTTTTGGCATAATTAATTGTTTTATTTAAGCATCAATTATGATATATTTGCATTATTAGAGTCGGCAAACTGTGATGGAACCTTTTCGTTGCTGCCGCAATTTCCGATTTATTACAGTAATCTATCGCTCAATTATCAATCGCCAAAGGAGGGACAGGCGCTATGCGGATATTGATTATTGAAGATGATAAATCTCTCGCTGAAACACTCCGTTTCCAGTTGGAGAGCAGCAATTTTGAGACTGATGTATGTTATGATGGGGAAGATGGACTGCATTTCATTGAACAGCAGTCCCATGACCTGATTCTGCTGGATCGGATGCTCCCAGGACTTGACGGTATCTCTGTCCTGAAAATTACCCGGGAGAAAAATATCTCCACGCCCATTATTTTTGTTACAGCACTTGGCGCTTTAAACGACAAAGTTACCGGTCTCGACTGCGGTGCAGACGATTATCTGGTGAAGCCCTTTGACTTTGAAGAATTGCTCGCAAGAATACGCTGCATATTAAGGCGCCCCTCCAAATGGGAGGGCAGCAAGCCGCTGGAATATGGGGACCTCTCTTTTGATATAGAACAAAAAAAACTATACTGCCATGATCTCTCCTGCTCCCTTTCCGCCCGGGAAGGGGCTTTACTGGAGTTTTTCCTGCGCAATCCCAGGCAGACAATCCCCAGGATTTCCATTCTCTCAAAAGTCTGGGGACCGGATGCAGAGGTTGAGGACGGCAATTTAGACAACTATATTTATTTTGTGCGCCGACGCTTAAAGAGTGTGAAAAGTTCTGTCGAACTAAAAACAATAAGAGGCGTCGGCTACCAATTGGAGGTACGCCATGTTTAAAAAGCTTCATATCCGCCTTACCCTTTTATGTACCGCAGTGAGCGCCTCTATCCTGATTTTTATGTCTTTGGTCTGCCTCTCCTTTCAGGAAGCAGAATCAAAGGAAAGCACCTTTTCTGATTTTCAGGTAAATGTTAATATGCTTGTCAACTACCTGGAGAGCCAGTCTGTGATTTCCCATAACTGGCTCTCACAGTTCCATACGGACACCCACTTTGAAATTGATATTCGTGATAATGGCAAAACACTGGCCTTTGGAAACCTAAAACCTCTTTCCCATGAACAAGCTTTTATTCGTATACGCGAAATAGCAAGAAATGAGCATCAGATTTATGAAGAAATCATTACACCTAAATCCATACTCTCAACACATGCAGAATTTGAATTTAGGGATGACAAGACATATCATGCCGCTGTTGTGCTGATTCCTAAAAACGGCGGCGTGTTAAATATTGCAATTCTGCATTCCACAGAAGATCTGCAGAAGACGCTTTTTATGCAGCGTCTTTTATTTACCGCAGCTGATATTGCCGGCACGCTTATCCTCGCTGTCTTTTTCTGGTTCTTTACCTGGCGCATGATTCTTCCCTTAATTGAAAACCGAAAGAAACAGGCGGAATTTATTGCTTCCGCTTCCCATGAGCTGCGCTCGCCTCTGACTGTCATGCTTTCCAGCCTTTCTGCCATGAAACATGCCTCTGCAAAAGACGCAGAACGTTTTGCTGCAAATATCGAATTGGAAGGGAAGCGCATGAGCCGTCTGATTGACGATATGCTGACCCTGTCCAGTACTGACAGTTCGCGCTTTACAATCCGTAAGGAAAGCGTGGAACTGGATACCTTACTGTTGTCCGCCTACGAGAAATTTGAATCCCTGGCAATAGAGAAATGCATTTGCCTAAAAATTACTTTGCCGGACGATTCTGTTTCCACCTGCCAGTGCGACAGGGAACGCATAGAACAGGTATTGTCCATCTTGTTAGACAATGCCATCAGCTATACGCCCTCCGGCGGCATTATTGAACTTTCCCTGCAAGCCGATGCAGATAAATTTATTATCCGGGTTGCAGACAATGGTCCTGGTATTAAAGACGCTGAAAAAGAAGCGGTCTTCGACCGCTTCTACCGTTGCGATAAATCCCATAAGGATAAAGAACATTTCGGACTTGGCCTGTGCATTGCACAGGAAATTGTACGGATGCATAAAGGGAAATTGTGGATGGAAGACACCCCTGGCGGCGGGGCCAGCTTTCTTATTATGCTTAAAAATTCCTAAACACTCCCCAGCAATTCGAGCATTTCCTCCCTGGTAAATTTCACTCCTTCAAATCCTTCCGCTCCTAAAAGCTGCTCTGCAAGCTGGTTCTTCTTCTCCTGCAGTTTCAGAATATTTTCCTCAATCGTCCCCTTGGCAATCAGCTTATAAACAGTGACTGGATTCCTTTGCCCAATCCGGTGCGCCCGGTCAGTTGCCTGGTTCTGCACCGCTACATTCCACCAGGGATCATAGTGGATGACAAGGTCTGCCGCCGTCAGGTTCAACCCGGTTCCACCAGCCTTCAGGGAAATGCAGAATACTGGAATCTTCCCCTCCTGAAACTTCTGCACCAGAGCCGCGCGTTTTTCCTTGTTGACTGCCCCGGTCAGGCTAAGAAATGAAATATGTGCCTGGTTTAGCTGTTCTTGTATTCTCCCCAGCATCGCCGTAAACTGTGAAAACAGCAAAATCCTGTGTCCACCCTCTATGGCATTCTGGATAAGCTCCATACACATCACAAGCTTCGCGGATTCTGCCTGGTAATTCTCATAGATCAATGATGGGTCACAGCAGATCTGGCGCAGCTTTGTCAATTCGGAAAGAATCTGAATTTTACCGGAGGCAAATTCTTCCTCCGACTGTCCCTCCAGCATCAGCTTCAATCTCTGCACATGGGCACGGTACAACCGTTCCTGCTCACCTTCCATCCCCGCATAAACTGCCTCCTCCATCTTAGCAGGCAAATCCTTTAACACATCCTGTTTCAAACGGCGCAGTACAAAAGGACGGATCATCTTACGCAAACGGTCTGCAGCGTCCTCGTCTTTTTCTGCCACAATTGTGATTTCAAATTCTTCACGAAATCTGCTGTAGGGAAACAGAAAACCTGGCATGAGGTAATCAAAAATGCTCCACAGTTCACTGAGACGATTTTCAATCGGCGTACCAGTCAATGCCAGTTTAAAATCTGCCTGGATTTCTTTCACCGCCCGTGCCGCCTTTGTAACATGATTCTTAATGTACTGAGCCTCGTCAATGACCTCAAATGCAAAATGACATTCTTTGTAACAGGAGATGTCGCGGCGCAACAAATCATAGGAGGTAATTAAAACCTGCCCCGCCTCTGCGCGCAGAATCAATTCCTTCCGGCTCTGCTCCGTTCCGGTTACGGCAACCGCCGTAAGCTCCGGCGCAAACCGCTCAATCTCGCTTTTCCAATTATACACCAGGGATGCAGGGCAGACAATCAAGGCAAAATTAGGGGCATTTCCCCCCTCCCCCAGCTCCGATAGTAAAAATGCAATGACCTCAAGCGTCTTCCCCAGTCCCATATCATCCGCCAGGATTCCG
This sequence comes from uncultured Lachnospiraceae bacterium, assembly GCA_948688495.1. Lineage (GTDB taxonomy): Bacteria > Bacillota > Clostridia > Lachnospirales > Lachnospiraceae > Petralouisia. The sequence continues at coordinate 53,255 of CAPQSW010000008.1, read as the reverse complement.
CCAAATCCATTCGCCTTCAAGGTTTTCAGCCAGAGAAATCCCTGCTTCTGGTATTCCCTTAACACCCGTTCCAAAGACGGAGGAACTTCAAAATCATTGTCTTCCACTGTTTTCATATTGCGTATCAGCGCGCGGAAATCTTTGTTTTTTGTTATATGGAATCTATTCTGTTCCCGCAGCTCACTGTCAAGATAAAGCGCGCGGTATTTCGGCAGAATAACACTCCCCGTTTCCCACTCGCCCGCTGAAATGACCACACTGTCCTGGATTCTCGAGAGCACCGCTAATCCGTCTTCCTCTATGCTCAGGAAATCACCATTCTTCAGCCGGTAAAACCTGCGTTTGCGCTGGTAAGAAGATAGTATTTCCACCAGCTCTGACAGAGGCATTTCTGCACTCTCCAAAGTCAGTTCCAGAAGATTCTCTTTGAGGGAAACACCTACTGAAACTGCCGGGGATTCCCTGAGGCGGATACCTCCCAGCTCATCACTGACATACAGGACCCCGATTTGTGATAATTCTTCCATCCCCTCTGCCAAAAGCTGATACAATTTTTCCTCATCCCCTACAATGACAAACAGCTTCTTCTGTGCGTCTGCTCCCGTAAACCAGCGCTCCACCAGCTGCCTTGTCTTTAATTCTTCCAGTTCATTACGATTCTCCAATGTCCGTGGCTTGTCCAAAACGTTATATTTCTGCTGCCCGTATACAGCCATCAACTTACAGGAAACCGTCTGTCTGTCCGGGGCATCCAGATATAGTTCATATTGGGGCTTGGACGGCAGATAAACCTGCTCATCAAACTGCTGCCCAAGCACGCGGTAATGGCGTTCCAGCACCGGAAGCAGTTCCTGGCAGAAAGAGGGCAGCTGCGCTTTTCCAACAAAGAATTCTTCATACTTGAAATTCCCCAGATGTTCCCAAAAAGGCATGATTTTCCGGACAGTTTCTATGGGTGCTTTATAAATACAGCCGTCCTTCCATTGATATGCGTAACTTCTCCCATGGCTATAAAACAACCGCTCTGTATGAATCGTAATCCCATCCTCATGTCCCCGGATTATCAGCTCGGGCAGATAGTTTTCCTCCACAACATGCCATTTCCCTTTGCCTGCCCCCACCATGTCCACCTCAAACTCGGTGTCTAAAAGGGCTGCAAAAAAGCTGTCCATATTCCCACTGTTTATGTCCAAGTAACGCCCCTTACTGCCATAGTATTCAAAACCCCGGCCTGTATTCCTGCGCCCCTCCGCCTCCTGTAAAATAAACTCTGCCAGAGGTCTGCCTGTATCCGTAAAAGCCTCCAGCGTATGGTAAAATTCCAGCTCCTTGCCATACTGCACAAGTTCTTCACGCCTTAATGAATCCGCAAAAATCTGCGTATTTTTAAGTACGTATTTTTTCTTCGCACCGATCTTAAATTCCACCTGTATTTTTCCATAGGAAATCTTCACTTGCGGAATGAGCGCAATCGTTCCATTCAAGTCATTCTGCCAAAATGCCAGCCTTTCTCTCTCTTTATAATCCTGAATCAACCGGGTTACTCCCTGGCTGCTGCTGCGCTGCGGCCGTATTCCATGGCTTGCGGAGGAGCCTTCTGTCAGGAAATGGGTGTCCTGGGCGGGGGTGTCTGTGTTGATATCTATTCTATTTTCAGAATACTCTGCCATTAAAAACTCTCCCTCTGTTTTATTTTCCAGTCTTTCAGTTACTTTCCTATACTCTCACTAAATGGCAATGATTTTATAAAACTCTCCATATAGTCCCAGTCCGGCCTTCTGGTTCCATCTTCCATAACACAAAACGGCAGTTTACAGGCTTTCACATCATCAGAATTCCAAAATGGCGCTTCCTGGTAAAACGCTTCCGCAACACTGCCATTGTAATTGACCGTAATGCACGGTTCTGTGTATAAAGGTTCTGCATCAATATATCCGGTAATGCCATTGTTGAATTTCGTCGCCCCTAAAAAAACAGTTTCTCCTTCATGCTGTTCTGCCTTCGTCAGCCGCTTGCCTGAAGTCCAAAACCATATTTAAATTTATTCGCCCTTATACACATACAATAATACTGTTTAACCATTTCACTCATAGGCATTATAGGTGTTAATATCCGCATATGATAACCAGTATAATATGGCTCGGTCTGCACAAATGCCTCCAAGACACTTCCTCCCAAAGACACGGAAATTGTCCCGCTGTCCCAGGGTTTAAGCCCATCTATTTCTTCAATCCTAGCCGAAACACCATTATTATTTTCTGTCCTTGAAACAAAATTAATTCCGTCATCATTCTTATGCTGATAGCACAATTCCAAATCATTCCCACTTTTTATAACAAACAATTCGTCTAACCTTTTCAAATATCATCACCGCCATGCTCCTGCATATATTTAAATAATGCATACTTTTTCAGTTGCGACTCAAAATCTTTTTCTGTTAATTTTGTATAGTCTGTCTCCACATACAACTCCGCCAGCCACGGCTGTTCCGCTTCTATAATTCTCCTTATGTAACACGTATCATTTTTATCTGCCAAACCTTTTAACTGGTTACACCATTCCTGCTTTATCGCAAGCCAGGTTTCCTCTTTATCGTACCTCCCGACATGCGGCACCGTAACAAACCCATCCTCTATCCATCTTGCCAGAAAAACATTCTTTGATGATTTATTGTGCGGAATCCCTGCCCGGAAAACCATGATACATGTAGCAGTCCCCACCTTGCTGTCTTGAAACAATTTATTCGGCATAGTCATAACTGCTAACAGTGTGTTATTTTCCAATATATTCTTACGCATCTGCAAATCGGCCTTAGAGTGCGCGCAGCTTTGCGGAACTATGGCAATCCCGATTCCGCCCGTTTCCAGGTAAGACAACATGGAATATACAAAATCTAATTCACTTTTGCCTGTCTGTTTGTCTGATTTATTCTTCTTACCGGCTTCATTCAGCAGGGAATATGGAGGATTCGTCATTCCAACAATGGGTCTTTTCCAACGCCTTTGTTCTTCCTCATCATCCCAAGGTCTCTCATTTGCTGTTATTTCCTGATATAATGTTACTTTTTTCCCTTTGTATATCCTGGTAACCTCATCATCTTTTCTCAGAGAGGAGTTACAAAATAAATTAGACTTCCCATCCCCATGAAAACGCATATTCGCATATGCTAATGCAAACATTTTTTCATCATTATCCACTCCAAGCAGACAGGATTCCCTCACTTCCTTCCTGCTCTGTTTTTTATTCTTTTCAGACCGGGAAATATCTGTAAGAATATTATAATCCATCCGGTTTAAAGCAGCGATTAAAAAGGCTCCTGTGCCGCAACATATATCCAATACCTTCGTCTTTTCATCTAACTTTCTCTCCAAAAAAATTTCAGCAATATCACAAAACAACTCTGTAATATGTTTCGGCGTTAATACGATTCCCTTATCCTTTGTATCGCCCTTCGCATACTTCAAAAATGTAGTATAAAATGTTCCCATAATATCAACTTCTGGATAGTTTTTAATTTTTAAAGTTATATTTTTGTAAATGGAATAGCTGCAGGCTGATAAAATATTATTCCCATATGTAAAATATTTTGTATCATACTCAGGCGTTTTCAACAACGATGAACTCAATATGTGGTTGTAGTACTGTTCTAATTTTTCCTCTTTCATCGCAGACAGATCATCTATATTTTCCCATATATTCTGCAACGCTCCCTTTGCTCCCGCCGTTGTATTAAACAATAATCCTATTGCCTGCTTTCCAAGGCCATCTTCAAACTTTTCTCCCTTCTCAATCCTTTCTACCGTATTTTTTACTGCCCTGTAATAAGCAGAATCCTCCTCTGTCTGCGCCATTACCAATGCCGATAAAAACCCCGCCCTGTCTTCCGGTGAAATTCCATTTGCCCTTAAAAACTTATTACATGCAGCTGAGTATTTTTTCAGCTCTTTTATTACCTCCTCTGTTTCTTCCTTAAATACTCCCTTTTCTATATCTATTCTGTGCTGATAATCTTTAAATGATGATATTACCGTCAAATCCCCATCACTTAATAATTTTATATCCTTATATTCCCCTCTATCCGGAAGTAAAAAAACGGAGCATTTTATGTTGGCTTCTGATACACCTGACACTGCAATGGCAATTACATCAAAACCATGATTGATATACGCAGCGTAATGCAAGGCGCCATTGACTGCCTTTGCAGTAATCTCCTTTTCACTTCCCAAGCCCTTCTTATAATCATTAAGATTACAATACGTCTGATGGTTTTTTATATCATCTTTGCACTCTATAACAATGATTGTTTTTAATGCTTTATTCGTTATGGTAAAATCCGGTGCACCTTTATTGCCGCTTAGGTTTTTGCTTGCCGATGCAAATTGCTCTTTTAGAAACTTTGCCAATTCATCGTTCTGGGCAAAATCATTATAGCTTTCCTCTTTATATATTGTTACACCACTTTCTTCTACATCCTGATTATGTGGATAGCCAATCACAGATAACGTTCTCCTTACTAATCCTTTCGTTGTTTCCTCGCTCATAACTATACCTCCATATACAGACATTATAGAACACACGTTCCTTCTTGTCAATTACTATTTTAATGATTATACCGCTGCATATTCCGCCAAATTTTCCTGTATACAAATCCCCCCAAATGGGATAGAATAGATATGCTGCAAAAAGACGCACGCAAATATCATATTACGAGGACAAAACCATGCCGGGATTCACAACACATTACCTATTTGGATTAAATACTTACAGAAAACTTGACAACTATTCCCTAAAACAGACCATCCATGACAACCACGCCGCCTACAGCCTTGGACTGCAGGGACCGGATGTGTTCTTTTATTTCCTGCCATCTTATACACTGCACCATATCAACATTGGAGCTGTGGCACACACCGATAAAACCGGGGAATTTCTGGAGCACCTGATTAACAGCAGAAAATTGTTCAAAACCTCAAAGGAACAGCAGATCGCCAAAGCCTATATTGCCGGATTCCTGGGACATTATACGCTTGATACCCACTGTCACCCCTACGTCTATTGGAAGACCGATTTTAAAGAAAAGAATAGCCGCTATCACGGCTGCCATATGAGTTTGGAAACAGATATTGACACGGAACTTCTACAGTTTTATAAACACCTTTTGCCATCCTCTTTCCGACAGGATGCCACTATTCGCCTGACTCATTTACAGTTTCGCACCATCGCATCAATTCTGCATTATGTATACAAAAAAACATATCCCGAACTCGGCATTCTGTATCCCACTATGTGTGCTGCCATCCGTTCTATGCAGCTTGGATTGAAATGGCTGCATGATCCTTCCGGCAAGAAGAAAGCCATCGGCGGGAAACTCGAAACATTGATTCTGGGCTATCCCCTGCTGACTACATTAATCCCAAGCGATACACTGACCGTTCATGAAGACCCATTGAATATCCTGCACCAGCCATGGGAGAATCCCTGGGATAAATCCCGGATTTTCACAGATTCCTTCTTTGATTTGATGAATAATGCACTGAAAAGTTATCTGGGAATTCTTACAGACCTGTCCCAGTTATACCAGGAACCTTTGCATACGCCGAAGGAGCAAAAAAGAGCAAAATCCCTGTTAAATAAACTTGGAAGCAACTCTTACCACAGCGGCCTGGACTGCTCAATTCCCAGCTAGACCTTCCAGTAACATACGCTACAATAGTATAACCTAAGAATCCATTTCAAAAAACTCCCGAATCTGCCGCAGGATGGTCCCCATCAACCTGGTTCTTGCCTCTAAGCTTGCCCAGGCAATGTGTGGTGTGATCAAAAGCCTGTCGCTGTCCTTGATGCGTTTCAGCGGGTTCGCGCTGCTCATCGGCTCCGCGCAGAGCACATCCAATCCGGCTGCACGGATTTCACCCATTTCCAGAGCGTCTGCAAGCGCCGCCTCGTCGACAATAGGCCCCCTGCCCAGATTCAGAAAAATGGCAGATTTCTTCATCTTAGAAAATGCTTCTTTATCCATAAGATTTTCTGTCTCCGCTGTCAGAGGCGCATGAACGGACACAATATCGGACTGTGCAAGCAATTCCTCAAAAGCTACACGCGTATATTCCTGTTGATTATTTTTTCCAGTAGTGGAAAAATAAATAACCTTGCAGCCGAACAGTTTTGCCACTTCCGCTACCCGCCTTCCAATCGCTCCCATACCGACAACGCCCCAGGTCATTTTGCAAATCTCTGAAAACTTCTTATCAAAATGGGTAAACATCCGGTCTTCCACATATTTTTCGGATTTCACATATTTGTCATAATAAGGCAGATGTTCCAACAGATAAAACAGCATGGCAAACGTATGCTGCGCCACAGATTCCGTGGAATAACCCGCTACATTGCGCCATGCAATCCCCCGACGGTCAAGATATTCCTTGTCCAAATTGTTCGTCCCGGTGGCTGTGACACATACCAGTTTTAACTTCTCTGCCTCCCCTATGGTTTCTTCGTTAATTGGAGCTTTATTCAGCACAATGACGTCCGCATCCCTGACCCGTCCATTTATCTCCGCAGGTGTGGAAAAATCATATTTTACCACTTCCCCTAATCTTTCATAACCGGATAAATCAATGTCCTCTCCAATCGACTTCGCGTCCAAAAATATAATCTTCATGCTATCCTCCTATATCTTCCCCATTTCCATTCGTATTCGTCAATCATTTCCACTAACTATCTATCTCCCACTGGGCATGGCTCCCCTTACTGTCTTTGCTGATAACAAGCTTCTTATCCATCTGCTCCTTCAACTCCGCAACATGGGAAATAATTCCCACCAGCCGGGTGCCTCCTGCCAGCTCGTTCAAAATCATAATGGCGCGGTGTCTCGCCTCCTCGTCCAAAGAGCCAAACCCTTCGTCAATAAACATCATATCAAGATGAATCTTCCCTACTGTTTTCTGGATGACATCCGCCATCCCAAGCGCCATGGAAAGGGCTGCAAGAAAGGATTCCCCGCCGGACAGTGTCTTCACGTCCCGTACTTTATCTGCCACCAAATCATACACATCAAGATCCAACCCTACTTCCCCCTGTTTTCCAAGATTCTGGAAATCCCTGCACTGTAACATAAACTGCTCTCCATTTATCTTCACCAGTCTTTGGTTTGCCTCGCTGATAATATACCTAAAATAACGCCTCTGCACATAAGTCTGTAAATCCATCCGTGCCTGCTTCGCCAAATTGCCGTTCGCAGTACGGTCTAAATTCCCGATTAGCTCGTATTGTTCTTTCAGGTTTTCCCGCTCCCGATATAAGATGGCAAGATTCTTTCTTGCTTCCCGATTACGCTCAATCATGCCGACAAAACCGCGTTTCTCTTTCTCCAATGCCTGCAACTGTTGCCGAAGTTCTTCGGCTTTGACTTCCACCTCTTTGGTCTCTATCGGCGCCTTCCCCTCCATCTGCTGCTCCAAGATTTTCCGGTTCTTCTTCTGTTCCTCCAAAGCTGCCTGATTTGCTGCCAGCTTCTCCCGCAGATTCTGCAGCTCTTGCTCTGCTTCTTCTTTTTCTTTCTCCAGCTTTTGTCTTTCTCTCAGCCAGACCTCCTGCTGTTTCTGCATCTGTTCCTCTGTGTCAAAAGGCAGTTCTCCCTGCAGGGCCCTAAACGCCTGATCTGCTCTTTCAAAAATAAGGGACGCCTGAAACTGTCTTTCCTTTATCGCTTCCATTCCATCCCTGAGCGTTAAAAGCCTGCCCCTATCTTCCTCCAGTTTCTTCCTCTGCAGCTCTAAGGTATCTGCACACTTTTTACATGCTGCCAGTTCCCCAGTCAGTTTACTGCGCATTCCTTTGGTTTTCAGAAGTTCCGGCTCTATCAAGCCCGGCTCGAATCCATCCCCAAACATCCGCTTTCCGTCCCGGAAAAGCAATGATTTGTGCCGCTCACATTCCTCCTGGATTTCCTGAAACACCTCCCTGTATGACCGCAGGCTCTTATCCGCCTCATCCCGCGCCTTCTTGGCCTCCTCTACCTGTTCTTCGGTAACCGTTTTCCCAAAGCTTTCTGCTTTGTGAGGGTGTTCTTTGGAACCGCAGACTGGACAAGGCTGCCCCGCCATAAGGCTCTGTGCAAGAATCCCCGCCTGTCCCTCTATAAACATCCGGTATTTCTTGTCATGTTCTGTGCTCTTTTCCTGATAATCCTCTGACAAAACCTTAATTTTCTCCTGTCCTCTCTTACGCTTTGCCTCTACGGTATCCCACTGCCTCTGTGTCTGCGACATCTCAGCAAGCATCTGCTCCCTTCCCGCCAGTTCTCCTTCCCTTTGTATCAGTCCCGGCAATTTTGATGCTTCTTCCTCCAGATTCCTGTTTGAATCCTCTAATTCCTGTATCGACGCCTCCATTTCTGCAAGGCGCTTCTCCTGTGCCTGCAGCTCCTTCCTTACTGCCTCTTTCTTTTGTCCAGCCTGCAGCGTTTCCTGCTTACACTCCCTTAGCCTGGCATACTTCGGCAACAGATTCTTTAACTTCGCCAGTTCTTCTGTCAGTACAGGCATACGCTCCTGCCAATGCTCCTCCACAGCCGCAGACATTTTCCTGCTCTCCTCCTGCCTGACCACAAGCTTTTTGCACAGACTTTCCCTATCCTTGATTTCCACGTCCGCCTTCTCTGCCTGCACAAACAAACGATTAATCTCTCTCGCCTGACGCAGCTTATAATTTAATTCCTCCTGCTGCCCCGAAATCTCTATCTCCCGCTGTTTCAGCTTCCTTTCCTGTTCCTTCTGCTCCTCAATTATCCTGGTTAATCTTTCCGCAATCTGCCCATCGGCCGTTTCCAGCCGCTTTCTGCACTCCTCCCATTTTTCCAGATATATGCTGTCCTCCATGCACTGCACGCTCTCAATTTCATGCATACAAAGCTTGCGGTTGTCTTCTAATTTTCCATATAAGTCTTTGCTTTTCTCACGTAGACGCCTCTGAATCCGCTCATATATCCCAGTATCAAAAATCTTAGCAAAAATCTCCTTCCTATCCTTAGAGGATGCATGGAGCAAGCGGATAAACTCTCCCTGGGCAATCATGGCAACCTGGGTAAACTGTTCCTTCCCCACACCAAGAATCTCCACAATTTTCTCATTAATTTCCCATATTTTCCCCGGATATTCCTGTCCTCCCGGCATAATCAGGGAAACGGACGCTGCCTCCTCCGTAAAAGTCCGCGCTCCATCTTTGTTCCTGCGCTTGCTTTGGCGCTCATAGCTTGGGTTTCTGCGCACCTTATACTCTTTTCCCCGACAGGAAAATACAAACTCCACAAAAGTCGGCGTTCCGTCCTCTGCATACTGGCTGCGCATCATTGCTCCATCCCGTTTTCCTCCGCTGGTCTGATTGTAGAGCGCATACGTAATTGCATCAAAAATAGTAGTCTTTCCAGCTCCCGTATCCCCGGTAATCAAAAAGACCCCTCCATCTATCCGCGTAAAATCAACAATCTCCTCTCCTGCATAGGAGCCAAACGCTGACATGGTAAGTTTTAGAGGCTTCACCCGGCATCCCCCTTTCCTTCATCCAGAATCCGTTCCAGTAATAGCTCCTCCTCCAACGACATCGGCTGGCCCTGCATTTCCTGATAAAAGGATTGAAACAGCTCCATCGGCCGCATAGATATTTCCCCAGAGGGCTGTTCCTTCATCCGATTTCTAGTCCTGGTATTGTCAATCCGAACCTCCAGAATATAGTCATACACTTCCTCTAACTGTTCTCTCGGATGATATGGCTCTTTCTCGTCCGTCAGGATAACACTGACAAAATCGTGGCGGTTATCTTCATCAGCCCTCCCTATCACCTCTCTAAGCGTCCCCCGCTCTTTGCGCACTTCACGGGTTGGCGCTAACGGAATAGTCTCTATGAGAGCTTCCGCTCCCTTTGGCCCTAATGTCACCATCGTGATAGATTTCTTATGGCGCTCCTCGCTGACAGAATATTTCAGAGGCGTCCCACAATAACGGATATGGGGCAGCTTCACTGTCTGCCCTCCATGAATATGTCCGAGTGCGACATAGTCAAACTGTTCAATCACAGACACGTCCACATCTTCCAGCCCACCCACGGAAATCACCGCTTGTTCCGAATCACAACGCTCCGGGGCCTGTCCCTTGTTGGTGTAAAACTGATGGGACAACAACACATTGCGCCTGCTGTAATCTATATCTTCCCTGTTTAAAATTTCCCGGACAGCGCTCTCATAATCAGTCACCTCTCCATCTGCAAACAAATGCCTCACATAACCTGGTTTTATAAATGGCAGAAAATAGAAATCCACCTCGCCATATTGATCTTGAAGTACAACCTTTCTCAGATGTTCCTCCGACTGTGTAGGAGGCGAGACAGACAGATAGATTTGCTGCTTTTCCAGAAAAGAGCTTGCATAGTTCAAACGCCTTGCATTGTCATGATTTCCAGCAATAATCATTACCGGAATGCTGGGAGTTATATCTGATAATTCCTGCAGAAATCTGTCAAAGACAGTGTAAGAATCCCCTGAGGGGACGGCACGGTCAAAAATATCTCCACAGATTAAAACCGCATCCGGCCTGTATTCCTCTACACGCCGGACAATCTGTAATAACACCGCTTGCTGCTCCTCTTTGAGATTATAATAGTGAAGCTGCTTGCCAATATGAAGATCCGAGAGATGAAAAAACCGCATGTATTACTCCCTTCCCAAATACTGTTTCAAATCTGCCATCTGCCTCTTTGCCTGATTATAACCTTCCTCGTAGAGTTTTGTAAGCTTATCAGGATTCGACTCTGTCCTTCCAATGCCATACGTCGTTTCGGGCGCAATCACAAACACTTCTCCGGCCTTCTCTTTTTCCAGCAGTTCTTCCATACAGGCATTGTATCTTTCGGGCCGGGTCTTTAAGTCTTGTGCAATATTCGGATATTTCTTATAAAGCTTTATCGAAATCTTTCCAGCACGCTCCGGTTTCTTGACATAACCCCTTTCCCTGGTAAGGATGACAATATTCTTATCACATCCCTCCTCCATAGCATGTTTATAAGGAATGGAGTCCGTAATTCCCCCATCCAGATAATAACGCTTTCCAACCTTGACCGGCTGAAACAGAATTGGCAGCGCACAGCTCGCCACAAGCACCTGGAATTTATCATCCTGCCTGGGTACTTCCAAATACTCCGCCCTCCCGGTATGGAGGTTGGTGACGCAAGCCTCCACCTTTCCTGGAAATGCCTGAAAAGCCTGGTAGTCAAAAGCTTCCAATTTATTTGGTACTTCTTCAAACACAAAAGGAATATTATAGAAATTCCTGTTCTTTAACAGATGGCGTACGCCCATATACCGTTTATCATTCATATATTTCTGAATAATCGTCAGATTTCTGCCCTTTTGTTTGGAGATATAAGATACCCCGTAGGCAATTCCTGCAGACACGCCGACAAAGTAATCCGGCATAATATTTTCTTCCAAAAATGCATCCGCCACGCCGCAGCTAAACACGGTACGGCTCGCTCCGCCTTCCATCGTTATTCCCAATTTCATGTGACATTCATCCCTTTCCCGTCCCGGTGCAGCTTCCCATCGCCTGCACGAAACCCTTTTTCATATTCTTCACCCATTATATTCTGTTATGCAGAGAGTTTCAATCAAAAAATGTTTTAATTTAAAGACAGCATTGATAATGCCATTGAAATGATAACTTTTTGCTAATGCCTGCATAGATGGCATAGGAGCGTCGTTTTATAACTCGCTGATTCTGTTTTACTGCAACGAAAAAGGGCTGCGCACTGCAGTCCTTTTTTAGTAGAAGCCAATCCTTCATATTTTATTATTATTTTCAATACAATCGCACATATCATACAATATTTTTAATAAACTTTGCATTCGGTATGCCTGCCCTGAATCCAACGACTGTAAAACGCTCATAATTTTTTCATTGCCACACTTCTCTGCCTGTTCTCCAAATATAATATAATCACAGCTCACAGATAGCGCCCTAGATATTCGGCTGAGTGTATCCGCTGAAAATCCTTTTTTCCCGGTCTCAATTTCATACAAGAATTTAGCCGAAATTTCTACTTTTTCGGCTAAAGCTTCTCTTGTATAATTTTGAATCTCGCGCAACTCCCTAATTCTTTCGCCAACACGTATATCCAAAATACTCCTCCTCTGTGTAATAGAATATTACACCCTCTGCCAAAGAAATGTAAACGAACAATAATTCCCAAACCTCTTGACTAATGTTCCTTTTTTATAGAATACCATAACCCGGCTTCAATGTTTCTTATTTTATTTAACCACATGGGATTTCGTCCAAACTTCTATAAACTTCATAATTTTGTACTATTTTTATTCTTTTTGTATATTTAAAGCCAAAAAAATACAGTTCAAACAAACACCTTTTTTTTTACAAAAATTCTGGTATTCTTATTTTGTTAGGGTATAATTTAAATTTTTATACTGCTAATATCTGTGAAACGGAGGGTAATCATGGACACATTGAAACAGTCATTTATGGAGAGATACCATTTGAGCAATTATCAATTTGCCCAGCTGACATTTCTATGGAAAACGCTTGCCTCCGATATAAGTAAATTACTTATTATGGGCTTTATTTTCCACAGACAACTGCCACTTTATCTTTATGCCCTGAGCATTATGCTGATGCTCCGGTGCTCGACCGGCGGATTGCATTTTTATACTTATCTTCAATGCCTGGCGGTCTCCACTATATATTTATCGCTCGCAATGTTGATTCTGCCATTTATAACACTTTCGCAACCACTGCAGATCATGCTCAGCGCACTCTGCATTCCCATCTGCTATTGTATCGGTCCCGTTCCGTCACGCTACCGCACGCCATATGCAGAACCTATTATTAGGCGGTGCAAAATTACCATTTCTGTATTTATATTATTGTATACTTTGATTCTATTTATCATGCCAGAATCCAAATATACGGTTACCGGTGTTTGGATTATTATATTACACACATTGCAGTTAGCAGCTGCAAAATATATCAGAAAGGAGGAACCGTAAAATGACGTCTCATTTTTTAGCAGCTTGTGTCGCTTTTTCCTGGTGGATAAAAAATTCCATTGCAAGCGTCTTTTTATTTGGAGAATATCCTTATCCAAAAGAAGAAGATTATGAATAAAAATTTTATCCTCTTATCGCAGAAGGTGCGGGACATCACTTCTGATTACCTGCACCTTCTGCGATAAGGGTAAATTGAACCCAGTTCTTCTGTTCTATTTCTATATTTTCACAACGTATATCCATGTTCCAGTCATTACACAATGTTTTCACATAATATAGCCCAAGACCGCGCCCCTCCCCCTTACTGCTGACCTCATTCTGAAACCACTGCTCCATTTGCGAATATGGTACATACTCACATTGATTACAGATCGTAAAGAAATAATTTTCTCCCTTTTCTGCAATTGACAATGAAATCTTTTTCTGCTGTTCTGAATCCTGATACGCCTCTGCCGCATTATCGATGAGGATGCCAAGAATTTCAATCAAATAGTAATTTGGTATCTTAATTCCTTCCAGATTTGTATCTATACTATATTCTATTTGAAATCCGCCCTCCTCTACTTCCTGGAGTTTTCCATATAAAAATCCTGAAAGGACATTATTTCCAATTAACAATAAGCTATTGTACTTATTTTCCCGGATCATTTTATTACAATATTCTTTCTGAACTTCTACAAGTTGCTCATAGCTCTTGTATGTATAATGCGTTGAAAAAATTGCGGTCAGATGATTTTTAAATCCATGCTGCCTCAACCTTACCTTCTGTAAAAGCTCACTGTATTTCTCCTGCAGCCTGATATTGTTATCCAGATCCTTTTCTATTTCTTCGATTCTTTTTTGTGATTCATTCCATTTTCCAAATAATATGATAAGCACAAAGACTGCTGGAATTGCAAATACAAACAATTCCGCCTGTATTCCCTGAAATATTTTGTCTTGCATCAGTAAAAGCGCAATTACAACTCCTACAAACCCAAACACACATAGCACATATTTGTTTTTCACAAACAAACTTTTTCGTAATCTATCCACTTTTAATCTGGGTAAAAGAAATACACTACAGCACAATACCCCCATATCGGCAATCATAACCCGCAGTCCCTCATTGTCATAAACAATAATATTCGCCAGCAGCAAACAAATAAACTGCATCGCTTTCATAATAACTCCCAGAAAAAACGCACTTGCTATACACGTGGCAAATGTAGCCTTAAACTTAATTTTAGAATATATAAAAATGAATACAAATGTGAATCCCGCCGCTACTTTTCCTAAGCTCAGATAATTAATCATTGACAAAATACAAACCTGAAATATGATCAAAGAAATGGTTCTTCTATCAAACCTGATTTTCTGTCCGAATATCCTATGAATACAGACGACAATAGATAATTCTTCAATTAACAGAGAAATGATCGTAAACATATTATTGAAACAATTCTTTCAGAGACTTTTTATACATAATACCGATTTCCACGCTCCCCCTGTGCTCCTTCAACTGTATCATCTGATTCGGAATATCCACATTGTCAATAAAGTTTCTGTTTACCACTGTGCTCCTGCTGCATTGAATCATATCCACACTGTCCGCTTCCTCTAAAAATTTCTTCAGCGGAATATACGGAATCTGCATCACATCCCCCTGCCTTGTATAAATATTCAATTGATGATTCTGGCAACAGGCATACACAATATCTGCCCTCTCAACCGCCAGAATAATTCCATCCTTGCGGAAATATAATGTCTTCCTTTTTGGGCTGTCGGCCGAAAACCTCAGGCACTGCCGAATGATTCCTTTTACCTTCTCTGAATCAAATGGCTTCTCTATAAAGCTATAACAGTGCAGTTTCTCATACGTATATAATTTTGCATCCTCTAAGGATGTCACAAAGAGCACCGGCGTAAACATATACTTCTCAATACTGCGCATATTATCAACAAATTTTAATCCGGACGAATCTCCGGGACTGCCCGGTTCTAAAATAATATCCACAATAAATAAATCAATATCATGTTCTAACGCACACTGATACGCATCCTTAATATTATCACAGTCAAACAACATATTGGAAATTCCCAATTCACGTATCAGCGCCGCAATATGTTCCATTGCCGCACCATTATCTTCTAAAACCAATATCTTCTTCAACATACTTCCCCATCATTCATTTATATGCCTTTATCGGAGAACATCAGAAAACGCTTTCAAATATGCCAGCATCCTTCTCCTCTCTCCATCTTCTATCAATGCCGCCATTTCAGAGACCTCTCCCCGCAGGCTATCCGCATCATCTAATATCACAGAAAACGGAACACCCGTTTCTTTCCACATCTTCCACATGATCTCACTATCCGGGAATACATTTCCATTTTCCATATCACGGAGTTTTTTAACATCAACTTCCAATTTATCCGCCATCTCCTTCTGACTGAAACCTGCTCCCCGCCTGAGGGAATAAAATACGGTTTTATCATCTTTACACAACGCCAGACTATATTGTATGGCTTCAATTTTCTTACATATGCCTCTCCCTAAATGCAACATACCTTTCCGATACAAATGCCCAGCGATAGAACACAATACCGCCAGGTAGCACTTTAATTCATCATAGGTATATCCAGCCAATAGTTCCCGATATTCCGGCTCGCAGCGGCGACCAGTAAAAATGTAATAAGCATCAATCCCAGACTCACACAGACACTTCATCTCATAATAAGTAAACCGGCGGGTTCCTAACTCTGCTTTACTGTAATGGCTCTGGGTCATTCTCAACTTATGGCCCATCTGCTGTTGCGTCCATCGCTTCGCGATACGTTCTTCCTTCAACCTGTCTAAAAAATCCTGATACTTTGCACACATTGGGTATTTATCCTCGAACTGCGGTTCTTAACTAATACCTATTTTATGACATTTTTCTTCCCCTCATTACACCTCTTTAGGACTATTTATTGTTTTTAAGGATATTTAACAAAAGAGATGCGCAGCCATACGTAAAGAAAAAACACATGAGAGAATACGCCGACTAAACTGCGTAGATTCCCTCATGTGTTTTTATAAAAGAGCTTATTTATTCAATTAGCGCGCATCTTACCACGTTAGCTTTCCCTTACATTTTACTTTCTGACTGCCTTTTACGACTTCACCGATAACAGTACAGCCTTTACATCATACTTTGTACCCATTTTTCATCCCCCTTGATCTTTGATAATTTCCGATATCCTACAAAGACTGCAAATAAACCAATTCATTCGATATATCCTCTGGGTTAATATTACACTGCAGCTTATCTGATGGTAAAATCTGAGATTTAACAAAACAATCATATTTATACAATGCAATTAATGCTTTATGAGTCCCTATTCCACTAAATAATAATAAATTATCTGTAATACAATCCCTTCGTTTAAAAATATTTGATGGCTGATTTTCAAATTTTTCGTTTATAGTAACCAATGACTTATACAAATACTCCGACATTTTTTTTGGAAATCTATGTAATTTTGTCGGCATAGTCATAGCAGTATATATTTCCTTATAGGAAACAACCCGCATCCCTTTATCGAATGATAATCTTTCAAACAAAGTTGATACGTTAGTAACTATCGAGTTACTACTTTGTGATTGATTCATAATGGTAATCCATAATAATGCTAACGATTGTTTTGAATTTATTTTTTCCACTTTCTTTCAATATTATTTTTTTCTTTGTCATATATAGCTTCAAAGAGATCTATTTTTTTTAAATTACATATAACAATAACATTTTCTCCTCAACATTTTCTTGGCCAAACCCTCTCATGCATAATACTTCTGAAAAATAATTCTGGAGTCCTGACAATGTTATCTCTCTATTGATCTTTGCAAATAAGTCAATTTGCATATTGTTTTCTATCATTTAATTAGCCCCAAAATGTTCATATGAACATTCCTTCCCCCCTAAATTATATATTATATAGACATTTACAACAAAAGGAGTCCCTATAAACAAATACCTTTTGCGTTTTTCTAAGTATTATTTATTATTCCACGATTCCTCAAACATGTCAAGCAATGATTCTAACTACTGTTCATATATTTTTTATATGCAAAAACCCAGTATTTTTGCTTGAGAAAGAAATATAAAGCTGATATAATTATGAATAGTAGAAATCCCTTCGTTTTTCTCTATAAAATATTTAGAGCATCATGAAAACAGTATTATATACTTATATATCACTATCCAAAATTCGAGGTTTTATTGTATATGTTTAAGTCTATTATTTTTGATATTGGTGGAACATTAGTTGGCTATGACAAACCATTAAACTGGTCCAACTTATACAGACCAGCAATGGAATATGTAGCCCAAAAATGTAAATTGAATTTCACCGAAAATGACTATCATAATGTCACTAACATATTAACGAAATACAATACCAGAATCAATCCCAGAATTCACGAAGTATCATCTGCACAGATTTTTAAAGAGATAACATATGCCCTTAATTTACCTACTCAAAGTATTGATGATATAAAACATCATTTTTTTTCATTTTTTAGAAGAAATAGCTTTATTTATCCAGAAGTTGAAGATACATTACGTGCACTTTCTAAAAAAGGAATAAAGATGGGAACACTATCAGATGTTGCTTATGGTATGGATAACAAATATGCTCTTGAAGATATAGACATTTTAAGAAAATATATCGCCTACCCCTTAACCTCCAATGATGTAGGATTTAGAAAACCTTGTACAATAGGTTTAGAATTATTATGCCAAAAAATGAATACTAAGATTTCGGAAACCGTCGTTATAGGTGATGAAAAAAAAGATATCCTCTGTGCTAACGACGCAGGTGCATACTCAATTCTCATCAATAGGGATGGAAAAACTAAAAAGTATAATCAAGCTAAAGAAATATCTTCAATATATGAATTATTACTTCTATTTATGGTATAATTGTAAACAACCGCACGATCGCATGGATATATCCAATTTTATTACATCCATTCCTACAATTACTCCCTTACCGTCTCTCAAAAAACAATATAATATCCATACCATTATGAAAAGGCCGCTTTATTCCATCCTCCTTTATTTTTTAATAATTACTAATCTACATAAAACTATATCTGTCTAACAGACATTCCAACGTCGAATGGCTCTGTGAAACTTCAATTTTTAAAGATTGGTAAAATTCCCTTGCAATTTCCCTTCTTTGATTCGCTATCTCTTT
>CAPQSW010000008.1:29249-34904 GCA_948688495.1 uncultured Lachnospiraceae bacterium | reverse complement strand
AAATAATCTATCATATAATATTTTCAATTTAGATTCATATTCTTTAAAAAAGGATTCGTTTATATCATCACGACCTTCTAAAACATTGCCATTACTATTTACATTATATAGTGGAATTCCTATCTTTCCCTCATATTGCAGGCTTCGCGCTATACCCATTGCTCCCGTTGCATCTATAGTATCAGCATCAAACAATATTTTCGCCTCAATACTAATGGGAATGTGATTCGTCCTAAATCTATGCGATTCAATCGCTTTTCTTACCTCCATGGCATTATTTGCATCTACCCCTTCACTAATCAAAAAATCATATGCTTTCCTTCCACCGACCTTGGCATGGCACAACTCTGGATTATCATATTGTTCCTGCCGCCCAATATCATGCAGCAAACATGATATTATCAATAAATTCAAATCAACATTTTCCTCTGATTCTGCTATGGTTAACGCCAAATTCAATACTCTATATATATGGTATTTATCATGTGCACTATCTTTATTAATACACTCCAGCATAAATTTTTCTGATTTCAATATTATATTCTTCTCAATCATATATTTCCTCTTTTCCGTAAACCCTAATTCATTCACAGACTGTTTTACCAAATTCTTAATGGGAGCGGAAAGCCGGAATCCCCAGATCCCGGCTCTCCACTGAATGCTGCCTCTTGTTTCGCACAAAAACCTTATTCCCAGCAAATCATATGATATTTTGCATTACTTTTTCACTCGGATTGTCTTCGTGACTTTCTTCTTTCCACAGGTAATCGTAAGTTTTGCTGTTCCTGTCTTTTTCTTTGCTGTCAGCTTCACCTTGTTTCCACTGGTCTTATTTAACTTCAGCAGCTTTTTACCTTTTGCATCCAGCTTCCACTTGACGGCGCCTTTCAATCCATAGGCTGTTGCCTTCAGCGTGGTGGATTTCTTAAGCTTTATCGTTGTCTTTCCGCTAATCTTAATTACTGGTTTTAGCACTGTAATATTGCAGGATACAGTCTTTTTGCTTCCATCTTTTGCTTTTACTGTAATCTTGGCTGTACCCGGCGCTTTTGCCGTTATTTTCCCGGTTTTTGACACGGTGGCAACAGACTTTTTGCTTGTTTTGTATTCAACGTTCTGGGATGCACCCTGAGGCTTCACGGTCGCCTTTAACTGTAAGGTCTGGTAAGCATACATCTTTTTGCTCTTAACAGACAGTTTGATGCTTGTAGCCATAACCGGTTTCCTTATGACCGTACCAGCATACGTTCCAATTACCTTTCCAGTCTCCACGGAACTCGTAACCTCAACCGTCAGCTTTTTACCAATTTCATTAGCCGTTAATACATAGGATGATTTCGCAGCTCCCGCAATGGCCTTCCCGTCTGCACACCACTGAAACTTTAGTTCTCCGCTGTTATTACTGCCACTGACTGACGCCGTTAATGTATCTCCCGGATAAGACTTCCCTCCAGTACGGCTCGATGCCACGCCGACAGTTCCGGTCAGCACAGCCGGGGTATCTGGATCTGTTCCTTTATCCTGTATTATGCTGCCAGCATAAACCTGTTTCAACGTACCGCTCTGCTCACTACTTGCAACCTCAACACCGATCCTCTTTCCAATCTCAGCCTCCGTCAACACGTACGTTGCTTTTGTAGCTCCTGCAATGGCTGTTTCCCCTGCATACCACTGGTAACTCAATGTTCCCGTATAATTACAGTCTTCACTTACTGTTGCAGTCAAGGTATCTCCCGGATAAGACTTATCTCCCACCCGGCTTGACGTTACACTGACAGTCCCCGTCAATACAGCCGGATCATCTGGACCTGTTCCTGGGTTCTGTACCACAGCCCCGTCATAAACCTTATCAAGCGTCCCGCTCTGCTCATCGCTCTCTACCTTAACGCTTATTGTCTTTCCAATTTCAGATTCGGTCAGTACATAGCTTTTTTTCGTAGCGCCTTTGATTTTCGTATCATCCGCATACCATTGATAAAGCAGTTCTCCGGTGTTCGTATCCTCGCTGACCTTTGCTTTGAGTGTATCTCCCGGATAAGAAACGTTCCCTTCACGCACTGGTTCTGCGCTTATCTTAACTTTTCCTGTCAATGTCGTCGGCTTCTCAGCTACAGCACCGCCATAAGCCTTATCAAGCGTGCCAACTTCTACCGTACTTCCAACCTTAACGCTGACGGTCTTTCCAATCTCAGCCTTTGTCAATTGATAAGATGATTTCGTGGCTCCTGCGATTGCTGCCTCTCCTGCAAACCACTGGTAAGTCAGGTTTCCTTTGATGTCACCAGTTATTGTTGCCACCGCGGTCAAGGTATCTCCCGGATAGGATTTATCCCCTGCACGGTCGGAGGATACCGTGACATCCCCATCCAGTCTTACCTCAGGTCCTTCAAATGTGGTAAAATTCATCAACCCTGATATATAATTTCCAGAACTATCCACGCCCAGTACTTCCACGGTATTGAGCATATTTCCAAGCAGCATGTCTTTGCTGGCTGTAACGCTTGCCTTACCATCTGATACTGCAACTTTGGCTTCCCCATCTTTCAGTACTTTGCGGCCGTTAATTAAAAATACTACGGACGCTGCATTGGAAGCCGTTACCTCTGCATTCAGGGTGATGCTTTCATCTGCCTCAGCCACTGGAACTGCCACGGTAATCTGATTCGAAACACTGTTTTCTAAGGATGTATACAATGTCTGCACATCTGTAAACTGCCGATCCATCCATTCCATACGTTTTGTGATAAAGGTCTTCAGGGAGTCAACCGCTGCCTCATATTCCTGGCTTTGAACATTCTGCACACTTCCATTTACAAATGCCTTTCCATTATACTCTGAATAGGACCAGGACCACTTTTCATCATTTTTCTTGGCAGCCGTCGCATATTTCTCCTTTAGCTTATCAATCGTACCGCCCTCTTTCATCATCTCCCCGATGACTGTGTCTTTATATTTCTGGTAATATTCCCATGCTCTTGTCACAAAGTATGGATCTTTTACCAGATAGGTATGCCACTGGGACTTCTGGTAAGGATATTCAGCAAATCCTCCATTACCAGGTTCTATTCCACAGAGCGTTGTATGCCAGTTATCATAAACAAAAGGTCTTGCATTGCTGTACATATTGATATTGCCCCATGCCCAGTCATAATCCCAGGCCGGCCCCATCTTCGCTTTGCCTTCCAAATCCTTATACAGATAGCTGCTGTTCTTCATGGAATCCCAGTTGTTGACATACTCACAGAGCATCCAGTACTGTAACAGGGAGTCCATGTCAAACAAATCTGAATAATGCACGGTCTTGCCATCATACTCCGCCGTAAAATCAGGACTTTCAAGGCAGGATTCATATGCATCCACATATCCCTTGGCGAATTGCACCATCTCCGGATTCGTCTTGGCATACTCCGGTGCGCGGAAAAACATGGGAACTCCATGCTTCGTTTTGAATGTAGAAATAAATTTCTGTTCATCCCAATCGCTCCTAAAGTCCATATCCAGCAAGAATCCACCTGTTATATCTGGAATGGGATCTGTATAATAATCCGATACCGTGTATGTATTTCCTTGATACTGGAAGCTTCCTTTTGTCCACTCAAGATTCTCCTCGAGATACGTCTCCAGTGCGGATTTATCCAGCACAGCCTCCTTCTTGCAGACTGCCTTTGCAATATCGTCCGCCATTTCTTCCCATTCAAACACATTTACACGTGCACTGCCTACCCGCACATGCTCGCTGAGCTCATACATGCCCTGATACTGCCCGTTTAAAATCAATACAACGCCGGTATCATTTACCGTAGTCTCCATGCCAATACCCTTAGCAAACTTATGTGCAACCTCATTTCGCATATTGGTGTGGTCAATGAGATTGGCAAGAAGCACCCAGTGTTTGTTCGCCCCGCTTCCCAATCCCAACAGATTGGCTTTAGAGCCAAGTTTTAACTTATATGGCAGTTTCAGCTTAACATCCCTTTCCCGGTCACCTTTTTTAAACGCATAATCCCAGGTAGAATTGCCTCTGCCCTTGATCGTAGTCTCGCCCTCATACCAGGTATCTGTATCGCTAAATTCTTCGTTGCCCTGTATCCGTATCGTTGCATCCTTAGCTATGTTCTTATTGGTTACTCCGTCCCCATTAACCGTATCCACATAAACGACCGGAAGCTTACTGAAATACATGGACAAATCCCAATGCTTGCCATCCTCTGCCGTTGCTGTCACGGAGATGAATTTCTCCAAATCTGCTGCCGTTGGAGTATAACTTGGCGTAACAGCAACCTCCTTTGCATCCACCTTCCACTGATAAGTCAGATTCGCTGGATCCACATTCGGAATTGAAACCTTCAGTTCTTCCCCCTCCGTGGCATAGCCCGGTACAAATGAGGGCTTATTCTCATCATCAGCCAACACCGTCAACTTAAAACTGCGGCTGTAATTATCAGCTGAGTTTTCAGCTTTCGGTGTCTCCGCTGTCAGCATTACCACCGTATCTGTACCGAGAAGCTCACGGTGTGCAACCGCCATACCATCTTCGATTGATAATACCTCCTGGTTACTGCTCTTCCAATTCAGCACATGGCCTCCTACCTCATTCGGCAGTTCAATCTGCGTCTTTACGCCTGTAGCGCTCTCCTTTTCTGCAAAACCAAGGGAAACTCCGGAAAGATAAATCATGCCTGCCGCGCTGGAATCATAGCAGAAAGCCGGAAATGGATAGCCGCCTTTTACTGCACGCCATTTTCCACCCTGAAGTCCTTCGGGCAGTGTGCCGCTTGTGATCTCCGCCTCAGAGAGTGCTGTCACATTTCCAAGAGTTCTCTGTTCTGTAACTGCACGAAAATAACTGTTTGATAAATTCGCAAGGAACGATGCATTGGCGCTATTTGCCGCAGCGATTCCATAACCGTCATTCCCACAGTACAAGACTTCTCCGGTATTCACACACCTTGTAATTTCTTTACAGGGAGATTCCGTAACCCTTCCGATAATCCCGCCCGCATATTCCAAGTTGCTCTCGGTTCCCCTTGCCCGGATATCCGCACCGTTATAGCAGTCTGTCACGGAAATATAATTGTTCTTAATGTCAGCCGCCGTACGGCATTCTCCGATAATCCCGCCTGCGCCTACTGTATTACAGCCCAACATGTCATTGACATCCAGATTGCCATTTAATACTGCAATATTGGAAATCTTCGCATATCCGTTGACCTCCCCGGCAAGCGTTCCGACAGTTGCAAGCGGGATTCCATCTGTATTTGCAAAATCCGTATGAATATTGACGTCCGTAAAAATCATGTTCTTAACTTCAGCATAATCGTTTTCATTATTGGAACCAATCACACTAAAAAATCCTACCTGTCCATATACTCCCGTCCCGGTAACTGGACCGTCAAGGTCAATGGTCAGACCTGAAATCACATATCCCCGGCCGTCAAAAGTGCCTGAAAATACATTTGCATCCTCAGGATTACAACTCCCCTTGTTCCCTATATAACCGCCCATCGGCGTCCACTGAATATCAGATAAATCAATATCAGCGGCCAGCGCATAATCCCCCGACATGGGATAGCCTTCGGTTCCGATTTTTTGTAAGTCTTCTACGCTTCCAATTTCAATCGGAGCAGCTTTCGCTCCCTCAGCACGGACAAAGGC
>CAPQSW010000008.1:13723-29239 GCA_948688495.1 uncultured Lachnospiraceae bacterium | reverse complement strand
CTCCAGATTGTAAAAAAAACGCGCCGCTGCAAGCGTCCATGCCAGCAGCCTCCCCCATAAACTATTGGTAGAATGTTGTTTCATTGAAAAGCCTCCTTTTTATAGTTATTGTAACATGAAATAGAGATAAGATAAATCATTCTTTTCGACAAATCTTACAAAAATTACAACTTTAATTTACAAAAAATGATTGTTTTTTTTTCGTAAAACAGTATAATTAACGTAATAGGTAAGATTGGGGGCATTTTTATGAAACAATCCGAAGAAATTTGTATGACTTATTCCGGCGTCATCACCAAAAACAACCAAAAAATCGTCCATGTTTCGTTTACACGCGGCAAGGATTATGCTGAAGGAATCCTTCCCTCCGGCAAATTCGAAAAATACTCTGGATTTACCCCGGAAGAAATTGTACAGCTTAGCGGTTATCTTAGGCAGAATGCAGATGATATTATGAAAAAGGCAGAGAAAGTCAATCCTCTGCGCAGTTTGATGGGAAAAGACTGAGTACATACATCCCTGCTTTCCCCATTTCCTGTTTTTCTTTCAATATTTCCAGTTAGAATCCTATTGGTTCGCCTGATTCCCGCATTTGGGACAGACATTTCCTCCACGGTAGGTATATCCGCAGCGGTAACAGCATTTCACCTCATGCTTTTCCTTTGCCAGATAAGAGATACTTCTGGATTCCGGCTTTTCCTGAAGATAAGAGACAAATTTATCTAAAACCTGACCGAAATTATCCAGTTCTTTTGCCGGGATACCACCCGGTATTTTCGTCTTAACTCCATTTCCACGTTTGAGATAAATACCGCGGTTCAACAGCCCGGTATTCCCCTCTATGCCGGATATTCCGCGGACTGGAATCTTCTCGCTGTTAAACGCGCTGTTATAAAAAATATGGTCGGGCGTCAGCAAAAATCCCTCTCTTCCGTTCTTTTTTGCCGAGGAATCACAGATTAAAATCGGATACTCATACCGGCTTCTGTCTGCCGCATAGGTGTTCAATGCTTTTGCGGTGAGTCTTGCCTCGTTTTCTTCCCAGTCCCCCCGCATAACTTTGCGCACATCATAAAAATGAAGCCGCTCCATATCCTTAATCCTGCCTTTTAATTCTCCACGCAGCTTCTCTACCAGCAGCGCACATTCATCCATCTTGATTTTGGTGAGGCGTTTATCAATCATCTCTAAGGTGTTCGTCTTTAATTCCGGCAGGAAAGGCCCTCCCTCTATTTTTTCATATGCGTCTGCCGCCTCATCAAACGTCATGCCCATAATATTCGGACAAATCTTGTCTATAGCCGCCTCATCGAGCTTACGGATTTTCTCCTCAATCTGCCGCTGCGCAGCAATGGCGTCCTTCCCCGAAAATCCTTCCTTTAGCTGCTGCAGCATACTCATCAGACCCTTGCGGTCACTCTTGCTCACCCGCCGCAGGATACTGTCAAGCTCCGCCTGTTCTGCCTGCCTGCCCCGCTCCTGCAGCTGTTCTTCATAAGCAGAGATATCTGCATCCTCATACTGTGCCAGCTTCTGTCGGAATGCATGGTACTGTTTGCGCGTCATACTTGCCGGCATGGATGTGATAAGATTTTCTGCCTCCTGCTGTCCCCGGATACGTTTTATTTCTTTCATCTGCGCAAGCGCTTCGGCCTTAACCGCCTCCGGCACCTTTGACTTTTGCACCTCTGCTTCTATACGTGTAATCACATGGTAGGGCTTTTCCTCGCAGTCCCTGACTTTCTGCAAAACGCTGTCTTCCTCCCGCCGCAACAACGCTTCGTCAATCTGACGGCCAAAATCTGTCTTCTCGTCATGGGCAAGCCCCTTTTCCGCCTGAATCTGATGGCGCAGTTCTGAAAGCTGGCGTAAGGACATACGATCCAGCACCTGCATCCTCGCCTGGTATTTGTGAAAAACTTCATCCTCCGGTTTTCCATTTCCCCGCTGCGCCCTATTCCTGTCATCTCTTGACGAACCTGCATGACCACGGGCACTCAGCGCTTCCGGCTGACCGCCTGTTTCCAACTTCCCCGCTGCCTGCACACCTTGATTAACTGCTCCACTTCTGCCTTCCAGGCTCACGTTGTCCCCTGCGCTTATTCTGCTCCCCGCACTCTTGTTGCTATGTATATCGTTTCTGCCATCAGCAAAAGGTTTCTCTATCTTTTCATTTTTAAGGCGCATTTTATGAAGCAAACTGCGTATCCGCTTCTGATAGGCTCCCGCTTTCTCAGAAGGATAAAAAGCATCCTGCAGCTTTCCGTCCAGTGTGAGGAGTTCCTCCTCCGTCATATTCTCCAGACCTGCACACGCCTCCTCAATGGTCTGAGGCGCCTTTATCTTCCCGCGCTGCCACTCATACTCATTAAAATGATAATTCGTTGTGCGCCGGGCATCTTTCCCCAGAAGCTCCTGGTAATCCTCATACGCCTTGCTGTCACTGCCAAAATCCAGCGTATATACATCGCCTTCCTGCAACAGCTTACCTGGACGCGGCGTATAAAAGGTATTGCACTGGCTGCATGTATAGCTCCTTGCCAAGTATACCTTCCCTTCCTCCGTCTCCACCAGCACTTCCTCTCCCTCGGGATAGACCGCCATAAACAACTTCTCTGCACATCTCGCACAATGAACTCCTGTCAGATAAAAATTCTTTCCCAGTCGTGATGCCTGTCTCTCATATTCACTGATTTCACCTCTGGCAAACCTGCACTGCTCCATACTCCAGCAGACTTTATGCCACAGTCCCAACTGCTCCTGCAACTCCTCGTTTTCCCCATCGTCCTTAACATCCTCGGCCTTACGCTTTCCCTCTTCTATGGCCGCCTCCACGACTTCCTCATAAGTCATCTGAATATCATCCTTATAAAAACGGAAATAATCATCCCGGAATCCTGGTTTGACTTTTATATCTTTTAATATTGAATGAAACAAATCATTTAGCTGGTTGTAGTCCTGATCCACTTTAAGCCCTTTAATCGTTCCCCATTTTCCAAATGCGTACAATGCCATGTTCAGCACATTTGTCAGTACTTCATTGTTCCCTGCCGGCTCCGCATCCTCGTCCCGGTCTGGCAGCTCGATCACATTCGTATTCACTTTGCGGTTATCAAAATTAAAAATGAGAGAACGGACATTGCCTGACATAATCAAAAAATTATTCAACACTACAAACTTCCCTGTCCATGTCACATTTACCCCCATAGTTTTAATCATGCGGCCAAATACTGACTTCAACTCCTCATTCGCCTTCAGCAGAATCATTCCAAACGCCTCACTATTCCTCTATCCATTTCAAAATCGCTACACCTTTTGCAGCAAGATTTAATGTTTCTTTCTCCTGATAAGATCTGCCGGATAATAAATCCACACAATCTCTGAACATTAAAATCTCCTCTCCCGCCTCATTATGGTTTAACAGGAACAAATAATGCTCGTTGTTCCTAAAACGCTCAACTGCCTCAACGCCAGAAGGTGCAAAAGCCGCCGGATATACCTGCTGCTTTTCGCAGATTTCCTGAATCAGTTTCTTATAAAACGCATCTTCGGAACGTGTTCCCACATAATACGCATACCCTTCCCCGAAAGAATTACAGGTAACTACAGGCGTCCCCGCATAGAAATCCTCCTGATACTCTGCCAGCGACTTTGCGCCCTCCAGGTGCATGATGTCGCAGAGCATTCCAGCGCTGTATGTATTTCCTTTATAGACAAAACTGTTCTTTTTTGACTCTGGCAGCGCATCTATCTCCTCTACCCAGATTCCAAGAATATCTCTAAGCCTTCCTGGATAACCGCCTATTACAACCAAATCATTCTCATCCACATACCCACTAAAGAAGGTCGTCACAAAATTGCCGCCTTCCTGTACAAATTTACGGATACGGTCATCCACGCCAGGCTTTGTCATATATAATATGGGGGCAATAACTACTTTATAACCGAACAGGTTACTTTCCTGTCCAACAATATCCACCGCTATATTCTGCTCATGCAGCGCTGTATAATATTTCATAATCTCATCAAGATATTTTAGATAAACACTTGGACCAGCAGAATATTCGATTGCCCACCAGTTCTCCCAGTCAAACATCAGAGCCACCTCTGCTGCACCAGATGCGCCAAGAATTTCTCCTCCTAACTTGTCAAGTTCTGCCCCAAGTTCTGCCACTTCCCGAAAAACCCTGGTATTTTCGTGCCCTGCATGGTCAATCACCGCTCCATGATATTTCTCGCAGGAACCAATACTGCGCTTTAACTGGAAAAACAGCACGGCATCTGCACCATGCGCCACTGCCTGATAGCTCCACAGCCTCATAACCCCCGGTCTTTTTAAAGTGTTGACCGGCTGCCAGTTCTGCGCACTCGGCGTCTGCTCCATCAATACAAATGGTTTCCCATCTCCTACGCCGCGCATCAAATCATGGCTAAAGGCAATTCTGCTGAAAGAATCCTCATTGGAAGGATAATTGTCCCAGGAAATGAAGTCCATAAATTTCCCCCATTTCCGATAATCCAATGCCTTATATGCCCCTTCCATCAGGTTAGTAGTCACCGGAACATCCGGCGTATATTTCTTGACAGCCTCATATTCCATGCGGAAACAGTCCAGAATACTTTCGGAATTAAATCTGCGGTAATCAAGACTAATCGTCTGCGCTGTGGTTAAATCCTCCGTAAAATGCTCTGTCCTGTGATCTGGCAGCACAATCTCCTCCCAATCATAGAAAGTATGTCCCCAAAAAGATGTATTCCACACGCGATTCAGTTCTTCAAGCGTCTCATAACGTTTCCTGAGCCACACACGAAATGCTTTTTCACAATTCTCGCAATAGCACTCACCGCCATATTCGTTGGCAATATGCCATCCGACAATATTATCATAATTCTGATAGCGTTCTGCCAGCTTCTCAGCAAGGCGGACAGAATACTTCCGATAAGTGGGACTGTTGGGGCAGGAGTTATGTCTGGCTCCAAATTTACGTTTTATACCCTTAAAGTCTGTCCGTAAAATATCTGGATATTTTTTTGCCATCCATGCCGGATGTGCAGCGGTGCTGGTAGCAAGGCAAACATTCATATGATTGCGTTTTGCCATCTCCATAATCTTATCAAGCTTTTCAAACCGGTACTCATCTTCTGAAGGCTGCAATGCCGCCCAGGAAAATACATTTAAGGTCAAGGTATCTATATGCGCCAGTTTCAGCAGCCGCATATCCTCCTCCCATGTCTCCTCCGGCCACTGCTCTGGATTGTAGTCCCCGCCATAAGCAATTTTTTCTGTTTCCCATACTTTTCTCCACATAAGTCCTTCTCCGTTTCTGGCTTTATTGTATTATTTATTATATTATCACACTTTCTCTAATTTTGCATAGCGAAACATCGTATCTTGTGATAAAATTAGGAAAAGAATGTTTTATAAAAGCTCTGACGAAAGGACACAGTATATGGACTCCACTATGCTTATCAACACCATTATCTTCGACTTAGACGGCACTCTCTTAGACACCCTGGCAGATCTTACAAACAGTGTAAATTACGCACTTGAAACATATGGCCTTCCGACCCATTCACAAGAAAGGGTCAGGCAGATGGTGGGAAACGGCGTAACCGTATTGATGGAACGCGCCATCCCCGGCGGACGCTCTTTTGCGGAATTTGATAACTGCCTGAAGGATTTTAAGGCACATTATGAAATCCATAAAAAAGACTTTACAAAGCCATTCCCCGGGATCATGGACTTTCTAAAAGATGCCTATGATTCCGGTTATCAGATGGCTGTCGTTTCCAACAAATTTGACCTTGCTGTCAAGGGTCTGTGCCAGGACTTTTTCTCCCCATACATCACAACTGCCATCGGGGAATCTGCTGAGACTGCTCCCAAGCCTGCACCAGACACCGTATTGGCTGCCATGAGGGAATTACGCGCTTCTGCCAGCCAATGCGTCTATATAGGGGATTCTGACGTGGATATCATTACAGCAAAAAATGCAGGGATTCCCTGCATTAGTGTAAGCTGGGGCTTTCGCAGCCGTCAGTTTTTACAAGAACACGGCGCAGCCGTCATTGTCAATAACATACAAGAATTAAGCAGAGAGCTCGCAAGCGGACTCTCTGCTTCCTGATCATCATTCCAGTTCCAACTCTAAATCATCGTCCCCTTCTTCTGCATCTTCCTCCTCTACATCTTCTTCTGCATAATCATCCTTGTAATACTCCTCATAAGGAACCTCTGTCAGATTGGCTGAGTCATACAAAAGGTTGATTACCTTTTCCCGGACTAACTGTGTCCTGATATAAGTGGCACCATAGTCTGCCTCGTATTCTTCAAGCGTATTATAATCATTCTCCTTTGCCATCTGCTCTGCAAGTTCCTGGTATTCACTGTCGTTAATTTCCTGCCCCTCTTTTTCTAAAATGGCGCTGGTTACAAGATATTCCCTAATCTGCTCTAATACCATCTGTTCAATGTCTTCTTCTGTCATGACGCTTTGCAGAAATTCCTCATAATCCATACCCATAAGCTCAGCATAATTCTTATATCCGGTCACTGCATCATCGTAGAAAAAATCATACAGCTTCTGCGGATATCCATCCACCTGTGCATTCCCCATCGCAATCCGCAATGCATTCTCCTGTGCCTCCAGCTTAGACTCGTCCTTGGAATCCGCTTCTAACTGTTGTCTGATAGAAGTCTCATAGTCTTTTAATGTCTCATAATCAGATACTGATTTCACAAATTCTTCATTATACTCTGGAACAACGGCCTCGCTGATAGAATTGACCGTAACGGAAAACTCCGCTTCTTTTCCACCTAACTCTTCATCGTAATCCTCTGGAAAAGTTACTTTAAAAACAGCCGTCTCCCCTGACTTTTTATCCATCAGGTTTTCTTCGAAATCCTCCAGAAATTCCCCAGCTCCAAGCTCTAACTCATATTCTTCTGCCGAACCGCCTTCAAACTCTTCACCGTCAATCGTCCCTGTAAAATCAATGTTTACAATATCACCCTCCTTGGCGCCACGTTCCTTCACTTCCTTGTATTCTGTTTCTTCTTCCAATTCATATTGAATCTCTTCCTGAACATCTTCCTCTGATACATCAGAAACTGAGGGATATGTTACCTCCAATCCCTTGTAATCTCCCAGCTTTACAAAATCTGACACATCAAATTCCAATACTTCCCCTGGAACTTCGACACCGCTGCCAATATCAATCGTATCATCTGCACTGTCCACTTCTTCCGCGGCCATATCCGTGGAAGCATTGTCCGCTTCTTCGTTATTTCCCTGTTTCTTGCCTTCACAGCCTGCCAGCACCACCACCGCTGCCATTGCTGCCAACACTAATATGTAACTTTTCTTTTTCATATATTGCCCTCCTGCGCATTCCTTTCTCATAGCTTGATAGAGGGAATACAGCTTGTCCATATTCCCTCTATACTTTACCTTTTATAAAATGTATTTTTGCAAAATTATATGATTAAAATTTGTCGGAACTGTGAAAAAATTATGAATCGCCCTATAGAAGCGATCCATCCCAATCTACTGGACGCTGGTATAGGGCGCCAATTCCAACCGTATAAACCATCCCTGATCATGTTCGCAGACAGGGCATTTCATTGGAGCTTCCTTTCCCTCATATATATGCCCGCAGTTTAAGCACATCCACTTCGTCTCTACCTTAGAGACAAACAGCTGATTATTCTCCAATAACCGTGCAAGTTCTCCAAAACGGTCTCCATGAACCTTTTCAATCTCGGCTATCATACGGAACTTAGAAGCCGCCTTTCCAAACCCTTCCTCCTGCGCCACATCCGCAAAATGTTTGTACACATCATCATGCTCCTGATACTCATTATGCTGCGCCATCTTCAGCAGTTCCGATATATTCGGGTTTATATCTACCGGGTAGGCTCCGTCCACCGCGATATTCTGTCCTGCCAGTTCTTTCAACTGGTTGTAGAATACCTCTGCGTGCTCCTTTTCTTGATCTGCCGTAAACTTAAACACGTGTTCAATCACATACAGTCCTTGCTTATTCGCCTGCCCTGCTGCAAACGTGTAACGGTTCCGCGCCTGGCTTTCCCCTGCAAATGCACGCATCAGGTTTTTCATCGTCTCGCTTTGTTTAAAATCCATTGCCATAATATTTCCTGCCTTTCCTCTTAATTATGAGTAGCATGTGTAAATTAAACTATTTTATGCAACAGATTTTTCTTTAAACACTGACCGTCTAAGACATTTTTAAGCTACAGTTCCCCCTCATATTCAATGGACATTCATATATATTATCTGTCCCATCTTTGCCAATATAGGAAATCGGACATTTTCTGCAGTTGCCAGCCACAAAATCCGAGGCAACCTCAAATTCCAGTACGGCTTTTCGCATACCTCCCCTTGCAGATTCTGTCAGATGAATGTTTTTCCAGCTCAAAACCTGATTGCAGACACATTTTTCCGTGCCAAGAGACACCGGTCTGCTGCAAATCGGGCAGGCATAAAACGATTCACTCTTTCCATCGCTTATTTCAACTACCTCCGCCGGAAACTGACGGATCAACTCTGCTCTCAAATCGTTATTTTGCATGTTGTTTCCTCCCATTTCGATTTAATTTCTTGACAACGATAGAAGCCCTAAGGCATCCTCCCGCAAGCGGGCCCCTCCTTAGGACAAATTATATCACACCATCAGGCGTATTGACAAGCACATCACTGTTAAAAAATACCTTGCTCAAACTTAGCAATAACTGCGTTTGTTTCTTTACCCCCATCTCCCGAAATGTCTTTTGCATGGACAAAAAGGATTTAATTTTTGTCTTATCCAAATCGTTAATTGTCTTCGCATCTGAAGATGCAAGAATGTCATAAACGTTTTCTACAAATTCTTCACGTTCTTCTACCGACATGGAGCTAATCCAGGTATTGATTGCCTTTTCAAACTTTCTCCCGGAAAAACTTCTGCCTTCCCTACAGACAAAATGTGGTCCAAGAATCATCCATGAAAAAGGATTATGCTGTAAAATAGAAGAATTAGCGCTGCGTATGGTGATATATTCATCATGCTCCATCAGTACCCCCACAATCGAAGATTCTGGAACATATGAAAATATCCTGTCCCGGACACTTAAGTATATGTCACTTTTTAGAAATGATTCACGAAAACCTGGTCCATCATTATTATAAATCGCCAGAATCCGTTGCTGATATTCCGGCTTTAAGTGCGTGCCTGCCCAAATTGCAAGGTTTCCACCCTTGGAATGACCGCCAAGACGCAGCGGCATATTGACCTGCCGTGCTGTATGCTCAGCATACTTCACCGCCTCAACCTGGGATGGTATCTCCTCTGTAAAACTCATATTTAAGTCTTCCTTCCAGCCAACCAGGGTATTGTCTGTGCCCCGGAAAGCCAAAAATGCTGTGTTATCTGAAAGCAGGAATGTCACCGCTGCAAATTGGATTTCACGTTCTTCCTCTGTGATATCCACAAAACGGCAGACCCCCATCTCCTGAAACCTTGGATGCGCAGCGGCTGCATTTGCCAGTTCCACGACGGAATGCATAATAAGGCAGGGACCGTCATATTTCACTTCATCCGGCATTTCATTGATAAGACGCATTGCCTCCCGAAACTGCACAGGCTTATGCTTATCAACGGGCGAAAAATCCAGATACGCCAGTATTGACAAAATCAGGGCATCCACTTCGTTCGGTGCACTTTGCGCAAAAGTCAAATCTCCACGCCATTTTAAATAGTCAAAAATATCTGCTTTCTTCATAAATCAATCCCTCTTTCTGATCCTGGGAATTCCATTGCCTTCCACCAGGGCTGTTTTAGCCAGTTTATCCGCTTCCTCGTTATATTTATTCCCAGTGTGGGCGGCAATTTTACGAAATGTAATATGGAGCTTTCTGCCACTCTCCTGCATAAATGCTGCATATTTCTGTGTCAGATCGTTTTTGGCCTTCCACCCGCCAGTCGCCCACATCTCAATTCCTTTATAATCATAACACAATTCCACTGCCGAATACCCATTAACCTCACACCATTTTACAGCAAACATTGCCCCTAACATTTCCCCTGTGACATTCCGCAGCGCTACCGATTCTGGGTTATTGCCATTCCCGGATTCCCGGATAATGACGCCATCAGGGGTGAGCATTACACAACCAAAAGAATATCTTCCGATTTTTTCATCAAAGCTGCCATCTACATATGCTATGACCTGGTTTGGTAAACATACCGTCCTTTCCAGTATTGCCGTATCCATTGCTTCCATATTCAATTCGTCCGTATCTGGCAGACTGTTTCTTCCCTTCAAATATGCATCCGCCTCCGCCTTCGTGGCAAATCCTCTGTATTCTGCCCCTGGATAACCTTCCACTGCAGCCTTGCATTCCTCCCAGGTGTGAAAAGTGCCTGTTATCTTCCCTTTTCTTACAGCATATATTTTCTTCTTGGCCATAGCTCCTCCCTGAAACTGTATAATTATGAGTAGTATACTGCATATCCGTAAATTTCTCAAGAAAAATACGTGAACTGAAATAAATATAAAAAATGCATGGTTTCATGTAATCCTGTTTGTGATATAATAGAACAGCCAATGGAATTTATGTCCTAAGAAGTCGTATTTTGATACAAGGAGAACAATATGATTAATGAAATACAAGACGAAAGATACCATGTAGCCGGCGAAGCCATCTATGATGCATTTTTCCTGCTGCTCAAAGAAAAGGACTTAGATAAAATAACCGTATCCGACGTGATAAAAAGAGCCGGAATTGTTCGCAGCACGTTCTACAACCACTACGAAAACATTCCAGCTCTTGTAACTGCTGTTGAAGATAAAACCATTCAGGATATATTTTCCCTTATGGACACGTTCCATCCAAAGAGCGACAGGGAAATGTGCAAATCGTATTTCCTGACCATCTGTGAATACACGATGACAAACCCATTCTTAGCCAATCTTCTTGGTAATCCAGAAGGCGGGCCGTTTTTCGAGAAAGTTATCACCATGTTCCACCGTTATGTGGAGAAAGTTATGCAGAACACAACACCATCCTATCACAACAGGGAGGAATTCTCCTACATGATTGCCTGTGTCATCGGCAGTACCATCGGCGTACTTCATAAGTGGAGCGTTGAAAACTTTCAGGTTCCAGCAGATATCATTGCCGATATTTTAACGCAATCGTTTATGTCTGTTATGCTTCCATTTATATCATAGAAGAATTATATTACTTTAGGGGCTCATCAATCAAAGCTTCCTGCCGTTTGATTTTCTTTGTCGAGCTCCGAATAAATGGATTCTGCCTTACAATAAGCCCTGTGATCTGGCGATAGGTCGGCTGAGATTTATTATACTGATCCACAAATTCCTGCAGTCCCGCTTTGACTGCTTCTTCACTTAACCCTTTCACCTGGATGACATCCTGGTCTGGATAAATCCTTGCGGTAAGACCGTTCGTCTCACCTGTGACAATGACCTCACCTACCAGTGCGCCGAGCGCTAACTTATTCTCAATCTCCTCCGGTGAGATATTCTCCCCATTGGAAAGGATAATCAGATTCTTTACACGGCCATTGATAAACAAAAATCCATCTTCATCCAGATACCCTTTGTCCCCGGTGTGAAGCCATCCATCCTTCAATGTCTCTGCCGTTTCCTCCGGCATTTTATAGTATCCCTTCATAACGCTGCTGCCCTTAACCAGAATCTCCCCATTGTCAAAGGCAATCTCCGCATTAGAGAGAGGTCTTCCGATAGATCCGTCTTTGTGATCCTCCGGCATATTGTTGCTGATAACCGGGGAACACTCTGACATCCCATAACCCTCATAGATGCCAACGCCGTATTCAGCAAATTTCTCAATATAAAATGGATCAAGATGTGCGCCGCCGCTAAATATAATTCTCAATTTGCCGCCAAATACATTTGCCGCCAATGCCTGTTTCGGAATGGATGGATCTGCTGCAGCAAGCCTTTTGTAAATCGTCTCAATCATCATCGGAACCATAAGCATTACTTCCGGCTTGAACACGCCCATGTTTTTTACCATGTGCAGAAGGGAATCATTGATACATACGGTCGCACCCAGGGAAAATCCCTTGAGCCAGTCCATAACAAGACAAAATGCATGATGGATTGGAAGCACGCTCAGCATTACCGTTCCAGGATCCCCCGTGTAGTTTACCGAAATCACATTCGTTGCCAGGTTATTCTGTGTCAGCATAACGCCCTTGCTCTTTCCGGTTGTCCCGGAGGTAAAAATAATGGTTGCCACATCCTCTGCATCCGGTCTTTCTGCATCGGTGCTGCTATTTTCCCCTGCTTTCTTTAGCTCTGCCAAAGATACTGTCTTCTCCACCGAAACATCCGCTTCTTCCTCCTGCAGCAGCCAGATTTTACTGAGCTTCGGGCACTCTGCTATAATTCCGGCAAGAAGCGCCTGATGCTTCGGGCTTAAAAAGAGCGCTTCGGAATCCGAACGGTTAATAAGATCAATCAAATCCTCGCCCGGAAGCCCTGCATCAAGCGGCACGGCAACTGTCCTTCCCGTTATAATAGCCAGATAGCTTTCAATCCACTCCACAGAACTGGTTCCAATCAGCGCGATGTGCTTCCCCTCAAATCCCTCTGCAAGCAATCCCTTTCTTATTGCCACAACATTTTCCATAAGCTCACGGTAACTTCTCTCCTGGACTTCCTTTTTCTGCAGCCATTTTACCGCCTTAATTTCTGCAAATTTTTCTGTACTTTCCTCCAATATGTCACGAATAAGTTCTCTCATAACTAACCCTCCTGCTCTAATTTTTCCAACAACTCAAGCGCCTGTGCAATGGTAAGAACCTGCAGTGCATCCTCCTCCTCAAGCTCTATGTCAAAGGTATCCTCGAGTTCTCCCAAGAAGGACATAAAATCCAGGGAGCTAAAGCCTAAATCCTCCCGGAATCTCATATCATTTTTCATATCTTCCGGCTTTACCTCACAATACTGTGCTACGATTTCCTTAAACTTCATTTCGTTGTTCATCTTTTCTTCCTCCTTAAACCTGTGCCATTATTTCCCCGATACTCATATCCGGTTCTGCAATTCCTTTAAAAAGAATGCGCATCATGTAATAATATAAAAGCTCCATATCATGTTCTTCCAAATGGGCGGTCTGATAGTGATAAGAAAAATTCATGCCGCCATGCTCGGTGTGTGATACGGTTAAATACATCTTCTTTGTGGCTGCGCCATTGGCAAACCATTTTGAATGCTGCGGAATGCATTTCAGATACGGATTATCCATCTTTACCGGCATTGGCTGGTAAGTAAGATAACAGCTCTCATACGTGGTGTGTTCCGGCGTATGGTAACGTCTTCTCATTTCTTCCATAATCAGCGCCGGATCATAATTGCTGTGCATATAAATCCTGTTCTGCACATTCTGAATTTCATAAGCGGCCGCTATAAATTCTGTCTCAGGAGAAATCACGGTCCTGCATGGAAACATGATTGTCCTGCTGCCGCCGGACGTCCACTCGTCATGGGTCGAGCGCCGCGAAATAAAATTCTGGATTGTAATATCTTCCTGCCCATTATTTACTTTTGACAGATATGTTCGAATCCCCAATAACAGAAGATTCGTCATAGAAAGCTGGTGATTCATGCAGAAATCAATCAGGTTCTTTGTAGGCTCCGGCTCAAGATAGTAATCCTTTACCTCCACAAACAAATTCTTCCTCTCAATATCTGCTGCCCGCAATTTTTCATTGCCATGAAGCTTCCTTGCTTCTTCTAAAACTTCTGGTCCCTGAATATCAGAATAGAGAGGCTCTCCCAGAGCGTCGAGCTGATCGTCCCAGAACTTCTTGTCCTTGGCAAGCCTTTTTTCATTATTTGCTTTCTTCAGATCCTTTTCCAGAACCATCTCAAAATCCGCCAGGTCCTTCGGGTATTCCGAGCCAAAGCGGTAATGCGTATAAAGCTGCATTACATCATTTATCATCACCACAATACCGCAGGAATCTATCAGCCTGTGATCCATATGGATAAAAAATCCATTATATCCCTCCGGCAGTTTTATCATGGTAACATCACACATAGGAATATCGTCTCCGTTAAAAGTCTCATATGCCCACTGCTGCATCAGATTATCCGCTGCTTCCATACTCATGCCGGATAAATCCTTGATTGGAATATCCCTGGTTTCTTTCTCCACAATATACTGTTTTGATTCCCCTTTTTCATCAGGTCTTGTAAAGCGGATTCTCATGCATCCATATCGTTCAAACTCTAATTGGAGACATTTCTTTAACAATCCAAAATCCAACGCTGACTTTAGGGATGCTACAACGCTGACTCCTGATACCTGTTGTGTCTTGTAATCCCGGATCCAGTTGTGATGCAATTTCTGCGCCGCTGTTAACGGATAATATTCTCTCATGCGTAACCTCCTGTTTTTTCTTTCTTCTGAGAAACTAACACATTTCACTTTTAAATTCTACCCCCCGAAAGAGTTAGCATACACTTTATCTGAAATTGACCGAGACTTGCACATGATTAACTCCATACACGATAATTTACGCTTTAAATAACTGTACCACCCCTACTTCTCTCAGTTGGGGTGGTACTCAAAATTTAACAATCATACTTTCTAAAAAAACCAAGCAGCTTCTCCCGGTAAAGCTCCGGTTCCTCATAGGCGCTGCACAGATGTCTCGCCTCCGACACCACAACAAGCTCCTTCGGCGCTCGGCATAAAGAATAGTTATATATCGTATTTCCAGGATCTACGTAGGTATCCTTGGCGCCATGAAAAAATAAAACGGGCCGCTCATTCGTCTTCATGGCTTCTGCCGTATCCGCTTCCTTCATTCGAAAGCCTGCAAATAATGCACAAAATAAATTCAGCCTTAACAGCAGCAAGCCAATCCAGTGCAAATGGAACCAGTTCGCCGCCATATCCTGAACCTGTCCTTTCATGGAGCGGAAGCCGCAGTCTGAAATCAGCCCCTTTACCTCCTGCGGCAGCCGATGCCCGGACGCCATCAGCACAGATGCAGCCCCCATAGATTCTCCATAAAGGTATATGGGAAGCTTCTTCTCATTCCGTTTAGAAATATAGTATGCCCATTTCTGTATATCATATTGCTCCCGTGCACCAAATGTGATATATTCTCCCTTACTCTGACCACAACATCTTTGGTCAACAAAAAGCAGATTACAGTAATTCTCATGTAAAAAACGGGAAATGTATGCAAAGTCCCCAAACCCGCTCCCCTTATATCCATGACTCAGCACAACAAAACGTTTCGCATTCTCTGCCGGCAGATAGAACGCATGCAGCTTTAACCCATCCGCACTTGTGATATAGCAGTCCTGCATATTCTGCTGCATGCACCACGCCTTACCCTCCTCGTACTCTTTCTCAAATTTGTGTCTCGGATGGTTGACCTTTGTATGGGACAGTTGAAACCACTTTTTCTTCATCAGAATCTTCTGCTCTTTGCAGCGGACAATCA
>CAPQSW010000008.1:298-13713 GCA_948688495.1 uncultured Lachnospiraceae bacterium | reverse complement strand
CGCCATAAAAAATGAAAACGCCGCACTGGAAACCCCAAGTATTTTAATAATCTTATTCTTCATAATGCCGAACCTCATTTTCCCTTTGGAATATTATTGTAAAACAGTATTATTATAATATTCTTCCCAGAGAAAAGCAAATATAAATCATGCTAATCTTGAAATAACGGCGTAGACAAATACCTGTCCCCGGAATCGGGCAGAAGCACAACAATTGTTTTGCCGGCGTTTTCTATTCTGCCGGCAAGAATAGACGCTGCCTTCAATGCCGCACCAGAGGAAATGCCTACCAAAATGCCCTCGCTCACCGCAAACGCTTTTCCCTCAGCAAACGCATCCTCATTCTCTATGGCAATAATTTCATCATATATATTCGTATTTAATACATCCGGTACAAACCCGGCTCCGATTCCCTGAATCTTATGTGCCCCCGACGTCCCTTTGGAAAGAACCGGGCTGTCTGCCGGCTCTACTGCCACAATCTTTACATTGGGATTCTTTTCCTTTAAGTATTCCCCAACGCCGGTAATCGTTCCGCCAGTGCCTACCCCGGCAACAAAAATATCTACATTTCCATCTGTCTGCTCCCAGATTTCCGGCCCTGTGGTCGCTTTATGGACCGCCGGATTTGCCGGGTTCACAAACTGCCCTAAAATTACGGAACCCTCAATTTCATTCTTGAGTTCCTCCGCTTTGGCGATGGCTCCTTTCATGCCCTCTGCACCTTCCGTCAGCACCAGTTCTGCTCCATACGCTTTTAGGAGATTTCTCCTCTCCATGCTCATAGTATCTGGGAGCGTAAGAATTGCCCGGTATCCTTTTGCTGCAGCAACTGCTGCAAGTCCAATTCCGGTATTACCGCTTGTCGGTTCAATAATCGTTGCACCTTCTTTTAAGAGACCCTTTTTTTCCGCATCCTCAATCATTGCCAAAGCCACACGGTCCTTCACCGATCCTGCCGGATTTAAATATTCCAGTTTGGCAAGCACGGAAGCATTTGTAATTCCTGCTTTTTTCGCATATCCGTTCACCTTCAAAATTGGCGTGCCGCCGATTAACTCCAATGCGCTCTCTTTTATATTACTCATATCAATCCTCGCTCCTTTCAGTTCATATATGTCCCATAGGTTTATCTATTCTAAAATTATACGCTCAATAACCTATCATGTCAATAGGTAATTGGTTGTCCGACCCTTTCAAAAACATATTTCACATTAGAGGACAGTTCCTCCCCATATACATAACCCAATCTGTCAAAATCCCTGATTTCTATGCTTTATCTCATCGGCATGGTAACTTAGGAAGGCTTGATGGCATGGAACAACCGCTCCTCCATCTCTACAAGCGTATCCGCATATTCCCTTAATTCTTCCGTGAGCCTCTTTGCCCCTCTCCCTTCCTGCTTCTTATATAATATACGATGCTCCATACTTGCCCAGAAGTCCATAGACAATGTACGGATCTGGATTTCCACCGGAAAATACTCCATACCGTCCAGGCAGTATACTGGAACGCCTACAACTACATGATAACTGCGATAACCATTCGCCTTCGGTCTTCTCACGTAATCGCACTCCCGGAGCACAATCAAGTCCACCTGCCTTTTTAATACCTCCACCAGATTATAAATATCATCTGCAAAATAACAGATAACCCGCACGCCTGCAATGTCCTGCAGATAATCCTTGGCGTTCATTACCGTTGGGTCTTTGTCTTTCTTTCTTAATTTATCCTCTATGCTCTTTTTCTCCTTAATCCGACTCTGTATATTATGGATCGGCTGACCTTCGGCAACTTCATACAGATTATGTTCCAGTACGTGAAGCCTCGCCAACAAAACCTCCTTCGCGTCCTCATAAGGCTGTATAAACGTATAGTATTCTTGCTCTGTCATAAAACTTATTTCCTCCTTACGCTAAAGTATATCAGATTCCAGGAAGAAACATATAAAATTTTCTGGATAAAATTATAAAATTATTGTAAATTTATCTGTTATTTATTATCTTGACATAAAACGACACAAAACTGATATAGGCAGATTTACAAATCCTGATTGCCAAGATTTGCATATTCATAATAGATACCATCGCGCATAGTTCCCCATATGTAAAACACAATATTATTCACCCCAATATAAACACCCC
The DNA here is from genome assembly GCA_948688495.1 of uncultured Lachnospiraceae bacterium. Lineage (GTDB taxonomy): Bacteria > Bacillota > Clostridia > Lachnospirales > Lachnospiraceae > Petralouisia. The sequence continues at coordinate 11,569 of CAPQSW010000008.1, read as the reverse complement.
TCTACATGATAATTGCGATTCTCTGCCCCTAATATAAATTTTTCTATATAGCTATTGTACATCTTATCTACATTACGGTATAATAAAGTAAATATATATAAATACAAGGCAATGAAACTCATTTGAAAGGAAGCCGCAATGAATCATACAAATATGACAAACAATCTGCTTTTTATTGATAATGGACAGACATATGAAGAACTTTGCCAAATTCTTGATGACGAATACAATATTAAGATTGTAACAGATATGGAAGCTGCAGAGCATATTTTCAATCACAGTAAAACAGATATTCAGGCGCTTTTGATTCATGCGGATATGCAGGAAGATATCCGCAAAGCTGTCGCATTTGTAAAAGATGGCAATAGACTTATTTCAATACCAATTCTTATCTATACCGACAAAGAGATTCCTGTTGATGGGCTTTCCTATCTCGGCTGTGGCGTCATTGACTGTATTACTAAGCCGTTTATCAGTGAGATTATCAAAAACAGGATTACAAATGCTATTGCCCTTACGGATTCCATGACCTTTTATGGAATTGAAAAAATACTCAAAGAACTTCCTTCAAACATTTTTCTCAAGGATAACAAGTGCCAATATGTTTTTGCAACGAAGTATTGGCATCATCTGAAAAGACCGGATGATCCCAATTGGTCAATCAGGGGGAAGATTGACCCTGAAATACGCAAAGATAAACAAAACGCGATTGAAGCGCATAAAAGGGATATGGAAATCATTGAAACCGGAAAGGGAATGACATACACGATTGAAATTAATGAGGACGGGATACAGGAATTTCTGCAAATTATAAAACAGCCGCTTTTCAATGAAGATGGATTTGTTACCGGCATCATTGGCCTGATCAACAATGTGACGGAACATGAATTACTAAAGAAGAAGCTTAGGGAACAGGCAATAACGGACGCGCTGACAGGTCTGTATAACAGAACCTATCTGGATGAATTTATCAAAACGCACAATGATGATTGCTATCCTCTCGCCATCATCTCCGCCGATTGCGATGGTCTCAAAGAGATAAACGACACCTATGGGCATACGGCAGGAGATGAGTATATTAAAGCTACCGTAAACCTCTTTAAAATGGTTCTTCCCAAGGAGAGCATATTATTCCGCATGGGCGGAGATGAATTTCTTGTCTTACTGCCATTTACTTCGGAGGAAAAAACCCTGCTCCTCATAAAGCAGTTAAAGGAGAAACAAAAACAGTTCTGCATACAGAATCAGCCGTTAAGTATTTCATTTGGTATATCCGTCATGGACAGCAGGGCGGATAGCTTACATATGTGTATTACTGATTCGGACAAAAATATGTATTCCGAAAAAAGGGAAAAAAAGAAATCAAAACCATCGAATATGCAGGATTCCCCCTAAAACTCCTCATATTCTACACTGCCGTCTGAATATGTTATCTCATAATACCCGTGTCCAGAGCCATCACAGTCATAAAATGCCTTTTTGGATACCACGCTCCTTTCCGTGCTGGCAGGGGTTGATTCGGGGGTGGGGACAGGGACTGAGTTCTCCTTCGTTCCCACTTTGACAACCTTATTTACAGGCTCCTTCGTGACCGTCTCACCGCTCACCTCTCTGGATTTCTCAACGCCGTCTACATACGTGACTTTATAGGTTATTTCTTTTTCTCCATTCTCCCCCTCTGTACGGACTTCTTCTTTCCCCTTTGCCATGGAGCTGTCGTCCTCATATGCAGTTTCATATTCAATCGTCTCTGTCTCTGTGAGTGTCTCAAACGTTATACGTTTTACCGTAATCTGCATGCCGTCTGTCACCGATTCTGTCAATGCAGGCGCAACACGGTCATCCTCTCCTAATGTAATCTCTAATTCCGTCAATACATCCCCAACTGTTGCAGCCTCCGTATCAAGGTTCTGTGTTTTCCCGTCACATTGCACCTCTACACTGAACTGATTGACAATCTTAACCTCCATTCCTTCCTTCAGATATTCATCCAAATCATAATTGACATGCTGCTTTTCCCCAAGGGTAATGCCTTCCTTCTTTAAAAGATCACGGATGGTCCCGCCGGCCATGGTAACTTCCTTCGTCCCTCCGTCAATCGTCAGGCTGACCGTATGTTTTCTGGAAATCACAATTTTTTCTGCATCGGAAATCTCTGTCTCCAGTGACGGGCTTATCTCATCTCCATCCTTTAATACAATTTCCGCATCAGCCAAAATTTCTTCTACTGTTTCCGGAACGGATACTTCTATCTCCGTCACCACGCCATTGTCATCAATCTGCATCATTGCTTTTTTACATCCGCATAATCCCATTATAAGAAACAGGGCCATACCAAGCACCGTAATTTTTTTCATCGTCTTCATTGTAATACTTCTCCTCCTCTAATCTCTTTTGTCAGAACCGTTCTGTATTCTTTTTGATTTTTTGTGAGCACCTTAAGCCCTACCGGGTAATTTTGTATATCCTTCTTTTTGATATAAATTTCAAAACCATTTTCCCCGGTATGGTACGCCTTATAATAACAGCCATTGATCCAGACAATAATGTCTGTTTCCTCCTCCAAAAGCGCTTCCTCCACGCTTCCGCTGATTTTATAATAATCTGCATCATACTCCAGGGTTTCCATGGATATGGCAGAATCGGATTCCAGCGATTCCACAACCTGGGGAACCTTTTCTTCGATTGGTGAAATAACCGGCGGCGTTTTGATATACTCAGAAAGGTTGCGCTCCACCTTTTCAAAGACAACCGTATCCGGGGCATACTGTTCCATCAGGCGCTCCAGTCCATACGGAACTTCCTTTGTAAACCATGCCTTCTCAAACTGGTTTGCAATCAGGGGGATGAGCGTATTTGCAAAAGAGTCACGGAACATCAGAAGCCTTCCGTTTTCCGTGCCGGCCCCTTCCCCTATTTCCGTCTCAATCCAGACGTCCTCCACGCTTTCTGCATCATTTGCATAAGCATACTCCTGCGCAATATCGTATTTATAATTAAGCTCCTTTTCCCCATAAAAGGTATAAAGCATCCGGTTCAAATCACCGTCTTCGTCCCTGGTCCGGGTAACGGGACTGTCCCCATAATCCTTATGCGCATACCCCAGCGTATCCATAATGCAATTATATGCCATAACGGCGCCCTTCCCATTCCAGTGGGAATCCCTTTTTAAGTACAAAACCTCATCTTCCCTGCGAAACAGGGACAGCAGGTCGGCATAAGGAACGCCCAGTTCCTTAAGCTTGGGCATAAGCACATCTATATTGTGCGTCTTATCTACAATATAGGAATCATAATACGGCATATGCCCGCCATACAGCGTGTTCTTGTTGGGAGGGACAGCCAGGACAAAACTGCTTCCATTCTGCTCCACATACTGCCGGACCAGGGAAAGGTTATGGGCAAGGTTGTATACCTGCCGCCCTGACATCCTGCTGCTCCCAAGGTAGTCTTCCAAAGTGGACGCATAATACAGCCATCCGTCTTTCCCATATGTCACCGTATCCACATTTGAAACATGGAAGACGGCGGTCTGAATCTTCGCGTCCGCAAAAATCAGTTCGTTGCGGAATGCAAAATGCTCGTTAAAATATTCTTCCAGTTCTTCAAAAAAATCCAGGTTCAGGGCCCCCTCCCCATCCCTCAGATTTGGAAATTCAGACATCGCCTTATTTTCTGTGCCCACCGTTGTCGGAAAGACCGCCATTCCTGCAAATGGCAGCAGACAGGCCGCAATGCAGGCTGTAATAAAAACCAGATATTTTTTCATGTGCATCCCCCTCCCTAAAACCTGAAATAGATAAACGGGTTATACGAACCGCCTGACAGCCGGATGATACACCACAAAAGCAGCAGAAAGGCGGCCGTATACAGAAATACCTCGGCAGCGTTTTCCCTTGAAGCCGGCTGTTCCTGTTTCTCCAATAAGCGCCGCAGTTTCACCGTGAGGCCGCAGACCGGGCCGCAGCCAATGACTGCAGCAGCCAGCATTACAATGAAATACGGCGTCATCATCTGACAGGCAGACGACATGGATGCCGCTGTAAAATCAAAACCAGCAAACATTTTCCCAATAAACCCAAATGCCTGATGTAATGTATCCGCCCGGAAAATGACAAATCCAACCGTTACGGCAAGCATCGTATACAGATGCAGTAGAAAACGGGGCAGCTTCCTGATGGCAGGGACAAATTCTTCCAGAAAGCTGAACGCCCCGTGAAACAGCCCCCATACCACAAACGTCCAGTCTGCGCCGTGCCAGAGCCCGGTCAGGAAAAACACGGTCACCTTGTTGATCCCCGTCCGCAGCCTTCCTTTCCGGCTGCCGCCAAGCGGAATATAGACATACTCTTTGAACCATGAGGACAGCGAAATATGCCAGCGCCGCCAGAATTCCTTGATGGTAAGGGAACAATAGGGATGTGTGAAATTCTCCTTGAAATGGAAGCCGAACATCTGCCCAAGCCCAATTGCCATGTCGCTGTATCCGCTGAAATCATAGTAGATCTGCATCGTATAGGACACTGCGCCTATCCATGCGCCTAACATATTTAAGGAACCGGGTTCCTGCCCAAATGCCTGGTCCGCCGCCACAGCCATGGTGTTTGCAATTAATACTTTTTTGGCAAGCCCGCAGATAAAGCGCCTCATGCCTGACGCCGCCTCCCTTAAGCAGACGCTGCGGCTGTCAATCTCAGATGCAATGTCTTTGTATTTTACAATCGGCCCGGCAATCAATTGCGGAAAAAATGATATGTACAAAAGCACCCTGCCGAAATTCTTCTGCACTGCTGCCTGCCCCCGGTACACATCAATCACGTAGGACAATGCCTGGAATGTGAAAAAAGAGATTCCAATGGGCAGCGCAACCTGCAAAACAGGGATATGAAGGTGCAGGATATGGTTGACCGTTGTTATGAAAAACCCGGTATATTTAAATACGCATAACATGCCGATATTAACAACCACTGCTGCAGCCAGCATAACTTTGGGATTGACCTTCCCCATAAGCGCTGCGCACAGAAAGTTGAAAAAAGCGCTTGCCACCATTAAAAATACATAAAGCGGTTCCCCAAATGCGTAGAAAAATAGGCTTGCCACGATTAAAAGCGCATTTCTTGCTTTTATGGAAGGTATTGCCGTGTGCAGGCAAAATATAACCGGGAAAAAGATACATAAAAATATCAATGAACTAAAAACCATTTTTTCTCCTTTGTAACGATTCAGATTTTTATGCGCATCCAAGGCTGCCTCGCCCCGATCGCACCCTTATAATCCTGATCTGTCTTTGCATCGTAGCTAAGGGCAAAATAATCGTACGCGTGATGCCACTTGCTCCACTCAGGATCATAAACTAATCCGTCAATCTCAGCCCATCCGTGGCCGCCACTGTTGCAGCAGTACACTTCATCATATCCAATAGCCTTCGCCATATATGCGAAAGCTGCTGCATAGCTGCAGCAATTTCCGGATCCGTGCAAAAACATGTCATTTGCGTAAACCACAGGCCAGTCCATTCCTCTATAGTGCGGTACTCTGACCTTGGATTCCGAGTACGCTTGTTTGACATAATCATAGCAAACCCTAAGCTTGTGATCCGGCGTCATACTATCATTCGTAATTCCAGCAACAACCGCCTGTGCTCTTTGCAGCGTCGCCATAGATTCAGCGCTCATCCCCTCCATTGCTTTTCCGTAAATATAAAGCATCTGCCCCGGAAGTGCACACATAGTCCCGGTATTATGGTTATAGTAAGCAGTTCCAGCAGGCAGCATGGTATTGACAATCGTGCAGGCCCCATTTTGCACGTGGTGCATTTTATTTGCGCCATCCAAATAATAACCGGTATATAATTTCCCTGCCACGTATAACGTCAGACTTGATAATTTCTGTGTCTTCTTTCCTTTGTAACTGTAATATTTCGTCCCGCTATCAAGCAGTGCACTGACAGGTGTAATGACACCCTTTTTTGCACTATACATTATATTTTTGCTGCCCAGATAATAACCGGTATACAATTTTCCCTTCACGTATAAGGTCAAGTTTTTCAGCTTCCTTGTCTTACCTGCCCTGCCGTTATAGTATTTGGTTTTTGCTGGAACAGTCCCAGTTTTTAACGCAAGGAGACCCTTTTTCACGCGGTACATTTTATTTTTTCTGCTCAGATAATAACCGGTATACAGCTTCCCGTCTACATACAATGTCTTTTTTTTCAGTTTCTGTACCTTGTCCCCTTTGCCACTGTAATACCTGGTTTTTGCTCCCATAGTTCCGGTTTTTCGTGTAAGGGAGCCCTTTTTGACATAATACATTTTATTTTTCTTACTCAAATAATAACCGGTATACAGTTTCCCCTTTACATACAACGTCTTTTTTTTCAGTTTCCGTACCTTACCTTCCTTGTCGCTGTAATACTTGGTTTTTGCTCCGACAATTCCAGTTTTTCGTATAAGGGAACCTTTTTGGGCGTAATACATTTTATTTTCTCTGTTCCAATAATAGCCGGTATACAACTTTCCGTTTACATACAATGTCTTTTGCCCAAACACCCTGGGTAGATTTACACAATAGTATTTTGTCGATGCGGGAACAACTCCAGTATATGACTTTGGTATTCCATTGGATACGATATACAAAAGACCGGCATTATCCATATAATAACCGTTATAAAGATTACCTTCTACATATATCTTTCCATCGTCTTCCGGCTGGCCATCCGACGATGATACCACAAGTTTCTCTGTTGCAGCAGATACTGCAGTTTCAGATTCCGGCACGGCTTCATCTGTTATCTCTGGTTCAATATTGTTTTCCGTTGCTGCAGCATAGGATATTTGTCCGGGAAACAGCATTGTGATACTAAGCAAAAATGCCAGTGTGCGTATCCGTTCTTTTTTGACTCTTAACATTTCATTTTCTCCTCCTGTTATTTATATTAGACTGTTGGCAGAATCCGGCAGTATGCCTAAAGATCCCTTGTAATTGCGGCATGGACACGGTAATCTGTGTATGCGGCGTTATAATTTGAACTAAAATTTCTGTCTCTTGCAAACAGCGGATCATAAAGTCTTCCATCAATATCAACCCATGCATGTTCCGTATCGGAACAGATTGTGACCTTTTCATACCCACACGCCTTTGCCATATATGCAAATGCGCATGCTAACGATGCACAACAGCCGGAACCTTTATCAAAGATATCATTTGCAAAAGTAGAATCCCAGTCTGCCGGATCAGCATTTACTGCAGCGACCGTGGTACGATATTGTACATAGGGACATCTTTTTATCCAGAGATAACATTTATAAAGCTTGTCCGCCTTATCATCGGTTGGATTTGAAACGGCCTGCACAACTGCCCGTGCCTTTTGGAACGTCGCTATCCCATTCGCGCTCAGGCCCTCCACTGCTTTTCCATCCAAATACACTTTTTCAAATGGAAGCGTCCGCATCCCATTAATGTTGCAGTCAAAGTATGCTGTCCCTCCATTAAGCACTGTATTGACAGGAATATATGTCCCATTTGATAAGAGGTACATCCTGTTATCGCTACTGAGGTAATAGCCGTTATATACTACTCCATCCACGTATAATGTCTGATTAGGAAGCGTTACATTCTTCTTTGCCTTATAGCTGTAGTACTTGGTTCCAGCATCAAGCATTCCGGTTATTAAGGCACATATCCCCTTTTTCACACCGTACATCTTATTTTTGCTGTCCATGTAATATCCTGTGTATACTTTCCCTTTTACATATAGCGTCTGTTTTGAAACCTTGCGCTTCTTCTTCGCTTTATAGCTGTAATACTTTGTTCCTTTTTCTATCCTCCCGGTTTTTAAGGTACAGCTTCCCTTTTTTACATGGTACATTTTATTTTTGCTGTCCATGTAATATCCCGTATATACTTTCCCTTTAACGTATAACGTCTGCTTTGAAAGTTTGCGCTTTTTCCCATCTTTATAACTGTAATACTTCGTCCCTTTTGTCAGCCTTCCAGTCTTTAAAGTACAGCTTCCTTTTTTTACATGGTACATCTTTTTACCGTCCATGTAATATCCTGTATAAGCCCTCCCCTTGACGAACACGGTCTGCATAGGCAAGGACTTTTGTGTTTTTTCTGCTTCACTATAGTATATGGTTCCCTTGCCCGCCATTTTGGTTATCGGTTCTGCAACTCCATGGGATACCATGTACATAATGCCTGTTTTGTCCATGTAGTACCCGTTATAAATCACACCATCCACATAGAGCCGCCCATCACTCTCTTCCTGTCCGTCTGACGGTGTTGTCTGCATTGTTTGTTCTTCCGCAAAAACAGGGGATGGATAGACTGTAATGAGACTTACTGACAGTGCAAATGCACAGAAACAAGCCATAAATCTCTTGTAACTGTGTATCCTTGCACAACATTTCTTCCATTTCCTCACTTTTCCTCCTACCTTCCTGCAACTTCTTTCTGAAATTGCACAAGTCATTAATTTGTTTTACAAATTTATCTAACATTATACTCAATATATTTAGTATGGTCAAGCTTTTAGGCATGGTATGATTTAAAAAAATGAATTGGAGGGTTCGGCATGATTTCATACCAGCCTTTTTATGAGACGCTTTTAAAGAAGGACATAACAGAATATGCCTTGATTTTCAAGCATGGAATTCCGGCGAATACACTCCATAGAATGAAACACGGAGAGGCAATTACCACAAAGACACTGGATACGCTCTGTGGGATTTTGGATTGTTCCGTGTCCGGCATACTGGAATACATACCGCCGGAAAAAATATAAGCAGAGCAGTTACCGTATACTTGTAACATGCCCTGCCTCTTTTAACTGTTCCACACTGATTCAAAGAATTTCAAAAGATCAGCATCTTCCATTCTTAGAAATTCCCCTGTCCATTTATCTATCTTCGCTATGAATTTTTCATTTTCCAGGAACTCCCATGGGTGGAGAGTTTCAGCCACACCATACATGCGGGCAAGTATAACTGCCGTTTCCAAATATCTTTTGTCCATATCTTAACCAATCCTTTCCTATGTAACCTATATAGTATCTGTGTCATTATGCAGAACTGATTCTGTACCTCCTTCCTTACAATTCTGCCCCCGCTCTTTTTTTGTTTGCAGATTATAAAAAAGCGGAAAAGATACCTCCTTTAAAATGAGGCGCTTTGTCTCGATCTACCGCTTACATATTATCTGATTTTGGACATCAAAAAAGAAGGTCCATGCAACCTTCTCTTGATATTTCTTCCTCTAAAAACTGCTTTATATACGGATTATTTTCCTCACTCAATGTCGGTTGGAACGCCATGAAGCTCCTGTATTTGTAACCTTATTTCGCTTCCGCAGACAGGACAGCGTTCCATTCTGCGGTTACTGCAATTTTGCCAGACATTTAATAAATTCTTTAGGTTTTTCAATATGAATGCCATGCCCGCAATCAAAACGAACAATATTACAGTCAGAAATTAGCTCTGAAACCGTTTTCACATCATCTTCACTTAATGCGGCCATTAAGATACCGTTTTCACTAATATTTGTTTGCGCTTTCATAAAGATTGTTTTACATGTAATGTTACTCAATATTTCTTCATGTGGAATCCCACAATGAAAATTGTCGTTATAAAAATTCTCTCCAAACAACGGGTCATAATTGTTCATACCCTCATAGCTGCTAAGTGCAGCTTTCGGCCAAAACAGCACTTTTAGATTTTTGTCTGGATGTCTCCTTCGATACCTTCCTGCCATTCCTATCATCTTTGATTTTACTCGCTCCCGTGATTTTTCGGGAAATAAATTCCATGCGTATTGATTGCTGAAATAATACAGAACAAAGTCCTTGCTTTCCGATTGATTGATAAAATTGTGGCAAACCGTAGATAAATCAAAATAATTAAACGTACTTTTCCGCCTCTCGCCCTGTGAAGAAAAAAAAGGCGGGTCTTCCAAAACCAGATAGCTGCAAAGTTTTGTATTGGAAGCAATATAAGCTGCTATCAATCCACCAGAGGAATGTCCTAAGAGGAAAACTTTCTCCTTAACAACATCTTCAATAAAGCAAATAATAGCTTTACTTATGTCCTCCACATTATATTGCTTTGCATTATGCGAACTTTCTCCATGCCCATAGCAATCTACAGAATAAATGTGGTAAATCTTAGATAATTGCCCCCATACACTTTCAAAACTTATAGCATCCACTCCCTGTGCGTGAATAAGGATTAAGGGTTGCAAATTGTTTTTTATTTCATAGTAATTAAGCCGTATATCCTGTTTCTGATAAAGTTTTTTCACTATCATGGTTATTTTCCTTTCACATATCGGGTTTTTAGTCCCTCATACCCATCTGTAACCACTCTGCTTATAAATTCATCGTCCCATTCCAAATAGGAAGTGGCAAGCATAGTTGCTATACCATGAACATATATCCACATTTCAAGATGGAACAAATACGCAGATTCTTCATTAAGACCTAATTTTTGCTGAATCAGCTCCAAAAGCGGTTTCAATTCCTCTTTGTCATCCCCTATGTCCTCATGGGTACGGTCGCGCATAAAGAGCAGCTTAAAAAGCTCCTTTTCTTCCCTTGCAAAACGGATATATGCCATTCCGCTTGCCTTATAGGGTGGGTATTTCCCGCTTGCCATATCCTCTTTCAAATAGTTTTGATATAATTTTTTAGCAGCCTCCATGACGGCACCCAGTACATCTTCCATATTCTCAAACAAACTAAAAATCGGCTTAGAAGATGAACCAAGTTTTTCACCTAATCCCCTGGCGGTTACTGCTGTAATTCCCTGTTCTCTTGCTAAATTAAGTGCGGCAGCAAGGACTTTTTCTCTCGTAAACATAAGTTTCCTTGGCATTAGTTTTTTCTCCTTAAATAAAAAACAATCGTAGCGCTACATGCGTTTCTTTATTATAACCAATATACCCGGCAATGTCAATCCACCTGGCAGATGGTTCACATATATAAATTCCTCCCTATTTCTTACCTGCCTTTCAAAAATGTGTGTTCTTCTCTGTTCCCTGCTTTAGGAAAGGCTCATTGCAGATAATCCTACAATGCAAACTATGATGCCAGTCGGGATTAAGACAAAATATACGGCACTGTAAAATCCGTCAAACAAAAAACCGTATATGATGCTACTGGCATAAAAACACAAACTTATTTACACTACCTTTTCAACTCAACGATCAACAGCCAATAAACTTGATATTAGCCACAGCCTTACTACAAAGTTGTCCTCCAGGTGCCCACCCTAGCCC
>CAPQSW010000008.1:0-288 GCA_948688495.1 uncultured Lachnospiraceae bacterium | reverse complement strand
AAGACAAAATATATGGCACTGTAAAATCTGTCAAACAAAAAACCGTACACGATTTGTCCTATGGGCTGAACACACAAAGTAACCGTTGATGTATAAGCCATAACTTTTCCTATTAAATGATTTGGCGTCCTCTGCTGTATAAGGGAAACAGCGAAAATAGAAAATATACTAATAACAGCCTGCATACCGCAAAATGATACAACCGTAACTCCATACTTTATAATGGCATTCACTGGCAAAATGAAAACAATGCCGGCAGGGATAATGAAAATACCCATAGAAGCAAGC
>CAPQSW010000007.1:23138-101772 GCA_948688495.1 uncultured Lachnospiraceae bacterium | reverse complement strand
CTCTAGCAACTGGTCCAAAGATACGGGTTCCTCTTGGAGTTTTGTCCTCTTTGATGATAACAGCCGCATTCTCGTCAAATTTAATATATGAACCGTCTTTACGACGAGCACCCTTCTTGGTGCGAACTACTACAGCTTTTACTACATCGCCTTTTTTAACAACGCCGCCTGGTGTTGCATCTTTAACCGTAGCAGTAATGATATCCCCGATATTCGCATATCTTCTGGTAGAACCGCCCATAACACGGATACACAGTAATTCTTTTGCTCCTGTATTATCAGCTACTTTCAGTCTACTTTCCTGTTGAATCATGCTGGTAGCCTCCTTTATTTCGCTCTCTCAACAATTTCTACAAGTCTCCATCTCTTATCTTTTGATAAAGGTCTTGTCTCCATTACTCTGACAGTATCACCAATGTTGCAGTCATTGTTCTCGTCATGAGCTTTTAATTTATAGGTCTTCTTAACGATTTTGTTGTAAAGGGGATGTCTAACATTGTCTCTTACTGCAACTACAATGGTCTTATCCATCTTATCACTTACAACAATACCGGTACGTGTTTTTCTAAGATTTCTTCCTTCCACGATTAGAATTCTCCTTTCTAGGATAATTTTGCCTTCTCAGTGATAATCGTCTGAATCCTAGCGATATTCCTGCGAACCTCTTTGATTCTTCCCGTATTATCCAACTGATTTGTTGCATTCTGGAATCTCAAATTAAATAATTCTTTCTTTGCAGCTACAAGCTGCTCCTGTAATGATGCTACAGTTTCTTCTCTTAAATCTTTTACATAATTACTAGTTTTCATTTGATTCACCGCCTTCTAAGTCTGCACGTGAAACTACTTTACATTTACAAGGTAATTTGTGTGTAGCAAGACGTAATGCCTCACGAGCGATTTCTTCTGGTACGCCGGAAATCTCGAACATTACACGTCCGGGTTTTACTACGGCTACCCAGTACTCCAGTGTTCCCTTACCAGAACCCATACGGGTTTCTGCTGGCTTTGCAGTTACCGGTTTATCTGGGAAAATTTTAATCCAGACCTTACCACCACGCTTAATATAACGTGTCATTGCAATACGGGCTGCCTCAATCTGATTCGATTTGATCCAGCAGGGCTCTGTTGCTATAATTCCATATTCACCGTTTGTAATTTTATTACCTCTCAACGCCTTACCTGCCATGGAACCACGGAACTGTTTCCGGCGTTTTACTCTTTTTGGCATTAACATTATTTATCGCTCCCTTCCTTAGATTCCTTTGTTGGAAGGATTTCGCCTTTATAAATCCATACCTTAACACCTACTTTGCCGTAAGTGGTATCTGCCTCGGCGAATCCATAATCGATATCTGCTCTTAATGTCTGAAGCGGAATGGTTCCCTCACTGTAGAACTCTGTACGCGCCATATCAGCACCGCCCAGACGTCCAGAAACGGAACTCTTAATTCCCAATGCTCCTGCTTTCATACTTCTGCCCATGCAAGACTTCATTGCCCTACGGAAAGATACACGGTTCTCCAACTGTAATGCAATATTCTCAGCTACTAACTGGGCATCCTTATCCGGTCTCTTAACTTCTTTGATATCTACTACCAGCTTCTTATCTGTATATTTCTGAAGTTCTGCCTTTACTTTCTCAATCTCTGCTCCGCCCTTGCCGATTACAACACCCGGCTTTGCTGTATAAAGGATAACTTTTACGCGGTCAGAAGCTCTTTCAATCTCAATCTTGGAAACACCTGCTGCGTATAATTTCTTCTTCAAAAATGTTCTGATATTGTAATCTTCTACTAAAAAGTCTGCAAAATCTGCGTCTGCGTACCATTTAGAGTCCCAATCCTTGATAATGCCGACTCTTAAGCCATGAGGATTCACTTTCTGTCCCATGTTTGCCCTCCTATCTTTCATCAAGCACAATTGTAATGTGGCTCATTCTCTTTTCGATTCTGTAAGCCCTTCCCTGTGCCCTTGGTCTAACTCTTTTCATTGTTGGTCCTTTATTCGCGTAACATTCTGCAATATAAAGGTTTTCTGCATCCAGTCCATTGTTGTTCTCTGCATTGGCAATCGCAGATTTTAGTAACTTTTCTATGATACTTGACGCGTATCTGGGGCTGTACGCCAAAATCGCCAGAGCGGTATTAACGTCTTTCCCACGAATTGCATCCAGTACGAAACATGCTTTCTGAACAGATACCCTTGCATAAGATAACTTTGCTGAAGGTCTGGTATCTTTCTGTGCATTTCTCTCTCTCTTAATTTGACTTCTATGTCCTTTAGCCATGGATGATGGAACCTCCTTTCATATATTAACGAACCTTTGATTTCTTCTCGTCTTTTCCATGTCCGCGGTAAGTTCTTGTCGCAACAAACTCACCCAGTTTATGCCCGACCATATCCTCGGTAACATATACCGGCACATGCTTTCTTCCGTCATGAACTGCAAACGTATGTCCTACAAACTGCGGGAAAATTGTGGAACGGCGAGACCATGTCTTGATCACGCTCTTTTCACCCGCCGCGTTCATGGCATCTACTTTTTTCAATAAGCTTTCATCAGCAAATGGTCCTTTTTTCAGTGAACGAGCCATAATTTACCTCCTATTATTTCAACGCCTTACCGTCTCTTCTTCTCACAATAAGCTTGTTAGATGCTTTATGTTTCTTTCTGGTCTTTAAGCCCAGTGCAGGTTTACCCCAGGGGGTACATGGACCAGGACGGCCGATTCCGGTCTTACCTTCTCCACCACCATGCGGATGGTCATTGGGGTTCATAACAGATCCACGGACAGTCGGGCGGATACCCATGTGACGCTTACGTCCTGCCTTACCGATTTTAATCAGGTTGTGGTCTGCATTTCCAACTACACCAACGGTTGCCCTGCACACAATCGGCACCATTCTCATCTCGCCGGAGGGCAGCCTAAGGGTTGCATATCTGCCTTCCTTCGCCATCAGCTGTGCACTGTTTCCTGCGGAACGCACCATCTGTCCACCCTTGCCCGGATGCAGTTCAATGTTGTGCACCTGGGTACCAACCGGGATATTCTCAAGAGGCAGGCAGTTGCCTACTCTGATTTCAGCTTCCGGTCCTTCCATGACTTTCATGCCATCTGTCAATCCTTCCGGGGCAATAATATATTTCTTTTCACCGTCTGCATAGCAGATCAAAGCAATATTTGCCGTTCTGTTCGGATCGTACTCAATTCCAATTACTGTTGCTGGGATTCCATCTTTCTTATTTCTCTTAAAATCAATGATTCTATATTTCCTTCTGGAACCGCCTCCGCGGTGTCTTACCGTAATTTTACCCTGATTGTTACGGCCGGACTGTTTCTGAAGGGAAACTAACAGAGATTTCTCCGGTTTCTTCTTCGTAATCTCAGAAAAATCAGAACCAGTCATATTTCTTCTTGAAGGTGTATATGGGTTATATGTCTTAATTCCCATTGTGGTTCTCCTTTCATTCCATCAATTGATTAATGCTTTACTCGTTAAGTTCCTATAATCCAGCAAAAATCTCAATATCTTTGCTGTCCTCCGTCAACTGAACGATTGCTTTCTTACTCTTAGCCGTTCTTCCAACTACCATTCCCCGTCTTTTCTTCTTGCCCGGAATGTTCATGGTATTTACTTTCTTAACCTTAGTTCCCTCGAACATCTTTTCAACGGCCTCTTTAATCATGGTCTTGTTTGCTTCGGGATGTACCAGAAAAGTATATTTCTTCTCGCCCATTAAATTCATACTCTTTTCTGTGACAACCGGCTTGAGGATTACGTCATAATATTGTACGTTTGCCATTATGCATACACCTCCTCGATTGTTGCTACGGCATCCTTGGTTGCTACTACGGTGTCGTACTTCAAAATATCATATACATTGATGGTATTGGTAAGCGCCATTTTGATGCTCGGAAGATTCCTTGCAGACAATACGATATTCTTATCATTCTCGTTAATGATTACCAGCGCCTTGCCAACTTTCAGATTCTCCATTACTTCTTTGAACTTCTTTGTCTTAATTTCATCCAGCTTCAACTCGTCCAAAACAATGAACTTGCTGTCATTTACCTTGGAAGTCAGCACAGATTTCAGTGCCGCCCTCTTTTCCTTTTTGTTTAACTTGAAAGAATAATCTCTCGGCGTGGGGGCAAATACCACTCCACCGCCCTTCCACTGTGGTGCCCGAATAGAACCCTGTCTTGCATGACCGGTTCCCTTCTGTCTCCACGGTTTTCTTCCTCCGCCACGCACCTCAGAACGCGTCTTTGCCTTCTGCGTACCCTGGCGGTTGTTTGCGAGCTGCTGTACGACTGCCATGTGTACCAGATGCTCATTAATCTTCGCACCGAACACTGCATCATTCAGCTCAAGGCTTCCAACTTCTTCGCCTTTCATATTATAAACAGCTACATTAGCCATCTCTAAGTTCCTCCTTTCATCTTTCCTTCCCAGGCACTATTTTTCTTTCTTCACGGTCTCTTTAATAGTTACTAAAGATTTCTTCGGTCCCGGTACAGAGCCTTTTATCAAAAGCAGATTGTTTTCAGCGTCCACTCTGACAACTTCCAAATTCTGAACAGTGACTTTTACACAACCCATATGTCCCGGCATCCCTTTTCCTTTAAACACCTTACTCGGGCTGGAACATGCACCATTAGAACCCTGATGACGATGGAACTTAGAACCGTGCGCCATCGGCCCTCTATGCTGGCCATGTCTCTTAATAGCGCCCTGAAATCCTTTTCCTTTGGAAATTGCAGTAGCGTCAATCTTGTCGCCCTCTGCAAAAATATCAGCTTTGATTTCGTCTGCTAATTTATAATCAGCAGCATTCTCAAGCTTAAACTCTCTTACAAACCTCTTGCTGGATACGCCGGCCTTGTCAAAATGACCTTTCTCTGCCTTCGTAGCTCCATGCCTGTGTCTGATTTCTTTCTTGCCGTTAGCATCCTTGTTCACAATCTTATCTTTCTTGTCAACAAAGCCAACCTGAACTGCGCTGTATCCATCGTTTTCCTCAGTCTTAATCTGAGTTACAACACAAGGGCCAGCCTGCAGCACTGTAACCGGCACTAATACGCCGTCTGTGTTGAAGATTTGAGTCATTCCGACTTTTGTAGCTAAAATCGCTTTCTTCATTCTTTTACCTCCTGTTTTCTCTACAGCGGAACGCTTCATACCCATATTTATCATGGGGCAGCGGAACCGTTCATCCTAGAACAGAGTATATATGCATAAACCTGTCAGGATTGTTACCTTAATGTTACTTGTTCTTCATTTTGATATCAATGTACACACCAGCAGGCATCTCCAGTCTGGATAACGCATCAACCGTCTTCTGGGTCGGCGTGATAATATCAATCAGCCTCTTGTGGGTTCTCTGCTCAAACTGCTCTCTGGAATCTTTGTACTTGTGAACTGCCCGCAAAATGGTAACCACTTCTTTCTTCGTAGGAAGGGGTACTGGTCCGCTCACCTGTGATCCATTCTTTTTTACAGTTTCGATAATTTTCTTTGCAGATGCATCCACTAACTGATGGTCGTATGCCTTCAGTGTGATTCTCATTACTTGACTTGCCATAAAAAAAGCCGCCTCCTTTTCGCACTTTCATTCAGTACGACAAGCGGTGACTGTACACTTTTCCGTGTGTGTCATATGAACTACACACGTTGTTTCTGCTTCTTGCAGACAATTTGTTGTGATACAGTGACTTGTCGCCAGTTTCCTAACTTGACATTCGCTCCACGGAAAAACCTGCCATATTTGCGGCAGCAACCTCTCGCTTCCTCGCTATCATGCCACAGCAGATATTAGTATAAAACATCTTTAAAAAAAATGCAAGGACTTTTTTTAAATTGTAACAATTCAGCCCTTGCATTTTCCTAATAATATTTGTATTACTCTGCCTTAAAAGATCTCTCTGCCAATACGTTTCCGTCTGGATCAAGATAACGTACGGTAAACGTGCATGCACCTTCCTGTCCAACGGAAGTGTCAAGTGTCTTCACCTGTGTCTTAAATGTTTCCGCCTGCGCATCCAACGCTGCGTTCAATGAATCACTAAGACCATCTACAATCAGGGAACTGTCCTCAATGTTAACTTCCATAATCATCTCATTTCCAACTGCGTTAATAGAAGCAGACATTCCCTCTGATGCTATGGACTCAGTCATGCTGTCAAAAGCAGCCTTTGCCGTCGGCTCCTTGAACAATTCCTCCAATGTAGTGCCCGCAGCTGCACTGCTGTCTGCCGCCGCACTATCGTCTGTCGCATCATCTGCTGCGTCCGCGCTGTCATCTGCCGCATCCGTGCTGTCATCTGCTGCGCCCGCGCTGTCGTCTGCTGCATCCGTGCTGTCATCTGCTGCATCTGTCGCATCTGCTGCGTCCGCGCTGTCGTCTGCTGCATCTGTCGCATCTGCTGCATCCCCTTCTGCCTCTGTTTCTGTCGCTTTATCTTCTTTGTCAGAACCGCCGCATGCCGTAACAGATAATGTCATTGCCATAATGGCTGCACATGCAAAAAATTTTAATGTCTTCCTTTTCATACTACTTTCCTCCTTGTTTTCCATCTCTTTCCTATTGATATATAATTGTACTAACGTAGTTCAGCATACTAAAATTTATCTCTGTTGTCAACTGATTTTTATTCCCTGCCCTCCGGCAAAGGCTTGATAATTTTCTTATAAATACTCATCAGACAAGTTCCCGACACCGCAAAGGACATCAGCTCTGCAATCGGGAACGACCACCAGACCATATCCAGACCGCCCGCTTTCGCAAGAATATACGCTGCAGGAACCAACACAACCAACTGCCTCAAAATAGCAACAGCCATACTGTAAACAGCCTTTCCCAGTGCTTGAAAAACAGTCATCGCTATGATACAGAACCACGCTACCAGAAAATGGAAACCGATAACTCTTAGCGCATGGCATCCAATTCCCATCATTTCCTCCGATGCATCAAACATCTTTAGCAGAACATGCGGAACAAGTTCAAAGGCAGCAAAGCCAAATAACAACAATCCAAACGCAATCCCCATACTAAGCTTGATAGTCTTAATCATGCGTTTCCTCTGCCTCGCACCATAGCTGTAGGCGATAATCGGCGTGATACCATTGTTCAATCCAAACACCGGCATAAAAAAGAAACTCTGAAGCTTGAAATAAACCCCGAAGACCGCTGTTGCTGTAGAAGAAAAATCAATAAGAATCTTGTTCATACAGTAAACCATAACCGAACCAATAGACTGCATTATTATAGAAGGAACGCCCACCATATAAATATTCCCAATCAATGCCCCATTCAAGCGAAATCCCTTTAGGGACAGATTTATCTCATGGTTAAATTTCATATTACAGAAGCCGGCAACAACGGCAGCCACACACTGCCCGATAACCGTTGCGACAGCTGCGCCCGCTACCCCCATCTTCGGCAGACCAAGCAACCCGAAAATAAGAATTGGATCTAAAATAATATTTGTAATAGCGCCCGAAAGCTGTGACACCATACTAAAAATTGTCTTTCCGGTAGATGTCAGAATCCTCTCAAAGAAAAACTGCCCGAAAATTCCCATAGAAAAAATCATAACAATGCTCAGGTACTGCACACCCATGTCAAAGATTGCAGGTGAGCTGCCCTTAAGCTGACTCGCATAAAAGGGCCTTACCACCGTAAACCCCAAAACAAAAAACAAAAGATAACTCATTATATAAAGAAATCCTCCGTTCAGCGCCACAGCGTTTGCCTTCTTAAAATTTTTCTCTCCCAGTGATTTTGACAAAATGGCATTGATACCAACACCAGTACCCGCTCCAACTGCAATGATAAGCGTCTGTAGGGGAAATGCAAGAGATACCGCTGTCAGCGCATCCTCTGATAACTGCGCCACAAAGATACTGTCCACGATATTATAAAGCGCCTGCACCAGCATGGATACCATCATCGGAAGCGACATGTTCCACACCAGCTTGTTCACTTTCATTGTACCCATCTTGTTTTCTGTGTTTTTTTCTGTATTTCTGCTATCCATTTCATCCCTCCTATTCATTTGTCTATTTTTTCGTAGCGTTCCTAATTGTACTCTCATTAGTTTTTATTGTCAACATAAATTCAGGGAAATTTTACCCTTGTTTTTGATTTCCTGTAAATGAAAATTATACTTATTTGCATATGAAGCGCTAAGATTCCGCTAAGATTGCACTAAAAATATATAAAAAATTCATAAAAAATAGTGCCAACCAAGCTTTCTTCCTGCCATCTTATTGTGGATATGATTTTCAATATGAACCAACATGGACGCAGCAAAACAGCCGCGCATCTGCGCGGCTGTCCTTTTAGCGATTACTTATTTCACTTTAACCTTAATGGTAAATGTTGTCTTTCCACTCGTAATCTTAACTGAAACCGTACCTTTCTTCTTACCCTTGATTGTGAGCTTGCCCTTCTTATAGGTCACAGAAGCAATTTTTGCATCCTTCTTGGAAAGTTTCTTAACAGTGACGCCAGATTTCTTCGGCTTCTCACTTACTGTCAGCTTCACACTCTTCTTTTTCTTAACAGTAACAGTCTTCTTATTCTTAACGGCCTTCTTGCCATTCTTTACCGTAATGGTAGGATTCTTAACCGTAACTTTAACGGTCTTCTTGATTCCATTTACCGTAGCCGTAACGTTTGCCGTACCTTTGCCGACAGCAGTAATCTTACCCTTCGAATCTACTTTGGCAACCTTCTTATTGCTGGTTTTCCATGTTACTTTCTGGGACGTACCTTTCACGGTTGCCTTAACCGTTATGGTTTTAGAAGCCTTTCCTGTATACAGTGTAACGCTTGATTTATTTAATGTCAGGCTGACTGCCGCTGTAATTGTAAATTCCCTGTTAACTACTCCGGCATATTTGTCACCCTTAAAAGTAATTACTGCCGTAGCCTTACCGGCCTTAATATTATTCTTATAAGTAATTGTGTAGTTTGCTGCATCAATCACATTATTTGCTCTGTCCTTTACAGTAACCTTAGGTGTAATAGCTTTGCCCGTATAGGTATAGCTGGTCTTCTCCAAGGTAATGTTGCTTGCCTTGGCAATCACTTCTGTCACGGAATGTCCGGTAGTTCCTTCTGCACAGTTTTTACATGTCTTTGTAGTCTTGCCGTCCGTCGTGGCTGTCGCCTTTGTCGTCACTGGATCCGCATAATCATGGCCTGCTGCCGGTAATGTAACATCCTTCTTGGTAGATGACTGCACTCCATCATCGCCACTCACAAAATAACCGTAGCATCTTGAACATTTATAATGGTCACGATTACCTGCTTCCGTACAGGTTGCAGCTTTTTCCGGAATATGGGTGTAAGCATGACCCAGTGCGGGACTCCTCTCAACGGTTACAGTTCCGCCACATGTGGAGCATCTTACTGTTGCCGTTCCAGGTGTTGTACAAGTTGCCTGCGTTTCACTAATAATATCAGCATCTGTATACGTATGTTGATGTGGCGCTACCGGAGTAATGGTTACATTATCCATATAGCCTAAAAAGCCCTCATTCTTAAGATCCGGTCCCTGAGCAAGACGAAGCTGTCCCTTGCTCAAATTCTGCAGAATCGTTTGCATTTTCTCCTTTTCAGGTCTATAAGCTACCGCGGGTACACCGTCAACTTTGATCGTCAACCCATCTGCAGTATAGACGTAATCTAAATGATACCATTTGTTTAAATTCTTGCAAAGATACATGTAATTACTGTTCACACTATTGTTATCCTGCCATGCGTTGTGCGGGAAAAGCGGTTCCCATGGCGCACCAAAACCTGCAATAAATCCAAGTGTTCCGGTCACATAATGTCCCTCATCGTTGAATGTGCCTAGACCAAATAAATAACCCCAGTCAGACTGATCCTCATTTGGAAAAATATCCATGGAAAATGTAACTCCATTGGAAAAATCATACTTAGAAAGCGCTTCCTGTGCAGTCGTAAGGCTGGTTGTACCGGTTACTACCTCCTCACTTGCACCATTCGTTGCCGCCCTTTTCGCAGAAAACTTTAATGCCTTACCACGCTGTGCATCATCTCCACTTACAACAGGCGCATCTACAACTTCAATACTCTTAGAGCCGGTAAACGAGATACCATTCTCAGTGTAAGTTGCATTGTCCCCTGAAACCTCCCGCTGACCATCTTCAAAGTCAAACTTCAGCTCCTTATACGCATCCTGATTGCTTACGGATGACGAGTCGCCAGCCGTCCCTTCTGTTGTAGCGCCTGTTGTTCCTGCCGTAACATCTCCTGTAGCAGCGGAAACCGGTGAAACGTTTCCAAGTACAAGAGCAGCGGACATAACCAGGGCAAGCGCCTGTTTCCATACATTCTCTTTTTTCATTAGAAAAATGCCTCCTTTATAATTTTTTATCATTATATCAGATTCGGCCATAAAGTGGTATATCAAAATTTACCAATTGTTATCCAACAAAAATGCATTTCGTAAACATTTTCACTACATCTGAAATCTTTCCGGTGGAAAGCCCGGAGTAATTGATAATAAAGGTATGGGTCGGAACCTCCTGCGTCCTGTCATAATAATACTCCGACAGCCCGGAAATGCGGATACCGGCCCGCTCCATCCTCTGCAGAAGCTCCTCATCTGACAACCCTGAATCTATCCGAAGCAGAAAATGCAGTCCCGCGTCTTCCTCCATGATTTTACAGCAGGAGGCAAGAGAACTTCCTTTGATGGCATCCACCAGCTCATCCCGGATGCGGCGGTAATATGTGCGCATACGGTTGATATGCTTTTCAAAATAGCCTTCTTCAATAAAACGCGCTAGCGTGTACTGTTCAAAGTTGGATACCGTACAGGAGTAAAAAGACAGCCTTTTTTCAAATTCCTGCAACAGATGCTGCGGCAGTACCATATAGCTGATACGGATAGTGGAAGCAAGGCTTTTGGTAAAGGTATTCATATAGATTACCCGTTCCGATCTGTCAATGCCCTGAAGTGTAGGGATCGGTTTTCCGGAAAGACGAAATTCGGAATCATAATCATCTTCAATGATATAGCGTCCCTCCCTCCTGGTTGCCCAGCTAAGAAGCTCATACCGCTTTCCAATCGGCGTCACAATTCCGGTTGGAAAGTGATGAGACGGCGACAAATGCGCCACATGAGAACCAGATTCTTCCAGCAAATCCACGTCCATCCCGTTTCTTCCCACCGGAATGCAGCGGTATTGCACATCATTACTTTCATAAATTTTTGCTATTTTATGATAGCCCGGATCTTCCACCGCATAGATTTTATCCCGTCCCAGAAGCTGAATGAGCAAACCATACAGATATTCCGTCCCTGCCCCGACAATAATCTGCTTTGCCGAGACGTCCATATTGCGAAATTCTTTTAACTGACAGCCAATTGCCTTCCGCAGCTCCGAAATTCCCCCCCACGGGGGCATTTCGAGCAGTTCTTCATGACGGTTTAAAAGCGTTTCCCTAAGCAGCTTTGACCAGACAGAAAACGGAAACTGCTCTGGATTGATGCGGTTGCTCACAAAATCAACAACATACTGCTTATGCAAAGCATTTTGCCCCAACCTGTCCGCATGCGGCACACAGATGGGAATTGTAAGGTCAGATATTTCCCTGACATAGAATCCTTTTTTGGCAATGGAATAAATATACCCTTCTGCCTGTAGCTGAGCATACGCATTCTCCACCGTAATATTGCTCACACCCAGATTTTTAGCAAAACTGCGCTTCGACGGCAGCTTCATCCCAGCAGAAAGCACCCCGGATAAGATATCATTTTTAATACATTGGTAAAGATGATGATACAGGCTTTCTGACCCTATATCTGCAAACGAATAGGTCAACATTCTGCAAAGTCCCTCCATTCTGACTATACTGGCTATATTTAAATTGGGTATTTTAATATGGTCAGTAATAGTATACTGTATAAAAAGTCCATTTGTAAACCATAAAATGAAAGAGAGAGAGACAATGAACAGACAATATGAATTGAACAAAGAACTGGCACAGATGTTAAAAGGCGGCGTCATCATGGACGTCACGACACCGGAACAGGCAAAGATTGCAGAAGCCTCGGGCGCCTGTGCCGTCATGGCGCTTGAACGGATCCCAGCAGATATACGGGCTGCCGGAGGTGTTTCCCGCATGAGCGACCCAAAAATGATACGCGGCATACAAAAGGCCGTGTCTATCCCGGTTATGGCAAAATGCCGTATTGGACATTTTGTGGAAGCGCAGTTATTGGAAGCCATTGAGATTGATTATATTGATGAGAGTGAAGTACTCTCACCGGCAGACGACATCTACCATATTGATAAGACAAAATTCCGTGTTCCCTTCGTATGCGGCGCTAAGGATTTGGGAGAAGCGCTTCGCCGGATTAATGAAGGCGCATCTATGATCCGAACCAAAGGCGAACCAGGAACCGGCGATGTCGTACAGGCGGTACACCATATGCGCATGATGAACCGCGCTATCGCAAAGATTTCCTCCATGCGGGAGGATGAACTGTTTGATGAGGCAAAACGGCTGTGCGTGCCTTATGATTTAGTCCAATATGTCCATAACAACCAGAAGCTTCCCGTCGTAAACTTTGCAGCTGGCGGTGTGGCAACCCCAGCAGATGCGGCGCTGATGATGCAGCTCGGCGCGGAAGGCGTGTTCGTTGGTTCCGGTATTTTTAAATCGGGCAATCCCGAGAAACGTGCCAACGCCATCGTAAAGGCAGTAACAAACTATACGGATGCAGCAATGATTGCCGAGCTGTCGGAGGATTTAGGCGAGGCGATGGTCGGCATCAATGCGGATGAAATCGAACTGCTGATGGCAGAACGCGGGAAATAAAAGGCAATGCATAATATGAGATAATGCGAAAGAGCCGCTTGAGAATGGAAAGATGACAACGAATGGAGAACGAGGAGGATTGATATGAAAATAGCAGTTTTGGCAGTACAGGGCGCTTTCCTGGAACACGAAAATGTAATGCACAAGCTGGGTGTGCAGACCATACAGTTGCGCAAGGCGGGCGATTTAGCGGAAGATTTTGACGGATTAATCCTGCCGGGCGGTGAAAGCACGGTACAGGGAAAGCTTTTGCGGGAACTTCACATGCTCGAGCCAATCCGTGACAGAATAGAAAACGGACTCCCTGTGCTGGCCACCTGCGCCGGCCTGATTCTCCTCGCAGAACAAATTTCCGGCGATGATACCGTACATATCGGCACGCTTCCGGTCACCGTAAAGCGTAATGCCTACGGCAGGCAACTCGGAAGCTTTCATTATGCGGAAGGGAATTTCCTGGGCGTCGGCATATTTCCCATGGAATTTATCCGCGCGCCCTATGTGACAGAGGCATCACAGGATGTTAAAATTCTTGCTCAGGTGGAGGGACGCATTGTCGGCGTACAGTACCGGAACCAGCTTGCCGTTGCCTTCCACCCGGAGCTTGGAGACGATACGCGGATTCATCAATACTTTCTCGAAAACTATCTAAGCTGACGCTGCCTGTGTTGCCGTGAAATCAAACCGCCTGCGATTCCATACCTACTGTACTCCCTCCTCACGGTAGTACCTGCGATTCAGCTTATTATGATATGCAATCATGACAAATATGCCTCCGATACACTCTATCGTACCAAGACCCACGGCAACAAGCGCCAGCTTTTCACCAAAGGGAACCGCCAATGCGAAACAGAGGAAAAATCCGGCGCCATAAACGATCCACATAATCCCATGTTTTTGATTATATGCTTTTACATCTGTAATCTGCTCCTTCTTTGGCGGCTCCTTGCCGCTCCAAAAGCCTACCGGCTTCTTGCTTCTATATTGGCTAATCCCGATTATAATCATTGGCATTGCACTGATAGCCACAATCACCATACAAATAATGCTTTCCGCTGTCATAACATCACCTTTTTCTTGATCTATATCACCAAATCCTACCTCACATATAATCCCGCCAGGCGCATTTCCTTATCATAGGACAAACGATATGTTACAGTTACATTCTCATAGACAACCGTAACCTCTCCTACTGCCAGATGCGTATTTCCCTGTACAAGTTCCGTCATATAGACTGTACCAAACTGCTGTCTTTCTCCCCAGTCATCAGATATCGTGCCTTTAATCTTAGCCATTTCCTTTTTATTTAGAAACGGCTGCATCTGCGAAATAGCATTTTCCTGCAGGGCATCATACGCCTCCGCATCCAACAGCTCTATTGTTTCTTTCATTGCGGCCTCAACCCGGGCTTCATCAAAATACTCGCTCTGGTCTATCGCATATCCACGGGGAAGTATCCAACAGACAAATGCCGCCAGCAGGATCAATACCACTACAATGGGAATTATGATTTTTAACACTTTATTCCGGCGGTACTTCTTCTGCTCATTCTGGGAAATGCTCTCATTGAACCCATCGGCAATTTCCTGAACCGTTCCCATCCGGGAAAAAACCTCCTTAAGTTCCTCACCCTGCTCCAAGCGCATATGAATATCTGTTAAAAGCTGTTTTTTAATCTCTTTCTTCCTCTTCCCGCTGCATCTTATCTTTCTTGCAACGGCATTCACATATTGGTTTGCATTCATCATCTAATCCTCCATTATCTTCGATATGCCAGTAGAAATGCGTTCCCAGACTGCTTCGATTTCCTCCAATGCCTGACGGCCCGCACCGGTAATCTCATAATATTTCCTTGCAACCTGCTTCCCCTCGGCTTCACTCCACCTGGCTTTCACAAGACCATCATCTTCCAGGCGGTACAAAATTGGATATAGCGTCCCATCCTTCAGCGAAAATATCTCCCCGCCCTTTTCCCTCATCTCCTGTATGATCTGATACCCATACTTCGCTTCATTGGCAAGCAGCTTTAAGACTATCATGTCCAAAACCCCTTTTTTCATCTGCCTTTCGTATTTTTCATTCATAGTCTACCTCTATACCTTGTATTACTAAGTACATTGTAATGTTTTAGTAAGAAAATGTCAAGACCAGACAATATATTTCAGAAAATTCTTCAGTCTTCCCTATTTCTTACATATGTTTATGGGTTTTTGTTGATAATTTAAACCCCAGGAGGTATAATAAAAAGAACAGACAGACGGAGGTAAGCTTATGATTTCAACAAAAGCACGTTACGCACTCAGGGTTATGATTGACCTTGCACAGCATCAGGAAAATAAATATATTCCCCTGAAAGAGATTGCCGCACGGCAGGAGATTTCTGAGAAATATCTGGAAATTATTTTGAAAATGCTTGTAACCGGAAAGATGCTGACCGGACTCCGGGGCAAAGGCGGCGGCTATAAGCTGACGCGCGCGCCCGAAGATTATATTATCGGAGAAATCATTGAACTTACTGACGGACCGCTCGCCCCGGTTGCCTGTCTGACTCCCACAGCGAAAGACTGCCCGAGAAAAGAAAGCTGCATTACGTTGCCATTGTGGCAGAAATACGACGCTCTTGTACATGATTTTTTTTATAACATTACGCTGGATGACTTAATTAAGGGGAATTTTTAGGCTGGATTCCATACGATAACATCAATAAAAGGATGAGACGCTTTGTCCCATCCTTTTATTGATGTTATCGTAATATATTTTTCTGCATTTTTGTTACAATCAGTTTCTGCTTTGAGGAAAAACAGTTCGACATTTTACTTCTTAATCTTAATTTTTACTTTTGTGCTGTATGACTTGCTGTATACCTTGCTGCCAGCAGAATCTGTTTTATATGCACGAACCTGAACATAACAGGTGCGTCCTTTCTTTATCAGCTTCTTATTCTTAATCGTGCTGCTGGTCTTCTTTGTCGTTACCTTCTTCGCGCCCTTCATGTTCGATTTCGTCGCATAGCGAATTTCATACCCCTGCGCGCCTTTTACTTTCTTAAAGGTAACCTTAATCGTATTCTTCTTGCTGTTCTTAACCGTAGGTTTCTTAACCTTTCCAGGCTTTGCAACCTTTGCCCAGCGTGCATACAATGTGGTGTTCTTAGTAATTGTTACCTTTGTGGAGCTGCCAATCTTCTGTCCGCCTGATTTTGCCGTATACCAGCCGCTGAAGGTATATCCTTTACGTGTTACCTTTGGCAGCGTGCCATAGGTCTTGCCGGCGGTAACGCTCTTAGTCTTGGTCTTGATGGATTTTCCACCGTTCACGTTGAAGGTAACTGTGTATTTCTTATCCTGCGTTCCCTGGTTCTGTTTCCACTTTGCCGTTACCGTCAGATTAGCAGTCACATTATTAAACGCTTTGTCCCAGCCATCAAAGGTATAGCCTGCTTTGGTCGGCGCTGCCGGCGCAGTTGCTGCCTTTCCTTCTTCTACGGTCTCGGTCTTTAATACCTTATCGCCGTCTTTAAATATTACGGTGTAAGTCTTCGTATTGCCCGTATCGTCATTCTTTTTCCACTTTGCACTCAACGTCAAATCGGAGAATACATAATCACCTGCCAAATCCCAGCCGTCAAACGTATATCCTTCTTTGGTCGGTGCGGTTGCTGATGCTCCGGCTTCTACCGTCTCTGTACCCAACACAGTTTCCCCGTCTTTAAGCGTCAAAGTGTAAGTATCGGAAGCTGCGGGCTGATATGATGCTTCATCGGTTGTCAAGTCATCTGTTTTCATCAAATTAATATCATCTACAACCGCCCATCCATTTGTATAGATCAGGCGGCTGACAATTGTAACGCTTTCCACATTACTGTTAATCACAATGTCTCTTGTCTTTGCCTGATAGAATATCTTCCAGGTATTCGGGATCTGGATTCCGCCTTTGTAAACCTTAGCCTTTCCATTCTTATATTTAACAATTGCAACTAAGCCTGAGGCATCCTCTGAGATGCCTTTTACCGTTGTTCCCTGATAATAGCCGAACAACATGTACTTTCCACTTGCAGGAAGGTTGTCACCCGTCAATGTCTGCAATACCCTAAAGTCTGTCGTTGTTCCTTCTGTCCATGCATCAAAGAAATTCTTTCCATCCTTTGCATCTCCGCCGGCTCCAGTTGTCTTGAAGTTAGTACTTGACGTTTTCACCCAGTCTCCCTGGCCATCCTCAAAACTTCCGTTTGGCAGGACATTCGTTCCAGTAATTGTTACAGCACAGGTCGTCTCCTGTTCGCCTGCCGGCACGGTAATGGTATCTCCATCAGAGTCATAGGTGAAGGATGCAAGACTTCCCTCTACCGTATATTCTCCGTAGTCCGCTGTCTTTAACGCTTCTACCTGAGCCGCATTCCAAGTTACGGCTATATCTTCCAAGACCCTGCCATCATTAAGATTAACCTTTACTGCAGCCGGAAGCTGTGGCGCAGCCTTGTAATTCATAGTGTAAGTCGGCTGTTCTATCGTAGAGGGCCGCACGGGTCCCTTCGTTCCTGTGTACACCCATTTATACACATTGATAGACGGAAGCGCCTTACCATTGAAGTCAAACATTGCCTGGTTATCCCACTGGGAACCATGGGTGGATTCATTTTCATCTACTCCCGGGTCATAACCGCCACCAACAGGTCCAGACCACATGGATGCCCAGCCGGATCCGTATTTCTCCCATTTATCAATATTGTACGCTAAAACTTCTGCTTTCTTGTCTGCCTCAGCGCCTGCATAGTTCTTTACCGGAACCCATGCCGGCTCCCAGTAAAAGGTTCCGATTCCTGCGTCGCCCACTGCTGCCACTGCTGCAATGGCGTCACGGACTGCCGCTGCCTGGCCTTCGCCCTGGGCGTCAATGAAATAATTTAATGGACTTGTATCCTTATTTACAACATTGTCTGCACCGTCTCCATCCCCTGTCGTCGTACAGTAGGAGACCTCCGCTACCATAACCTTTTTATTATATTTTGTTGCGATTTCCTTCAATACATCGGTAAGATTTTCCGGGCTTCCATGCCAGAAGGAATAATAGGAAGATGCAAATACATCATAATCAATATTCGCATTCTTCAAAGCCTCTGCCCTTCCCAACTGGAAGCCTTCTTTATGTGGATCCGCATAGTGGATGGCAATCTGAATATTGGGGTCAGCTTCGCGGACTGCCTTGGTCCCAGCATCTAAGAGCTTGCTGACATTCGCCCAGTCCTTCTCTCCTGCCATACCACCGTTGATCTCATTGCCGACCTGTACCATGCCCACATCAACGCCGGCGTCTTTTAACTTTTTCAGGCTATCTTTGGTATATGTGGAAAGAGCTGTTGCTTTTTCCTCAATACTCATGCCATCCCATGCTTTCGGGGATTTCATTTTGTTAGGATCAGCCCAAAAATCGGAATAATGGAAGTCAATTAACACCTTCATTCCGTAATAGGTTGCAATTTTACCCATTTCCACTGCAGCGTCAATGTCGCAGTTACCTGCGCCATAGCCTTCCCGGTATACTTCTGTTCCATTTTCCAGGAAATACCTGTTATATCCAGCTCCCTGGAAAGACTTCGCATCATCCGGTGATACAATCCAGGTCTTTTGTGCTGTTACCTGATCCTCGGTGTATTCATTGTATACCACCTTTTCCTCGCCGCCTGCACTCTTTTCCACAAAATCTGTATAGAGTATCTTTCCATCTTTATCTGTGCGGTACGGGCAATTCCATACACGGAACCTTACATAGTTGACGCCGGCGTCCTTGAAGATTTCAAACATATTCTTCTCTACGCCGTTCTCATCCTTATAGACCACGCCGCTCTGCACCTCGCTCAGATAGGTAGACACGTCCACACCATGAATGAAGTCTTCAGAAAGACCCGGAACCTTCTTGACTGTGATAGCAGCCTTTTCTCCCGGAGCTGCCTCGAATTCTACATTTCGAATTCCGTACCATTCACCGTCGCCACTTCCTTTTGCCTCCAACGGCCCGCTGATACTGATGGTAACGGTATCCCCCTCTGCCACGTCAAGCGCTATTGTCTCAGATTTCTCATATACATTCCATTCCTTTGTGTTAACATTTACGGATACTTCCGTGTCCTTGGTATCATTATGCGCTTTTAAGACAACGTTGTGTTTTGTAGAACCATTCCCCACCGACTCCAATTTCGCAATATAGGATCCCGCCTCCATGTTGCTGATGGTCTGGGTCATGGAAAACACCTTTTCCTCTGCAGAATTATTCCAAATACTTAAATGAGTAGCTTCTCCATCCCCTGACTGAATGCTGCATCCAACCGTAGCCCCACTGTCTGTCGTCAACGGAACTCCGTCTGAAATTGTCCACCCATCGGTGTTTGTTGTCAGCGCACCGTTTACCAGGGTCCCATATGTAGGTGCTGCTGCACTGACAAAGTCTGGTCCGGTAAAAAGTGAGAATACAAGGCAGATACTCATGACTGCGCTGAGTGTTCGTTTCCATACTTTCATTTCTTTTCCTCCTTCTTAATTTTAATAAGTATCAGCAAGCGCCGCTCTGCAGTGATTGCTTCTTCCCATATCCCTAAATACCGCCAAAGCGCAATCGCTTGCTCATATTAATGATTATACACACATCTCTTATTTGCACAAGTGACAGATGTTCTAATATTTTCTCTCTATTTTTATTCATTTTCACTATTATATTTGGAAAAAGCAAAAAAAAATGCGCAATAATGCGCAACCTTTTAAATATATCTGTGAAATTTGTCAATCAAACTGCCTGCTTTACGTTAAAAACAACACCTCCATATACGAAAAGCCGGAGAGAAATTCTCTCCGGCTTCCAATTTGTGCATAAGCATTATCTGCCTATTTCTTAATCTTGATCTTAATGGTTGCTTTCTTCTTGGATCCATCTGTTGCTGCCGCGGTAACAGTAACAGTCTTGTTCTTTCCAGCTTTCTTTGTGCTCAGTACACCCTTGCTGTTGATAGAAGCGTACTTCTTGCTCTTCTTGTCAACGCTCCATGCAAGTGTCTTGCTTGCCTTCTTGCCGTTCGTCTTAACGGTTGCTTTCACAGTAATCTTCTTGCCTGCTTTCACCGTCTTCTTACCTGCCTTGAGGGTAATCTTTGTAACGGCATTCTTCATGATCTTAACCTTGATCGTTGCTTTCTTCTTGCTTCCGTCCTTGGCTGTTGCCGTAACCGTAACGGTCTTGCCAGCGCCGGCCTTCTTAGCGCTCAATACACCCTTGCTGCTTATGGACGCATATTTCTTGTCCTTCGAGCCAAGGCTCCATGTTACGCTCTTGTTATTTGCATTGCTTGGGGTGATACCTGCTTTCAAGGTTATCTTCTTGCCTGCTGCAACTGCCGGCTTCTTGCCGCCGCCAATACTTTCTGTAATTGCCACCTTAGTTACCGGAACAGTTACCGTCACTTTACAGGTTGCTGTCTTTCCATCTACCTTTACAGTGATGGTTGCAGTTCCCTTTGCTACGGCTGTAACCTTACCATTCTGGTCTACCTTGGCAATCTTCTGATTGCTGGTGCTCCATTCCTTTTTCTGGTTTGTTGCGTTGCTTGGAGCTATAGTTGCTGTCAATGTTGCTGTCTTTTTAACTGCAAGCGTCAGGCTGGTCGTGCTGATTTTAACACTGCTTACTGCAACAAATGGACTTGCTTTTAATTTCTTCATCGCATTCCAAAGCTTGCCATATGCCGCCTTAACTTCTGCTTCGCTTGCAGTTGCCGGTAATTTCTCTACCTCTGCCAGAGCAGCTTCTACTGCTGCCCATGCCGCCGGCTGGTAATTTGCCTTATTTAAGCCTGCGAGCTGTCCTTTGACATCTGTAACAAGTGTGCCAAGCGCTTCCTTGTCAATCGTCTTAGGCTCAAATTTCTCCATTGCATCTTTCAGCTTGTTGTATGCTGCTGTCGTCTGCTCAACCGTTGAATTTGCTGTCAGCGCTGCAATTTCCTTCAGTGCGTCCTGCATAGCTGCCCAGACTTTTTCATCATACTCAAACTCATTCTTTCCTTCTAAGAGCTTCTTAGCTTCAGCGGCAAGCTTATCTGCCTGCTCCTTCGTGTAAGTCTTAGGTTTAAATGCATCATATGCAGCCTGCAATGTTTCTTTCTCTGCATTCACTTCATCCTGCCCTACGTCATCAGAGAGTTCTTCTGCATGTGTGATGGCTGCCTCCAAGTCATTCCAGACTTTTTCTTCGTAGTCATCCTTATCTGCCTTATCCATCGCTCTCTTTGCTGTAGCTATCAGCCTGTTTAAAGCGGTCTTATTGCCAAGCGGTACTAAAGTTCCGCCCTTTTCCATTGCATTTTTCAAAGCTGTATTCTGTGCAGTCATGCTGTCATCCGCTTTATTATATGCAGATTTCGCTGCGTCACGGATCTGCGTAAAGCTTGCCCAGGAGGCAGTCGTATATGCTGTCTCTACCAGTGCGTTTGCTTCCTTGAGCGCCTCTTTGAGCTCTGTCCTTGTTGCCTGCGCTTCTGGTGAAAGTTTCTTCAGCGTACAAACAACATCAACATCTTTTCTTCCTCCGTTTAAGCGGATAGAAGCCTTTAAGGTTTCGGTTGCTGTTCCCGTTTCCGGTAATGTTATGGTTGCAACTCCGTCGCCAATGCTGATAGCGCCATCCTCATTAGCTGTTGACCAACGAATTTCTTCACCCTGCGGACCGGCGCTCTTATAGGGAAGTTCCATGCTTGTTTCGGTAATGGTCATTGTGTATTTGCCTTCGTTGTCACCGGTTCCTGTCTCTGCAAAGAGCTCATCTGCCAAATCTGCGGCAGCCGTATCCAACCTGCTATTCAGTTCATTATCATAAATTGCTTTTACCTGTTCTTCTGCAAGACTTGCATTGTACATGCGGAAGTACTTGAGGCTTCCCTTGAAGTCCGCATCATTATTTGCCCCATAAATGTTGTTTCCAAGGAAGATATAACGTTCTTCCTCATTGGCATTCCATGCTTCTGTCAGGGAAACACCTGTTGTTCCTTCTTTTGCCTTAGCGCCGTTTACATAAACAGTCAACTTCTTGCCTTCCAGTACGCATGTGACAAGATTCCATCTATCATAATCAATGTCAATATCTGACACTTCTGAAATGTTGCCGCCCCAGCCAAAATTTCCACCGCCTGCACGCAGCTTGCCTGTTCCTCTTACATAGATAGAGAAATGATGCGCCTCTGTCGTGGAACCATCTAATGCAGCGCTGCCGCTGACTTTCTTTCCTGAACCAATACCGAAGGTGTTCCTACCGCCATTCTGGTCATATGCCCAGAAAGAGAATGTCATATTGTCCGTCACCGGAATGGTATCCGGAAGGGTAATGTAGTTAGAAAGCGCGCCGCCGCCCGGGAATGTTGCTCCGGTACTGCGGTCGAAACCAACACTTCCGATAACCTTGCCGTCATGTCCGCCGTCTGTAGCATCTTTAACATTCTTGGTCAACGGATAATAAGCCACCATGGACTCATCCATTTCGTCAAAGGTCTTTAAATCTAATCCTTTTGCCACCAAAGCATCCAGGTCTTCGATTGCCTTATCTACGACATCACTTGCTGCCGGATTTGCTGTGCCCTGCGTATCGAGAATTCCCTGAGCCTTTGTAATCTCATCCTGCAGTTTCTTTAAGGATGCTGCCGTATAGATTCCAGCTGCCTCTGAGCTCTCATAGAACGCTTTCGCTGCGTCGAGGGATTCTTCCAAACCAGCAAAATTAGTAATTCCAGATTCATAGTATGCCTTGTAGGTCAGGGTAGCGTCTGCTACGGATACTGCCGCATCTGCCGGATTGGTAATTTTGTCATTTCCCTTAAACCAGCCGGATTTCTCTTTGTTCAGTATATATCTCACGCCATCCTTGGTGTAGCTGCTGGTCGGCGTATATGCATAAGCCGCTGCCGCCGCTTCCTCACCTAACAGGCTGCTGGGCAGAAGCTTCTCGCTTGTTGTCTTCTCTGCTGTTGTCGCCTCGCCTAAGTAGATTTCAATCTTCTTGTTGACATAACCGGACTGCCAGCTGATCTTGTGGTTGGTAATCTTGAAGTTAGCTCTTGCCGCGCCAGCCTTGTCAATAATACCGGTTACAATCTTACGGGAAGTCATCGGGTTTGCCGGATCTGTGACTTCAGATACCACCCCATTCGGGTCGGTTACCCATACACGGAATGTACCATTGCCAACTGTAACATCCGGTGCAGCCTCTGTCTCTCCTTCTGCTGGTGTACCCGAAGTTACCGATACCCCTGTGGTGTCTATTCTGGTACGTACATGATAAACGCTTGTTCCATCATGGGTGATTGTCCTGTTTTCTGCTGCCGGGTAATCCTTGCTTCCACTGTCAGAACCATTTCCACCCTTTCCATTACCACCGTTTACAAAGAACTTACCACCCGTAAAGCGTGTGGATACAGCAGGCATATAGAATGTATCGCCATTCTGGGCAACGCCCTGGTCAAAATACTGCACTGCAAGGTCGCCTGTAAGTTCTCCCGTCATTACAATATCGTACTCTGTCTCAACGATACCCTTATATGCTCCTTGGAATTTCGTCTTTTGACTACCGTTTTGCGCCGTTATATCAGCCACGGACTCATCACACTCAAAAATATGAAGTTTTACAGAACACTTCTTACCTGCCGCCCAGCCTTCCAGCGTGTAAGCTGTCGCGCTAGGCTCTAACTCGGAATAGTCATCCCACTGGATCGGCACATCGATCTCAACCGGGTCTGTGCTTCCTGCACCTTCATCTCCTGTACCAGGCGTCTCGGTACCGTCATCTGCGGTAATTGTTCCTTTTGCAGTCTTAGGAAGTGACGCCTTATTGCCCTGAATCATATATACATCTTCAGGAATCTTGCTAAAGTCCACGCTTCCAACCGGCAATACCTTATATTTTACCGTAATTGTCTGCGCTCCACCCGCTGTAACGTCAACGGCAAAGTCTTCTTCCTTGTTGTTCTCAGCGTCATACTGATATGCGCCATCTTTTGTTGAGAACATTTCCTCTGTTACTTTAAATGTATACTTGGTTCCTACTTTTTCGTATACAGTATCTGTCCTTACTTCCTTGTTTGTTTCATCTACATACTTGATGGTAATAGCTTTTGCAAGCCTTAATGCAAAGGTCTTATTCCAGCCGGCGCCTTCAGCCGCATCTCCTATTGTTGCCTTCAGCGTTGCCGTGCTTCCATCCAATGCTTCTTTATTTACCTTACCATCTGCCGTAATCTTGCCCGGCGTCTCGGACGTCCAGGTAACATCATAACCCATGAATGTCTCCGGAAGGGTAAGATCACTCTTAACATAGCCATAGTCCTCACCATCCGCAAAGATTCCCATGGAGTCTGAATCGACATCCTGTACATATAACTTTTTAACCTGTTCAGCGGTCAATGCGCTGTCGTATACGTATACATCATCATATAAACCGCTAAACTCTGTATCCCAGAAATTGACTCCGAGACAGATTCCCTCATTTGTTCCGCTCAAGACCTCATCAGCCTTATAGACCTTTCCAGTCTTCACACCATCCTTATAGAAGGTTACGTTATTCCCAAGCTGCGTAATCGTAAGCATTGTCCACTTGTTCTGAACCCCCTCGAACGTTGTGCTGTCAGCGCTCTCAGGATTTGTGATGAAATCTGTATTGGATTTATTGTATTTCGTTCCATGCGCCCAAACTCTGGCTTGAGAATTTTCCCCTCTATTATGTCCTGCAATGGCAAGCCAGTTTTCATCACCAGTCTTTCCATGTCCAAGCGCCAGTACTGGACCATTAGGATGGAAGGTCTTTTCATTCTCCGGTTTTATCCACATGGAAACCGTGTATGCAGATCCAAGATTCTTCTCCTTTAACTCAAGACCATAGCCCGGGACTGCCGGCTTCGCCGACTCGCCTGACCCAGATGCTGCTATGCCGGCTTTGGTACGCACTGCCTTTCCAACGCCGTCTTTTCCCTCTGCATACTCTTTCTCACCCTTATAATCCACCAAACCTTTGGATATAGCCTTAGCACCTTGTATACTTCCGTTCCCCTGCGCATCCTCAAAGGTGTAGGTCGCAACAGGTGTAAACGCTTCTTCCGGCGTCTCAACCTTGACGGTAATGGTTCTTCCCTTGTATGTCTGTCCGCTATACCTCATAGTGGTTTCAATCGTAGTCGTACCCGGTGCTACTGCTGTTACCAAACCGCTTTCTTCATCCACGGTTGCAACCGCCGGGTTCGCAGATTTGTATGTAATCTGATTTCTCACTGCTGCCGGAATTGTGCTGATTGGCGTAATCTGGATGGTATCGCCTGCGTTCATGTTATAATTATCGCCATCCGGGGAATCGATAATTCCATGCGCAATGGCATCCTCTACTATCGCACGCTTGCCAATACTCTCCGCCTGTGCATCGGTCAAAGCTCCATCATAAACCGTGAAATCGTCAAGATAGCCATTGTAGCATTCCCCGTAAGTTGCATATCCGATATAGAATGTACTGTTCGCCAAATTGGGGATTCCTGATCCAATTTCTTCTTTTGCAATTTTTTCCCCATTTACATACATTCTTAATTCTTTATCTTCCATTACAATCATAACATGTTTCCACTCTGTATGTGCCTTAAAACCAAGAGCGGTTGCCGATATATTAGCGCCAGATCCTGAACCGCCCCTTCCTCCATTAAAACACTCTACTTCAAGGTGATCCGACCTGTCAAGCACGCCAACGTACTTATTCGCAGTGCCAGCACTATCACCCTCTGACGCAAAGCACACCCAGCCTGTTCCCCAGCCTGTCTCCGGGGCTACCTTGCTCCAATAGGAAATTGTCAATTTTGTCTTACCGCTGCCGTCCTCATTCGCCAATGCCCCTGGAGCAACTTTCAAGTATGCTCCCTTGGCATTATTTCCCGCTTTATTTTTCCCGTTAAGCCGTAATGCACCGGTTCCTACCTTCTTTACATCTTTAGCGCACTCTGCCACATGTTCAGTACCTGCGGCGTCATCACGTGTGACAATCTCAGCCTTTATCTTACCACCGTCTGTGATATCATCATCAAAGCTGAAATACATCAATGTTTCTGGCAGATCATCCTGATTGTCGGTATCCCCGGCGCGACCAGTTGTATCGCCTTCCGCTGCATACGCAAACTGTGCCGGCATCAGTGTTACTACCATTGCCAGACAGAGTATGAGCGAGGCGATTCTTTTCCATAAACCTTTTCCTCTTTCCATAATTTTCCTCTTTCCATAATCCTTTCTAAACTACTTTACTACATAACATATCTTGCTGTTTGCTCTGACATGCCTCCCTTCTTATTACAAAGCAAAAACCCGGCGTCTCGGTTGCCTATTCCCGATAGTGACGCCTTCCACATTCGCTCCATGATTAAGTAACTCTGCACATTGTTCCCTTCCCTCCTTTATTGTGCAGATTATGCCTATTGTTCTCAAATTTTAACACTTAGGGAGGGATTTTTCAAGCACTTTTACCAAAAAACCTGATATTAGATGCTATTTTTAGTGAAAATTTATAAAATACTGCTCCGAAATATGGCTTGGGATTTCACGCCTCTGGAGATTCAAAATATTAGTGACGTGCGCCGCAAGGCGCACAAAAAGCCCCCGTGGACAGTTGGTTCATCCACGGGGGGGCGGCTTTTAAATATTTCTTACCCAATTACAAAAATTATTTCTTCGTAACCGTAATCTTAATCTTTCCCGACTTCTTGGTCCCGTCTGTAGAAGTTGCGGTAATAGTAACTTTTCCGGCTTTCTTTGCAGTTACCACACCCTTACTGTTTACCGTTGCAACCTTCTTATTAGAGGTCTTCCAAGCCAGTTTCACGTTTGCATCCGACTTCTTCTTGCCGCTATACTTAACGGTTGTCTTTATGGTTACTTTCTTGCCAGCCTTAACTTTCTTTGATTTTGCTTTGAGACTGACCTTTGTAACGCCGCCTTTCATAATCTTAATTTTGATGGTACCCTTCTTTCCGCTTCCATCCTTGGCTGTGGCCGTAACCGTCACCGTCTTGCCTGCGCCCTTCTTATTCGTAGTCAGTACGCCCTTGCTGCTGATACTTGCGTATTTCTTACTCTTGGCAGTCTTGTCAATGCTCCAGGCCACAGCCTTGTTAGCGGCGTCAGATGGTGTAATATTCGCCTTCAAGGTCGCCTTCTTTCCTGCTGCAACCTTGGTATAGTCAGCGGTAATCTTTATTTTACCAACCTTTATCGGCTTTTTGAGCGCCTGCTTCTTTGCGTTTAGCGTTGTCAGCGCTGCATTTACTTCCGCCTGTGTCGCATTTGCTTTTGCAAAAACTGCCTTTGCATCATCCAATGCTTTCTTGAATGCATTCCAGGTAGCTGCTGTATAGTCTGCAGCCTTCAGGCTTCCACAATCCTTGATGGCCTTATCCAAAGCGGTCTTATCTACACTCTGTTTAAGCGCTTCTTCTGCTGCCTTCAGTTCCGTAATTGCCGCATCAATTTCAGCCTTAGTTACATTATTCTTTTCCTGCGCAAGACGGTCTGCAATCTTCTTCATTGCTTGCAGCGCACTTTCAAACCTCTGCCAGCTCTCCTGGGTATAAACTCCTGGATTCATACCTTCTGCTGCCCTAACTGCTGCATCATAGGCATCTGTCAATTCCCTTTTCTTTTCTGCGTTCGGTATCTGGTCTTCGACTGGCTCAAGGGCTGCCCTTGCCTCTGTCAATGCCTCCGACGCCGCCTCTGCCTCGTCCCTGGTTACCTTTTCTTTGCCGAGCACAGCCTCAAATGCTTCCAGAGCCTCCTGGTATGTATCCCAGGTCTCTTTCGTATAATTACTTTCTGTCAGGGCTTCTGCCTTGGCTGCTGCCAGTTCACCTTCAAGCTTTGCTTTTACTTCTCCTTCAAGCTTGTGGTCCTCCTTAATCTCAAGACCATGAATGGCTGTGTTCAATTCCTCCAAAGCCTCTGAATAATCTTCGATTCTCTTAGCCCGTTCTTCTTTCGCTTTCTCCAGAGCTGCCTCAAACACTTCCCATGTTGCCTCTGTATATGCTTCGCTGTATGCTTTCAAGGCATCTGCTTTCTTTATTGCCTCATCCAAAGCTTCGGTATCGCCACATGCTACCAGCATAGACGTATCATCCGGCAGACTTTCGATTGCCGATTCAACCTCACCCTGGGTTGCATCTGGTCTTGTCAGCACCGTATTGGCTGCTGTTACCTTATCCTGTAAGGCATTCCAGCTTGTTTCGGTATAATCATTCTCATCTAAATCCATCAACTCGCTTTTAATCGCTCCCAACTTCTCACGCAATACTGATATATCTACCAATCCGCTTCTTGCTTCCTGCAAAGCACTCTGTGCGTCCTCCACATCCCATGTGCTGGTCGGTCTGTCTACCTGTTTCTGAGCTTCACTAATGGCATACTGTAACGCTGCCCAGCTTTCCTGCGTATAGTCATCCGGATCGAGCGCTTCATCTTTGATTGCCTGGATTGCCTGTGCCAGATCATCGGTCGAAATATCAAGCGCATAGAATACCTTGCACTTAAAGACAATCGTTTCTGTTATCTGGCTTTCCCCCTCGCCAATCGTAATGGTTGCTGTCAAATTGGCTGTTTTTTCTGTTTCCAGATCGCCTTCTGGCGGAATTGCCGCCACTCCGGTAGTCGCATTGACGACATCATTATCTGAGGATTTCCAGGTAACATCTGCGCCATAACTGGTATCGAGCAGATTGAGTTTCCCATCTGTGGTTGTCAGATTGGTTACATTCAGGGTAACCGTTCCATCGTCCTCAAGCCTTGCACCTGTCATTGCTGCAATCAAATCGTCTTTTGCATACCGCATCTGTGGAACTTTGAGGTATTCATAAATCTCTGCTACCTGCTCCTGTGCAAGCGGTGCATTGTAAATGCGGAAATCCCTGATGCTTCCCTTGTAATCCGGGTCTTTATCTTTTCCATCATTGCTAGGATTTTTGCCATACATGCAGTTACCGATATAAATGCAGCGCGTATCCGGGTCTGAATCCCACATTTCCTTCACGGTATGCCCTACATCCTTCGTCTCAATCTTACGTCCATTCATGTAGAGAGTCAGCTTCGTGCCATCCAGCACACAGACGATATGATGCCAGGTGTCCTTTGCTGCAGCGGGTGTTGAAATATTCACTGCACCACTCCAGTATGATGGGTTCATGCTTGCAACCAAAGTATTACCGTCATTGGTGTTGACATAGAAGAAATGTGCCGCTTTCTTGTTCTCTGCCCCACCGCTAAATTCATTTCCTGAGCCAATTCCAAATGCATTAGACTTTGCACCCCTTGAATCTTTTGCCCAGAATGCAAAAGTCATTTTCTCACCAACCTCTATATCGTTGGGAAGGGTAATACAGTTTGCAAGTGCGGCCCCTCCGTTAAATGTTGCTCCGTTATCCCGGTCAAAAGTGACCGTAGCAGCAGCCGTTCCATCTTTTCCATTCTTGGATTTATCTTTCACTTTTTCCTCACTGCTATCCAGAGAATACCAGGCGAGCAGTGTCCTGCCAATTTCCGCAAGGCTCTTTGCCTTCACGCCTTCCATCGCTGCTTTAAGCTGTGCAGTCATGGCGTCCACTTCGTCTGCATCCGCCGCATTCGTATTCTCTTTGTCTTTCACAGCCTTTGCTTCTTCAAGCTTTGTCCCGAGTACATCTATGGTAGACTGCACGTAAACAGCCTTATTTGCCATTACTTCAACGTATTTGCTTTTTGCTTCCTCAAATGCCTCGTCAAATTCCACAAAGGATACATTTTCTCCCGGCAGCACCTTAATATCAAATGTTTTTGTCTTCTTACTGGAACCATACTGGATCGTTGCTTTAAGCGTAACCTCAGCCGCCGGTCTGCCCTTAGACGGCTGGATCACCGTACCATCCGTCCGGACTGCCGAATGATTGGACTCCCATGTAATTTTAAGTCCCTCCACGGTCTTGCCATCACTGGTCTTCATGGTCTTGGGCAGACTTAAGTCGCCCACAACTGCATCTTTATCAAAGGTTCCCTCACCCTTAAGGCTTAACGCAAGATTATTATAAACATCCTGTACCGGTGCGTTGCAAAGCCTTGTGTTGGCAATATCCTGAATTTCTTTCTCGGTCAATATGCCATTGTATACCTGGAAATCATCAAAGGTCGCTTTGTAATCCTGATTGTCCCAGGAAGCACGTCCCAGGCAGTTATTCTGCGCCGTAAGCTGGGAGGGTTTGCATATGCCTGTGACCGTCCCTACAAGAACGCCATCCAGATACAGCTTTGCCGTATTGTTCGTGCCATTTGTCACGACTGCGACATGCGTCCACTGGCCAACCGGGGTAATGATATTATTGCCATTTTCATCCTTTGCTGTCAGGTTTGCCTTCGTCGTACCTCCGATTCTGTATTCCATATCCATCAGAGTGTCTTTGTTAATGAGGCCAAGATGACCTTTCGGACCTCCCTGGCTATAAGGTTTGTTCAGTTCTGTCGCATGCAGAATCATAGCAAAAGAGTTCCCCTGGCTCTCACGGTTTATAAACATAGAAAGCGTAAAGTCATCCTGCGTCTCTTTGGCGCCGTCTGCTTTTGTGAGCTGCAGCAAGTCATCCGGCAGCTTCACATAAGAGGTTCCGTTACTTCCGCCTGTTAATTTTACACCATTGCTGCCACTGTCAACTCCGGCAATATCAGCGGTTGTTACACCGTGGAGGTCTGCGTCCGCATGTCTGCCTGTGCTGTCTGCCGCAGGATTTTCCCCATCAAATGTATAGCTTGCCAGAAGATATGCATGTTTTACATGTACCTTTGCCGTTACTTTCTCGCCATTCACAAGTGTTCCCGTCACTTCCAGAGGCGCCGCATCCGGCGTCTCTGTGGTAAAATCAAATTTATCATAATCCCAGGCAACCTCAGTAGGTATCGGATCCGCCACACCTTCATAGTTTGCTTTCACCGTCAGCGGGAGAATCGGCTGTTTGCCTGTCAATGTCTCCGTCTCAATTGCCTCTGCCACATCAACAAATGCCGCCTGTTTATAGACCGCCCTGTATATGGCTTTCCCTTCTGCTGCCGGCATAGTTGCTGTATTAGGCGTGTCGCCGCCGTCAATTGTTCCATCACCATCTACATCCCAGCCCGAATTGTCGGCGTCAAACAGATAGGTGGCGCTTCCTTCACTCTTTGGAGTAAACATTGCCGTATCGATAGTCTTAGAAGACCCCGGCATTTCCTTAGATGTAGTAGAATCTGCCAGTTTTGTGCCGTCCGGTTTCAGATAATCAATCTGTGCTGTGGTATAACCGGACTGCCAGGAGATTTTGTGGTTGGTG
The DNA here is from genome assembly GCA_948688495.1 of uncultured Lachnospiraceae bacterium. Classification (GTDB taxonomy): domain Bacteria; phylum Bacillota; class Clostridia; order Lachnospirales; family Lachnospiraceae; genus Petralouisia. The sequence goes on along the minus strand of CAPQSW010000007.1, from coordinate 70,535 downwards.
ACCTCAAAACCATAACGTCCCAGGAAAAGCGCCTGAATTTCGCCTGTGCTGTAATAACGAAATCTGTTTCCTCCCGTCTGGCTGATTTCCGTTTCAACACCTTTTTCATCCGTAATAAATACCTTAAAATTACTTGGTTTATTTGATGAATCTATCTCCATACGCACACGATATATCTGCGCTGCATCATGAGGCACTTTTGAATTAATGGTAGCATTTGTTTTATATGCTTCCGAACTATCTTCACCGCTTGTTGTTCCAAATACACTTCCCTGGAAATACATTCTTGCAGTGGATGTTCCCCATGCTGCGCCAGTCTCCTGTTGTGAATCAAGGTAAATGATCGCTTTATCATTATCATTTGTTTTTCTTGTTGTCTTAAGATCAAATTCTGTAATAATCCTGCCTTTATATTTCTTACCAAACTGATACATGACACCAGGAGAAGAATTATTATAATTTGCATCTCCATCCGCTGTATAAACACCGTTGGCAGTATTTGGAATTAAATAATCCTGGTCACATTCATACACATGAACCTTTGCCGTTACCTGAGCATCAGCAAGCTCCTTTACGGTTCCTTTTACTGTATTATCTCCAACCTTCCATTCGGAAACATTTTCCCAGACCACATCTACAGGAGCAGTAATTCCCTGTATTTGTGTATCTGCAGGCAGCTGTTTTGGAAGGACAGGCGCATTTCCTTCAATGACATAAATTGTTGAAGGACTGCTAACAGAAACCGGACTTGCTTTCGTATATTTCAATGTAACCACATTTCCCGTATCCGCAACTGTTATGCTGGTTTGGCTACCCTCGTCATACCCATATACACCCGTTTCCGTCTTAATAACTTTTTCGTCTTCTGGTACTATATATGTATAACTCTGACCTATTGTCTGTTGTTCAGGTAAGACTTTATCGTCTCTAATCTTAGCGTTACTTTCGTCAACATATGCTATGCTGACATTCGCCTTTGATGCATCAATCGTTAACTCCGGCTCATTTCCCTGAGACTGCTCATTCGAAATATATACCATACCCTTAGGGGCCATAACACGAAGCGTCATAATCCCTGACTCTGCATCACAGGCATTCTTTAATGCTTCTTTCACATCAAATGTAACCTTTCCGCTTATAATTGTATCGTTCGGAATAGCTACCGTTGCACTTGATATTAATTTTTTGTCTCCCCATGATGCGGCTGCCAGTTTATAATCATTATTTTTTGCATAATATGTCGCATCATCAGCCGGATTTACTTCCCCGCTGTTATCGGTCTGATAAAGTGCTAATTTTGTAAAATTATTTGTACCCGAATTACTGGTACTTGTACATTCAGCTTTTTGCATTGATACCACATTTAACGTCACTGTCGCGGTCTGAATATTATCTTTGATTAAATTTTCAGGAAGCTCAAACTGCAGGCATCCTATACGGGCTGAATCTGCCTTATCCACATTTCCACGACACGTCGTCCATGCAACATAAGCTGCTGATGTTGCACTACCATTCTCTGGCGGCTGGTCACCGTCATAATATGCTGCAACTATTGTTTGCGCATCATCTGTACCCTGGTCACCTGAACCGCCAAGAGTACCTGATACCTTGATTTCTTGTGAGAAGTCGGCCGTTGCTGCCTTAACAAAAGACATATCTTTGAATCCGGTACTGGTAAATACCATTACCGCTGTCAGCAAACCTGCTAATAGTCTTTTTCCTTTCTTCATTTTCCTCTCTCCTTCTTAAAATAGGTAGCGGCGCGCACCGCTCCACGTCCGCGTCAACCGCCATTTCTGCTGTTACTCATCTTTCCTGCCCGTTCACACTTTCCTCCTTTCTGAGCACATGCTATGAATATCCCTTCCAGTCATTTCCTTTTGGATAATTCATAAATCATTTTGTTATATCACATTTTACTTTATTTTAGTATTTTTTTCAATATCTTTTAGTAAATATTTACCAAAAATTCTGATTCCTATATTCAAACTAATATAGTATACAAAACAAAAGAGAACCAGGATTTTTCAAAATACCTCAATCCTGATCCTCAACAATAACTTTATATTCCTGTTTTAAAAAGCAAATTTTTATTATGAAAAAAAAATTTTACGCCAAAAAGTTTACTAAAAGCCAAAAGCGCAGCCTCATCTACCGCATAGCCGTACACTCCCGTCGAGATAGACGGAAATGCTATCGTCCGTATACCGTTATCCACCGCCACTATACCTAATAATTCAACTGCTGAATATCCGAAACCCTGCCATCCACAATATATACATAGAGCGTGGTGGAACCACTCCGGTATACCCATTGGATTATTCCTCCCCAATTGTTCCTCTGCGGAGTTCCCCATGTAGTAAGGCACGCCTCCTCCTCAGTCATTCCAATATAGATCGTGTCCCCAAAATAAACCATATCGTTATATGTATGTTTTACTTTTCCAAATTTGTCCGTCAGCTCGGCTGTGATACTGGTTCCCGCGCCAGCTGGATTGATATTGACCGTCACATTCTGGCTTTTCTTTGTGTTCTTTATGGTCTTCGTATAGATTGCACCGCCTACATTTACTCTAACCTTATCGCCTTTCTGACCCTTTTGGACTTTAAGGGTAATCTGGCTGCTGGTCTTAAATATGTAATCTGGAATCTTCACATAACCGGACGCAAGCTTTACTTTTGCAGTCTTAGAGCCAGTATATCCTTCCGGTGTCACAACCGACACTTTAACCTTAGTTCCCACTTTTGCCTGCTTTATCCTGATGGTATACTTTCCAGATTTATTTGCCTTTCCTTTGTATTTTTTTCCATTAATTTTGGCCGTGACCTTTGACCCGGCAGTCGTCTTACCAGTAATTTTCACGCTCCCCGAAGTGATGCTTGATATGGTTATCTTAGGAGGGATATTTTTTATTTTGACTTTCCCGGTATTACCATATCCGTCATCATCTGCTATCTTAATTTTAACGTAAGAATTGACCTTCTGCTTGGGATAAGATACGGAAAATTTATAATAATACTCAAGCTCATCATCCCACTTCTTCACCATCTTACATTCGTACTCTTTGCCGGATACTACGGCTGCAATCCTTGGCTTGCCTTCCCCTGTATATTTACCGGTAAGCTGCGTTGGGCTTGCCTTCGCCGTATAGAACATTATTTTATCATAGATTGTCTCTTTCATCTTCTTTGTATAAGAGCTCTCCCTGTCTTCAAACCAAATGGTAACTTTGGTCCCGACTTTCTGTTGCGGATAATTGGCCCTCACCCATTCAAAATCCTTACTGGAATATTTGCTGTAATATACGTTATTCCCAATTTGGACACACAGCCGCATCCCTTTCTCCGGCATTTGGGCCCTGGTAGATTTCTTTAATATTTTTTCGCATTGAATATCTTCCTCTGGCTCTATTTCGAAATAGCTTAGTTCATTTTCTACATTCTCCTGATCGGAATACATGCATCCATGCCTGTCCGTAAATATAAACTCCAGCAGCCTTCCGTCTCTCTGAATCGGATAATCTATGGTATACGTTCCGTTCTTGATATCCGCCCGGTACTGACGCCCGTCTATCATAACAGATACAGAAACCGGCGACTGCCCATACGCATTCGTCTTAACCGTTCCAAAAGCTTTTTTCGGACGTGCCGTAATATAACCTATGTACTCTGAAAAATCACAGTCTCTTATCTCACGCGTCATTTCCTGGGTCTTTCTCCCATTTTTAAACTCAGACCAGATTGTGACGGAAGAAATATCCCTGGATATCTGGGGATAAACTATCACTTTTCCATCTTCCCCCGCACCATAACTGCCATAATATATGTTATCTCCTATTTTTACTGCAAGCCTCTGGTCATCATCCAGAATATAATAATCCGTTGTTATGCTGTCCCGCCAGACTTCTATATCTGGAATGCTGATGATTGTCTCCTCGCTTTTTACCCGATAATCCTCTGTGCCAGAACAGCCATAGTCATCCCGCCATTTTAGCTGGACATAAGTCCCATCTTCCTGATCCGGATAATCAATAATGATAACGCCGTCTTCATTCTGTACTCCCTCATACTCCTGAAAACCTACAACCGCAGAAAAATGAGGCTGAGCGCCATCAAGTTTAAATTCTGTAATTTCCATCCAATTAGGATAAGCTGTTGCCCGCAATTGACCCCAGCCAAAATTATGATGCTGTAAATACGCCTGGCATGTATCTGTGGCGGCATTCCCATCTTCGTCTTTTAGATACAAATAGTATTCCGTTTGGGAATCCCCATTTTCAGAATCCGCCAAAAGGCCTTTTTCCCCTTCCAGCTCAATCACAACATCCTCTTTCTGGTTTGAAATAGAATAACTCTGCGATAAGATTTCTTCCTTTTGGGAGTTTAATACAACAACCGTCGCATTCTGCGCTTTATCGACCTGGTTGATGGTAAAAGATATCTTCTTATGTTCCAGCTTTATATTGGAAATATCCCATTTAAACGCTGCCGCTTCTGCTGATACTGCGCCTTGGACCTGTAGGATAATCCCCATACACAGCAATAACATCAGCACCTTTTTCATTTGTCTCATAAACGCCACCCATCTTTCAGATATTCCTTCACTTCACGTTCCATAACTGCTATGTTTATGTTATCACGAATCTTCAAAATCAGCAACTATATAAATTCCGACGACTTGACAGGAGACGAGGAACGGCGCGTGCTGATACCTTTCTAAAAGGCCAAACAGCATATCGCCGTTCAGCCTTCTTCATTAAAACCCTGTTATTTTTATCCACTAGGAGAGCTTCTCCATCTCCTCTGCCACAGCCGTCTCACAGCTTCGCATTGCCTGGATCGTCTTGTCAAACAAATCATCCAGCTCCCAGCCAAGCCGCTCTGCGCCCTGGGAAATAACATCTCTCGAGCAGCCGGCAGCAAACCTCTTATCCTTAAACTTCTTCTTGAGGCTCTTAACCTCCAAATCCATCGTGCTCTTTGACGGACGCATCAACGCACAGGACCAGATCAATCCGGTCAGCTCGTCCGCTGCAAAAAGCACTTTCTCCATCTCAAGCTTCGGTTCCTCCTCACTGCAGATTCCGTAACCGTGAGAGCAGATTGCGTAGATCATCTCCTCGTTCACTCCTGCCTCACGCAAAAGCTCAGGAGCTTTCTTGCAATGTTCCTCGGGATAGAGCTCAAAATCTATATCATGAAGCAGTCCGGTAATTCCCCAAAATTCTTCTTCCTGTGCGTACCCAAGCTCCTTCGCAAACCAACGCATCACGCCTTCCACCGTCAAACCGTGCTGAATGTGGAACGGCTCCTTGTTATATTTCATAAGCAGCTCCAACGCCTGTTCTCTGGAAATACTGCTCTGTTTTGCCGGAGCATTAGATTCTTTTTTGTCTGCCTTAACATTGCCGGACGGCTTCTTTTCCAGACTTTTCATTGTCGGGAAGATCAAAACATCGCGAATCGCAGGTGAATTTGTCATCATCATCACCAAACGGTCAATACCGTAACCAATTCCACCCGTTGGCGGCATACCAATGCTGAGTGCATTCAGGAAATCCTCATCCGTATGGTTCGCCTCGGCATCACCGGCGGCAAACTGCTCCTCCTGCGCCTTAAAACGCTCGCGCTGGTCAATCGGGTCATTCAGTTCCGAATAGGCATTCGCCATCTCCCATCCATTCATAAAGAACTCAAACCGTTCCACATAATCCGGGTTGTCCGGCTTTTTCTTCGTCAGCGGAGAAATCTCAATTGGATGGTCCATCACAAATGTGGGCTGGATCAAATGTTCCTCCACATACTCCTCAAAAAACAGATTCAGAATGTCGCCCTTCCTATGCCTGTCCTCATATTCAATATGATGCTCATCGGCAAGCTTCTTTGCTTCTTCCGTCGTCTTAATCTCGTCAAAATCAACATTGGCATACTTTTTCACAGCATCCACCATGGTAATGCGTGCAAAAGGCTTGGATAAGTCCATCTCATGTTCGCCATAGGTAATAATTTCAGAGCCGTTTACCTCTTTTGCCACATAACGGTACAGATTTTCTGTCAAATCCATCATGCCGTGGTAATCCGTATATGCCTGATAAAGCTCCATTAAGGTAAATTCCGGATTATGCCGCGTGTCAAGACCCTCATTACGGAATACACGTCCAATCTCATACACGCGCTCCAGCCCCCCTACAATCAGGCGCTTCAAAGGAAGCTCCAACGAAATGCGAAGCTTAAAATCTTCATTCAAAGCATTAAAATGCGTCTCAAAAGGTCTTGCAGCAGCGCCTCCGGCATTGCTTACCAGCATCGGCGTCTCCACCTCCATAAATCCCTGACCGTCCAGGAAACGGCGGATACTGCTTAATATTTTGGAACGCTTAATAAAGGTATCCTTTACCTCGCTGTTCATAATCAAATCCACATACCTCTGGCGGTATCTCGTATCTGTATCTGTGAGACCGTGGTATTTTTCCGGCAAAATCTGCAGGCTCTTGGAGAGCAGCGTGACCTTTGTTGCATGGATGGATATTTCTCCGGTCTTCGTGGTAAATACCTCTCCCTTGATGCCCAGAATATCCCCCACGTCATATTTCTTGAAATCCTTATAACTATCCTCTCCGACACTATCCCTTGCAACATACGCCTGTATATCGCCCTCTAAATCCTGCACATTACAAAAGGAAGCTTTTCCCATCACACGTTTGAACATCATCCTGCCGGCAACACTGACCGTCTGGCCCTCCAATGTATCAAAGTTATCCTTGATTTCCTGACTATGTTTTGTGACCTCATATTTCGTAATTTGAAACGGGTCTTTGCCGTTGTTCTGCAAATCCTCTAATTTCTCATGACGAACCTTTAACAACTGATTCAGATCTTGTCCCGGTGATTGATTGTTCTGTGCCATCTTCTTTTCCTCCTAGTTGGAACGCTGGATTCCTAATACTTTATACTGTATAACTCCTGCCTGTGTCTCAATAGATACGGTATCCCCTACTTTTGCCCCTATCAGTGCCTTTCCTACCGGGGATTCATTTGAAATCTTTCCCTGAAGGCTGCTTGCCTCGGTAGATCCCACAATTTTATATTCTAATTCTTCGTCAAATTCGCAGTCCAAAATCCGAACCTTACATCCTACATTGATTTTATCAAGATCCACTTCATCTTCTACTACAACCTCTGCGTTCTTGAGAATTTTCTCAATTTCTTCTATCCTTGCTTCTATGTCGCGCTGCTCGTCCTTTGCAGCGTCATACTCCGCATTCTCAGAAAGATCCCCCTGTTCCCTTGCTTCCTTTATCTTCTGAGAAACTTCTTTTCTTTTTACTACTTTGAGGTCATGCAATTCCGTCTCCAGCTTCTGCAGGCCTTCATAAGTCAACAAATTTTTCTTTTCCATAATACTACACCTTCCTAACTTACATGATAAAAGGATTCTTACACTCCTTTAACAATCACAGTATTATAACCGATAGGTATGGAAATGTCAAGATTCCCCATATTTTCAACCTGACGCCACTCCCGCTTATACACCGGAATATAAAGCATATCCTCTCTCATATGCTTCAGCGGACACTCCCCTTTCTGCTCCATATCCAGAATAACATTGACATCCGTCAAATATTCTCCTCCCCTGGGGCATACCTGAACAACCAGACCATTATCCTCATACATTCTTTGAATATACTCCTCAAAATATACAGGACGGTCCGTAACAATCCGAAGAAAATTTAAATCCTGTGAAATCTGCTCCAACACAATTTCCACCTGGTCCTCATCCAACATGGATTCCGGCGGCGTATCCGTATCAATTAACAACGGACGAAACTCCCGGTAGGACAGCTGATAGCGGGAAAGAATCTGTTCCAGAATACCGCGCAGTTTATGCAGATAAGGGTTTTCCCTGGGATAAGCCGCTTCCTCTTTAGCCTCCCCCAAATCTTCCTGGGCCGTACTCCTTTTATAAAAAAATTCTGTTAACCGCATAAACCAGGATTTCCTGCCGTGTTCCCTGTCTTCTGTCCCCTTTTGTCTCCTCATTACACGCCTCATAAATACAGTTTTTTCAATATATGAAATCCAAAAAAGGGTTATGCTATTTCTGATATGCCAAGAAACAATTCCTCCAACTGCTCATAGGTTTCTACCTCATTGATTTTCCCCCTGAGCTTTGCTGAATTTTTATAGCCGCTGGTGTACCATGCCGCATGTTTACGCATTTCACGGATTCCCATAGTCTCGCCCTTAAATGCAATCTGTGCCCTGGCATGGCGCAGCACCATGTCTGCGACCTCCCGTATATCCGGCTTTGCCATCTCCTCCCCAGTTTCAAAATAATGCAGAATCTGTCCAAAAATCCATGGATTTCCCTGCGCCCCCCTGCCAATCATAAAACCATCACAGCCTGTCCGCGTTTTCATCTCTATTACATCCTGTGCTGTTAAAATGTCTCCATTTCCAATGACAGGAATAGATACCGCCTCTTTGACCTGGCGAATAATATCCCAATCTGCCCTGCCGGAATAATATTGTTCCCTTGTCCGCCCATGGACCGCCACCGCAGCCGCTCCAGCCGCCTCTGCAATCTTTGCAATCTGGACGGCATTGACATGTGCTTCGTCAAAACCCTTGCGGATTTTCACGGTCACCGGTTTCCTCACTGCCTTTACAATCTTAGAAACAATTTCGTACGCCAGCTTCGGCTGCTTCATAAGGGCAGATCCCTCTCCGTTATTTACCACTTTAGGCACCGGACATCCCATATTGATATCCAATATGTCAAAGGGACGTTCTTCTATCCGTTTCGCCATCTCGCTCATAATATCTGCATCTGCACCAAAAAGCTGCAGGGAAACCGGCCGTTCCTCTGGCACGGTGGCCAAAAGTATTTCCGTATTCTTGTTATTATAATAAATCCCCTTGGCGCTTACCATCTCCATGCCAAGAAGCCCTGCCCCCTGTTCCTTGCAGAGCACACGAAATGGCAGGTCGCAAACCCCTGCCATTGGCGCCAGAATTAAATTATTTTTTAGAATTACATTTCCAATTTTCAATCTTTCCATTTGTCTACCGATTCTGCTTATTATAGATTAACCGCAGCCCTTGCAGCGTCAGTGTAGGGTCATAAATATCAATGGTATCCGTTTCATCCGCAATGATTGTCCCCAATCCGCCCGTTGCCACTACTTTAAGGTCTGCATAGCCGGTCTCCTTTTTCGTCTGGCGGATGATATATTCTGTCTGTCCAATTTGTCCGTAAATCAGCCCTGCCTGCATACTGCTGATCGTCTCTTTCGCCAGAATGCTTCCCGGCTTGCGGATTTCAATCTCCGGAAGCTTGGCCGCATCCTCCCACAATGCTTTTGCGGAAGTGCGGATACCCGGCGCAGTCACGCCTGAGACAAATGCCCCGGTTTCGTCCACCAGGTCATACGTTGTCCCGGTTCCAAAATCAATCACAAACACGGGCCCTCCATATAATTCATAAGCCGCCGCTGCATCTACAATACGGTCCGCTCCAATCTGCCTTGGATTCTCTGTAGCTATACGAATACCCGTCTTAATCCCTGGTTCTACCACTACCGGATGAATCCCAAAGTATTTGATAAATGCGCTGAGAAGCGAATGCATCACATTGGGCACTACGGACGCTATGATTACATCTTTAATGCTTTCATAGGAAATCCCATTGTGCGCCAGCAAATCCCGCATGCAGACGCCATACTCGTCCGAGGTCCGCTGCAATTTTGTTGTCATGCGGAAAGTTGCCTCAAGCACCTCTCCGTCAAAAATTCCAAATGTAAAGTTTGTATTCCCCACATCTACAACTAGTAACATATCTCAATCCTCTCCAAGAATAAAAATTTTATAATATAGCTCCAAAGATTCAAACAGCTCCTGCTTCGTCTGCTGAAGCTGCTTGATTTTCAACACACTGCCTATATCATCATAGAGAAGGTCTCCCTCATCACAGGCTGGCTGAAGCTTAAGTCTGCCTTCCTCATCAAATAAAAGTTTCAGTGTCCCGCCAACATCCTCCGTATAAAGCACGCACATAATCTTTAATTCATCCCGAATTGCTTCTGGAAGGGATTCAAAATCTTCATTCAAATAATATTTTTTCGTATATGCGCTGGATGCACATAGCACTGTACCGCCGTTATCCATTCCTGACTCCTTTCTATCATCAGAATCTTATCCGGCAATTGCAAATCTCCAGATTGCACACAAAATTACACATATCCGTAAATCCCCCGCACAGATACTTCACCGGAGGAAACCCTGCTTATCTCGCCGCCTCTGTCAACCAGAAGTTCTCCTCTATCATTAATACCCAGCGCTGTACCCTCATATTCTCCCAGAGGATCCAGCACACGGACAGATTTTCCACAATTGGCAAGCATTGCACCATACTCTTCCATCAGCCCCGACATATCCTGGGTTTTCAAATAGATTTCATAGTAATATTCAAAATTCATCAATACCGCACCTAAGAGCTGCGCTCTGGAAACCGACATATCTCTCCCTGCCTCCTGAAGCTCCAGCTTGAGAGACGTTGCGGTATCTGCAATTTCTTCTGGAAACCTTGTCTGAGACACATTGATCCCAGTCCCAACAACAATATGATTAACGTAATCAATCTGGGCGCTCATTTCCGTTAATATTCCAACAATCTTTTTTCCATTGAGAACAACGTCATTCGGCCACTTAATCCGCGGATGAAGACCCGTTATCTCAGCAATTCCCTTCACCGTCGCCATACCCATAACCAGCGTCAGCATAGATGCGTTATTAGGATCAATTTCAGGCTTAAGCAGTATCGAAAAAAACAGCCCTGTCCCTTGTGGTGAACTCCATGTCCTTCCCCGGCGCCCCCTGCCAGCAGTCTGTTTACCGGCTACTATTGCAATGCCGTGCCAGTCCATACCGTTGCTTGTCTCTGCAATCCGCTTTGCTGCTGCATTCGTAGAATCCACTTCCTCAAGATAACGGATATCATGCCCCAGCCATTTTGTCTGTAACTGGCTTGCTATCTCGCTCTGCGATAATATGTCCGGTACAGCCGCCAGGCGGTAACCCCTGTTTCGGACAGCCACAATCTCATATCCTGCTTCTTTGAGCTGCTTAATGGCTTTCCACACGGCAGTGCGGGATACACCAAACCATTCACACAGTTCCTGCCCCGAAACATACTCTCCCTGATTCTGCCTCAATACCTGTAAAATCCTTGTCTTCATTCTCGCCCCTATCTAAGCGTTGCATACATAATAGCCTTAATGCTATGCATTCTGTTTTCCGCTTCATCAAATACCACGGACCTGCTGCTCTCAAACACCTCGTTCGTGACCTCCATTTCCATCAAACCAAATTTCTCATATATTTCTTTGCCAATCGTTGTCTCCAAATCATGGAAGGCCGGAAGGCAGTGCATGAAAATAGCTGTCTTACTGGCGTTCTCCATAACCTTCTGGTTAACCTGATAGGGCATTAATTCTTTGATGCGGCTCGCCCAGACTTCGTCCGGCTCACCCATAGAAACCCATACATCTGTATAAATTACATCCGCATCTTTTGTCCCCTCTGACACATCCTCTGTCAGTGTGATGCTTCCTTTGTTCTCCCTGGCAATCTCCCTGCAGTAATCCACCAAATCCTGTTCCGGGAAATATGCTCTGCTGGTACATGCCACAAAATCCATTCCCAGCTTCGCACATGTCACCATAAGGGAATTTCCCATATTGTACCGGGCATCTCCCATATATACAAATTTCACGCCCTCGAAATGCCCAATCTTCTCTTTGACAGTAAGCATATCCGCTATCATCTGCGTGGGATGAAATTCATTTGTAAGTCCATTCCAAACTGGAACCCCTGCATATGCGGCAAGTTCCTCCACAATATCCTGTCCGTACCCCCGGTACTCAATACCATCATACATCCTTCCCAATACTCTTGCTGTATCACGAATGCTCTCTTTGTTTCCAATCTGAGAGCCCGACGGGTCGAGATATGTCACATGCATGCCAAGATCGTGTGCGGCCACCTCAAAAGAGCAGCGTGTCCGGGTACTTGTCTTTTCAAAAATCAGCACAATGTTCTTTCCTTTTAACTCATCATGCATAATTCCCTGCTTTTTCTTGTGTTTTAACTCTGCCGAAAGATCTATCAGATACTTAATCTCCTCTGGCGTAAAATCCTTTAATTTTAAAAAATTTCTTCCTCGTAAGTTCATGATTCTCTCTCCTAATTTCACAAAGTATGCGTTAAAATGTTAACGGACTGTCGTATTGTCGGACAGTCCGCTTTTATTCACACCCTAACCGAATCTTTTCTATTACTCTTAGAGCTCCTTTGCAATCTCTGCAATGCTCTTGGTAAGTCCTGCAACCCCCTGAATATCAGAAGGAATGATAATCTTGGTCGCCTGACCGTCTGCCGCCTTGGCAAATGCTTCCAGGCTCTTTAACTGTAAGACAGCGCTATCCGGCGCCGCTTCCTTCAAGAAACGCAGACCATCTGCATTTGCCTGCTGGATACGCAGGATTGCCTCTGCCTGACCTTCCGCCTCCCGCATGGTTGCTTCCTTTTTCGCTTCCGCGCGCAGGATCGCCGCCTGTTTCTCCGCCTCTGCGTCCAGGATTGCAGATTCCTTCTTACCTTCTGCAACCAGAACCGTAGCCGTCTTCTCACCCTCTGCCTGGGTTACAGCGGCACGCCGCTCACGTTCTGCCTTCGCCTGCTTCTCCATAGCATCCTGAATCTGCTGCGGCGGGATAATGTTCTTTAATTCCACACGGTTTACCTTAATCCCCCAGGGATCGGTTGCCACATCCAGTGATGCCCGCATCTTTGTATTGATCAGTTCTCTGGAAGTGAGCGTCTCATCCAGCTCCAAATCACCAATAATATTACGCAGCGTTGTAGCTGTCAGATTCTCAATAGCCATGATCGGACGTTCTACACCATACGCAAATAATTTAGGATCTGTAATCTGGAAATATACCACAGTATCAATCCGCATGGTTACATTATCTTTGGTAATCACAGGCTGCGGTGCAAAATCAACTACCTGCTCCTTCAAAATCACACGTTTCGCCACCTTATCAAGAAACGGTACTTTAAAATGAAGTCCCACGCCCCAGGTACCCTGATAAGCGCCTAAACGCTCAATGACAAGCGCATGTGCCTGAGGCACAATCTTAATGCAGGATGCCAGCAGTATCAGCACTAAAATTATAAACGCAATAACAATTAAAAATTCTATTCCTCCTGTCATATGTCTTTCCTCCATATAATAAGTTTATTGTGCATTTTCCTTAACCAGCAGCTTGACACCGCTGATCTCCATAATCTCCACAGTTGCACCCTGCGGGATAATTTTATCTTCAGAAGCGCGCGCTGTCCATTCCTGTCCATTCACACTGACCATTCCCCGGGCATTCAGATTATCAATCTCCTGCTTTACCACAGCCTGCCTGCCAATCAGACTTTCTGCATTGGTAGCCTCCCTGCCCTTATTGAGAAATCTTACCGCCAAAGGCCTTGTCACTGCCATTAAAACCACTGACACCGCAACAAACAGTACAATCTGTACGACAAGATTGGCTCCCATTATACTTGCAATAAAGGCAACCAGCGCTCCCGCAGCAAACCAGATTGTGGTCAGACCCAATGTAATAATCTCTATGATCGCCATTACAACAACTATAAATAACCAGAAAACTCCATCCATAAAGTTCGCCTCCTTATTGCTATCTTACTATATCTTTTCCCAAATTACAATATTAACTTATTGTTCCAACAGAACAAAGAGTCCCCGTTAACCCTCGCGGAAACGGGGCAGGCATCCACAGAATTAAAAGCTGTCAGCGGCAATGAGGTCTACGGCGAAGACATTAGCTGCAGGAACAGATTACAAAATAACACTAAGGAGCTGTCAACAGACAGCTCCTTATGTTTGCCATTAAATTATACAGAGTTTAGAAAAATACATGATTTCCAATTACAAGTCCCGGCATACCAGAGGATGTGCTGCGGAAACTTGTCGCACCGCCTACATTGTCCACACCGTTAATTGCCTCCTGCGCCGCCTGTATGCAGCTTCCACTGACGCCGCCCGCCAACACGCCTGCAAGCATACCATTGCTTGCCGGTGTAAACTGGCCGCTCTGGTAAATAACGCCGGAGATGCTTCCAGCATAACCTGCGCGGACGCGGTTCATAACAACTGCTCCAACTGCTACCTGGCCTTCATAGCACTCACTGCCTGCTTCACACTGAATCAATGCTCCCAGTAATGTAACATCATCATACGAAGCAGCGGCCGGCGCTTTCTGCTGTGTGCTGCTGCCCTGGCTTTGCTTTGCCTGTGCTGCCTCTTTTGCCTTTCTCTCAGCCTCTGCTGCCTCAATTGCTGCTCGCTCTTCCTCAACAGAAATTGCTTTTCCAAGCTCTAACTCTACATCCACATAATCTGCGCTGACATAGCCGGTTTTGTCATTAACCTTAACACATACCCAGCCTTCTATCGCTTCGGCTTCCGTATCAACCTTAATCTTGCCGCCTTCCTCAAGGACATCAAGAATGGTAACATCCTCCTCTGCAGAAGCTGTCTCTCTGACACGTACACCGCCTGTAGTGGCAGTTGCATACGTTGTCCCAACTTCATTTGCAAGTGTCTCTGCCTCCACGCCCGTCACACAAAATTCATTTTTTACATATCCTTCTACGCTGCCAGAACTAATCTTTGTCCATTCTTCTCCGCGCTCAACAATTTCTGCAGCCGCACCTTTTGGGAGCTTGCCTGCAGGCTCTGCATCTTCAGAAGCCTCTGTACGCACATTCAGGTATTCCTCTACGTCCGGCATCAGCTTATCTTCCCAGGGGGAAACTTCCTCTGCCTTGCCTTCTGCTTCTTTATTCTCTGACTGCTTATCCTGCTTGTCTTTTGTCTGCTGTTTTTCTTCCTTGTTTTCGGGCTGCTGATCCTCTGCCTTAACTTCCGCCTCTTTATTATCAGACTGCGGTTCTTCAGACTGTTTTTCCTCTCCGTTATTTAACTTCTGTTCTTCGGACTTGTTTTCTTTCTTCTCTACCGCCTTCTCTTGTTTGGAGTCCTCAGGCTGTACTTCTTCAACAGAAGACGCAACTATTTCATTGTGCCTCCTTATTTTTGTTGCAATGACATTCTCCAAATCTCTTTCCGTTGTCTCCGCTGCCAATTCTACTGTCCGGCTATCCTTTCCTGCCTCTGTTGACACACCTGCTGCCGGCACTGCTGTAAATGCCAGAACCATAGTAAATGCTACGACAACTCCGCTTTCCATAACCTTCTTATCGAATTTCATATTGACCTCCTGAAAGATAAAATAACATGTTAAAATTTTATATGTTATTTTATGCAGATTTATTAAAATTATTACAAATTTGTTACACTATAGCAAAGTTTTTGTAAATTGTCAAGCAATCAATGTAAAATATTTCGTTTGTTGTAACAGTTACCGTTTGTTACCATTTTTACTATATTTGTTATATTATCATTGAAAAAAATAGACAAACTGCTATAATAAATATTAGGTAAATGCAAGCTTGAAGGGAGAATCATCTGTGAACAATAAGGAAAAAATACAAAAGAGTGAAAAAAGCTCCAAAAAACGAAAAGTAATCAACACAAGCAGAGTGCGAAGACTTTCCTCTATCAAGGCAAAAGTCTGCATGGTATTACTCTTTTCCATAGCGCTCACGATTCTGCTAGGTTTAGGCACTACGATTCCAAGCATTAAGAATAATACCGTATCCATTACAGAAAACTACATGAGAGACCTCACCGATTCTTATGGTAAGATTTTAAACCAAAACCTTACGGTCTCCCCCATGAACTTAAACGCGGAACGGCTGGCTGGCACTTTCTCAGGTGCAGGACTTGAGGGCATGGAATCCAGCTATTTTTATATTTTAAACTCGGAGGGGAATATCCTTTACCATCCTAATTCAGAAATGCTTGGACAGACCCTTGACATTGCCCCCATTTCTACATTAATAAAAGAAATCAAAGAATCGGAACCGGGATTTCCACCAGAACCGGGCAGCATGTATTACAATTACGAAGGGGCTGACAAACGAGCTACCTATTATGTAACAGAAAAATACAATGCTGTTGCCATTCTCTGTGCAAACGAATCAGAAATATTTGCTCCCCTTAACCGTGTAATGGGAAAAGCCGCCGTTCTCTGCTGCTTCCTCGCCATTATTCTTGGCATTGCAGGGTATCTTTCTGTGGCAAATATGATCAAGCCGTTGCGCACAGTGACGGACGTTATTGGAAATCTCGCAGATATGAACTTCAAAGAGGATGAACGACTGACAAAGATTGGTACGCGCAAAGATGAAACCGGAGTCATGGCACGCGCAATCATCACCTTGCGCAAATCCCTGATAAATGTTGTTACGGAAATCAAACAGCAGAGTTCTCTTCTCTATAAGACCTCAGAACATCTGAGCAGCAGCGCTTCTGAGACGTCCAATACCGTACAGAACGTAGAACGCGCTGTCTCTGAGATTGCAACCGGAGCTAATAACCAGGCTTCTGAGACGCAGAGGGCTACAAATGATATTCTGCTGATGGGCACGATGGTAGAAGATACCTCCTCACAGGTAACCTCTCTACATAGCACTGCAGATTTTATGAAAGAATCCAGCGATACTGCAAGCCAGGCATTGACAGAATTAGATGCCGTCAACCAGCACGCAATGGATTCCATTGATATTATCTATAAACAAACGCTGACGACGAATGAATCCGCAATGAAGATCAAAGAGGCGACCAGCCTGATATCCTCCATTGCAGACGAAACGAATCTTCTATCCCTTAACGCCTCCATTGAGGCCGCACGTGCTGGCGAAGCAGGACGGGGATTTGCCGTTGTCGCTTCCCAAATCCAGAAGCTTGCAGATCAGTCGAACGATTCTGCCCGGCAGATTGACGATATTATTTTTACGCTGTTAGAGGATTCGCAGAAAGCTGTTGAGACAATGGAAGAAGTAAAAGAAATCATTACAAAGCAAAGCGAGAATGTCAGCAAGACCGGTTCGGTATTTTCCCAGGTTCAAGGCGGCATCTCCGATTCCATCCAAGGTGTGGATGAAATTGCAGACCGTACAAGCCAGTTGAATACCGCGCGTTCCAATGTCGTAGATGTTGTACAGAACTTAACTGCCATTGCAGAAGAAAACGCGGCAAGCACCGAGGAAACCTCTGCCGCCGTAATTGAAGTGGCTAACATCATGCAGGAAGTTTCCGGTCATGCCGCAAAGCTTCAGGAAATTGCACATACCCTTGAGACAAATGTAGATATTTTCCAATTGTAAATATTTCTGCGCAAAATCTCGCGCAAACGATTCTTTCACTAATCTGGCCCTGCCGCATCTGCAGCAGGGCCTTTTGATTTTACCATCTGAAAACACTGAACTTTTACAGTCTTTTTAACAATTCTTCCCTCTCTGCCTCGTATCCCGGCTTGCCAAGCAGTGCAAACATATTGCGCTTATAGCTTTCCACACCTGGCTGATTAAAGGGATTAACGCCTAAGACATATCCGCTCACACCACAGGCAAATTCAAAGAAATAGAACAATTCTCCCAGATAAAACTCATTCTGCTCCGGGATCGTTACCATGAGATTCGGTACATTTCCATCCGTATGTGCCAGAATTGTTCCATTCATTGCACTTTTATTGACAAAGTCCATATCCTTTCCTGCAAGATAATTCAATCCATCTAAATCTACCGGTTCCTCCTTGAGTTCCACTGTGCTGCGGGATTTTTCCACATTCATCACTGTCTCAAACATGATACGCGCACCGTCCTGGATAAACTGTCCCATAGAATGAAGATCTGTCGTCAAATCTACTGACGCCGGGAAGATACCCTTCTGGTCTTTTCCTTCACTTTCACCATAAAGCTGTTTCCACCACTCGGATACATAGTGCAGGCTTGGCTCATAATTCGCCAGTACTTCCGTGGTTTTTCCTTTTCTCAGCAAAATGTTGCGGACTGCTGCATACTGCAAAGCATCATTCTCTGCAAATGGCTTGTCCAGGGCAATCTTGCGACCCATTGCCGCACCTTCCATCAGCTTATCAATATCTGCCCCGCTTGCAGCAATGGGAAGCAGGCCAACGGCTGTCAATACTGAGAAACGTCCGCCAACGTCATCTGGAACCACGAATGTCTCATACCCTTCTTCGGTGGCAAGATTTTTTAACGCACCTCTCGCCTTGTCCGTGGTTGCATAAATTCTTTTTGCCGCCTCTTCTTTGCCATATTTCTTCTCTAACAGCTCCTTGAATACGCGGAATGCAATTGCCGGCTCTGTCGTAGTCCCTGATTTTGAAATAACATTTACTGAAAAATCACGGTCTCCAATCACTTCAATCAATCCCGCAAGATAGGAACTGCTGATGCTGTTCCCTGCATAATAAATTTCCGGGCCTTTGCGGATTTCCTTTGACACATTGTTATAGAATCCATGTCTCAGAAATTCAATCGCTGCACGCGCGCCCAGATAAGAACCTCCGATTCCAATTACAACTAATACCTCAGAATCGCTTTGGATTTTCGCTGCAGCTTTTTTAATTCTTGCAAACTCCTCTTTATCATAATCTACTGGCAAATCCAGCCAGCCTACAAAATCATTTCCTGCCCCGGTCTTTGAAACCAGCAGCTCTTTGGCGTCTTCTACCAGCTTTGCCATATAGGAAACCTCTTCCTGGCTGACAAAACCAGCCGTTTTCCCATAATCAAACGTTACTTTCTCCATGATTTTCACTCCTTTGTTCATAAAATTGTCACGATTTCCATTTACAGGATAAGTGTAGCAAATCTCCCCCATTTCGTCAAGAAAAGTACTCCTGCAGCACCGCATTGAATACTTCTTCCTCTTCCTGTTTCCTGTATTCTTGCTCTATGGCGCTTTCATCTTCCTGTGCATGGACGCTTTGTTGCATCTCCTCCTGCGTCTGATCTTCCTGCTCCTGTGGCTCCTCCTGCATAATCACATCAAAATATGCCTGAATATTCTTAGTAATACCAGACAGGCTCCGATTCAGCCTTTTTATCTGTCTTAAAATCCTTAACAGGATAATCACAAAAATCAGCCCCATGATAACCAGCGCTGCCCCTGTCAGGCTTTCATTGTACATTTGTAGAAAACTTATCCATTTTCCCATGAGCTTGTCCTCCTTTCTATTTGAAAAATATCTCGTAACTATTACCATTATAAATATTAATTTTCGGACTGTGAAGTGCCTGAGGCCCTTTTTTCATCGCATCTTTCACCAATTTGCGACATTCATGCCACGATTCTCAGTTACATGGAAATCAACCGACGGCTTTCCCTTGACTTTTTTGCGGAACAGTATAAGATAAAAGTAATGCGAATACTTATATAGTCAGAACACTGGCAGAAATGGAGAAATGTATGAAACGAATTGTCTTAACAGGCGGCGGCACAGCTGGCCACGTCACCCCAAATATCGCCCTGCTTCCCAGATTGAAGGAGCTTGGTTATGACATACACTACATTGGTTCTTATGACGGAATTGAACGCAAACTAATTGAACAATACCAGATTCCCTATTATGGAATTTCCTCCGGCAAGCTGCGCCGGTATTTTGACTGGAAAAATTTTTCCGATCCCTTTAAGGTGTTAAAAGGCTACCGCCAGGCCCGCGGCTTATTAAAAAGGCTTAACCCAAACGTCGTCTTTTCAAAAGGCGGCTTTGTCTCTGTTCCTGTGGTCATGGCAGCAAAACACCGCAAAATTCCGGCCATTATCCATGAGTCAGACATTACCCCCGGGCTTGCGAACAAGCTTGCGATTCCAAACGCCTGCAAGGTCTGCTGTAACTTCCCGGAAACCTTAAAATATCTCCCAGCGGAAAAAGCTGTCCTTACCGGCTCTCCCATCCGCAAGGAACTGCTCTCAGGAAACCGCCTGCAGGGTCTGTCATACTGCCGGTTTGCCGCCAACAAGCCTGTAATTATGATCATCGGCGGAAGCAGCGGCTCCCAATTTATCAACGAAGTAGTACGCAGCCTTCTGCCAGAACTGCTAAAAAGTTATCAGGTACTTCACCTGTGCGGAAAAGGAAATCTGGACCACTCCCTGGACAACACCGCTGGCTATACCCAGCTCGAATATGCAAATAAAGAATTAAGTGATTTGTTCGCTGCTGCAGATATTGTAATTTCCCGCGCCGGAGCCAATGCCATCTGTGAACTTCTCGCCCTGCGCAAACCTAATATCCTGATTCCCCTCTCTGCCAATGCCAGCCGGGGAGACCAGATTTTAAACGCGCGCTCCTTTGAACGCCAGGGCTACAGCATAGTTATTGAAGAAGAACAGCTGAATGATGTCATTTTATTAGACACTATCCACAAGCTATTTGCAGACCGCAGCCAGTATGTAGATGCCATGGCAAAGAGCGAACAGCTCAACTCTGTGGAGACCGTAGTACAGCTTATAGAAGAAGCTGCTCGCGGGGTGCGTACCACATAAGCAGTAAACTGCTTCATGCGCTCCTGTGCATAAAAGGCATGTTTCTCTCCACAAAGGATTCCTCTTAAACAGATGGAATATCCTCGTTAGAAAGAAACATGCCTTTTTGATAATATACCGTTCTATTTTTTTAATTTCTGATGGATCTCTTCCATTTCTTCCTGGGACAGCTCCAGATGATTCCAGCACAGCTTGTCCGCATTTCCATCCTGCTCATATCTGGGGATAAGATGCATATGGAAGTGGAACACTGTCTGTCCTGCGGCTTCCCCATTGTTCTGCATAATGTTCATGCCATCACACTGCAATACCTCCGCCATATGTGCTGCCAGCTTCTTGGCAAGAATCATCACGTGTGCTGCCGTCTCCTCGGGCATCTCATAAATATTGGCATAATGCTCTTTGGGAATAATCAGCGCATGTCCTCTTGTAGCCGGACTAATGTCAAGTATCACACGAAATTCTTCATCCTCATAGATTGTCTTAGAGGGAATCTCTCCCCCGGAAATTTTACAAAAAATACAATTTGAATCTTTCATATCTTCCTCCATTCTGCACCTATACTAATTTCAATTGAAAATAAACGCCTGATCCAGCATTTTCAAAGTCTTAAAGTTGCCTTTTGCCGTCATCTCACCCGTCATAAAGGCTCTCTGGAAGGTCATCCTTCCCTTGACAATATTGTCCATCACAGCCGTTGTGAGCTTCGTGTACACATCGACCTTCTCACTCTGGCCATAATAAACTTTAACCTCGTCATCCTTTACCTCGACGGACAGTGGTTTCTTCTTTCCCTCAATCATAAATAGATAATTGGCAGAAAACTCCCTCTGCGGGACGAAATGGGCCTCCAACTCCATCAGATATGCCATTTCCTCATCCTCGCCGCTCTGTCCGAGCATGTCCTTAAACATACTGCTCAATTCCTCAATGTCCTCTTTCTGCTTCTTGACATAGACATCATCCGCAACATATTTTGAAAGCTGCTCGCTCTCCTGAGGCGTCAGCTCCAACTGCTGTGTACGAAGAACTGTCTGGCGGATTGCCTGGTTACTGTTGGGCAGGCTTTTTTGTCTCTGTGAAATGGTTCGGTAAAGATTCTCCGCCTTCTTCTCAATAATAACAGTAAAATCATGATTCATCTCAAATGAAACCAAATCTTCTACATAACCGCACAAGCCACTACAGGGAAGACCGCCCAAAAACTCCCATGCATTGGCAAGTGTAACCTCACCTTCACGCTCCCCGTAAGTCGTCGACATAACAATCGGCTGCATATATGTTTTTGCTATCTTTTCCTTATCTCCATACAGCCAGCAGGCATCCAGAAACTGCTGCATATATCCGCCAATGCCCAGCCATTCCACCGTTGTTGCCAGAATAATGCCATCTGCATCTTTGATTGTCTGGGGCAGGGTTGAAATGCTGTTCTTGTCCTCATAAATATTATATCGCTGTACTTCCACCCTTAGCTCTGTTAATACTTCCTGCATTTTATTAACCACATACAGAGTAGGGTCATCTAAAAGTCCCCGCCCTCCATAATAAATATTTACCTTCATATCAAAAGCCTCCAAAATATTTGAATATCTCTAGTATATAAATTTTTGAGGATAAAGTCAACAACCGTGCCTCAGGAAAAGCCTCCGAAGGACATAGTTCTGCCATCAAACTTTCCAGGCACAGTTTTCACAACAGCTTTTATAGAAACAAATATTCCTCCGTACCGAAACAAATCCTGTCATTTTTCTTGATTTCCCGGGGCTCACGGTATTCTAATGCACTATCGTTTAAGTATGTTCCATTCGTCGAATTTAAGTCTTCAATATAATATTTATCCTCCTGCCGGCTAATCCGGGCATGAAGCCTGCTTACTCCCTCCGCCAGAATAACGCCGTCTACCTGTTCACGGTTTTTTCCAAGAAGAAAGATTTCCCCTTCCACGAGGATGTCCTCACACTGATGCACTCCCTGATATACCAGCTTTCCTACCGGATGCTTATTACACACCCCGAGAATCTCTGTCGGATGCACCGGAACCTCCATATCTTCTAGGGGCATTTTTCCTGCCTGCTCCTGTGATTCCTTTATTTTGTAAAAACCCGGCGCATATTTTTTGGCCATTTCTAATATCTGGTATTTTTTCTTTTCCAATTCATCTCTCCATGTCCCTGTCATCCTCCAGAAAATTTTTTTATCTTTGCTTTCCAAAGCATTTTTGTCTTCCAACTTTTCCTTTTCTTCTGATGTTTGGACGCTCCCCGGCGTTTTTTCCTTTTCACATGTGCTGTTTCCATGTGCCTTTTCCAGCTCTCCTATAGGCTGCTTCAAAGACTTTCCCAATGCGCCCTTTAACAGTGTTTCAATATTTGCATTTCCTTTGCTGCAAAGCTGGTAAACGTAGTATCCCAACTCCACCGCCGCTTTATCCTGGTGGTCTATCTTGCGCAAAAGCTGCTCCATACACAATTCAAAGGCTTCCTGCAGATTCTTCTCATAAAATGGCAGATATGTAAACTGCATACTGCCATCCTCCAGGCTTACATAGATAAACTCCATTTCCAGACAGATTCCTTCCTCCCGAAGAAGGTATTCTGACAAACTGACACACAGTTCCAGAACCGAAAGCAAAAATCCCTGGAGTTCCTCATAACTAATTTTCCTTCCAGAAAAGTAGTCGTCTATCTGCTGTTTTCCACTAATATCATACAAATATCTGCGCTTTCCCTCCGAACAGGCAGTCTGCATCTGCAAAACCCCCGGAATCTGATGCTTTTCTAGTATATATAATTCATATTCTTCTATTGGCCGCCCCTGTTCCCCGATACACATGTAGCTTCTGTTCAAATTTTTCTTATATGTTACCTCCATGTTATTTCCTCCACAAACTTCTACTTTCCCATATCAATCATTTTTTCCAACAGCTCCAGCTTGCGAAACTGTAAGGCAGGATGAAAGTCTTTCCACATTTCCTGCTGCTGCACAACTTCCACAGTATCCACATAGAGCGCAATTCCACCCTGTACCATCCAAAGAACACAAAACAGCACAATCGGCACAATAATCGCTGCCTCTACGGTAAGGCTTCCCTGTACGCCCTTCTGGCGGAATATTTTTATTATTTTTATATTCATATCCACACACCCTGAAATAACATAATCGCATATGACAACAACAAAAACGGTACAAACGCAATCTCTTCTTTTCGTTTCCTCCTTTTTAACACCAAAAGCCACAGCGACCACAACCCCGACAGGAAAATCCCCATTAGAAACAGTTCCAGATTTTTGTTTCCTCCCAGATACACTCCCGTCACCACTAACAAAATGCCGTCTCCCATTCCTACACTTCCACCCGTAACATAACTAAGCAGCATCATGCCGATTCCTAAAAGCATTCCACACAAAATGCTGTAAATAGAACATACCGGAGTTAACAGATGCAAAATTACCCCGCCAACCCCAAACATCAGTATATAAATTATGGTCAGACGTTTTCGTTTTATATCCTCCAAGCTGCATAATCCCAAAAGTCCCAATACCATTACTTTCTGCATATCAAATTCCTCCCCTGGGGCTTACTGCCCTGTATTTTTTGTTTGATCGTATTATTCCCCGCCACATCGCGAACAGGGTCTCTTCCCTCCCGCCTGGGTTCTCTTTATCATATATATGGTTCGCTTCAGTCCGCTGCAATCTATGCGGTAATGATAACAGTCCCCATCATCTGTCACATAAACCGTTTCACCCATTACCTGTCCTTTGGTACAGTGTCCACAGGGGACATATAAAGTCTCGGCTTTTTTAAGTCCTGATGCTTTGATGACCTTTATGGAAAGCTTCAAATGTGAACAGTTACGGCTTTTGTGGTAAACACTCTGGGTCGGTGTTACATATACCCATTCCTCTCCCTCATCCCCTCCCCTGCCCTCCTGCCTTCCTACCCACCGGTGCATCCGGCAGCTATCCGCTGCCTGCATGGTGCGCATTCCAAAAAGATTTACCGGAAATTTTATGCGGTAAGACACCATTATATCAATGAAAATACCATCCACCTTCGTATTTTTCCAAGAAAATCCAACAACGCCTCCCTGTATCAAAGTAAGCGGGCAGTTCTGTGCCGCCAGTTCCTTATAGAATGCTGCTTTGGTAAGTGTTTCTACCTCCTTGGGCGTGCGTTCCCTTAGCAGGGCCGTATCCGCAACTGCCCGCTCCAGCGCATTTCCCACAATATACTGTGCCTGCATCATCAAAAACAACGACAAAAAAACAGACACCGCAAACAAAAACAACGGTAAAACCAATGCCGCCTCTAACGTCATCGCTCCTTTCGGCAGAAGGGCATGGAAAAATGCCTCCCGGGGCAAATGCCCTTTGATATTTTTTTCTGTATAAATTGTTTGCCTGAGAGAGATTTTTTTCTTTTCCTTTCCTATTTTCTGAGACACTTTTCCACACCCTTCTTCTAAAACCACCATTTAATCCAAATACGCAAAGGAACAATGTTCACGAAAATGATACGCCCTGTCCTTTGTCCTTACGGCTGTAACAAACGAGGCAAACAATGGATTCGCCGCATAAACTCCCTCTGCCTGAACACCATGAATTTGGCAGTCCATCCGAAAAGAAGCATCCTTACAACGCATATTGTTTTCTACAACATCCATTGCCCGGTACACCAATACCTGTTCGGGGACCAGCAATAATAAAATCTGCAGATATTCCCGATAATCCAGCCCATCCTCTTTGCTTCCTGTTCTTTCTTTTTTCTCTGACAATACCTCCTTTCCCAGAGATACGTCGCTTTTCCAATCCGAAACAGCCTTTACCAATGCGACACGTCCACCGGCCAGCAGGCATCGCACATCCAAAATACTCTCAATATAGCACCACGCCAACAGGATTCCAACCTGCACAGCCTTTATAAGAGGCGCAAGCCCCGTAAACCCTACTGCTGCCGTCGCTATTTCAAGCGCAAGCGCCTGTTTTTTCCCATCCTGCATAATGGTTGCAAAGTTTCCTGCTTCGCGAATGAGAAGCAGCTCTTTTACCGTCTTTTCCAGATTGCTGTAATCCGACTCTTTTCCCGCTATACAATACTCAAGCTCGTACTCAAGCGCATGCTCCTCACTTCCTCTTTTCCCAGAACCGCTTCCACAGGAAAAAAACAAATCCAGATACTGTAACAGCAACAATTTGTCCAGCACGCCGCCCCCGGACACTTTTAGGTTTCCCTGTTCCTTTGGCCGCTTTTCCAGTGTATCCGAAAGTACGATTGCCTTTTTAGAAATTTCTGTGGGATTTTCTGTCACCAGGTCAAGCGTTAGGGAGCGCTTTAACTGTTCTACGGATTCTACCGGATTTTCCGGGAGGTTCCCATCTGAAACTTTCAGATCCCCTTTGGCCGTTTTTCCCTGGTCTGCCGTGCCAGATGCTTCGGACGAAGACTTATCTTTTTCTATCTTCTCTGCCTCTGCCATTGCATTTTTTGCAGAGTCCCATTGTCTCTCCAATTCTTTGCTCTCCTGCGCAATTTCCTCTCCCCTTTGCGCTTTCCCGCGCAACAGTTCCATAGCTCCTTCTGTAATCTGCGCCTGAATAGCGGCACATACCTGTCCTTTGAAAGCAATCCCTCCATCATCCGTCGCCAGAGTATATCCTGTTATCTCCATATTGCGCAATGCCATCTGAAAGAATCCGCTTTCCTTCTGTTCCAAGGCGTCTTCCTCCAGCATGTGTCCTTCCAGCAGGCGCAAATCCAGCTTCCCGGAGTTATCGCCTCCATCTAGGAACAACAGGCCATATTCCTCCCATAAATCCGGCTGATATTCTCCAAACGCAGATTCCAGACCCAGCAAAAGTTTTCTTGCGGCAATCTTATCAAGCGCCTGAACCCTGGCCGCTTCTAACAGAGAAAAAATTAACGAAAATACCAGCGCCAGGATAAGAGCAAGAAACAGCGTGATACTTCCTTTCTGCTTACCGCAAATATGGCAGCTTTTCCTCTCTTTCATCCTTTTCCCCGTTATTTATAAACTTTGCCTGCCTGTGACGTTATCTTTTTCAGAATCTTGTCTACCAGACTTGTAATCTGCTCCTTGAATAACAATGCCAGACTGATAAGGATTACGATAATTAGAATAACCTCCACAACACCCATTCCATCTTCTTCTCTCAAAAAACTTTTAAATTCCTGCATCATATATGATTCTCCTTTCCTGGCAGTCCGTGGCTGCCACTTAAAATTATGATTCTATAAATTCAGTGTCATTCCGGCAGGTATGACCAGAATTGCCAGCACAATCACCAGCATAATCCCCATAGGAAGTAGCAGTTTTGTACCAGCCTCCTCACCCGCCTGCCTTGCGTGTGCCTTGCGCTGTTCATAAGCCTCCCATTCCTCCTGCTCCAACAGCCTTTGCATTCCTTGCGTTCCTTTACGGACATTTTGTACTATCATGGCAGATAACCTGCGGTATGCACCAAGCCCGCACCGGTTCCCAAAATTCTCATAAGCCTTTAATTCTCCCATGCCATCACGAATCTCATGCAAGGTATAGAGCATTTCCTCATAGGCATATCGTTTCTCAACCTCTTTTCCTTCCCTCTTTTCCTGATAGGCCAACGCAATTTTTTCCCAGGCAAGAGGAATATTCATCCCCGCCCCAATCAACAGCGAAAACTTTCCTACAATCCCGGCATAATCGAGCATCATCTGGCTGTCTCGTTCCCGCTTCTTACGCTTACTCACCTCCTTCTCATGGAAAATGAGACCTGCTGCCACTGCAACGCTCATAAAAGCTACTATCAGACCCCGGTTTCCCATTTTTTGCCGCCAGACAACCGTCTGACCATCCACTTCTTCCGGCAGATTTACATAATCCTTGCCTTCCTCCTGGTTCTGAGTGGATATCAGCGCTTTTAATTTTTCGGCTATCTGTTGCTGCGAAGATTTTTCCGGCGGTACTGCCTGTACCGAAAACTGATAGAGGCAGACTTCTTCCTGGCAGATAAGTTCTGCGGTAACCTCCACAACAACCGCTTCCTTTGGCTCCTGCCTGAGCGTTCCATCTAAATGGAAAATATCGTAATCAGAGAACCGGTAGGAAGCCTCCACCACTCCATTCTGCAGATATTCTGGCAGATATAACGCTTGTGTAATCTCATCTTTGGAGGAATTTTCTCCAAGAATCAACAGATCCAGTTCCCTTTTCGCCCTGTCCAGATATTCCTCTCTCTGCTCCCTGGTAAGCTTTTGCTCCCCAATCTCCAGCTTCAGCGGATAATTCTCCATTTCCCCCTTTATATCCACAAAAAATTCCTTTTCCTGAACCCCCCGCCCTGGCTCGCCTCTGGCAACCTTCGTCTTTATTTCCTCCCTTTTATCCAGCCACCCGATTCCTACAGCCAGTAGAAAGCCCACAAAAAGAATTAACACTACCCGATTTCCATAAATGCTTCGCATTTGCCTTCCTCCTTTTTTTGCGGTAACGGCACGCGCCGCTTTGCGACACCTGCCAATTCGTCGCAAGGCATTCCATAAATGCTTCGCATTTGCCTTGCTCCTCAAATCTGAATGTCTAAAATCTTCTCTGCAAGGAAAAATGCGCCAGCATACACAAACAGACAGATTGTCATGGCCATTACCCCTAGAGGATTATGGTACAGCGGCGCCAGAAATTCCGGCGACGTCATCCCCACATAAAATAGGATTCCAAAGGGCACCAAATCCATGATACGTTGTTCTGTTTTCTTTGCCGTTATCACCGTGGCAATCTCCCGTTCTACCTCTGCTTTTTGGCGGATTTTTTTTACAGTGCCCTGGAAAATTTCCCTCATATCCCCTCCGCTTCTCTTTGCAAAAGCAAATACCTGAGAAAAGCTGACAATTTCTTCTACTCCGCTGCGTTGCGCAAAATCCTCCATCAATTGCTCTAAAGGCTCGTTCAGCATCATACGATGACTGATATTACAAAACTCCAACGCCATAATATCCTTTTCTCCATACAGATTTGCATACTCTTTTAAAGCCTGTATAAAAGCATTTTCTACGGAACATCCCGCTTTTAAGGAAGCGTACATCATCTGCAGCATTTCTCCAAACTGATATAACATTTCCTGTCTCCGCTTTCCAAGCCGATACCTGCAAAGAAACCTCCGTGTCAGAAACAATAGCGGCACTTGTCCTGCCATTGCATATAAGCTTTGGTAAAACAGCCACGAGACCAGCCCAGTAGCCGCAGAAGCCGACAAAACCCAAAGCAGATTTTCCTTCGCGTTAAGCGTATACGTTCGATAATCCATTGCTCCTTGTTTTTTCATTGCCTGACATCCTCCACCTCCATTCCCGCTGCGTACAATTTTCCTCTGTGAATCAATTCACCCGTTTTTATCCAGCTCCCACTGATCCTGCCATCCACCTCCCCCATCTCCACAAACTCATATAAAGGATTCAGACGGATTTCACCCTCTTCTATCCTGTCAATCTCCATAATGGCAAGAAGTCTCCGGCTGCGGTCCCTGAGCCTCCCCAGATGCACCAGGATATCCACGCCCGCCGCAATCTGTGCACGGATTGCCTGCAGGGGGAGTTCCATTCCCATGAGAACCATTGTCTCCATGCGGCTTATCATATCCTGACAGCTATTAGCATGCCCGGTGCTCAACGAGCCGTCATGGCCTGTATTCATTGCCTGCAACATGTCCAGACACTCTGCCCCCCGGATTTCCCCTACGATTATCCTGTCTGGTCTCATACGAAGCGCTGTACGGATTAAATCACGTATACTGATGGATAATTTCCCATCTGACCGGACACTGCGTGTTTCCATCCGCACCAGATTGCGGATGCCCTGAATCTGCAATTCTGCGGAATCCTCTATTGTAATCACTCGTTCTGTTTTCGGGATAAATTCTGACAATGCATTAAGAAATGTTGTTTTCCCAGAACCGGTTCCCCCGGAAATAAAGATATTGTATCCTGCCCTTACCAGCGTTTGCAAAAACCTCGCACATTCTATACTGATGCTTTCCTTCCCAATCATCTGCTCCATCAGAATGGGATGTTTGGGAAACTTACGGATGGAGACTACCGGTCCCTCCAGCGCCACTGGAGGCAATACCACATTTACCCTGGAGCCGTCCGAAAGCCTGGTATCTGCAATGGGTTCTGCCTCGTTAATTACCCGGTTATGGCTTCCTACCATCTGTTGGATAATGTCTTCCAGCTTTTCCCTGGAAGAAAACGACTTGTCCCATGCATGGATTTCTCCTTCTTTCTCGTAAAAAATATGTTGTGCATCATTCACCATAATTTCTGTAACATCATCTTCACTTAAAAGCTCCTGCAGCACATCCAGCTTCCTTAGGGAATGAAACACCTGCATCCGCAACTCGCGCCTCCAGCTCAAAGGAATCACCCGTTCCTTTGCCTCCCGGCAGATTTCTTCATCAATGACGGCAAGAAGTTCTTCCTCCTCATGTTCCCTTGTCATATCAAGCTGCGCGATTACATTTTTCCTAATCTGTTCCACCCTGTACCCCCGCCAGCCTCCGGCTGAAATCTCCCATTGCCCCCCAGAGCCATTGCTGCATCTTTCCAGTCCCCCGGCAGCTTCCCGCAGTCACAACAGGAAGTGTCAGATAGATCAGCTTTTTTTGCAACTCCTCCTCCCCCTGTCTCGACGCCATCTGCTGAAACTGCTGCAACGGTGCAGCCTGCAGCTCTCCAGGCTCTGTGACAATATAGACCTTGCTACACATTCCCAGCAGCCGAAAAAATCCGGGGACCATCATCCCAAAGTCCAGCACGATTACTTCATAACCGCTTCTTTCCCGTAAAAGTTCTACAAACTTCAGATAATCCTGCGCCGAAACTTCTCCTAGGCATCCACCATCTTCTGCCGGGGGAATATAATCAATCCCCTCTATCGTATATAGTGCGCTGCTGATACAGTTTGATACATTTCCTCCGCCATCCAGGCACAGATACATAACATCAAGAAGATCCTTCTCATATTTCTGTTGAAACCACCCTTTAAACCCCGCGCACTCTTTTAAATTGACATAAAGTACCTTTTCTTTTTGCACCAGCGTCTGTGCAAAGGTCAGTGAAAAAGGGGTCTGCCATATGCTATGCCCTGGTGAATAAACGCCAATCACCTCTTTTTTGCCTTCCATTTGCTCTGGCATCTCCTTCCCCTGATCCTGGTAAACAGAGAACACTTCCCTTAGAATCCGGGATGCCGGCTGGTATTTGTCCACAGAGGGAATACCCCTGATAACGTCGTTAAGCCGCTCCCTGTCTTCCATGCCTCGCAGACGTATCCATAAGACACTGTCCGTCCCGTGCATCTGCCCCTCCTTTTCCTCCTTTACGCGTGAAATCTCTTTGCATATTCGCGCGTCACTTAAAAAACCCTGGCCCAGCAATACAATATCCTGTCTCTGCCTGCTTAAATGTTCTAAAAAGCATTCTGGTGAAGAAAAGGATACGCATTGCATCTTATCACCCTTCTGTAAGGAAATCCATTCCCCCAGCTTTTCCCCATATGAGCCGTCCCCGTCACAGACAGCAATTAAAATTTTTCTCAATAAGCCACCTCCATAGCGATTGCACAGCCAATTAAAATTGCGATTGAAAAATGAATGATGTGTTGATTTCCCTGAGATTCCTGCGGATATTGCACAAGCCTGCGGCATGACAGCACATGCTCTATATATTCCCTGAATATCCGTAGACGTAAAATGAAATTTCGATAATAAAGAATCTTACAAAACGACATTACTGCGGCCACCAGGAAAGATACTGCTATCGTAATACAAAGCATCCGTAAATCCCAAATACCGCCAATCATAGAAAAAAGTTTGATGTCGCCTGCCCCCAGGGCACGTATCAGAAACAATAGATAAAATAAGATAACCGGTATAGACACGTTTATAAGAAAAACGCCAATCCCCTTCATTCCCAACTCCAGAACCTGGAAGGAACATCCGAGAAATAAACCGCTTACAATCAGCCGGTTACTAATCCGTAAGCTCTGTATGTCTGCTGCCGCCGCAATACTTAACAGTGTGAGGCAGGACAGCATTTTCACCTCCCCAATTTATCACCTCTTTCAGATAACTCTCCTGTTCGCGAATCAGTGATGTTTTGGATTATAGAACATGTTCTTTTGCTTGTAAAGTATGATTTGAAAAATTTTTAATTTTTGTAAATAACTTACAAGAATCGATACAATAAAATGCCATAAACCAGCCCAAAGCCCCCAATACCAAGCATTCCAATTGTCAAAACATTCACCGGGTTAATTCCTGCCGCCACGGAAATCCCCAGACTTTCCAAGATAGCATTTACGATGCAGATTCCCGCTGTCCCAGCAATACTGCGCAGAATAAATTTAGATATTCCCGCTGTCTTTTGCTTCATAGTTCCCATAAGCAATACTACTACACAGATACCCGCAATCGCTGCAATTCCATAATAATTTTCCATACCTGTCCCTCTCTGAAAATCTCTTATGACATATATATACTTTTTGGAGAAATTTATGACTTTTTTGTATAGAATTGGAAGTTGCTGCTTATACTTTAAATATAAAGTTACTGTTCCAAACAGTATACCGAAAAGGGGAAGGAATGCGTATGTTTCAGATTGCAAAAAAAGAAAATTCTAAGATAACTGCTTACTCTTTACTTTTAGATGACTTAGAAAAAGCCAGATATGATCTGGCTCTTGCCTACGACAATTTTGAAAATGCTATGGAACCGGATCTCATCGACTGCTGCATTTACCAGGTAAACGCCATGCAGATGCGTTATAAATTCCTCCTGACAAAAGCAAAACAGTTCAATGAGACCTCTTATGCCAGAAATCCTCTGGAAATATCAAAATAATGAGAGCTCTTATGCCAGAAATCCTCTGGAAATATCGGAATCCTGAAAGGTTTCTGTCAGACTGCCCTTTTGATAGGTCATGCCCGCTACCACCTGCTGCGAATTTTCCATCAACGGTTCTGATGTATCCTGACGTGACGCCTCCACAAAAGCATCATAAAGATTTCCAAGAACCCTCTTGGTATCCAAAAGATTCTGGGATGTATTTTTGTATATCGCCATGGAGAGCTGCTGGTTCACAAATTGATACTCCGCATACAGGCTGTTTGCAATCTCATAATTGAAATCCAGGTCATCCATCAACCTGCGTATTACCTGCTGGGCACGGGTTACAGCCGCCTTAAATTCACTGTAATCCCCGATCTCCTTTGCCTGGATTCCATCATCGAGATATGCAAAAAGTATGTCATACATAATTACAACCATTTCCCCACGGTTACAGCAGCTCAGCCTGCGGGTAAATTCCTGCTTTTTTTCCTGCGTCATGATGCACCTCCGTCAATTACTGCAGAAGCTGCAGTACCTGCTGTGGAAGGTCATTCGCCTGGGCAAGCACAGAAGTTGCTGCCTGGGTTAAGATATTGTCTTTCGTGTACTCTGTCATTTCCTCTGCCATATCCACATCTTCAATTCTGGATAAAGCCTGCGTCATATTCTCCTCTGTCCCATCCAGACTTGCCACTGTATAGTCCAAACGGTTCTGGTAAGCGCCTATGCTGGAACGCACCTCGCTGACTTTGGCAATTGCCCCGTCAAAACTTGTTATCGCACGGTCCGCGCCTGTAACTGTACATACATTTACTTTATCAATATACAACGTCTGAGACGAAACCTCGCGAATCCGCACATCCATGGTCTGGTTCTCATTCGCACCAATCTGAAGAGTCATCGGACCCAAGTTAGCTACTTCTATATTTACTGTTCCGGCAGTCCCAGGCTCTACCTCAAATTTCATCTCGAAACCATTCCGGTCCGTAATTGTTACAAAGTTGCCATCCGTAAGAATTGTTGCCTGGGTACTGAATCCCTCATCCGCAGCATCTATTGCAATTTCAACATCCTTGCCGACTTCTGTCCTGTCAACGCTGATTCCAAGAAATGCTGCCAAATCAGCATTGTTACATTTTACATTCATCTCAGTATTATTCCCATACTCTGCGGAAACAAATACAAGATTTCCGCCATCTGCCACATTACCGGGAACATAAAATTCATTCTCCGGCAATCCTGACTTATCTGTCAAATCCTCAACGATAAGCAGATTTACCTCTCCCAGCTCTGCCGCATCACGCAGCTTCTCATAGACTTCTTCAAACGTTTCTCCCTCTCTAATCTCTACCTCTGATCCATTGATGACGACTTTTCCCGTTGCGCCTGCCGGAACAACATCCGTCGCTGACAATGGCTGGCCGCCTTCTATTACCGCATGCTCAGCATCTGCTGTAACATTCACGGAATAAATATCCGGTATCACGGCGTCAGAAATGTCAATCCGTTTAACGCCACGGTTATCTGGATATACACGCTGATCCAGCGATCCGTCCAGCAAATTCTTCGTATTGAACTCTGTGTCTCTGGAAACACGGTCAATTTCTTCACGTAAAGAGGCAATCTCTAACTGAATCGCCTTTAAATCATCCGGTGTATTCGTTCCATTTGCTGCCTGAACAGAGAGCTCCCGCATTCTCTGAAGCATTGCATGAACTTCGTTCAGCGCACCGTCCGCTGTTTCCAGAACTGAAATTCCATCGGATGAATTTCTGGAAGCCTGGCCAAGTCCCTTAATCTGTGCTTTCATCTTGCTGGAAATCGCCATTCCCGCCGCATCATCCGATGCGCGGTTAATCCTAAGACCCGTAGATAAACGTTCTACAGATTTCGACAAATTCTTTTCCGTCCATAATAACCTTTTGTTGGCAACCATTGCTGACATATTGTGATTGATTTTCATGTTGTATACCTCTCTTTTGATTTTGTAGTGTCAATCCTGCGATACCCATGGCAGATTTCGCCGCCCATAAGCATAACTTTTAAGACATTTTCTGTCCCATCTGTTTCATTTCTTCTAAGAATCCTTTCGCAATACCGTAAAGCGTCTTCGTCTGTACCTGGTAAGACTCTGACCCTGTATCCAAATCCGGGATATTTCCCGTACGTCCTCCGATAAAACGGTTCAAATCCAAGTCTTCACTGTATATGAAGTCCATTGTACGGGGTCTTTCCCCTTCCGGATTCGGCTGCCCTCCATGGCTGTCTGTCTGGTTTTTAAGTTCCTCTATTGTCCGATAGGAATCAGAGACAATATAGCCCCTGACAGAATCCTCCTGAACCTGAAATCTTGCTGCTACCTTCCCAAGCTTTGGCGTTTCAAAAAGTACATCCACCCTGCCGCGTTCTTCCTTTCCACGGACGATCTTGAGTTGTACGTTTGTAAGTTCATCCGCAACCAATACCGGAATCGCGTAATGTTCATCCTTTGCCATCTGGGTTCCAAGTGCAATCTGTTGATGCAAAAGCCGCATATCCCGCAAATCCACACTGGATACGCCCTCAGAATCCTGCATAGTCTTCATCACATTTTCTGCGGTATCTGCCAATTCCTCCTGTGCTTTGGCAAGCTCCTCAGGTGATCCAAGGGCCTCTGTAAATTTCTCTATGATTTGTTCTTTTACCTGTTCAAGTCCAGCATCTTTTTGATTATTCTCCTTACCAAATAAGGTCTTTATTATTCCGCCCCGGGGATTTAACAGTTGGTTTGCCGCGAGTATATTATAAGCCGTCACCGGCATATCATGTCCTGCCAAAATCTGAAGAATTTGTGACTCCGCCTGTTTCGCCTGGGAAAATTCCTCCAACTGCTGCTGGTAATATGTTTCCTCCAAGGCTGTGTCCGCAGATGATCCGCGAAGCTGCCACAACAATTCCTCCGGCGTCATATTCTCTATATTGCCCTCTGCCTGCTGCATGCCCTCAGGGCTGGCATATCTTAATGCTTCTTTTGCACAATCCGTCTGATATGCTGCTTCTATCTGCTGGGAAATGCTCAGTTCCTGTGTATTCAGACTTTCTATCTCTCCAAAATTATCATCTACCGATACATTGATCCCCGGATTCCGGTTCGTCCGCACTGCCGTAAGCAGATTCTTCATTGATAAATCTGCACCTTGCTGCACCAATGCACCAATCACAGCGCCGTCCGTCTTGTCAATCTGGTTCAGCATCCGGTAGATTCCTATGTAGCTGCTGCGCTCCTGTTCTGTAATTTCCTGTCGCTGTTCCAATTTCCATAAAAATTTACTAAACTTATCTTCATCCCCTGCATCCAGGCGGTTCTTAATGTCTTCTGCCTTAGCATTCAATTCCTCGACATTCATTTCCAGAGGATTTACACCTTCACGAATCATCTCAAGTACAACAGAGGGTGACAAATTCTGGAACAGATTCTGTACCTTCTGATCCGCTGCTTTCATCTGCATAATGGATTCTTCGTTGACTGCCATCTCGTTGTAGGCCAAAATACGCACCGCCCGGCGGTTTGCCTCTGAGATTTCCAGATCAAGGTCCTCCAAAATGTCATCCACATTGCGGAATGCCTTCTGTATAGAATCTCCCAAATCTGCCCGCGGCGTGGTCTGAAGCGTCTCATACGCCTCCCCGGCACGCTCCATTTGTGCCTGTTTGGACATACCTGCCTCATGGATTGTGTGGATGCTGTCCTCTGTCGTCTTAACATTGCCCAGGATATAGGCCGGAACACCTTTCATCTCCTGGGTTTTTGTCATTGTATCACTGAATATATCGGTATTTTCCTGTGTCGCTTCAATACCGTTCTGGCTTAAAAGGCTTGCATAATACGCGTTCTCCTGTTCCCGCAGCTTTTGTACCATTTCCTCTAACGGCTGCGTCTCAATGGAAATCCCCTGCCTTAACAATGCATAATTTGCCTGTGCTGTCATCAAAAGACGCGTCTCCTCAAGCTGTCGTTTCGCCTTAAGGAATGACAGATCGTCTTTGGCATATTCTGGAATCTCTGCCGCCTTATCATTATTCCGTCCACCTGACTGCGCGCTTTGCTGCGCATTATAATTCCTAGCTGCCTCCAAGCTCTCTATTGTGACAGGCATTCCCCTCTGTACTACATTCCATACATCTGCATCTGTTGCCTGCTCAATGACCTGTGCCGACTGCTGTGCACGATCTATATTACTGTAACCATCCAAAATGACTGCATTCCCAGGCCGTCCGCCTTCCGTGACTGCCTGGATAACGGCACCCATCACCTGGTCCACCTCAGGTGGAAGCTTCATATCCTTCAAATCCATGACGTAGTTCAGGTTCTCTGCCGTCAGGGGAATCTGATTCTCTAACATCCACTGGCTGACAGCGAGCGTTGTATCATCCACAGAACGGCCCGCCTGCATAATTACCTGGCTGACCTGCCCTGTGAGGCTGTCATCCAGCGTAATCGCCATATCCTGTTGTGGCATTATCCCGCTGCTGTGCTGTGCTTTATAGAGGTTCTCAACCGTAGGCTCAAGCTCATTATCCAACATATATTTTACTGCCTCGTCACTGCATGTCGTGAGGTCTGCCGCCTGCTCTAAGGTCTCCTGTATATCCGCGACATTTTCCTCCGTAGCCGGCAGCCCTGCTTCTTCAATTGCAGCTTCCACCTGCCTTGCCGCTGCAACACTGCCTGTCATCTCCTCTAACATCCGGCTGTCTAGCGTATCTCCAAATATGCTGATGTCTACGCCTGCTTTGGCGAGTTCCATCTTAATCTTATCCATTTCAGTTACAACGGTCTCTATCTTTGTGTCATTGAGGGAAAATCCGTCTTCTTCCATCTTTCCACAGTCAGAAGGCGTCGCCGTATTGGCCACAATCTGCATCTTTTTCTGAAGGAGCTGTGCTTCCATGTTCTCCGCCTCCTGGCGTATTTCTTCTAACTGGGATTCCCCTGCAATATGAGGAACTTCCACAGTCGTCTGTTGGATAGACCTTACTTCGCCAGTATCCTTCTCAACCTTCTGCGTTGTGGTCTCCTCCACAGAAACGCTTACATCGCCTTTGATTTCGACCTTTGTATTTGTCCTGGTTACTTCCGCTATACTGCTGTTATCTACTCTTATGTTCATATCCACGCCTCATTAATCGTAATTTTCAACTACTAAGTATTTCGGTAATAGTCGGGGAAAACTTTACGATTTATTTTGTTTCTGCATTTTCTGCCTGGAAGCTCGTTGTTTTTGTACATACTATGTATTAACATAATTACCATTTTATAATAATATGTAAATACAAAAGGAGTTGATACTATGGCCACAACGAGCATTACTATACGTATGGATGAAAACTTAAAAAAACAAGCTGAAATCTTATTTGAGGATATGGGATTAAACATGACAACAGCTTTTACAATTTTTACAAAAGCAGTCGTCCGGCAGCATAAAATTCCATTTTAAATCTCAGCCGTTCCATTTTCCAACGAAAAAAATTTGTCACATATTCCCCAAACGGCCACGAATCAAAAACTCAACAAAAGTATGGATGGCTTGCATACTTTGCAATCTTTTTCCGGGACACTGCCAGCAGATTTCGACTATGAACAGGAATTAGAGGAGGCGCGTAAAGAAAAATATGACCGTCCTAATTGATACTAACTTAATATTGGACGTACTCGAAGATTCTTGGTATTTTAGATTTTCTTGAAATAGCAAATACACAACATGAGAATGTTAAAGCTGCACTCATAAGAGAAGGCTTTCCCTTGTGTTATATCCTTTTCCCTCATGTTACGAACCCTCATAAGGGCAAAAATAAGGGAAAGAAAAACCTGTAACAAATTATAGCACAATATAAATCAGGCAGGAAGAACTGATTGAAATTCTTTCAACTACCTTCAAAAAATAAAAAAAAGCAGAGAAGAAAAACCAATCATTAAAATCACTTGTCTCTATGTGGTTAATGGTTTATTATAAACCACCTGTGATTTGAGCTCCATACTTATGCAGCCGTCGAGCCAAAATACCTGCCCCATCTCCACTAAACAATCCCATAGTTGCAATTACAAAAACTTTTTTATCTTTCCATAAATCCTGATTTTGGTCTATAAAGTCCTTTAACAGCTTCGGAATATTACTAAATTGTACAGAATAACTGAGACCAATATCTTCATTGTCTTTTATGTAATGAACTATGTTTTCATCCCCTATCGCAAAAGCTTTTGTTGTTTCATCATATTTGCCAAGAAAAATCTCCAGGGCATACCTGGAGTTTCCTGTCCCACTAAAATATATCCCAAGCATTTCAACTCTCCAATTCCATCTCCTTCTAAACTCTCATTCTCTACCACCCCTTCCCTATCCGCTAATCCACACATTTTTTCCCTCAAATGCAAAACCATATTTTCTAATCTTATCCGATGCAAACCCCTTTGCCTCCAGCACAGATGCATATTTCTTATCCTCAATCTGCTGCAATGCCGCCACGGCCGCATCTTCCAGATTTTTATCCCTCCTGGGGTTAAACACCTTAAACTCAAGAATAAACGCATCATCCTCTTTCTTGCAGGGCTCTAACATAATATCATATCTGCCGAACCCGCTTTCCCGGTTGGATGTCAATGTATAGCGGTCTGCCAAATCAACCATCAGTCCCAGCACAAACCCGTGATAAAACCGTTCCGGCTCTACCCTGCCGGAAGGACGTTTTCCCGTATCAAAATAACTGAACGTGTCAGACGTCACCCGGTTCATATACTCATTCATTGCATCCAAATCCCCAAACAGCAATGCCTTGATAAAAGTATTATAATCCGAAGCTGAGCGGGCAAACCAGCCGTTTATCATGCGCTTAAACATAACCCTTACTTCCCGGTTCGTCAGCACAAGGTCATACTCCTCCTGATCATTTTCCAAATTCATCTGGTATGTCTCTGCCTTTAAGTATCCACTGGCAAGCAGCAGACTCCAAACCGCACTGTCCAGGTAGTCCAGTTGATTGAATACAATCTGTTCATCTATCACCGTATGGAATGCGTTCCCCAAAAGAAGCCCTTCCATCACGACTTTCACATCCGGGCTTCCCTCTCGGATCAATTTCCCCACAAGACTGTTTGAGCTTGTGTTTGCCCAATAAATACCAAGTTTTTTCTTATCAAGATAATTAAGAATTGACCAGGGATTATAAATATCGCTTACCTTACCAAATATAAAACCATCATACCATTCTTTTACCTCATCCTTTTTGTCCGGCATTTCAAACTCATCCAGTGCATGAAATACCTCATCCTCCGTAAATCCAAAAGTTGTTTCATATTTATCACATGTTGTGGTCACAACCTCTAAATTATTTAAATCAGAAAATATAGATTCCTTACTTACCCTTGTTATCCCGGTCATAACAGCACGTTCCAGCCACGGATTCGTTTTAAACGTTGAGTTAAACAGACTTCTGGTAAATGATACCATTTCCTCCCAGAACCCATTGATATAAGCCTCCTGCATCGGAGTGTCATATTCATCCAAAAGAATAATCACCTTTTTCCCATAATAAAGGTATAAATACTTTGACAGATAGTGAAGGGAAAGCGTAGCGCTTGAATTATCCATATCCATAGAAACCGTTCTGAAAAACTCCTTATCCTTTTCTTCCAGTATATTGCTTTCCAGCAGGAAAGCATTGTCTATAAACGGCTCTGTAAGAATACTGCAGATTTTTTTCCTGGTGTCATCATAATTTGTCTCCTTTACATTCGCAAATGACAAATTTATGACCGGATACGTACCCTGCAGCTGACGGTATTTTTCCTCCTCCCAGATAGACAGGCCTTCAAACAAATTCCCCCTCCCGGCATATTTTATAGAGAAAAAACATTCCAGCATACTTATGTTCAAAGTCTTCCCAAAACGCCGGGGACGGGTAATCAGGGTCACGCTGTCCCCTCCGTCCCACCATTCCCGGATAAACTTCGTCTTGTCAATATAAAAATAATTATTCTCGATAATGTCGTCAAAACTCTGGATACCAATCGCAACTGTCCTTGCCATACCTCTACCTCCTAAAACTCCAAATGCTACCTCCGCAACACTTACTCAATATACCCCAGAAATACATTCCCACCCCCGCGAAAGAAGGTATCACTGTCCTGTAAGCCCAGTTTCCTGGCTGTGTTCTCCTCCGGATAATACAGTATCGTATTATGCTCGTCGTATCCGACAATCAAAACGGCCTCACTGCCTACCATAGCGAGCACAGGGTGCCCAAGATTTACATAATACAACACCTGGTTGACGCTGCAATCTGAAAGGTCCACAACTTTCCGGCCTGGCAGAGCCTCTGACAAAATCTGCCTGGGCGTCTCTCCCTTGGCAATCAAATCTTCCACATCTATACTACTCTCCTCCTGACGCAAGAGATAGGTCAGACAACGGACAACGGAATTTTCACTGACATCCTGAATATCCAGGCTGCCAGGCCCTATC
The DNA here is from genome assembly GCA_948688495.1 of uncultured Lachnospiraceae bacterium. GTDB lineage: Bacteria > Bacillota > Clostridia > Lachnospirales > Lachnospiraceae > Petralouisia. The sequence goes on along the minus strand of CAPQSW010000007.1, from coordinate 29,599 downwards.
ATAGGCTGGGTTACCTGCCTTCCCCTGCGCCAGATATATTTCTGCCCTGCATCAATGACAACCCCTGCATATTCATCCGCCGAAAAAATAGCTTCTGTTACTGACGGCGTAGACAACAGGATTCTCCCACCGCTGTACACATAGTAATTATCCTTGTTCCTGTTTCCCTCCAACTCCACGGTTCTCTTTTCCTCCACGACAACCTCTTTCGGCGCCTTCACCTGCAAACTCTTAACTTCCTCCGCCTCATCCCCAGCAAATACAAGCTCTACCTGCGTCTGCTTTTTTTCTGTTACAATTGTGCCCACAGTAATCAGACGGGAAGATTCCAACTGCTGATTCTTAATTGTATCCTGATCCGCTGGCATAAATCCAGCTTCTGTACGTATCTCCCGGTCAAGAAAAATTGTGTCCTGATCCACATAAGCATTCGATACGTAATAGCCATCCTTCTGGTATTCCTTCACCACGTTAGAATTTTTGTCCACAATCACAACCTTGTACATAAGAAATTTGGTATTTCCAACACTATCTGCCAATACTTCCCCAGCTTTTGCAGCTCCATAGACAAAATCGCTTTCTACAAAACCAATAGGCCTTAGATACTCGCCGCCCCCTTTTATTGTGCGCACACCTTCATTTTCCAGATCCATAATTTTTACCGCTTCTGCATGGTTGCTGTCCCCGGAATCCTGCCAGGCAATGTAACGGCTGTCCTCCGATACCACATAACTTCCAGGTGCCATATTATGAATTACCGGATCAGCCTCACAGCTTTCGGTATCAATTCGGTATAACTGTCCGTCTGCCAAAAGATAAAACATATTCTTATCATTGACGTAAAATACCTCACCCCAGTCTACCTTCAACACTTCATAAGAACAATCTGCAGGCAGGAACAATACCTCTTCCACCGTATTGCCCACACTGTCATAGTGAAAGACGCTGATTCCGACCTGTCCCTCATGGCTTCCCCGATTCATATAGCCAAACACTACAAAATCCATGCTGCCGCTCTCGTCCATCCGCATAATTTTAATCTGATGCTGTCCGTTATTCTCCCTGTCGGAAACTCCCTCCGCACTCCGGAAACTGAAAATCTGAGACAACTCACGGCTGTCACTATTATATCCCCACAGCTCACCCTCCTGGACAAAGGCAATTACGGTTCCTTTTTCGTTTGCCATATATTCTACATCGTTCGGCCGAATCCCCAAAAGCAATTTGTTTTTGTTTACGGTTCTATTATCACTGCGGAAAATCTGATTCATATCCCGCTCATAATTTAGAAGTGACATACGTCCAATCGTACTATTGTAACGCACCCGGTAATATTCTTCTACGGTATAATACTCAACTTCCCCTCCATCGCCGGCCGCAGTTATAATATATCTGAGCGTCACTGTGTTATAGGAGCTTCCAAGCTCTTTAATGGAAGGTACTGGCTGCTCCAAACGTTCTCCCGTAAACTCACCCCAGCTCACCTGCGCCAGACTGGAATTGATCGTTACCTTCTGTAATGTTGTATTATCCCCCTGGCTGTTTGGCTCCAAATAAAGTGCAAGATTGCCTGCCTGTGCCTTATCGAAGGACTGCTCGTGGAAATTCATGACAAGATCCAATGTCTCATCCACATAATAATCCTCCTCCTGGATGATTCTCGTGTAATAATATACCGGCTTACCATCACTGTTTACCGTAAGCTCCAGCATATATTCCGTTCCCTGTTCCAAAATATTTTCAAACTGCAGGTTGATGCGGACTTCTCCGTTTTCATGGGTGAAACTGCTAATCTCCCCATCCTCGACAAGCCTCTGCATGTCCATAGACCTCAATTCAAAGGAAATGCTCTCAATCTGGTTTTGATAAGATTTAACAATCACTGGAAGTGTCAAGTCCTCCCGCAAAGGCGTAATCGTGTCACGCATTGCAGTAGCATCCATCTCTGAACGATAACCGTAAAGCTGGTTGATTTTCATATCATCCCTCTGCAGGCAGACAACCGGCAGTGTCACGGATGCCATCTCCGATGTCAAATCCATCTCCCCCTGCCTGCCACGTTCTCCCATTACCACCACCGTTAAACCAAAAACCACTATCAATACTATGAGCTTAATTATGCCTTTACGCATCCTGCTTATCATCCTTTCCTCTATCCTGTAATACTGCCAGTGTGGGCTCTACATGTAAAAACTCCATAATCCTGCGGTAATTGCTGTCCTCTCTTTCCCCACTCTTTTTTACTGCACGGATTAAAATGTTTTTTGGTGTGTGCTCCATATCAATAAACTCTAAGATCTGCACCTGGTATCCCCTGCTCTCCAAAATCTGCGCACGTATGGCATCTGTAAATAACGCTGCCATACGCTCTTTGATCAGCCCATACTGAAACACCGGCCCTAACAGTTCATTTTCTATCTGTCCATTCAGCTCATGCTGGCAGCATGGCACAGACAAAATCACCTTTGCATTCCAACGGATGGCCTTGTCCAGTGCATAATCCGTGGCTGTATCACAGGCATGCAGCGAAACGACCATATCCACCTGCTCTACGCCCTGATAACCGGCAATATCCCCTACATAGAAATCCAGCCCTGTATAATTATATTTTAGCGCAAGTTCCCTGCATTCCTCAATTACATCACGTTTTAAGTCCAGCCCTATGATGTGTACCTGATACCCTTTCAAATCCCTCAGATAATGGTACATCGCAAAGGTCAGGTAAGACTTTCCACAACCGAAATCAAGAATTGTCACTTCGCGGTCCTTTGGGAGCTGTGGCAGAATATCCTCGATAAATTCCAGAAAACGGTTAATTTGACGGAATTTGTCGTATTTCGCATGGACAATTTTCCCTTCTTTCGTCTGCACACCCAAATCCATTAAAAATTCCACCTTCCGATCCGGTTCAAGAATATATTTTTTCTTTCTATTATGGGATAAATCCTGCTGTTTTACACAACAGGCTGCCTTTTTCTCCTTAATATTCATCTTTCCCTTCTTACTGACAAGCACAACTGCTTGTCCTATCCCGGAAAAGATCTCAAGCTGACGGTATTCTTTCATCCATCCAAGAATTTGCGTGACGGCCTCTTGCCGGTTAAAATTCTGGTGAAATACCTTTTTTTCCCTGTTAATAGCTGCCTGAAATGCCAGCTTTCCTCTTAATAACAGCGGGCGGAGGCTGATTTTTGCAGCCTCCGTCTTGTTTCTGGGATTACTAATCGTAAGCCGTGCCAAATCTTCACTCAGATATTTATATAATAGTTCTCTTAATTCTTCCATTGTAAACCTTTCAATCCCTTTTCTGTCCGATTACCACCAGCGGCGGCATCTCTTATGCCGGCATCGGCGCTGGTACATCTCATTAAACAACAGCACTTCTATCAAGTTCTGCAAGCCATTGTTTCCTGGGCCTGGCGGCGGTCCCGGCGGTCTTCCTGGACCAAAGCCTGGGCCTGGCGGCGGTCCCGGCGGCCTCCCTGGACCAAAGCCTGGACCTCCTGGGCCAAAGCCCGGTCCCCGCTGAGCCATCAAGTTTCCTTCCAGAGGCAGTTCTTCCGCCTCCATATCAAGCTCACCCATATCCGGTTGTTCAAACGCGTCTTCCTCGTATTGTTCCCTCTCATACTGCCCCATATCGCACTGTTCGATTTCATATTTCTGGAGGTCCGGCTGGCTGGCTGCGGAAGCGTCATAAATTCGCCTCACAATTTGGTTTACCATTACCCTGTCCGGGTATTCATCGAACATCAGACTTCCTTCGTATTCCATTTTATCACATTCATCCTCAACCATTTCCTGAATGGAGCGGACTTCTTTTGGGTACATCCCCTTTAATTTCTCTAAATCGCGGGCATATTCCAATTCTTCCATATAGACAGTCTGCATGGGATATGCCATGTAAAAAGGTATTTTTGACATATTCTGCTGAGAGGGTCTGTAAAATACATCTTGTTTATAATCCACAGTCATTCTCCCATTTTTTCTATCTCTATACTATATGCCGGATTTCTGGTTATGCTACTTCAAACCCCCGCAGCATGCTGCGGGGGTTGAGATTTTTACATATTGATAACACTTAAACCCCAAACCACAAATATTTCAGTAAAGCTGTCATCAAAACTGGAATACAGCCACTCCATAAGGGGGTAACGGATACGCAAAAGAGTATGGCTGGTTATCGCATTCCTGCTTCACTGCCTTATATGTCAGCGGACGTTGTACGCCATCTCCGCCATACTTCTTGTCATCACTGTTCAATATCAGCTTATACGGCTTCTTCAACGGCACACCAACACGGTAATCCTCCCATGACATTGGTGTAAAATTACATATGAAAAGCAAATTTCTCTTGCCGTTTGCACTCTTGCGTATAAAGCTAAATACGCTGCGGAAATTGTCATCCGCATTAATCCATTCAAAATTGTCCCAGTCGGTATCTGCTTCGTACATTGCCGGATACTTCCTGTAGATGTGCAATAAATCCTTAAAATATGTCTGTAGCTGCAGATGCTGCGGCTCCCCTAACAGGAACCAGTCAAGCTCGCGCTCCTCACTCCACTCACGAAGCTGTCCAAACTCCTGTCCCATAAACAAAAGCTTTTTGCCGGGATGCCCCATCATAAACCCATAGCCGGCTTTCAGATTGGCAAACTTATCCTTGCCCTCTCCAGGCATTTTATTGATCATAGAACATTTCAGATGTACCACTTCATCATGAGACAGCACCAGTATATAATGCTCACTGCTGTTATAGCTCATGGCAAATGTCATACGGTTATGGTTATCTTTCCGAAAATACGGATCTAGCTTCATGTAATCCAAAAAATCATGCATCCAGCCCATATTCCACTTAAAGCTGAAATTCAACCCTTCTTCTTCCACGCTTCCGGTAACCCGCGGCCATGCGGTAGATTCCTCAGCAATCATAACTGCTCCAGGATTCCTTCCAAGAATCAGGGTATTGATGTGCTTAAAGAACTCTATCGCTTCCAGATTCTTATTTCCGCCAAATTCATTGGCAACCCATTCTCCATCCTGCTTGCCGTAATCCAGATACAGCATAGATGCCACCGCATCCACCCGCAGGCCATCAATATGGTAATGTTCAATCCACATCAATGCGCTGCCGATAAGAAAATTCTTAACTTCCGTTTTGCCATAATCAAAAATCTTCGTACCCCAGTCTGGATGCTCACCCTTTCTGGGGTCAGCATATTCAAACAGGCAGCTTCCGTCAAATTCAGCCAAACCGTGGGCATCTCTTGGGAAATGTGCCGGAACCCAGTCTAAGATAACACCGATATTATTTTTATGCATGTAATTTACAAAATACGCAAAATCCTCCGGCGTTCCATATCTCGAAGTCGGTGCATAATACCCGGTAACCTGATAACCCCAGGAACCATCAAAAGGATATTCTGATATTCCCATCATTTCCACATGGGTATAGCCCATCTCCTTCACATACTCCGCCAGTTTATGTGCCAATTCACGATAAGTATAGAAACCTTCGTCGTCCCTGCCCGGATGACGCATCCAGGAACCTGGATGTACCTCATAAATAGCCATAGGCTGGGCATGCACATCCTTACACGCTCTGCGCTTCTCCATCCATTTCTCGTCTGACCACTTAATTTTATTGATGTCCGTGATTCTTGAAGCTGTTCCAGGGCGCAATTCGGCATAATTTGCATATGGGTCTGCCTTGTAAAGCTGTTTGCCATCCGGTGTTTCGATATAAAATTTGTACAAATCACCCTCAGCCGCTCCTGGCACAAATACTTCATAAATACCCATTGGCTCTAAACGTTTCATCTCATTGGCATCTTCTTTCCAATCATTAAACGTTCCTATTACAGATACTTTCTCGGCATTGGGCGCCCATACCGCGAAGTAAACCCCCGTCTTTCCTCTTCTTTTGTCGGGATGTGCACCTAATTTCTTATAAATATCATAATGTGTTCCCTGCCCCAAATAGTACATGTCTAATTCTGTAAAATGTTCCATAACCTTCACTCCTGTTTCTTTAATCTTCAAAATCCTTTTCCCTCAGATATAAATATCCATCCGGGTTAAACTTTTTCCCACCAAAAATTTTCTTCAGACGTCCCCGCTCCGCCCTGGCAATTGCCTCATCTACGATTTCCTTTACCTCTGTCAAGGTCGTTGCCTCATCTAACTTCTGAATGTTACTGATCCTGTTGTAGAGCGCCAGTATTCCCATATCATCAATTTCACATTCCTGTTCATCTGCGTATGCCTTGGCAAACTCTACCAGCTCATCACTCGTAAATATGGGTATCTTAATCCTTTCCGTAAATTTCTTAGCAAAATTCATATCCCGTTTCAAAAGCTTTTCCATACCGCTTCCGGTATCCTCCAGAATAAACAATAAGCCGTCTGTATTCTGTTCCATCAGCAATGACAGCCTGGTCGCGGTTTCTTTTGAGATATCC
>CAPQSW010000007.1:5703-23128 GCA_948688495.1 uncultured Lachnospiraceae bacterium | reverse complement strand
CCCCCGCTTTTTCCACAATCAGATAACCACCTGCCACTTTCTTTAAAAGAAGACTCAAATCCTTTTGATTCAGAGCTTCCCCGGTAATCTTCCCTACCTTGCTGCCGGAATGCAGACCACTCTTTTGGATTACTTTGATAAGGTCCGTCGCTAATACGGTCTTACCGCTTCCTCTGCCGCCAACAATCAGGATATTGCCGCTTGATGAAGTATGGTCATTGCCTTTGCGGTGAAGCGCCCCCTCCAAAACCTGGCAGAGCTGTTGTTCCATACCGCTGATTGGAACAAAGTAAGAAAAAATCTTCTTTTGTTCTGGACTCAACTTATTGATATGTTCTTCCGGTTCCTCAATTTCAATCTTTGGAACACTCACCTTTTCTTCCCTAGATGCTTTTGCCGCCTCAAATACGGACTGAAGATACTGCCCCGCATCCTTCTCTTTGGAAGATTCCTTCTCTGCCTGTTTTACAGAAGCTTCTTCTTTTTCTTTGGAAGCTGCGCTTTCCTCCTGCAGAGAAACAGCTTTCTTATCTGTAGAAGATACCTCTTGCGCCGCTTTTTCCTGTCGCAGCTTTTGCAAATATTCTTCCGGTATCGGCTCACCCAAAATCTTTGCAGCTTCTTCCCAACTGGACGCTAAATCGGCGTCTGGCGGATTCTCCTGCTTTTGCCCATCTTCTGGTAACTGTATGCCCTCCGGCATCTGCACTTCCTTCGGCATCTGCGTTTCTTCCGATATCTGTATGCCCTCCGGCGTCTGCACTTCTTCCGGCGTCTGTATGCCCTCCGGCGTCTGTACTTCCTTCGGTATCTGTATTTCTTCCGGCGTCTGTATGCCCTCCGGTATCTGTGTTTCTTCCGGCGTCTGTATGCCCTCCGGTATCATAACTTCTTCCGGCGTCTGTATGCCCTCCGGTATCTGTGTTTCTTCCGGTATCATAACTTCTTCCGGCGTCTGCATACCCTCCGGCGTCTGAATTTCTTCTGACGTCTGCATGCCCTCCGGCATCTGTATATTTTCTGGTATCTGTACTTCTTCTGGCGCCTGTATGCCCTCTGGCAGCTGTATGTCTTCCGGCATTTGCATTTCCCGTGGTATCTGCACCATCTCTGATACCCGCGCATCTTCTGATGCGTGCACTTCTTCCGGTATCTGCACTTCTTCGGGTAGTTGTACTTCTTCCGGCATCTGTACTTCCTGCACGCTTACCGGATTCTCCATGGCGGTATTCTGGAGATACTGTTCCTCAAGCAGCTCTTTGGGACTGATTCCTGCTTCCAGCTTTGGAATAATATCATGAAGCCGCTCCAACAAATCCCATGCTTCCTGCATGGCGCGTGTTTTCGCCGATTCCAGCCTTTTTTGCTGTGCCGCCGCCATTGCCGTCTCCGCCGCCAGCCTGGTCTTCTCCCAGTCTGCCAGCACCTCCTCTATACCAATCTGCCCATTGACCTGCGGCTCTCTCACTCCGCCTCCCTGGACAGAAAGACGGAACTGTCCATCCCAGTCCTCCGCCATCATTTCCGCAAAATCATTCTTGAGCATATCGTCAATTTCTTCATCTGTCTCGATATGGCCATAACGTTCATCTTCAGCTACACGGTCAGCTTCCTCCTGGGTAACCTGAAGATAGGGAATATCCTCCACCATCTTCTTGAGATTATCCATGGTATCGTTCACTGTTTCCTTCGTGTTGGCATCCAGTATCTGCTGCATGCTCTTTGCTATCTCAGCCTGAAGATTCTGTGTGTTAAATCGTCCCGTATTTGCTGTAATCTTAGGTATCTGAATGGTCTCACGCACCACCTCGCCGGATTCCAACGCATCCGTAGGACGGACTTCCACAACGTCTTCCTTACGCTGTTTAAACTCCCGGTATTTTTCCTCCTGCGTCATCGTAAGGGGTTGGTAAAGCATTTTTAATTCTAATGCCTTTTCTACATATTTTCCATCACCAATATAGAGTATCAGCTCATCACAGACCTCCACACACCGTTCGCTGTCCCCGGCGCGATGATACAAATAGGCAAGCTCAAACGCCCATTCCTCTCTGTATTCACGTTCCTTGAACTCTTCCAGAATGCCAATCAACTGATCAAGGCCTGCGCCGCTCATCTTCTCCATCTGATAGCGGAGGATATATTTCTGGTTGTCGTAAGGAGCAACCTCTAAGAATTCCTCAAAATAATCTTTTGCCTCATCTAAATTCCCCATTTTTAAGGCAACCAACGTCAAACGGTATAATATATTCCTGCCCACTGCGGCACGGTCATATGCCATCAAAAGTATCTCATGGCTTTCCTCATAACGCTTGCATCTGTCATAAATCTCACCAACCATACACAAAGTCGCAGCACTTTTAACTTTGCGCCAGTTGATAGAATCCGCAATCTCTGCTGCAGTTTTATAATTTTTTTCTTCTACAAGATTCTTCAGCTGTTCCAGCTTTAACTTGTATTCGTATTTATCCAACTAATTTCACCTCGGAATTATGTGAAAGGGAACACCTTCCCTATTTTGTACATACTTAGACCTAGTTTAACATATTATCCCTATATATGTCAAAATTCTTAGCTGGATTTTATTTCTTTTTTTGTTTTTTAAGGAAATGCTGCATTTTACCTGATATTCCTTTTTTTCCTTTTTTGTCTACTTTCCTTTTTTCATCTTCCTTCTGATAACAAATTAAAGCACGGTTTTTTACATCCAGCTTTTCCACCTGAATATAAATACCGCTGTCCTGTGGAAGCTGCCTCTTCTTTAAAATATAATTCACGATTTTGCGGAGCACATAGAAAATCACTGCAAATGCCGGCACACCGATAATCATTCCCGGAATGCCAAATATCCCGCCTCCTACAAGAATCGCAAAGACTACCCAGAAGGAAGAAAGCCCTGTGGATTCGCCCAAAATTGCCGGTCCAAGGATATTTCCGTCGAACTGCTGCAATACCAGAATAAAAATAATAAAATACACACCCTGAATCGGGTTTGCCAGCATAATCAATATAGCGCTGGGCACCGCCCCCAGGTATGGGCCAAAGAACGGAATGACATTCGTGACGCCCACAATTACGCTGACCAGCACAGCATAAGGCATCTTCATAAAGTACAGGCATATAAAGCACAGCACACCGATAATAAGGGAATCCAGAAGTTTCCCGGAAATAAATCCGCCAAAAATCTCGTTGCTCTTGTGAACAGTATGGATGACTGCATTGGCAGACTTACCAGGAAGCAGCGCGTATGTCAGCTTCTTGCTCTGCCCGATAAATTCCTCCTTGCTCATCAACACATAAATAGAAATAATGATGCCTATCAGCACATGAAACAGCACCTTTACCGCATTGATAACCCCGGTAGTAACTCCGGCAAGAATGTTCTTCGTCTGTGGCAGGAAATCTGTTTTCGCCCAATGCTCAAAATACTCTGTTGCCTTTGTCAGACCAACTTCCAGATAGCCGGAAATCTCACTGTCACTGCTGACATAGCCATTCAGCCATTCCATAAAGCTGGCGACCTGTTTCGGCAGCGTAACAATCAACCCATTGATACTCTTATAAAGCTCTGGAATTACCATCAGCAGCAAAACACCGATAAGCAGAACAAAAAACGCGAGCGCTCCTATCACGCTGACTGCCCTTACGAGCTTGTTTGCTTTCTTCGGATTCTTCATTTTGCGTTGTGCCAACGGCAGTAAATGACGCTCCTCAAAATTGACAATCGGCGTCATCAGATAGGCAATCACCAGACCAATCGTGATTGGCTGCAAAATTCCAATTATTTTCCCCAGTATACGGGCAAATCCATCATAACGGTAAATCAGGAAAAAAAATGCCACAGAACTAACAATTACTAAAAATGCAGTAAGCCCTATCGCTAAATAGGGCCTGATATTCCAATTTGTCTTTTCTTTTGTATTTTTCTGTTCTTCCACTATAAATACATCCTCTCGTTACAAAGCCAGGGTATCGCAAAATGCAATACCCTGTAATTATCTTCCCTACAGTTACTCCGCCCTGTAATAATTGATCAGGCAGCCTTTCAATATAATCGTGCGTTCATCCTCCGTAAGATCCCCCATTCCCAAGGTAAACTCTTTTAACGCACCGTCCTTTACCACATAAGCAGTAATCTCTTTCCTGCAGTCTTCTATTGCATTGCGGACGTCCGGGATAAAAATATAGTCCCCGTTTGCAAAAGGCAGTTCACCTGCCGGAATGAGGAACGGAAGCATTCCCCAGTTAATAAGGTTGGAGCGGTAACGCTTTGTGGCATACTCATTGGCAATGTTCGCCCAGCCTCCCAGAACTTTCTGACAGGACGCTGCCTGCTCCCTTGCAGAACCATCTCCCGGCTTTACGGCAAAAATAGTACTTCCATAGCCGATAGCCCCCGGCTTTCCGTCTGCAAAAGACTTCTCCGGAAATGACTTGTTTACGGCTTTCATCACAGGGCGAAGCTCCTCCAATGCCTCTAATGGACAACGTCCTTCCTCCACAGCCTTCTGTGCCTTTTGGATCTCCTTGGCACGTCCAACATATGCCGGATCCTTTCTGGAAAGCGTAAACTCTGCGAGTCCCAGAGGATTTGAGCGATAGGAAGAAGTCTCTCCAGATGGAATCAGCTCATCTGTCGTCGTCACAGGATCATGAATTTCAGAGACAACCTTAAGCACCATGTTCTCCGGCAATGCGCTCATCTGCGGCCAGTCCTTAATGTTGGGGCCAAACTTAATCTCCTGGGCAGGATCTGCCACACCTTTACTGTCAAATACGCGGTTCGCGTATATCTTGCTGTCGAAATAATATTTTGGATTGGAATAAAATACGTCCATATCCGTTGCCGGTGTCAGATAGCCTTTGTTGGCTGCCGTCGCTGCGATGGAACGGGCATCCATCAATGCAACAGAGGCAATTTGTCCACTCTGGAGCTTGCTTCCCTCACGGTTCGGGAAATTCCTTGTAGAATGGCGGATAGAAAATCCATTGTTGCCAGGCGTATCACCAGCACCAAAACAGGGACCACAGAACGCTGTCTTTAATATAGCTCCCGTCTCCATCAACGTTTCTGCCGCACCGCTTCTTACCAGTTCCATATAAATCGGCATACTTGCCGGATAGATACTCAGCGTAAACTCATCCGAACCGATGCTTGCACCCTCCATAATGTCTGCTGCTGCACAGATATTTTCAAATCCGCCGCCTGCACAGCCTGCAATGATTCCCTGATCCACATAAAGCCTGCCATTTCTGACCTTATCTTTCAATGTGAAGTCCACTGCTCCATCCAGGCTCACCAGCGCCTTTTTCTCACAATCATCTAAAATATCCATAAGGTTTGCATTTAATTCCTCAATGGTATAGGTATTGCTCGGATGGAACGGCATGGCAATCATCGGCTTTACCTTGCTCAAGTCTATCTCTATCATGCCGTCGTAATATGCAACCTGTCCCGGATTCAACTCTTTGTAATCTTCTGGTCTTTTATGAATAGCATAAAATTCCCGGATCGTATCATCCGTCCTCCAGATAGAGGACAAACAGGTCGTCTCTGTCGTCATGACATCAATACCGATCCTAAAATCGGCACTCAGGTTAGATACCCCTGGACCTACAAACTCCATAACTTTGTTATTCACATAACCATTGGCAAATACTGCCCCGATAATCGCCAGCGCCACATCCTGCGGACCCACGCCATTCTCCGGCTTTCCTGTCATATATACGCCAACTACTCCCGGCATATTGATGTCATAAGTCTTATTCAATAACTGCTTCACCAGCTCCGGACCGCCTTCTCCCATCGCCATTGTACCCAGTGCACCATAACGGGTATGGGAATCTGAGCCGAGAATCATTTTCCCGCCTCCTGCAAGTACCTCCCTGGCAAACTGATGGATGACTGCCTGATGTGGTGGAACATAGACACCGCCATATTTCTTCGCACAGCTCAGCCCAAACATATGGTCATCCTCATTGATGGTCCCTCCCACTGCACAAAGGGAATTGTGGCAGTTCGTCAATACATACGGAACTGGAAATTTTTCTAATCCCGAAGCCCTTGCCGTCTGTATAATGCCCACAAATGTAATATCGTGAGATGTCAGCTTGTCAAATTTAATCTTCAGCTTATTCATATCCCCGGATGTATTGTGCGCAGAAAGTATTCCATATGCCATCGTCTCCTGCGCCGCTTCTTCTCTGGTTACCGCTTTCCCGGTATTCGCCTGGATCGCCGCGGCTGCCTGTCCATCATCGGGAATCAGTGTCTGTCCATTTACAAGATATACACCGCCGTCGTGTAATTTTATCATAATCTGCCTCCTCTAGCATAATAACATAAATCATTTGTAATCTTCATTATAATGTGACTGTTGCGGAAATACAAGGGAAAATTTCTTGATATGTTGCCCTGCTTTGGATATAATAGAAGCAATAGCGAAAAGGGCAGGGGAAAACCATGAGTATACAGGATAAGATGGAACAGATTCTAAAAAATATCCATCTCCTTTTTTCTTCCAGCAGTCCATATGACGAAAACGGAGAATGGATTATAATAGAAAAAGCAAAAGTCTTTGAGCAGTTAGAACAGTTAAACCTGGCTGTTTATGAGATGATGGATACGTATGAGATGACAAACCAGAAGCACCAGCTTGCGCAGCGCCGGTGCGAAAAGCGCGGGGAAGAAATCATTCAGAAAGCAAGCCGCCACGCAGACGATATTTATGCTGCTTCCATCATGTACACGGATGACGCGATTAACCGTATCTGCCATATTATGGAGGACGCCAATGATTCTGTCACCAAAATTTTCCGGGGACTGAACAAAGAAATGGAGCAGGAACGGGAACGGGTACGCCACAATCAATTGGAGCTGACAAGCCAGCTTCAGGATTTTGCAGATACCAACAAATATGTAAAGCTTATTGAAGAAATTAACAAAAAACTGGAACGGGAACGTATCGAGGAGGCGCAGGCACAGAAAGAAAAGCGCATTCAGAACGAGGGCAAAACATATTCCAGCGTTCAGCCAGAAATCCGCATCAATGAAGCATATCTGGAACGCATGGAAAAAAACTATGATTTAACACCTTTAGAGATAAATGTCCGCAAAGAGGAGGAGGAGAGCCTTGCGCGGGTAACCGGCAAGGAATTTGCAGAAAGCCTCCGCCGCAGGGCTGCAAAAAACCGGGAACAACCAGAACATGCTTTAGAAATTGAAGATATGTCCGAAAACGCCCCATCCGTACCGCAGGAAGCCTTCCAAACCATGCCGTCGCCGAATCCCTTTCCATCCGTACCACAGGAAGCGTTTTCAGAAACATCTTATGACGAATCCTTTTCGGATATAGGGCAGCAGACCAAAGTAGACGATGTATCTCCTGATATAGAAGCAGAAATTCGTGTTGATTTAGACGCTGAATATTTTAAATGGAAGGAAGAAGGCGGGGAAAATGCACCCGCCATTCCAGAGAAAAAAACACGGAGAACCCTGTTCGGAAGAAGGTCATAAATGCTCATAAGGCACCCACAGCATAAACTTTGCAGTGGGTGCTGTTTCTCTTGGCGCCTTAACCGGATGGCGCCAAATTTAACCTGAAGAATAATGGCTACAATTTAAAAAATCTTAATAAAATTCCCGACTGTTACTTAAAAAACAACTGTTACAATGGCTTTAGGTGGAATTATACCAAACGGCCGGCAAAAGAGAGGTAAGAAAATGAATAACATTTTAGTCTGTGATGACGACAAAGAAATTGTGGATGCAATAGAAATTTATTTACAGCAAGAGGGCTACCATATCCTGAAAGCATATGACGGGGAACAGGCACTTTCGATGTTACAGGAGCAGGAGATACATCTTTTGATCATTGATGTGATGATGCCGAAGCTGGATGGCATTCGTGCCACGCTGAAAATCCGCGAGGAAAGCAGCATCCCCATTATCATTTTATCGGCAAAATCAGAAGACGCCGACAAGATTCTGGGACTGAATATCGGGGCGGACGACTATGTTACCAAACCTTTTAATCCGCTCGAACTGGTGGCAAGGGTAAAATCCCAGCTTAGACGTTATACACAGCTTGGAAATGTTGCTGAGAGCAATAACCGCATTTACCGGGTAGGCGGTCTGATTATCAATGACGATTTAAAAGAGGTAGTTGTGGATGATGAACCGGTAAAGCTGACACCCATCGAGTACAATATACTGCTTCTTCTAGTGAAAAATCAGGGAAAAGTATTTTCCATCAACCAGATTTATGAAAGCATTTGGAATGAAGATGCCATAGGGGCGGACAATACCGTAGCGGTACATATTCGTCATATCAGGGAAAAAATCGAGATTAACCCAAAAGATCCAAGATACTTAAAGGTTGTCTGGGGCGTAGGGTATAAGATTGAGAAGTCTGTGACATAATGCGACGCATACCGCCGCCTATTTAAGAGGAGGAAGGCAAATTGAAAAAATTACGTTATTCTGCTGGAATGAAGGCCGCCGTGCTGGTTGCCCACCAATGCCTGGTAACCGTCCTGGTATTGTGTATAACAATGCTGCTTCTGCTGTATTCCAAGAATATTTTTAACTTTGAAAACAAACGCAACGCATCCTATGATGAGACAAACTATTTTACCGAACAGTTTAAGAATGAAGCAGAAAATATTTTAGATTTTGCAAATCTGCGCAGGAAATTTGAGATAAACGGCACTTATGACGCTGACAAAGAAGTGGACATCTGGCAATATTACGAGAATCAGGAAATCCCGGAAAACACAATGCCAAAAGCTGGCCAGGATACCCTCTCCTACCGGCTGGGAGATTTGATCGAATGGTCAAAAAGCTACAATACACAGGAACTTGAATACATGTCAGAATACCGGTTGGAAGATGATGTGATTCAGCAGAGGCTGAGTATTTTACGAAACGGCGAATCCATATTCAGTGAAGAGAAGGCCATAAAGAGTATGGAGGATTTTACACCGGAGCTTTGCGGACAGATTATTGAACAGGTGGAGTATAATTACGGCGGCTCATACAGTACCTCTATGAGCAATGAGGATGGCTGGGCAATTGTCCGAAATACAGAGGATGTTGCAGACACGTCGGAAGATTCTGAAGATTTGGCAGCATTAGAAGATGAGGACGTCTCCTACAAAACAGTTCAGGCAGAAGACGCCCAGGAGAAAATTATCAATAAAATTGTAGAAGGAAATCTTTTTGAGCTGAAAGAAAATGAACTGAAATGGCTGTTACAAGATTTGGACATGACATATGGCGCTGCCTCCACCGCTTATACTTGCATAAATGAAGATTATGCTCCTATCGACGGAACGACCATCTGGGAAAAATTCCTACAGAGAAACTGTTCCATGGAACACATGCAGAATGCCTACCAGGCGTTGGATTTTACCCTGGACAGTATCAACGAAGAAATCAGCCGCTATCGAAAAGGCGTGAACCGATATAACACGGACATGACAAATATTTATTACTGGGTTATTCCCGGTAAAGACAGGAACATTTATACCAATATTGAGGACTCAAACGGACTTGATCTGCCAGCTTTTGGAAAGAAGCTTGGAAAATATATACTCTACCGGGAAAGCGATTCCCATCTTGAAACAAACGTCCGTGATGTAAATGAATACTTTTACGATAGGATAGAACCCCACTATGTAACAAAAGGAAGCGTTTTGTTTATCAGCGTGGATACCTCCTTTCCGTATAAAGACAGTTTTCAGGAGGCACGGCAGGAATACAGCAAGATGTACCCCTGGATAACCATTTGCATATGGGGCGCGGCAGCAAGTTTTCTTTTGGAATTGATATGCCTGATCTACCTGAGCGTTGTTGCCGGTAAGCGAGACGATTCTGGGGAAGTGTACCTGAATTTCTTTGACAGGATTCCGACTGAAATTTTATTTTTACTGGCGTCCATAGAAATAATAGTCTTCGTATATGGGATTGCCGTGGTGTGGGCACATTACGATTCCGGCAGCTATACCAGCCTCATGCTGCTGACCGGAGGGGTTACATTTTTCGGAATGGCATTTCTGCTTGTCTTCTACCTCAGCTTTATCCGCCGGATACGCGCAGGCGTACTCTGGATGAACAGCATCCTGCGATGGTTTGCCCATGGCATCAGCTTGTTGTTTTCCAGACAGAAATCCCTGACAAAAATGGTACTCTGGTTCGGTGCGCATCTTTTTGCATGCATGTGTATCCTGCCCATGATAGCCGTCTCTTATGATGGAAGTACGTTTTCAATGGGTATCGCACTGTTTGCACTGATATGCGGCGTTGAAGCGGTGCTGATTATCCGTGAGGGAGCGCAGCGTAACAAGGTAATAGACGGAATCCATAAGATTGCCAGCGGTGATTTGAAGTATAAGATTTCCGAAAAAGAATTAAAAGGCGATAACAAAAAACTTGCCCAGGCAGTCAATACCATTGGCGAAGGACTGCACCGTGCAGTAGATAAGAGCATGAAAGATGAACGGCTGCAGGCAGACTTAATTACCAATGTATCCCACGATATAAAAACACCGCTGACCTCCATCATCAATTACGTGGACCTTTTAAAGCGCGAAGATTTGCAGAATGAGCGGGCACAAAATTATATTAAAGTACTTGACGCAAAATCCCAGCGGTTAAAGCAGCTTGCCGAAGATCTTGTGGAGGCATCAAAGATTAGCTCCGGCAATATCAATTTAGAAATGGTAAGGCTCAACCTGGTAGAATTGATACATCAGACGGAAGGTGAATTTGTAGAACGATTTGAGGAGCGGGGACTGACGGTAGTATCCAGCCTTCCGGCAAATACCGTCATTATCCTTGCAGACGGCAGAAGAATCTGGCGCGTACTGGAAAACCTATATCAAAATGTCGCAAAATATGCCATGGAACAGACCCGGGTTTACGTGGACTTACAGGCAGATGGGGAAAAGGTTTTACTTTCCATTAAGAATATCTCCAAAAACCCCTTAAACATTGCGGCAGATGAACTGACAGAGCGTTTTATCCGCGGGGATATTTCCAGAAGTACAGAAGGAAGCGGCCTTGGATTATCCATTGCCCAGAATCTTACCACCCTGATGGGCGGTACATTTAAGATTTACCTGGACGGGGACTTGTTTAAAGTGATGCTGGAATTTCAGCAGGAGCCGTAAAAGTAAATGCCTCTGAGTGTAAGCTGCTCAGAGGCATTTTTGTTACTTTAAGATTTTATACTAAAACCGGAAATCCCGCTCCCCATTGTGGATATTTGCCAGGTATTCCTTCACCCGTTCCTTCACCTTGGGATTGGTGATGACATCCATCTCCTTTGCAATGAGCTTATCGCCGATTTCCCTGGTCTCCTCGGCGGCGTAATCCTCCAGATATTCTTTGAGCGTCATCAGCGCGTTGGGATGGCAGCAATTCACAATCTGCCCGCTCTTTAACAGCGACATAAAGCGGTCGCCCGTCCTGCCCTCACGGTAACATGCCGTGCAAAAGCTCGGCACATACCCCATCTTCATCAGCCACTGCACCACTTCATCCAGGGTACGGTTATCGCTGACGTCAAACTGTGCGGAATTTTCCTCCTCGGGCTCTGGCTCAGCATAACCGCCGACACTGGTTCTGGAAGCTCCACTGATCTGCGAGATTCCAAGATGCAATACCTTCTCCCGGCAGCTCTGGCTCTCCCTGGTGGATACAATCATTCCTGTATAGGGAACGGCTATGCGGATGCAGGCTACAATCTTTTCAAACGTCTCGTCCGTAATCCCGTTATCAAAAACATCCGGGTCAATATCGTCTGCCCGGCGAAGACGCGGCACACTGATGGTATGTGGGCCTACTCCCTTATAAGCCTCCAAATGCTCGGCATGCATGAGAATTCCAGTAAAATCATAACGATAATTATTGAGCCCATAAAGCACACCCAGCCCTACATCGTCAATACCGCCATCCATCGCGCGGTCCATGGCCTCTGTGTGGTATGCATAATCATGTTTTGGTCCGGTGGGATGCAGTTTTTCATAAGATTCCTTATTATAAGTCTCCTGGAACAAAATATAAGTGCCAATCCCTGCTTCTTTCAGCTTGCGGTAATTCTCCACCGTGGTCGCTGCTATATTGACATTGACGCGGCGGATCGCACCGTTTTTGTGCTTAATGCCATAGATGGTTTTGATACTTTCCAGGATATACTCAATCGGGTTGTTTACCGGGTCTTCCCCTGCCTCTAATGCCAGACGCTTATGCCCCATGTCCTGCAGCGCTGTGACCTCTTTTACAATTTCCTCCTGCGTCAGCTTCTTTCTGGCAATGTGCTTGTTTTTCAGATGATATGGACAATATTCGCAACCGTTAATACAATAATTTGACAGATACAACGGTGCAAACATTACGATACGGTTTCCGTAAAAATCCTTTTTTATCTGCTCCGCAAGCGCGTAAATTTCCTGATTTTTGTCTTCCAATTCACAATCCAGAAGCACGGCCGCCTCTCGATGGGAAAGACCTTTCCGCTCGCGGGCCTTCGCTAAAATCCCGTCTATCAGTTCACGGTTATTTTTATTCTTTTCGGCGTACGCCAGTGATTCTAAAATCTCCTCATGGCTGATAAATTCCTCTGCTTTTGGTGACATTACATTGTACATTATCCTATATCCTCCTTTACTGACAATAATCTCCTCGATCAACCACTAGCTTATATCCTATATTCTCCATCCTCCGCCTTAAACAATCCTGGCATTCTGCGGCTTCCTCCCCAGTGCAGATTTTATTGTCATAAAGCTCATACTTCTTCCGCACAGATACCGGGGACAAATTCGGCATAACTACATTCGCCCCTGCCAGAACACCTTTCTCCCTGCCATTTGGATCAATCGTTCCCAGTGCAGTCGTGGCCGGCAGCAACAGCTTCGGCAGCATGACGCGAAGCAGCCCGATGAGAAAGAGCGTTAACTCCACCGTTCCTCCCACTTCCGCCGCGAATGGGGTGTCATGGTGTGGAACGAAGGGACCAATGCCAACCATGTGGGGCGTAAGCTCTCGGATGAACAGCAAATCCTCGGCAAGATGCTCCACGGTTTGTCCGGGGCTTCCTACCATAAATCCGGTTCCTGTCTGATACCCGATTTCCTTCAAATCCCACAGGCATTGCTTACGATGGTTTGCAGACAGCTCCGGCGGATGCAGAATCCCATAATGTGTCTCATCTGCCGTCTCATGCCTCAGCAGATAACGGTCCGCCCCCGCTTCAAACAGCCTTTGATAGCTCTCTTTGGAACGCTCTCCTATGGAAAGCGTAAGCGCGCAATCTGGATAGCCCCTCTTAATGGCGCATACAATATCCTCAAGTTTTTCCTGGGTAAACCATCCATCTTCACCGCCCTGGAGCACGAACGTCCGAAACCCCAAACCATATCCCATCTGACAGCATTCTAATATCTGCTCTTTCGCCAGACGATATCGTTTCGCATTCCGGTTACTCCTTCGGATGCCACAGTAATAACAGTCATTTTTACAGTAATTGGTAAATTCAATCAATCCTCTGGTATAAATCCTGTTTCCATAATACTGATACTGACATTTCCTTGCCTTCTCAAACAAATATGCTGCAACACCCTCATTGCGGCTCTCGATAAGGGCAACCCATTCTTCTTTTGTAAGCATTGATGTTGCTTCCAGCTTGTCAATTAACCGTTTTGGCTGCTCCATAAACCCTCCTGCCATGATTTTAATGGTAACATTAATATTAATGTATAAAAATCCCCATACCTTAAGGTACAGGGACAGCTATACTGAGCGCCTGATAAATCTGCCGCTCAGCATAATATGATGCACACAGCCGCATGTGGAATTATGCCGTTTTGCGGCTGCGGCTGGCGCGATACTCATTCTGATTGCTATGTTCTGTACCGTTCCCTTCAGGATACCCTTGTGGTCTGGTCATAATTTTATTCTGGTTTGCCGTCAGAACAGCTTCTGGCTCACCTGCTTGAAATATCGTAACATAATTTTTAAGACAATTCAAGGTTCTCCAGCCCAACAATTTTTGAAAATACTCTTGTCTGATTACTTCCATAAATATATATAAAGCAACTTCATAATTTCTTTGGAAATTTTTATGTTTCTTTTAGAAATTGTCCACACTTTGCACACAATTATCTTTTATACTAAGTCTATCAAATGAAGTTGATAGCACAAACAAAAGCGCGCACCGTTATCAGCTTCGACTAACAACACATAACTCTCATAAGTTATTTTACATATATGTGGTCGGTGCCACCGCCCAAGATGTGGCACCCCATGAAACATTTCATAAATTTACTCCCCCAAAAAGGGTTGCCGCACGGCAACCCTTTCCTTCCGTTTTGAACAGCTCCTCCAGCTATCACCCAGAATATTCAGTTTATTTTTCCCAGGCAGCCGCCTGATAGCCTAATTCTTCCAGCATTTCCATATCCTTTTGGATCGTAATTCCCGCAGTTGTCAGCATATCGCCGGTAATGGCTGCATTGGCTCCGGACTGAAAGCATCTTCGTCCCTGATCCTGCATCAATCCTCTGCCGCCTGCCAGCCGGATAAACGCTTTCGGCAGAATAAAACGGAACACAGCTACAATCCGGCACATTTCCTCTTCTGTCAGCCTGGGATTGTTCTCATAGGGTGTTCCCGGTATGGGATTCAGCATATTCACAGGTACGGATTGAACCCCCAGTTCCCGCAGCGTGAACGCCAGGTCAATGCGATCCTCCATGCTTTCCCCAAGGCCCATAATTCCGCCGCTGCAGATGCTGAGCCCGGCTTTTTCTGCCGCCTGCAGCGAATTGATTTTGTCTTTCTGTGTATGGGTGGTACAGACATTTGGAAAATAATTTGCTGAAGCTTCCAGATTATTATGTACCCGCACTGCGCCTGCCTCTTTCACTTTCCGGAATTCTTCCTCCTCCAGAAGTCCAAAGGATACGCAGACAGAAATATCCACATGCTCCTTAATCTGACGAATGCTCTCGCATACCTGTTCCACTTCCCGGCTGCTGAGCTTTTTGCCGGAGGTGACAATGGAATATCTGGGCACTCCCCGTTTACTGCTATATTCCGCCTGTTTCAGCAGTTCTTCCGTTCCCAATAAGGGATAACTTTCCACATCCGTTGGGTAAAACGACGACTGTGCGCAATATTTACAGTTTTCTGAACATTTTCCGCTCTTTCCATTGATAATGGTACAGAGATCAAACTGGTTTTTGCAGAATTTCTGCCGAATCTCATCTGCCGCCTGGGTCAGCTCCTCCAACGGCATCTCTGCCAGTGCAAGCGCCTCCTCCTTACTGATTTGGTATCCCTCTAAGACTTTTTTCTTTAAACACTCCAGCTTCTCTTTCATAGTTCCTCCATTTCCGGTTTCCGCATGTTTCTGTTTCCAATATTCTCCTGTGTGTTTGCCGCTGTTTCAAACTGCTGCAAAGCGCAGTCAAACACGCTCTTTTTCTAAAAATACTATACACGGAATCATTTTTATTGTCAACTTGCACAAGATAATTGTTTACATTCTGTTTATGCGTAAAAGACGGAACGATTCAGACTTTCAGAATTAAAAAAGGACATCACTGATGGTAATGTCCGTTCTCATGATGGTGATGCTGCTGCTCGCCGTGGCTGCAGCCCACCTGCATATTATCTAATTCATTATCGGTTACCGATTCTTCCCTTCCGTTTTCGTACTGAACTAACAGCTCCCGAAGCCGGCACATGGAAATATTCTGGCAGTCCTCTGTGGACAGGCCGGAACCGTACTGGGACAAAAGCTGATACATCTGATATTTGCCTAAAGACATACCGTGATCATGGGCTGACGCTACCGTTTCCATGTCCGCGCTTCTGCACATTCCATGATAGTGCGTGGCCACTACGCTGTTCTCAAGACCTGACAGAAGCTCCTCTGCTTTCAGCGAGGCCACGGTAACTGTCAGCTCTGCATCTGTGGTCAGATACGGCTGCATGGCTTCACTCTCCACCAGAAGTTCCACTGCTTCCAAATAATCCTTGCCTTCCAGCTGTACATGCTCCAGAACTTTTGCACCGTCTTTGTTCCGGCTCTTTGCGTCTGTCACACGGTTTCTCCGGTTCAGCGTCAGTTCAATGGAAGGATTCACGTCCACACTGACATAAGACACCGGCATTTCCCAGAAATACCAGTTTCCAATTCCAATGCATATCAGCAGCAGGGCACAAACAGGAGCCAGAGAACGCATACGAAATCTCACGGTGTTTTCTGAAGTTTTCCGTCTCTTTTGAACCAGATAATCAGAGACAGACTGTTTCATCTGCTCTGTTGCGTGAACCTGATCAAATGCTTCCCGAATCTCATCATACATTCCTGTCACCTCCAAGCTTCTGTTTCAGCAATTCTCTCCCCCTCGACAAAAGGGAATATACGGTGTTTTCCTTTTTATGCAGCATTGTTCCGATTTCCTTTGCAGTGTACCCTTCATAATAATGAAGATAAATCACATCTTTGTACTTCACTGGCAGCGAAAGCACGATTTCCAAAATTCCCATTTGTTCCGGCATCACACTGGCCGCCTCCTCTGAAAGCACTTCCAATGGCACAGTACTGTGACGGAATAATTTCCTCTTCAAATCTTTACAGGCATTGAGCGTGACGCGGATTAACCATGCTTTTTCATGTTCCTGGCTCTCAAAGACCGCAGAATGGAGGACATACTTCAAAAACACCTCCTGAAGCACATCCTCCGTATCCTCATGGCTATTCAGATGCAACAGGCAAATCCTGCGAATCATATCAGAATGTAAATCTATTGCCTGCTCGACCTCCTGTTCGTTGCGCATAAAATATCCCCTTTGTATTTCCTACCAGTGATGACCTCCATGATGTCTGCCTCCATGGTGACCGCCGTAGCCGCCGTTACCGCCGCCGGAATAATTATCACAGATTCCATCTCCGTTAGAATCTGCATAATTCCCGCAATGGCCGCTTCCATTGTGGCTGCAGTAATCGCAAACTCCGTTTCCATCAGCATCCACATAATTGCCGCATGCTCCGCCATGGGCGCAGTGGTCGCAAACTCCGTCTCCATTGGCATCTACATAATATGGGCAAACTACCGGCGCTGTTGTATCAGGTACTTCTGTATCAGCAATATCTGCCGGTGCAGGATCTTCCGTTGGAGCTGGATCTTCTGCAGGCGCAGGTTCCTCTGCAGGCGCAGGATCTTCTGTCGGCGCAGTTTCCTCTGCGGGAGCTTCTGCTGCGTCATCCACTAAATCTGTATCCTGAATATCAACTAAAATATCTTCCTCTGCTGCCGGTACTGTATCGGCAGATTCCTCAGGAGTCTCCTGCGGGGTTACTGCGCTGGTCTTTACAATGGCATTGCTCAGCCCGGCATTCCTGGTGGTTACCTC
>CAPQSW010000007.1:0-5693 GCA_948688495.1 uncultured Lachnospiraceae bacterium | reverse complement strand
TTACAGGCGCGGAAATCCCGCATACCACAATTAAAGCGAACGCTGCAATCAGTGCTTTCTTCATCTTCTTCATTTCTACCTCCTGAATATTCTTAGTGAATGGTTGTCGTTGTAATTTGTTCTTTACCTATAATACGATGCAACTGGAAAAATACTTGCATTTTTTTGAAAAAATTTTTCAATTTTTAAAAATTCCCTGCGGAATGAAATTACGGGGATATCCGCCTTTAAAATAATTGCCACGCTCTATGTCTGTTCCTTATGATCCATTTCCCCGTTGTCTAAAAAAGCATCGCAAATATCAGATTCTCTGTCTGATATCTGCAATGCTTTTCTTTATCTAGCGTTTCGCGTCAAGCCGCACCAGAGCCTTCTTCAATGCAATTTCTGCACGGGCCACATCAACTTCTGCACTGTGGCTGCGAAGCCGTTCTTCTGCACGGGCCTTGGCCGCCTGCGCACGGCCTGCGTCAATCTCATCGGGCCATTCTGCAATCTCTGCCAGAAACGTTACTTTTTCTCCGAGAATCTGCACAAAACCTGCATGGATTGCCGCAAATTTCTTTCCGCCCGGCTCTGTAACGGTTACAATTCCGGGAGCCAGTACGGTGGTCAGAGGGATATGATGTTTATAGACACCCATCTCTCCATCTACGGAAGTAAATTCCACCATAGACGCTTCCCCTTTGTAAAACACACGATCCGGTGTGATAATTTCCAATTGAAAGTTCTTATTTTCCTCTGCCATGTGCTCACCCCCTACTTCATGCGGGCGCGAACTTCATCAATCGAACCGGCATTCAGGAAATGGCTTTCCGGCACATCATCATGTTTGCCTTCCAGGATTTCTTTAAAGCCTCTCAATGTCTCTGCGATAGGTACATATTTTCCGTCCAGTCCGGTAAACTGAGTTGCCACAAAGAAAGGCTGAGACAGGAATCTCTGCACTTTTCTTGCACGGTTTACCACCAGCTTATCATCCTCGGACAATTCATCCATACCAAGAATCGCGATAATATCCTGCAGTTCTTTGTACTTCTGAAGAATCTCCTGCACGCCCCGGGCCACTTCAAAGTGCTCTTCTCCCACCACACGGGGGTCCAGAATACGGGAAGTGGAATCCAACGGGTCTACCGCCGGATAAATACCCAGCTCTGCAATGGAACGGGACAAGGTTGTGGTCGCATCCAGATGGGCAAAGGTTGTTGCCGGCGCCGGGTCAGTCAGGTCGTCCGCCGGAACGTAAACTGCCTGTACAGACGTAATGGAACCGTTCTTGGTAGAAGTAATACGCTCCTGCAAAGCGCCCATTTCCGTCTGCAGCGTAGGCTGATAACCCACGGCGGAAGGCATACGTCCCAGCAATGCGGACACTTCGGAACCGGCCTGGGTGAAACGGAAAATGTTGTCGATAAATAACAGCACGTCCTTTCCGCCCTTGTCACGGAAATACTCTGCCATGGTAAGTCCTGTCAGTCCCACACGCATACGCGCTCCGGGGGGCTCGTTCATCTGTCCGAACACCATACAGGTTTTATCAATAACTCCGGACTCTTTCATTTCATAATACAGGTCGTTTCCTTCACGGGTACGTTCTCCTACACCGGTAAATACAGAATATCCATCATGCTCTGTGGCAATGTTATGGATTAATTCCTGAATCAACACGGTTTTTCCTACTCCGGCGCCGCCGAACAGACCGATTTTACCGCCCTTCTGGTAAGGGCAGAGCAGGTCAACGACTTTGATGCCGGTCTCCAACATTTCCGTAGAGGTCGCCTGTTCCTCAAATGTGGGAGCTTTTCTGTGAATCGGCATGTGTTCTACATTCTTGGGAGGATCGATTTCATCAATGGGATCTCCCAGCACATTGAACATACGTCCCAATGTCTGCTCTCCCACCGGAACGGTAATGGACGCGCCGGTTGCTTCGGCATCCATCCCCCGGACCAATCCATCGGTAGAACCCATGGCGATACATCTTACCGTATCATCACCCAGATGCTGAGAAACCTCCACAACCAGACGTTTTCCGTCTGCCATCGAAATGTTGATTGCTTCGTTGATTTCCGGCAGGCTGCCTTCGGAAAACTTAATGTCCAAAACGGCGCCGATAATCTGAGTGATTTTACCTATATTCTTATCTGCCATAATTTCACTCCTTAAATTGTTAATAACTGCATAAATCTCAGTCTGAAGTTCTTCTCAGCCTGATTTCAGATTCAGAAGCACAAACAGAATGCCCTGCAATCCGTACATTTCACAGAAGCAGAAAACGCTTCTATGAAATGGCTTCGGCGCCGGCAATAATTTCTGTCAACTCCTGCGTAATAGAGCCCTGACGCGCTCTGTTATATTTCAGTGTCAAATCACTAATCATTTCCTCTGCATTGCTGGTTGCGGAATCCATGGCCTGCATTCTGGCCCCGTTTTCACTGGCAACCGCTTCCACCAGCGCACCGTAGAACAGACTTGTCAAATATTTCGGAATAATCAGGTCTAACGCCTCTTCCTCATTGGGTTCATAATTCATCAGCGTATTGCTGTCCGCCTCTTTCAGCTCCGCTTCGTCAAATTCTATGGGAAGCAGCTTCATCAGCGTAGGCTCATGGCTGACCGTATTCTTAAAATGAGTATAAGCAAGATAAATTTCCCCGATTTCCCCTTTGGTAAACGCTCCCAGTACTTCCTTGCAGATCTGAGCGGCGTCTCCGTAAGTGGGCCCTTCAATGACATCTGAATAATCCCCTGTGATTTCATAGCCTTTTCGTTCCAGGGATTCCCTTGCCTTGCGGCCAATGATATAGATTTTAGCCTCATCTTTGGGAATTCCGCTGTCAGTAACAAGCTTCACAATGTTGGAATTATATCCGCCGGCAAGTCCCCGGTTAGAAGCAATGGTTATAACTGCTTTTTTGGAAGAACTTCCCGCCTGTAAATAAGGATGGCTCATGTTCCCGGAACGGGCCAGCATTGAGGTTACCGTCTGATACATATAGTTAAAGTATGGATTGGACTGCTCCGCGCGGCTTTTGGCTTTCTGCAGTTTAACGGTGGAAACCAGCTTCATGGCTTTTGTGATTTGCTGCGTACTTTGTATGCTGCCTTTTCTTCTTTTGATGTCCCTCATGGACGCCATAAATATTCACCACCCGTCCTACTTAAATTGCGCTTTGCACTCCTCAATGGCTTTTACAAGCTTGCTCTCAGTTTCTTCTTTGATTTCCTTATCGTTACGGATTGACTCCGGAATCTCGGGATATTTGGTATCTACGAATTCAAACAGCTCCCCTTCAAAACGAAGGATATCCTCTACCGGTACATCCAGAAGGTATTTCTTGGTGGCTGCGTAGATAATCATAACCTGATATTCTACCGGCATGGGCTTATACTGGGGCTGCTTTAACATTTCACGGATTCTTTCTCCCTGTGCCAGTTTCTCTGTAGTATCCGCATCCAGTTCTGATCCAAACTGTGCAAATGCCGCCAACTCGCGGAACTGCGCCAGCTCTACACGGATCGGCGCTGCAATCTTCTTCATAGCCTTAATCTGTGCGGAACCTCCTACCCGGGATACTGACAGGCCGGCATTGATTGCCGGACGGAAACCTGCGTTAAACATTTCTGTTTCCAGATAAATCTGTCCGTCTGTAATGGAAATTACGTTGGTGGGAATGTACGCAGACACGTCTCCGGCCTGTGTCTCTATAATCGGCAAAGCCGTTAAAGACCCGCCGCCCAGTTTATCTGATAATCTTGCCGCACGTTCCAGAAGTCTGGAATGAAGGTAAAATACGTAAATACATTTCACGCCCTGGCCCTTCTGATTAATAATTGTATCCACCGCAATAGCTGTTTTACCTGTCTGACGGTCTCCGATAATCAACTCACGCTGTCCTCTTCCGATGGGCACCATGGAGTCAATTGCCTTAATACCTGTCTGCAGCGGTGTATCTACAGATTTTCTTGAGATAACGCCGGACGCCACTCTTTCAATCTGTCTGAACTTTGTTGTTTCAATGGGGCCTTTTCCATCAATAGGCTGTCCCAGTGCATTCACAACACGTCCGCTCATGGCGTCGCCTACCGGAACCTCAACCACTCTTCCCGTAGTCTTAACGGTATCCCCTTCATTGATATTTTTCTGGTCGCCCAGCAATACGGCTCCCACATTATCTTCTTCCAGGTTCAACACCATTCCATAGACTTCGCCGGGAAATTCCAATAATTCGCCCTGCATGGCGTTTTCAAGGCCGTGAATACGGGCAATACCGTCTGCTACCTGAATTACCGTACCTACGTCTGATACTTCAAGCTGCGCCGCATACCGTTTCACCTGCTCTTTTATAACTGAACTTATTTCCTCCGGTTTTAAATTCATGGAGCGCATTCACCTACTTTCAACTGTATTTTTGATAATTCCCTGGTAAGGCTCTGCAACTTGTTCTTCACACTGCTGTCAACCACCCTGTCACCAATCCGAATTACCACGCCGCCGATTAAACTTTCATCCACATCATAATGCATCTCAAATTCTACATATCTGGTGGTTTCCTGTAATTTATTTCTGATCTGCTCTTTCTGACTGTCTGTAAGCGGCATCGGTGCAGTCACATAAGCAGTGCCAATATTTTTATATTCCTTTACCTGGTCAATGAAATATGTGAATACAGATTCCATTTCACCATAGTGACCCTTAGAAACAAGCATACGCATAATCCCTGTGATTTCATCACGGACCCTGCTTTTAAAAATCTGTTCCAGAATCTCTATTTTTTCTTCTTTTACGATTTTCGGGTGATTCATCAGTTTGGAAAGCTCGTTATCTGTTTGAAGAATCTGCTGTATGCTTCTTGCTTCTTCCAGCATTTCATCCACCTGACCAGATTCCACAGCAAGCTCAAACAGTGCATCCCCATAAGTTTTGGATACTAGCTTTGCCATGTACTTTCACCTATTTCCTTCAATGTTTCCTCCACCAGTGCGTCCTGAATGGATGTATCAATGGAGGCTGTGACTACCTTGCCTGCCATCATTGAGGCTATGGCAATCATTTCCTGTTTTGCCTCATCCATAATACGCTTTTTCTCCAACAATGCTTCTTCGTTGGCGCGTTTAATGATGCGGGCAGCTTCTTCCTTCGCCTCATCTACAATCCTGCTTTCATTTTTCAGGGCTTTCTGGCGGGCCTCACTTAAGATTTCCTCAGCTTCTTTCTCGATTCCTTTGATTTTCGCATCATACTCTGCTTTCACAGCAGCAGCTTCTTCCCTGTCCGTTCTGGCAGAGTCAATATCATTCTTAATGCGATCCTGTCTGTCCTTTAACATCTTCTTTGCCGGATTAAACAGCAGGTAAGACATCAGGGCAAACAGAAATAAAATGGCGAGAATTGAAAGAACCGTATCATGCAAAAGCTGGGGATTTAAGCCAAATAACTGTTCCAAGGCCGGTCCTCCTTTCATCTGATTTGTGCTGCTCTTTGCACATAAGGGTATGCCCTTACTTTAATGGCTGCACAAACATCAGAAGGATTGCTACCAGCAAACCGTACAGACCTGTTGTTTCTGCTACCGCCTGGCCCAAAAGCATCGTAGAAGTAATGTCTGATTTTGCTCCGGGGTTTCTTCCAACTGCAGACGCAGCGTGACCTGCTGCAATACCCTGACCAATACCAGGGCCGATACCTGCGA
>CAPQSW010000006.1:101479-108267 GCA_948688495.1 uncultured Lachnospiraceae bacterium | reverse complement strand
TATCTATTCTTCTCCTGTCCATCCAAACCAACGGATAACATTGGATTATCCTCCATTATTTTCATCTTCAAGATACTGGTATTTTGTGTGTTTGTGCGAGGGTATGAAACACTCCAAGACATACATACGGAGTAAAACAAGAATGAAAGAATAACACAAGAATTAGGTGCATGAAAGTTCAGATATGAAATGACACATATTCAATGTATCTTATATTGGGTAGATAGGAATTTTATAAATTCCTATCCCCATTCACCACCATCCCATTTCTCGGATGCTTTTCCGTCAGAATCGCCTTCTGCTTATGCATGGATACACTGGTATATATTTCAGTGGTGGTGATGGAACTGTGCCCCAGCATTTTTTGGATATAGCGGATATCCACATCTGCTTCCAACAGAAGTGTGGCAAAAGAGTGACGGAACATATGCGGGGTAATGTGCATGGAAATACCTGCTAATTCTACATATTTATTAATCATGAGCCGGACAGACTGTTCAGAAAGACGGTTACCAAGCCGGTTGACAAAAAGCCATCCACTCTGGGAAATCTCATTTTGAAAGGCATCTGTATAGTTAGAGAGAGCCGAGATAACCTCCGGATTGCCAATCTGTATAATGCGCTCCTTTGCACCTTTGCCCCAGATAAGTAGAGAATGATTTTCCATATCAATATCCTGATATTTCAGGCTGCAAAGCTCGGAAATACGCACCCCGGTGGCAAATAAAAGTTCAATGACAGCAATGTCCCGCAGTACGGACTTTTTTTGGCATGGCGTAGTGTTCCGTCGTGATTGCTGGTAAATTGTATTTAAAAAGAGCTGAATGGTATTTGCTGGAATTGTTTTTGGAAGACGCTTCGGTTCCCGGAAGGACAGTCGGAGTTTATTGAAAGGATTGTTTTCCAATAGATCTTCATATTCAAGAAAGTGAAAAAAAGATTTGAGGCTGGCAATTTTTCGTTTGGTTGTTTTGGGCTGGTATTTTTCATGGAGCACTGCAAGATAAGAACTCAAATTTTCCCTGGAAAATGGGTCCTCAAAGTCAGCAGAAAATGTAATAAATTGTGTGAGGTCAATACGGTATGCTTTTAACGTCTTAGCGTTTAATTCTTTCTGGGTTCTGCAGTGTAAGAGATATTTTTCCTTTAGGGTTTCTAGTGGATACATGATATTTCTCCTTTGTGTAAAATAAAAATAATTATGCTGTCAAATATCATACCCCTTTGGCATCCCCGTTACTGCGTATGGCTGTATTACAAAGTATAATACATATTTGTGTATTATAGCAAAAATTTTTAAATAAGTGTGAAATTGTAGAAAATAAAACAATAAAATATTTAATGATAGGCTTCCACAAATAAAGGCAGTGGAAGGTATTATCTTTGTCTGACAAGTGGTCATGGGCTTAACCTGTCGAAAAATTTAGACTTGCGCAAAAGGAGAATTTGAATTCTCTTTTCACTGTAACAATCCCACATTATTATGTAGAATCATGCGGATGTTTGTGTTATAATATTGCCGTTCAAAGTTTATATGACGAAAAGAGGTGCTGTTATATGAAGACGTCAGGAAAAACACTTGAGAAGAAATATTTATCAGCGTTGGATGAGTACATAAATAAAGTTTATGTTCTCGTGCTTTTGATTGTGCCCGGGGCCAGTGAATGTGCTGGGCTTGTTTATACTTTTTCAAAGTTTATGGGTTGGCTTCCCACAGTGAGTTGGGGGGTTTTGATTATTTTTGATATGACATGTCTGCTTTACCTGGTGATAGGCATTTTCTTTATAAGGACAGGCATAAAAGATGGATATGTACTGAAAAACAAATTAAAAGCTGGAAAGATATTTCTTCTGGGACTTATGTTCATACAGTTTAATTTTATTATTTATATGATACCGGCGACAGATTTTTGGGGATTTGCGTTCTTTTTTGTAATATTGATGGCTTTTTTTTTGGATTACAGGATGGTGGCAGTTGCCTCGTTTGAAATCATTGCCTCAATCATTGTTTCTTGGATTTTAAATGGGTCAGTCCATCTGCCGGCAAGAAATGAGACTTTTGAGGTTAATTTGCTGGACAGAGGAGTATGTGTTGTTTTGTCCTTGGCAACGATAGTATTATTAACATATCTGATTAACCGTTTTTTGGTAGATGCGAAAAAGAATGAGCTGGAGAAAAATACAGAACATGTAAAAAGTATTCTTTTCGCAGTTCAGGAATTATCGGAAAGCCTGCATGCAGCAGGCCTATCACTATCACAGATTTCCGAGAATGAAAATACCTCCGCCGAGAAATTAGCATCAACCAGCGAGCAGTTAGTGGACAAAAGTAATATGCTTAGTGCTAAGACAGATGAAAGTATGGGAAATCTTGATGAATTGAGCCAGTGGGAAAGTGTTGTTGCTGATAATGTGGATAAAGTTGAGATGGCATCCAGAGATTTGCTTGATAAAGCAAGGGAGAATGAAAAGCTCTTGAATGATTTACATACGATCAATGGTGAGGTTTCAGAGTCTATGGGAGCGACAACGGAGATAACACAAAAACTTTCCGATGCGGTACAGGAAATTGGAGTTACGTTAAGCCTTATAAGTGATATATCGTCATCTACTAATTTATTGGCGCTGAATGCGTCTATTGAAGCTGCAAGAGCCGGAGAAGCCGGACGTGGATTTGCAGTTGTCGCAACAGAGGTAGGAAATCTTGCAAATAGTACACAGGAATCCTTAAAGGTGGTTCAGTCAGTGATTGAGCGGGTTCAACAGAATGTCAGCGAGATTACGCTGCAAGTAGAGGAAAACGCTGTTAAGCTGGGTACACAAAATGAATATTTTGCAAATGTGTTCCAGTGCATGCAGGATATGACAAAACTCTTGAATGTATCTGTAAATGCAGTCGAAACCATGTTGGAGGCTCAAGGCAAACAGGCGGAAGTAATCAAAGAGACAGTGTCTATCAATCAGGATATTGCAGAAAGCATCAGAAGCGAAAATGAGCTGTTCAATTCTATCAACGCGATGGCAGAAAGTAATGCCGGAGACACAACAGAGGTGGCAAAGCAGGCAAATATTGTTAATGAAATGGTAGATAGAATGACTAAACTATTGAAACGGGATGAATAGAGGGGTGAATGGAGAAGCATACCACAGAGATATAAGATAAGAGGCATAGAATTAGAAGAAAATGCAGGACAATACTGTTGCTGCTACCTAAAATACTACTTGGGAAGTATAGACATCCAACGGTAGTTTTGATATAAAAAGTATAAACTTAAAAAAGGAGGTAGCGATATGTATTTACTGGCAATTTTAGGAGTGATTTTATTAGTTGTTATAGGTGGGGGGGTAACGCAGACGGGGGCTGCATCCCTGACGGCATGCATAGACACAATGTCCTTGCTGCTCATTATCGTTGTCGTAATTCCTGTTATGGCGTCCATGGGTATGCTGAAAGATTTAAACCATGCGTTTAAGCTGACACTTGGACGGAGGAAAGCAGAGAGCCTTCGCGAGCTAAAACGTGCAAGGCTGGCAATGACGTATTTAATCAGAAGTTCCATATTTGCAGGCGTGGTGGGTGCATTGGTCGGATGTATCCAAGTGTTGTCCATTTACAATGGTGAGATGAAAGTATTGTCAGCAAGTCTGGGCGTAGCAATTTGTCCATTGTTATATGCTTTTGTCTTTGCGATTATACTAATTCCCTTTGAGGCAGGTCTGGAGCAGAAAATATTGGAGTTTATGGAGAGCGAAGAATGAAAAAAAGCATAGGAATTTTGTTGTATCTTGTATTGATGGCAGTATTCCTTAAATTCGATTTGCGGCTTTTGATTAACTTCAGACAGTTTTTTCTGGTAGTATTTGGAACGGCTCTTTTATTACTACCATCCTTACATGAGAAGGATGGTAAGAAACAGAAATTGCCAGAAACAGAAAGGGAAGAACTGCCTTCCAGAGTAAAGCATTTTTTCCAGAAAGAGCGGGTAAGAATTGGGCAAAATGCAGTCTGGGCAGGAATTTTGCAGACGTTTGTGCTCTTATTTTTGAATATGAATACTGCCGAAAGGGGCATTAGCGGTATGCAGACAGTTGCCCTGTCATGTCGTCCAATTTTATATGGCTTTTGTATCTGGATTGTTTTACAGGATTCTGGAAAAGCCCAAAAGGACGCAGGCAGTTACGGAAAACAGAACAAAAGCGGGATAGAGAGTGAAACAGGCGTAGAATTTTTAAAGACGACTGTGGATTACGGGCAGTGTCTGCAGAATTTGGGTCTTACAAAGCGCGAGATAGAGGTTGCGCTTCTTGCTATCCAAAATGAGAGTAATGCAGAGATTGCAGAACAATTGTTTATTTCAGAAACTACAGTAAAAAAGCATATGTCAAACATTTTTTCAAAGCTCGAGATTGGACAGCGGCAGGAAATTAAGGAAAAATGTATGCTTTTTTCAGAAGAAAAGTAGCCTGAGGCTGCCAGCAGGCTTAGAATCGAGGTTTATCGTGTTAGAAGAATACCCTTTAGAAATAATTGTAGAACCTTTGTTATCCTGGTTTCGTAAGAATGCCAGAGTTCTGCCATGGAGGGAGGATGCGACGCCTTACCGGGTGTGGGTATCGGAGATCATGTTGCAACAGACGCGTGTGGAGGCGGTAAAGCCATATTTCCAGCGTTTTACTACGGTCCTTCCTGCCATAAGGGATTTAGCGGAATGTGACGAGGAACGCCTGTTAAAGTTATGGGAGGGTCTTGGTTATTATAACCGTGTGCGAAATATGCAGGATGCTGCAAGGACAGTTATGGAGAAGTATCAGGGCAGTCTTCCAGCGGATTATGAGGAACTTCTGAAATTAAAAGGAATCGGACATTATACGGCGGGCGCGATAGCGTCTATTGCTTATGGGATTCCGGTGCCGGCGGTAGACGGAAATGTCCTGCGGGTAATAATGAGGGCAGCAAACGATGATTCTAATATTATGAAGCAGTCTGTGCGTACCCGGGTGGAGAAGGCCCTGCAGGAAATTATGCCTAGGGATGCTGCTAGTGCTTTTAACCAGGCATTGATGGAGCTGGGGGCTACTGTCTGTGTGCCGAATGGTGAGCCAGGATGTGAAAAGTGTCCGTGGAAGGATTTTTGCGAGGTTAAACGTTTGGGCTGTTGGCAGAGAATCCCCGTTAAGAGTAAAGCAAAACCCAGAAAAATAGAGGATAAGACTGTATTTATTATCCGGGACGGGGAAAGGATCGTGCTGCGCAGGCGTCCGGAAAAAGGATTGCTTGCAGGGTTGTATGAGTTTCCCAATACATCCGGCCATCTGTCTGAGGAGGAGGCATTGCAGTGGGTGAAAGAACAAAAGTTAAAGCCTTTGCGGATTCAAAAACTTGCAGATGCCAAACATATTTTTTCTCATGTAGAATGGCATATGACAGGTTATGTAGTACGTGTGGATGAACTTGCAGAAAATAACAGCAGCATGCTCTTTGTAGAGGTTGCGGATTCAGAGGAACATTATCCGATTCCAGCCGCGTTTGGAGCGTTTACAAAATATATGAATATCCGTCTTGGAAATGAAAAGTTTTCGTAAGAAGCAAAAAGGAGAGGCCAGTGCATATTACACTGGCCTTCATATGAAAAAGATTTATATAAAAAAAGTGAGGATACCTGATAAGTTATTACATGAATTAGTATATCCATAAAATATGGCTTTAATATGTGCATAATATGAGAATTGTGTAAAGAAAATGTGAACAAATATGGATAACTATTCAGAACTGGATAAGAATACAATTTGCGAATTTTTCCGAAATGTGTATAATAGATAGGAGATAAAGGACAGTTCAAGATACGGATTGGAGGAAAATATGAAATTATTATCAATAGCAATCCCCAGTTATAATTCGGAGGATTACATGGAGCATTGCATTGAATCACTGCTGGTGGGCGGTGAAGATGTAGAAATACTAATAGTAGATGATGGTTCCAAAGACAGGACGGCAGAGATAGCGGACCGCTATGAGAGAGAGTATCCTGGCATTGTAAAAGCGATCCATCAGGAAAATGGCGGACATGGAGAAGCGGTAAATGCTGGAATCCGTAACGCATCCGGTCTGTATTTTAAAGTAGTAGACAGTGATGACTGGGTAGACGAGGAGGCGTATGGCAAGATTCTTTCCACACTCCGGGAGTTGTCTGGCGGCAGTCGCGTATTAGATATGTTAATCAGCAATTTTGTGTATGAGAAGGAGGGCGCGAAACACAAAAAGGTCATGAGATATACAGGAACCCTGCCTGAGAATCAGATGTTTGGATGGGACGAGGCAAGGCATTTCCGCAAAGGGCAGTATATTTTGATGCATTCTGTGATCTACCGCACACAGCTTTTGCGGGAATGTGGATTGGAACTGCCGAAGCATACGTTCTATGTAGATAATATATTCGTGTACGTGCCGCTGCCCTATGTCAAAAATATGTATTATCTTAACGTGGATTTTTACCGTTATTATATTGGCAGGGAAGACCAGTCAGTGAATGAGAAGGTAATGATTGGCCGGATTGACCAGCAGATAAGGGTGAATAAGCTTATGGTAGAATCTGTGGATTTGTGGAAATTACCGAACCGCAAGCTTCGTAAATATATGTTTAATTATCTGGAAATCATAACAGTGGTGTCAACCATTATGTTGATTCGTTCCGGCACGCCGGAGAATCTTGAGAAAAAGAGGGAGCTTTGGAAATATCTGAAGGAATATGATTTACGTCTGTTCTGGCATTTGAGGAAGGGAATCATGG
>CAPQSW010000006.1:42734-101469 GCA_948688495.1 uncultured Lachnospiraceae bacterium | reverse complement strand
CGATGAATCTGCCGGGAAAAGGCGGGAGAAAGATTTCTGTGGCAGCATATAAGATTTCCCAGAAGGTAGTAGGATTTAATTAAGTGGAAAATGCAAGGTTATGCCCGGCATTGTTATACAGCTCATCAATGCAGGAAGGGGCAGGCGATGATTTACCTAAGTAGTTTTTTGTTTTCGGATAAAACAGTCCGAAATCCTAATATTTATCCATACAATGTATTTGCCGGAAAGGCAGAGAAAGTATTGCTGTTTTGTCCGATTACGATTTTGTATGGGAATAATGCGTCTGGAAAATCCACGATGCTCAACATCATTGCCAATAAACTGCAGTTGGAAGGATACGAATATGCAACCAGTAATATGTTCGGAACGACGCCTTATTTTATGCAGTTTATAAATGAATGCCAGTATTCCTTGGGGGAAGATGAGGATGGACGGACAGTCAGGATTCCTAAAGGAAGCAGGTATATTAAGAGCGAAGATATCCTGTATGAAATCAAGAAAATACAGCAGGAGCAGATTTTGGAGGATGGATATGTGTATGAGCATATCAGAAGGGGGATGCCAAAGGAGCAGAGAAAGAACCTGAGAAATTCCTATAAAATGAAAAAGGATATTGAGTGTTTGGTATTTGCCCAGGAGAAATACTCCAACGGAGAGACTACTCTGCAGATGCTGGGGGATTATATTGAGCCGGATGCACTGTATTTATTAGATGAACCGGAGGTTTCCCTGTCTCCGGAAAATCAGGTTGCACTGGCAGAGGAATTGAATAAAACGGCAAGGTTTCTGGGTTGTCAGTTTATCATCGCTACGCATTCTCCATTTATGCTGGGAACCTTGAATGCAAAAATTTACGATCTTGATTCCGGGGAGATGGAAGAAAAAAAGTGGACAGAGCTTGCAAATGTGCGGTATTTTTATGAGTTTTTTAAGAGGCGGGAAACAGAGTTTGAGGATGGAGAAACGGGGGAAAGAAAATATAGAATCCCAGACAGATGAAAAATAGTGCTTAGATAGAATCCGTGACCATTTTATACAAATGCAGGAGGAGCAAAAGATGGAATGGAGCAGTCCGATGAAAATAAACTGGTTATGAGAATAATCTGGAATACCCTTTCTTACTAAGTATACGAATAAATTTGGTTTTGATGGATATCTTAATCATCAGAGAGAGAAGGAAGGCAAATGCGAAGCGACGTGTGCCGTTACCTTATGAATATGAAAGGAAGTAAAGATGGAAAACCAGGTCAATCCAAGGAAAGCAGCAGTTATCGGCTGCGGGTTTGTCGGTTCTGCCATAGCGTTTACTTTAATGCAGAGCCGGCTTTTTTCGGAAATGGTGTTACTTGATGTAGATTTTGACAAAGCAGATGGAGAGGCAATGGATATTGCCCATGGCGTCCCATTTGCTGGACAGATGAAAATTTATGCGGGAGATTATGAAGATATAGCAGATGCTTCCATTGTTATTATAACAGCGGGCGCAAATCAGAAACCGGATGAGACAAGGCTGGATTTGGTAAATAAAAATGTTGCTGTTTATAAGAGCATCGTTCCCCAAATTGCAAAGCAAGGGTTTGGGGGGATTCTGCTGGTTGTGTCAAATCCGGTTGATATCCTCACCTATGCTGCTGTAAAATTAAGCGGATTCCCAGAAAATAAAGTCATTGGTTCTGGAACGGTTCTCGACACGGCAAGGCTTAAATATG
This sequence comes from uncultured Lachnospiraceae bacterium, assembly GCA_948688495.1. Classification (GTDB taxonomy): domain Bacteria; phylum Bacillota; class Clostridia; order Lachnospirales; family Lachnospiraceae; genus Petralouisia. Next base: position 99,757 of record CAPQSW010000006.1, on the reverse strand, counting down.
CACTCAGTGAGCATTTGGGTGTGGACAGCCGCAATCTCCATTCGTTTATTGTGGGTGAGCATGGGGACAGCGAGATAGCAGCCTGGAGCAGTACGAATGTATCCGGGATTCCGTTGGATGATTTTTGTGAAATGCGCGGGCATTTCCACCATGCGGAGGCGATGCAGCAGATTGCTGAGGATGTGAAAAACAGCGCTTATGAGATTATTGCCAAAAAGCAGGCCACGTATTACGGAATTGCCATGGCAGTCAGGCGTATCTGTGAGAGTATTGTCAGGGATGAGAAGTCTATTCTGCCGGTATCTGCCATTATGCATGGGAGTTATGGTATTGAGGGGATTGCCCTAAGTATGCCGGCCATTGTAGGGATAGATGGCATACAGACGCATGTGCCGATTTCACTGAATGAGAGCGAAATAGAAGCACTCAAACGTTCGGCAAAAACACTCAAAGAAATTGCAGCTCAGCTCGATTTATAAATATATGTGGATACGCCTATTTAAGAGTGCAGCCTGTTATTCCAGGCTGCATCTTTTGTAGGCGATGGTAAATATTACGGCAAAGAGAAGTATATTTGCCATAATAATGCAGATATTAGACAATCCGGGCTGCAGGGTGGTTATATGGCTGAGCATTATACGAATCTGCTCGGAATAGATAAATTTTGCCACTTTTGCAATGGTATCGTTGAACATTGAGAACATGGGCATAAATGATAAAACCATCATTATGGGTATGGTTATAGATGTAGCCATCATTTGTGTACTGCTTAGGCTTCCGATAGCGGCACCTATCAGCAATGAAACTAGAATACCTATTGCCATAACGACCATAAAAGTAAATCTTTCCTGCAGTGTATACTTGCCGGCAATGCAGATTGCGCCAGAGCCAAGCATACAGATAAACCAGATATAACCGCCGATGCCGAATAAGTACTCATAGGGCTTTACATTTGACATTAGTAGTATGCGAAGCGTGTTTTTTTCTTTCTCCTCTGCAATAATTGCTGCGATACTTGTCAAAGGAGCCATCCCAATATACATAGTGGCAAACAGATTTACAAAGAAATTCTCTGGCATTCCCTCTATTGAGATTACTTGATTCATAATCAGGGTAAGCACAGGGAACATAATAAACTGGATGAGGACAGTTTTGTTTTTGAATGTATCTTTTAGCTGTTTCTTAAAAATTGCAACAGTATTATTCAAGTCAGTCAAGCCCCCTTTCGGTCAGTTGCAGGAAAACAAGTTCAAGCTTGTTTAAATGATGGTATTTTTGGCAAATATCTTCTGGTTTGCCATATTCTATGATGTTCCCTTCGCTTAGAATGGCAATATGGTCACAGAGTTTTTCCGCTTCCGGCATATTGTGCGTGGTAAGGAAGATGGAGGTTCCCTGTTTCTTTTGCTCTGCTAAAATTTCATGGATTTCCTTTGCCGTGGCGGGGTCAAGTCCGGCAGTCGGTTCATCAAGAAAAAGAATTTTTGCGTTATTCATCAATGCCCTTGCCAGGGACAGTCTGTTTTTCATACCTTTGGAAAGTTTCGAAACAGATCTGCGCCGTGCCTCGTACAATCCCATGCCTGATAGAATATCTGCGATTTTATTATGTGGGGTACGATAGATATCTGCATAAAATGATAAGTTGTCATATACAGACAGACGTTCATACAGTCCCAAATTATCCATCATAATTCCAATCTGCCTGTGTTCCATGGGGCTTAAATCTCTCGTATCTTTTCCGAGAAGCCTGGCATACCCATCATTTTGTTTAAGCTGTCCGGTTAGGAGTTTAATCAGTGTGGTTTTTCCCGCACCGGACGGGCCCAGCAGCCCAAAGATCTCACCTTCCTGTATTTCAAATGAAATGTTCTCTAATACTTGTTTCCCGGAAAATCTGAGAGAAAGGTTTTTTGCCATAATTGCACAGCTCATTTCGTTTTTGCCTCCTTTTCTTTTAAGCGCATTAGCGCTTCAGCCATTCGTTTGTTTTCCGTTTTTTCTTTTATAAACATGACAAAGTAACTGCCCCAAAATGATATTATGAAACAGATACAAAACATCGCCCATGGCTGCCACATATTTATGGGGAACCAGTGAAATGCGATGATAAAGGCAGCAATGATTATAATGACCGAGGTCAGCATACAGATTGTCCTTAGCCAGACAGGCATTTCCTTAATAAGAATGTCCGTAAAAAATAGTAAACGGAGTCCCACAATCAAAGCCGACAGAAATAAAAATTCAAAAGTTATTTCTATTGGAACTCCCCGGTTTGCCAGTGCAAACATTGCGGAAAAACCCTTTGCAGAGTTTCCAAAGGCAAGGCAGAAAATATTCATGACCAGCATTGTAAACCCGAATACAATCAATACCTGTGCCAGATAATCAAAAACGGTTTTCTTTTTTTCCATTTATTTCACCCCCAATCGTTCTTTTAATTTGTCAGAATACTGCCTGGATGCAATAATTACTTCTCCATTCGACATTGTGACACGGATTTTCCTGTTAATATCTGCTTTCAAAGACTGAATATTTTGCAGATGGATGAGGAATGATTTGCTCACACGGAAAAAGCCGTATTCCTCAAGCCGCTGCTCTAACTCATATAACCGGAAATCCGATTCATACATTTCATCCGATGTGTAGATAAAGCATTTCCGGTCCACACTCTCTATGTAGATAATCTGTGCAATATCTAACAAATGGATTTCGTCATCTTTTCTTGCAGTCAGTTGGTGATTCATCATCCGCAGTGTTGCCAGAATTTTCTCGATATCAGATGTCAATTGTTTACAGGTAATGGAGATTTCCAAGTCTGTTGCTTTTTCATCAATACAAATCGTTATCTTCAAAATACAGCCGCCTTTCTGGGATTGTTCTTTGGAGCCTTAAAGCTTCATATGTCTCTCTTTAGAAGATATTATACCCTGTTTGGCGTTTCTTTCAATTGCCCAGAACACAGGATGCCAATTTTCCAACATAAGCTGCCCAGGACTGGAGACAAACGTTTATAATGCTTGACAGATATGATACTAGAGATTATTCTTAAAAGAGTGCTTTTCATAATATAGAGATAAATTTTGTGGAGATGATATTTTGAACGAATTGGAAAAGTGTATGGCGGGTGAAAATTATAATTGTCATGACAGGATGTGTCTGTTAATATGAATTGTACATTTGTTGACTGCAATAAAATTACAATTGGAGATAATGTATTGATTGCGTCAAATGTGCAGCTTTATACGGCGACGCATCCTGTTGAATTATCAGATCGTCTTACGCCGGATTGGAGCCCTGAAAGTGAGCAGTATTTTTGTCAGACGTATGCATTGCCGATAGAAATTGGAAGCGGCTGCTGGCTGGGGGGAGGCGTAATTGTTCTCCCAGGCGTAACGATAGGTACTGGAACTGTCATAGGCGCGGGGAGCGTTGTCACAAAGGACATACCGGAAAATTCTGTGGCGGTGGGTAATCCCTGCCGTGTCATCAGGAAGATTTAGGGGAGGCAGTACAATGAAAATAACAATGATACATGGACAGAGCCATGAGGGCTCCACCTGCCATATTGCAAGGATGCTGGCAGAAAAGTTAAATGGTGAAGTAACAGAATTTTTTCTGCCGAGGGATTTTGGAGAATTGTGTACCGGTTGTACCCTTTGTTTTGCAGAATCTGAGACAAAATGTCCACATTTTGAGAAATTATTTCCAATTACAAAAGCTATGGATGATGCGGATGTAATTCTATTGGCAAGTCCTGTCTATGTGTATCACGTAACGGGAGCCATGAAAGCATTTCTTGACCATTATGGCTGGCGCTGGATGGTGCATCGTCCAGAGGAGAGGATGTTTTCGAAACAGGCAGTATGTATTTCTACGGCAGCTGGCGCCGGATTGAAAAGTACGAACCAGGATATGGCACACAGCACATTCTTCTGGGGCATTCCCAAAACTTATAAATACGGCGCTGCCGTGATGGAGACTTCATGGGAAAAAGTCAGCACAAAGAAGAAACAGATAATCGAAAAGAAAATAGAGAGGCTGGCGCAGAAGATAATAAAGAGGCAGGGGCATGTGAAACCATCTATGAAAACAAAGGTATTTTTCCAGGTTATGAGAATGCTGCAGAAGCGCGGGTGGAATGAAACTGATGTGAATTACTGGAGAAAGAAAGGCTGGGACGGGAAGAAACGTCCGTGGAGATGATAGGGATGTTTGATAACCTGTCAGTTATAAAGAGAAGATAAAAATAAATAAAAATTATTTATTTTGGAAAGGAAGAATATGAAAAAATTTGATGCAGATTACAAGCTTCTTGAGGAGATGTATGAGGATGGGTATTTTCCTGGTTTTCTGGTGGATAAAGTGAGGAATCTGGTGCAGGAGGTGATTGATTTTCTGGAGTCAGGGGAAAAAGATTTGGAAGAAATACAGGAAAAGTTTGACGAAATGACACTGGCAGTCAATGATCTGCAGGAGGAATTTGAAGATAATGGTAGCGAGCTGGAGACTGGTGCACGGGAAAGTATCGGTGAGACGGTAGATTATATTCTTAAATGGTTTAACATTGATATGGATGTGGAGGATGCCATCCGGGAGCGTGACTGGTAAATTAAAAAAGAAGAACTTGGGAAACATGAAAGACTGCAGCGTCTTAATATAGGAAAGGTATCAGATTTGATGTATGTGAATATACATATGCCATACTGGTATTTTAATATTGAAGATCCTGATGGAAATATCATTGAAATAACAGGGAAAATGTAATAGGCAAAATGTAAAGGTTGTGGTATAATTTGTCCTAAGGAGGGACCCGCTTGCGGGAGGATGCCTTAGGACTCCTAGAGCAGCCACAGAAGTATAAGGTCCTAAGGAGGGACCATATGGCATGAGGGGGGACCCAGCGAAGCTGGGGAGAGTCCTGATGCCTCCTAGAATAGCCACAGAGGTAAATCGAAGTGGGAGGATGCCTTAGGACTCCTAGAGCAGCCACGGAAGTAGAAGGTCCTAAATAATTATAATAATTAGCGGAGGAGAATTGATATGAGCCATATCGTATGGGATAAGAGCTATGAAATCGGTGTGGATTTTATTGATAAGGAGCACAAGATACTTTTTTCGACGATGAATAAACTGCTCAGTCTGAGTGAGCGAGAAGAAAAAAGCGAGTGGGTATGTCGTGAAGGCATAAAATATTTAAAAAATCATACCGAAGAACATTTTGAAAACGAAGAAAAGTATATGCAGTCAATTAATTACAGTGAATATGATATACATAAGCGGCTGCATGATGATTTTCGGTATAAGACGATGCCCGCGCTTGAGGATGAACTGGAAGAGAACCAGTATTCGGCAGAATCTATCAGGCATTTTCTTGGAGTGTGTATTGGATGGGTGCTTGCCCACACGAAGACGGAGGATCAGGCAATTGCAGGAAAGACAGGCAGCCGTTGGGGAGCTATTCCGCATGGAGAAGAGAAGGATGCCCTGGAGGCAACGATTGTCCAGCTATCTCAGGAGATATTTCAACTGAAAGCAAAGTTGATAAGCGAACAGTATGCAGGAGAAGACTTTGGAAATGTATTCTGTTGCCGTTTTTCTTATTGTGGAGAAAAGAAAGAGCGTTGGGAGGTCACGCTTATTTATGAAGACCGGCTTCTGCTTAAAATTATAAGTAACATACTGAATAAAGAATATCCAAAGGTTGATGATATGGTACTTAATGTCACCCGGTATCTGTCACGACAGTTTTTAGAGCAGATTCGGGAACGTTTTCCAGCGATAGACCTTTTGGATCTGGAGAATGAATCCCTGTTGACACATGGGCAGCTCTTAAATTCCTTCCAGCGTGAGCACCCGGTTTGCAGCCTGCTGTTCAGTACGGGGGAAGGATATTTTGCGTTCAGTGTGGTATCTGCCGAGTCTCTCAGTGGAAAAATTGTATCTGAAATTAACCATCAGAATGCTATGAATGCGGTCAAAGAATATCTGGAAAAGGAGACTGAAGAACAGGAGAGCCGCAGGTATAAGATTCTTGTGGTGGATGATTCAGAATTTATGCTTGCCAGGATGCGCCAGCTATTGGCAGATAAGTATGATTTACTGGAGTCTGATTCCAGTATATCTGCAATCAAGGTTATAGCGGTGAATCGCCCGGATTTGGTTTTGCTGGACTACGAGATGCCTATTTGTGATGGAAAACAGACATTGGAGATGATTCGTTCTGACAGGGATATTGCAGATATTCCAGTTATGTTTTTGACGAGCAGGAGCGACAAGGACAGCGTAAAGAATGTTAAGGCTCTAAAGCCGGAAGGTTATCTTTTAAAGACAATGCCGGATGATTTTATTTTGAAGACGCTGGAAGATTTTTTTGAGAAAAGAGATCAATAATAATATATGAAACAGCCAAAGGCATCATGACTGCTTTTGGCTGTCTTTCTGTATATCAAAGTATTGACACCTCCGCAAAAATTTGTCAGAATGTACCTGGATATGTTTAGGGATTTCCAGGAGGGATTCTGAATGGAAGATTTTATGGAGCAGTATCACAGTGAGCTGGCGTATCAGGAGGTGAAAGCCAATAAGCATACATTAAAGGGCTTCTGTTGGTTTCTTGTAGCGCTTACCCTTATATGGTTTCTGACTGTGATGGGTTTTTTTGAGGTGGATAAAAAGCTTATTACATTATCCTTTTTGTCCAATATTGTGCTGTTTGTGCCAGCATTTTATATTTATTTAGAGATTAGTTTATCTAATCAGTGGATTAAGTATTTTCTTTTATCGTTAATATGTGTTGCCACAGCAGTGATTGTCACATTTTTATCTTACCATGCGGTGCTGATTTATGTAGTGCCACTATTGTTTGCTGTTCAATACAGAAGGCGCAGTACCATTTGGTTTGTGTATGTAGTAAATACTGTCACGATGCTTATAAGCTCGCTTTCAAGCTTTTTTTATGGGATTTGTGATTTGAATCTTCTGCTTCAGAGCCAGCATGTAAGAAGCTGGTATCTCGAGATTATTACGGCGGATGCTTTGAATATTCCCTTTAATGAAAATCCGATTTTTATTATTATTGTGTTTGAGGTGTTTCCGAGAAGTATTATTCTTTTTGTTTTTTCAATTATGATGCAGTACTCGGTAGTTAGCAGCAATGAGGATGCGTATCGGATTGCAAAGCTTACATATCTGAAGGAGACGGATACAAAAACAAGGGTGTTTAATAAAAATAAATATGTTGAAATGGCAGCAGAGTATTATCCAAAGATCGATCAAATAGCAGTATTGTTTTGGGATTTAAATAATTTGAAATACATCAATGACGTATATGGGCATGCTATGGGCGATACAGCGATAGAAACCATATCGGCAGTATTACTGGCGCATTCTGGTGATTCCTGCCGTGTTTACAGAATCGGCGGGGATGAGTTTCTGATGATTCTTGATAATCCTGGGGAGGATGAAGCAGAACATATTATACAGGCTGTGCAGGAAGAGGTAGCGGCTGCTAACAAAGGCAAGAAGATTAAAGTATCAAGTGCGGTAGGCTTTGCCAGGGGAAGAGGCCAGGAAATAGAGGAAGTTGTAAAGGCAGCAGATGTGCGTATGTATGAGAATAAAAAGCAGAGCAAGAAGGAGAGAAAGTAATGGGAGCATTAATCGTTGCCATAGTGCTGGTTTCTGTAATATTTGCAGCGGTGTTTCTGCTGATGTATGGTTTGTACCGTTATGCCTTCTGCCTTTCATTAAGGAAACGTCCAGATGTCCGTCGTATTCCTGACAGCCGGCTTTACAGGGATTATCGGCAAACAATGCTTGAGGTTGTGGAGGAGATGGACCAAACGCCATATGAAACAGTCAGCATACCTTCCCAGGATGGGCTTTTGTTGTGTGGGAGGTTGTACAGCATAAAAGAAGATGCTCCAATGATTATTTTTTTTCATGGCTATCACGGAACAGCGGCATGGGACGGATATGGTTTTTTCCGGATCTGCAGGGAAAATGGCATCAATATTCTCATGGCAGATGAGCGTGCCCATGGAAAGAGTGAGGGAAGTGTGATTACTTTAGGCATTATGGAACGGTGTGACTGCAAATCGTGGAGTGAATATGTTGCAGAGCGGTTTGGAGAAAATACAGATATTTTTCTTGCAGGGGTATCCATGGGGGCGGCGTCCGTTATAATGTCTTCTGAGTTGGATTTGCCGCGGAATGTCCGGGCTTTGATAGCGGATTGTGGGTATTCCAGACCGGCGACTATACTGATGGAGACAGTGAAATCAATGAAGCTTCCAGTCAAGCCGATATACTTCTTTTTAAAGCATGGTGCACGTTTGTTTGGTCATTTTGACCTGGAGGGCTGCACAGCGCTTGAGGCGGTAGAAAAGTTAAATATTCCGATTCTATTTATCCACGGTGCGCAGGATTCGATCGTACCCTCATTCATGGGGGAGGAACTCTATAATGCCTGCACAGGGAGGAAGGCGTGGACGCTGATTGAAAAAGCGGATCATGCAAACAGCGCGATGACGGATTATGAAGCTTATAAGAAGTCAGTTTTGCATTTTATCGGGCAGAGCCTTTAGGATTTTGATATATCAATTTGAATGGCTGATGGACATTTTGATCAAGATGAAAGAGGCGTTTAAGAAGTATATCTGATACAGTACATGGCTGTTAAAATATTCATGAAGGGGCGCTTTTTCTCCATGAGTTATTGGCGGGTCATCTTGCATTCCTAAAATGTGTGTGCTATACTGCTAATAACTATAAAGGATTTTGAGCCGGCATCCGATATATTTTATATATATCAGACATAAGGACATGGAAGTTTATATTTTTTTCAAAGGAGTGATGACAATGGGTACTAATTTTAATGTAGGGAGTTTTTTTTCATCCGGCAACAATGGAAGTTCTAATTTTCTCGCAGATTATGCAAGCATTAAGAGTGGCAGCTATAAAAGACTTATGAAGTCTTATTACGGTATGGGATCAAGTTCGAGTACAAGTGCTACCGGCAAGAGTGGAAGTTCCGGCGGTTATGTCCTCGATAAGATTCTGGAAGAGAGAAGGAATCCCAAGGTTTCCAAAGAAGCACAGGAAGCAAATGAGAATTTGACAACAGGACTTTCGAACCTGAATAAATCTGTTTCAGCATTGCGGAATGAGGGTACGTTTACAGATACACAGAATGGACAGAGTGCAGCAGACAAGGTAGTTTCAGCAGTGAAAGCGTATGTATCGGATTATAATGATGTTGTGAGCTCATCCAAACGCTCTACGATGTCCAATAAGGCGGCACATGTTGCCAATATGATGAAGAGCACGAAAGAGAATGCAGAAAAGCTTGCAGAGATTGGTGTTACAATCAATCGTGACGGAACACTCAAGGTGAATGAAGGGAAACTAAAGGCAGCAGGTACTTCTAAAGTGCAGGAACTGTTTTCACCCAAAGACAGCCTGAGTTATGGTTCCATGATAGCGTCACGTGCCCAGTTTGCAGGAATTACGGGAAGTACATCCTCCAAGGATGATACTAAGACAGAGAGTACGACAGGTTCCAGCGCAGCAGCGCTCAAGAAGGACAGCACGGCGCTTGCATCAGCGGAATTGTATGAGAAGATGAAGGATAAGGATGGCAATGTGACAGACAAGTACGATGTTGACAAGATTCTTGCCACAGCTAAGAGCTTTGTAAGCAATTACAATAGTATGCTTGATGCAGCTAAGACCAGCTCCAATTCTGGTGTATCATCAAACGTAGCTCAGATAAAGGAGAAGACTGCGAACAATGCGAATGCATTGAAACAGTTTGGAATCAGTTTGGATGCAAAGGGGCAGATGAAGATTGACGAGGAGACATTTAAGAAGGCAGATATGTCCCAAGTACAGAAATTCTTCAAGAATTATGGTTCTTCTATCGCTACCAATGCGTCACTTGTAGATTATTATATGACAACCCGGGCGAGTGCTACCAGTGGGTATACCGCAGCCGGAGCGTATAACGTAGGAGGAAGTTCCCGTTATGCAGACTCCATATAATCTAATGTAAGAGAGATAGGAATATTAAGGATGTCAATCTCCCCAGGGCTTGTCCCGGAGGATTGGCATCCTTTTTCTTACAAACAATTCATAATACTACTCAAAATCCATCTCTGGAAGTATGGCTATTCTCGGCTTCATCTGCTATATATTCTGTATAGCGTGCTCCAATATTACAAAACTGTAAGATTATTGTAAGATAATCACAGGGCAGTTTTAAGAAAAATACGATAGACTGTTATCAAGTAAAACCAGGATAAAAACCTCATGAAATACTATTAATGAAATATTAAGAAAAATGATGAAGAAAAATCAAGATTAATATCGTTAAATTAGATAGGATGAAAAAAAGCACAGGAGAGAAAGCATATGAAAGAGATCACATTTACCGTACCCTGTTATAATTCTGAGGATTATATGGAACATTGTATTGATACGCTGCTGTCGGCAGATGAGCGGGCGGAAATCATTATCGTGGATGACGGTTCCACAGACCGGACAGGGGAAATCGCGGACAATTATGCAAGAAATTACCCGGAAATCGTTCGTGTGGTCCATCAGGAGAATGGCGGCCATGGTTCAGGCGTTAATGCAGGACTTGCCCTGGCAAGCGGGAAATATTTCAAGGTTGTGGATTCAGATGACTGGTTGGATGAAAAGGAGCTGCAAAAGCTTTTAAAGAAGATTGATGAATGGGAGCGGCAGGATGTTACCGTGGACCTGATTATCTGTAATTACCTATATGACCACTCCAATGAGAATAAGACGAAACGGATGGCATATAAAAATGTCCTCAAAGAGAATCAGATTTGTGGCTGGGATGCAGTCCGGCGTTTCCATCCATCCCAGTATCTGGTGATGCATTCCCTGTTTTTCCGCACAGAAGTGCTCAGGGAATCCCATGTGAAACTGCCGAAGCATACATTTTATGTAGATAATATTTTTGCGAATCAGCCTCTGCCTTATGTGAAGACGCTGTGTTACCTGAATCTGGATTTGTATCATTATTTTCTGGGAAGAGATGACCAGTCTGTAAATGAGAAAGTATTGATGAAACGCATTGATCAGCAGATTCGGGTGACAAAACTGGTTTCAAAGTGTGCAGACTTAGAAAGGCTGAGCGTAGATAATCCCAAGCTTACCAACTACCTGATTCGGAATATATCGATTATGATGGCAATTTCATCGATACATTTGCTGTTGATTGGAACACCGGAGGCTCTGAAAAAGAGGGAAATGCTCTGGAATTATGTGAAATATCATGACCAGAGGCTGTATACATCTTTAAAATGGCGTACAATCAGCGGATTTACATATCTTCCAGGGCGTCTTGGAGATGTTTTTACACTTGCCGGTTACCGTATGGCAAGGAAATTGTACCAGTTTAATTAGAGGAATTGTAACTATTCAGCCCGCGCCATTCGCAAAGGTCTGCGCTCCGATTTATCCGACTGGCTGAACTGATACAGAAAATGGACAAGAGAGGAAGAACTTATGGCACAAATATATTTAGCATTAGTAGATACACCGGGACTTTTTGCTTCTATGATCCGCCGGGTGACTGGTATCGATTATATTCATGTGGTACTTTCCATGGACGAGGAATTACAGGAGGCGTACAGTGTAGGGAGGAGGCATCCGGCGATTCCGATTTTGGCAGGTTTTGAAAAGGAAGATACAGGGAAAATAGAAAAAGTATTTCCTACGGCCAGGTATAAGGTGGTAAGCCTTTCATGCAGCGAAGAACAGAAGGAGCAGATAGCTTTAAAGCTGCAGGAGTGTTATGAAAAAAGATACCAATATCATTATTGTGTATTAGGGCTTCCTATGATATTATTGAATCGGCCGTTTTATCAGAAGAATCATTATACCTGTTCTTCTTTTACAGCAAATGTTTTGCAGGAGAGCGGGATTGTACTTTTTGATAAGCATTTTTCTCTGGTGACCCCCAGGGATTTCTATGAGTTAAAGCAGACCCAGACAATTTATGAGGGGACGCTGCGTACATTCAACAGGCTGAACGGCTGTTATCCCATCCGGCGGAGAAGGATGTTCCGCCATATGGTGAGGAAGTTATGTTTTGCAATGAATGGAGATGTTTATGAATCGTAAAAATATTATCAGTGCAATTGTTTTTATTGCGCTGGCATTACTCACATTTTATGTTATTTTTAAGGGAAATGATATGGCGGCAGTTGTGGAATCCATCCGGACCCTGCACCCATTATATCTTTGCGCGGCGGCCGCAACGGCATTCTTTTTTGTGTCTGCGGAGGGATTTATGATTTGCTATCTCCTGCGGTCTTTGAATTATAAGACAGGCGTGGCGGCCTGTGTAAAATACTCTTTTGTGGGATTCTTCTTTTCTGGTATTACGCCTTCTGCAACAGGAGGACAGCCCATGCAGCTTTACTATATGCAGAAGGAAGGACACAAGGTTTCTGACAGCTCTGTGGTGCTGATGACTGTGGCGGTAATCTATAAATTTGTCCTGGTGGTCATGGGACTTGGGATTTTGATTTTTTATTATGGTCCTCTGGCAGATTATCTGCAGGAGTATTTATATCTCTATTATCTTGGACTATTTTTGAATACATTATTGGTAGTGGTTCTTCTCTTTATTATGATTAGCCCGCGGTGTTTTAAAGGGCTGGTAATAGGAGGGGAAAAGCTTTTGAAAAAATTCCGGATCCTCAAAAATTCCGGCGAGCGTACAAAAAAGCTTATTGAAATGGCGGACCAGTACCATGAAGCAGTCGTATTTTTTCTGAAAAATAAGCGTAAAATATACGCAGTTATTGTATTTACTGTGGTACAGCGGTGCAGTGTGTTTTTCCTGACCTGGCTGATTTACAAGGGTCTGGGGCTTGCTGGTACCAGCGCGTTCACGGTGATGAGCCTGCAGGCGGCGATTTACATAGCTGTCGATATGCTTCCGTTGCCTGGCGCGCAGGGTATTACTGAGATGATGTATAAGACGGCGTTTTCACAGGTCTTTACCGGCGCAAGCCTGACAGCATCCATGTGTGTCACGAGGGGACTGAATTTCTACATGGTGCTGATTGTCAGTGCCTGCGTGGCTGCGTGGTGCCATTTTAAATCAAGGCTATAACCATGACTTAAAATTGATGATGTTCTGCAGAGAGTTCCTGTAGGATATTACGTTTCATTTCAAACAAATTATCAGATAAATCTACATAAACCTTGCTCGGATTGGAAAAACGTTTTACCTCATTCCAGAGCGTGTCTTTTTCCTGTCTGCAGTATTGCTGGATCTCCATGACACTGGGAGATTGGTAGATACACTGTCCCTTGTCAAAGATCTGTACCGGCAGGCGGCGCATGGTATAAGTGCCGCCTGTGAGAATCGTATATTTCCAGGTCTCCAGTGGGTCAAAAATACGCAGATCCTTCCCACAGTCAAAGGTTTCACCCTCCAGGCAGATTAAATCTGCCTTGATTTTCCCGGAATCTTTTTCGTATATACGGTAAATTGTTTTATTGCCAGGGTTTGTGACTTTCTCGGAGTTTTCAGAAAGTTTAATTTTAGGAATAAATTCGCCCTGTTCGTTTTGGATGGCAGTAAGCTTGTACACTCCGCCAAAAGCGGGGGTATTTTTGGAGGTGATCAGGTTCGTTCCAACCCCCCAGGAGGTGATGACAGCCCCCTGGGCTTTTAAATTCTCAATCAGGTATTCATCCAAATCGTTGGAGGCAGAGATGACGGCATCCGTAAAACCTGCTGCGTCCAGCATTTTCCTTGCCTGCTTGGATAGATATGCGAGATCGCCGCTGTCCATGCGGATACCGTAATTGGTGAGCGGAATATTTTTATCACGCATTTCCTGAAATACCCGGATTGCATTTGGGATACCGGATTTTAAGGTATCGTAAGTATCTACAAGCAGTATACAGGCAGAGGGATAGTATTTTGCATAAGTTTGAAACGCGGTGTATTCATCTGGGAAACTCATAATCCAGCTATGGGCGTGGGTGCCTTTTACAGGAATGTCAAAGAGCTTACCGCAGAGAACATTAGAGGTACCACAGCATCCGCCGATAACGGCGGCCCTTGCTCCATAAATTCCGGCATCCGGCCCCTGTGCCCGCCGCAGGCCAAATTCCATCACGCCGTCATCGCCGGCTGCGTAGCAGACCCGGGCTGCTTTGGTTGCGATCAGGCTCTGATGGTTTAGGATATTTAATATGGCTGTTTCAATGAACTGAGCTTCCATGATGGGAGCGATAACTTTCACCAGGGGTTCCCTTGGAAAGATTACAGTGCCTTCCGGGATGGCGTAGATGTCGCCAGAGAATCGGAATGTCCTAAGATACTCTAAGAAATCGTCTTCAAACATTCCCAGGGATTTCAGGTAAGCAATATCAGATTCATCAAATTGCAGGTGTTGTATATAGTCAATAATCTGTGCGAGTCCTGCACAGATGGAATAGCCGCCATTGTCGGGGTTTGTACGGTAGAATGCGTCAAATACCACGACATCATGGCTGCCTGTTTTGAAATATCCCTGCATCATTGTCAATTCATATAAGTCGGTCAGCAGAGTCAGATGGTCTGTATTCATGGTGGAAGACTCCTTTCGTTGGAAAATGTATGGACAAATTGTATCATAAAGTAATATATAACGGCAACTGGGCTTAGAGTGTGATTTATTTGTGATTTGTATACGGGAACTCTTTTATTTTGTGTTAAAATGTGGTACGCTAGTAAGGTTATGATTGGTTATATATTTTTAGAAAGAAAGGTAAAAGGTTTTATGAAGAAGAAAATGATCGTATTATTGGCTGTTTTATGCGCAGTATCGCTGGTTGGCGGATGCGGGAATAAGAAAGACAGCGGCACAGAGCAGGAGGACACAGGTGATACCAACGTTTCTGACGTGCAGACAGGCGAGGTATCCTATGATGTAGAGCAATGTGTAAAGCTTGGAGAGTATAAGGGGCTGGAACTCACATTGGGCAGTTATGAAGTTATGGACGAGGATGTCAGGAGTGATATCGAGAGTACCCTTGCTTCTTATCCAGCCTATGAGGACACGGATAAGACCACGGTAGAGGAAGGGGATGTTGTAAATATCGACTACGAAGGCTTAAAGGACGGCGTAGCATTTGATGGAGGGACGGCGCAGGGGGCCAACCTGGAAATTGGCTCTGACAGCTTTATTGATGGGTTTGAAGATGGGCTGATTGGCAAAAAGGTGGGCGAGAAGGTGGCGCTTAATTTAACATTTCCTGAGCAGTATCAGAATGAAGAACTGGCAGGCCAGGCCGTTGTGTTTAATGTAACGATCAATAAAATTGTGGAAGAAAAATATATGACGTATGATACAGTGACGGATGAATTTGTGGCAGACAATTTTATCAGTGAAGGCTATCAGACGGTAGATGACATGAAGAAGGGTGTGAGGGAGAAGCTTGAGAGTAATAATGAGACCAACAAGATGACGGACACCCAGAATGCAGTCTTTGACAAATTGCGCGAGACCTGTACCGTGACGCTGCCCGATGGATTGCTGGACCAGAGAATACAAGAATACATGGAGCAGTTCGAGAGCAACTTAAAGAACAGCTATAATATGGAGCTTGCGGATTACCTGAGCAGCACAGGTACGACGGAAGATGATTTCAATGCCCAGGTGCACCAGTATATAGAGGACAGCCTGACAAATCAGTTGATTATGGAAGCGATTGCCAAGAAAGAAAATATCGAGGCAGACGAGGAAGGCTTCGCAGAGTACAAACAGGGAATCATCACCGATTATGGATATGAAAGTGAAGATGCCTTGATGGGGCAGTATGGTGAGGACTATGTGAAAAATGCTTATGTCAGCGACAAGGCTATGCAGTATGTCATTGACAATGCCAAGGTTACTTACAGCAGCGCGCCTGCGGATGATGCAGCAGCGGATGGGGGAGAGGCCAGTGATGGAACAGATGTGAACCATGACAGCAATGTCAGTCATGACAATGAGCAGAATCACAATGACGAGGAGAATCATAACAATCATGACAGTGGTACAGAATAAAAGATAAGATAAGGAGAGAAGTTATGGAATTAATCAATATCAGGGAATTATACCGTAAGAAAGAAGAATATTTGGACAAGGAAGTCTGCATCGGCGGATGGGTGCGGAGTATCCGGGGTTCTAAGAATTTTGGATTTATTGTGGTAAATGACGGAACATTTTTTGAGCCGCTTCAGGTGGTATACCATGATAAACTGGCTAATTTTGCAGAAGTTGAGAAATTAAATGTGGGAGCGGCCATTATTGTAAGCGGTAAGCTGGTTGCTACTCCCCAGGCAAAGCAGCCGTTTGAGATTCAGGCGGAGGAAGTAGTTATTGAGGGGAAATCTGCACCGGATTATCCCTTGCAGAAGAAGCGTCACAGCTTTGAGTATTTGCGGACAATCTCGCACTTACGGCCGCGGACCAATACCTTTGAGGCTGTATTCCGGGTGAGGTCTCTTATTGCTTATGCGATTCACAAGTTTTTTCAGGAGAGGGATTTTGTGTATGTGCATACGCCGTTGATTACTGGAAGTGACTGTGAGGGTGCGGGAGAGATGTTCCAGGTCACGACGCTTGATTTGAATAATATTCCCAGAAATGAAGACGGGGGAGTGGATTTTTCCCAGGATTTCTTTAACAAGCCTACGAATCTGACGGTGAGCGGGCAGTTGAATGGTGAGGCTTACGCGATGGCGTTTAAGAATATCTATACGTTTGGTCCAACATTCCGTGCAGAAAATTCTAATACTACAAGACATGCAGCAGAGTTCTGGATGATTGAGCCGGAGATAGCTTTTGCGGATTTGCAGGATGACATGGTTTTGGCAGAGAGTATGCTGAAATACATTATCAATTATGTGTTGGAACATGCACCGGAGGAAATGCAGTTTTTCAACAGTTTTGTAGATAAGGGGCTTTTGGAACGTCTAAAGCATGTGGCGGATTCTGAGTTTGCCCATGTGACTTATACGGAAGCAGTTGAGATACTTGAGAAGAATAATGATAATTTTGAATATAAGGTATCCTGGGGTGCGGATTTGCAGACGGAGCATGAGCGGTATCTCACGGAGGAGGTATTTAAGCGCCCGGTGTTCGTCACGGATTATCCCAAAGAAATTAAGGCATTCTATATGAAGCTTAATCCAGATGGTAAAACGGTTGCCGCAGTGGATTGTCTTGTGCCGGGAATTGGAGAGATTATTGGCGGAAGCCAGAGGGAGGACGATTATGACAAGCTGTGCCGGCGGATGGATGAGCTGGAGCTTGACAAAGAGGATTATGATTTCTATCTTGATTTGCGTAAATACGGTACGGCAAGGCATGCCGGATTTGGGCTTGGTTTTGAACGCTGTGTCATGTATCTGACTGGAATGACAAATATCCGTGATGTGGTGCCGTTCCCAAGAACTGTAAATAATTGTGAACTATAAAGGGTTTTATTATAAAAAGCGCTGGAGTTGGTTTCCGGCGCTTAAAATATCTCAAATTGGGTGTGCAAAACATATTTATTCCGTCTTAGAATCCATAGCGGAGATTGTGTTAAGGAATGCATCGCGGATTGTGGTATGAATATCTTCGCCCAGCAGGGGCAGATTTTCAGAGGGAATGATGCCTCCGGCCATAGAAGGATGCCCGCCTCCGTCGCCATAGGGCTTGAGTACCTGTGCAATAAGAGTTCCTGCATGTATCCGTTTTACCTCACTGCGAACGGAAAAACGAATGTTTTCCGTCTGTAACGCATAGATAATTGCAATGTCTACAACATCTAGGGATAGAATAAAATCTGAGATAATAGCAATCAACGCCGGTGCACAGTTAAAGGGGATATAGGCAAAGCCTGTGCGGTCAAAGAGCTGTATATTCTGGATGGCTGCACCATAGGCAAGGAGATCATTAAATTCCATGGTATTGTGGTACATGCCGGCAACCAGGTTCCAGTCTGCATGGGGAAAGAGATAGGAAAACATCTCCGTATCCAGGGCAGTGGTGCCGCGGGTGAAATCAGCAGTATCCATTTTTATTCCATAGGCAAGTGCTGCTGCGCATTTTGGAGTAATGGGTGTGTCCGTGCTTTGGAAATAGGAAGCAATGATGCAGGAGCAAGAGCCCACTGGGCGAATGTCCTGGTATAGGTACTCGTAAGGGAAGAAAATTGGATGGTGGTCAACACATGCCACTTCATCACCGATTAAGTCTGTGACATTGCTGTTCTTTTTCTGGGAGTCTACCAGTACAATGTAATCATCTTCCTTCATATTTGGTACACCATTTTTGGAGAACATTGTTATATCAAAACTTTCCAGCATTTTCTTGACGCTGAGCCGGTCAATTTTCCCATCATAGCACAGCGTAGAGGAAATACCGTAGTATTCGAGGAAGCACTGAAGACCGAACGCGCTGGCAATGGCATCCGGGTCAGGAAAGTTGTGTGTTTGTATATATACGGTATGGTTTTTTAATATTTTTACTAGTTCTAATGGGTTCATACTATCTCCTTAGGAAAATATACTTTAGCGTCTATTTTACGAGCCTTAAAATTCCACTTTATTGTTACCGGAAATGGACCTCAGGACTTTCCCCGCTTCGTTCTGCTTCAGCGGTTGCTCCAAAAGCCCTAAGGCATCCTCCCAGCTACGCTGGGTCCCTCCTTAGGACATATACTATCATAACTTCTTGAAAAAGTCATTATATTTTGCTATTATGCTTTCAGGAATAAATCTAGGCCGTTGGGCGAACTTCCAGGGAGGGAACGTATTGTGCAGGAGAAATGGGTGGTAGCTGCAAAGAAGGCGGATTTTAAGGGGATTGCGAAACGCTATGGCATTGACCAGGTGACAGCCCGAATTATCCGTAACCGGGAGGTTGTGGAGGAGCAGGAGATCGAAAAGTACCTTTATGGAACGTTGTCTGACCTAAATGATCCAGTGCAGATGAAAGATATTGTGCAGGCAGTGGGGATTCTACAGGAGAAAATAGAACATGGGGAGCGCATACGGATTCTGGGGGATTATGATATTGATGGCGTACAGTCTGTGTATATCCTTTACACTGCATTGAAACACTGCAATGCCCATGTGGATTATGTTATTCCGGACAGGATTGCGGATGGCTATGGTGTGAATGAACGTCTGGTACGCCAGGCAAAAGACGATGGAATAGATACGCTATTGACCTGTGATAATGGAATCGCGGCTTTTGAAGAAATTGCACTTGCAAAGAAGCTGGGGATGACCGTGATTATCACGGACCACCATGAAGTGCCTTATGAGGAATTGGAGTGTGGAGACAGGGCTTACCGGATTCCGCCAGCAGATGCAGTTGTCAATCCGAAACAGCCGGACTGCGCGTATCCATATAAGAATTTATGTGGTGCAGCAGTTGAATTCAAGCTGGTGCAGGTGCTCTACAAGGAAAAGGGGTTTTCCGATAAAGAGGCATTTGTATATCTTGAAAATGCAGCCTTTGCTACTGTGGGGGATGTTATGGATTTACAGGGGGAAAACCGGATTCTGGTAAAGGAAGGGCTAAAGGCTTTAAATCAGACGAAGAACTACGGGATGCGTGCCCTGGCTGCCAAGAATCAGATTCCGCTTGGGTCAATCAAGGCATACCATATTGGATTTGTGTTAGGCCCCTGTCTCAATGCGAGTGGAAGGCTTGATACGGCAAAGCGTGCACTGCAGATGCTGCTGGCAGAAGATGAGTACCAGGCGGCAGAATATGCTGGGGATTTATATGATTTGAACATGAGCCGTAAGGAATTGACCGAGCAGGGGGTGCAGCAGGCGAAAGAGATTGTGGAACATATGGGTGCCGCAAAGGATAAGGTACTGGTTATTTATCTGCCGGACTGCCATGAGAGCCTTGCGGGCATTATTGCCGGACGTATTCGGGAACAATACAACCGTCCAGTATTTGTGTTGACAAATAGCGGGGATGGGGTGAAAGGCTCCGGGCGTTCCATTGAGCAATACTCCATGTATGAGGAAATGTCAAAATGCAGGGAGTTATTTACAAAATATGGTGGTCATCCTATGGCGGCGGGATTATCCATGCCCAGGGAACATGTAGAACTGCTCAGACGGGAATTAAATGAAAATACCGTATTGACAGAGGAAGACCTGCGTGGGAAAATTGTCATAGATGT
Source organism: uncultured Lachnospiraceae bacterium (assembly GCA_948688495.1). GTDB lineage: Bacteria > Bacillota > Clostridia > Lachnospirales > Lachnospiraceae > Petralouisia. Next base: position 79,537 of record CAPQSW010000006.1, on the reverse strand, counting down.
TCCTATGCCCCTTTCTTACATATCGAAAGAGTTGATAGAGGAATTAAATATCTTAGAGCCTTTTGGGAAATCTAACGAGAAACCGGTATTTGCCGATAGGAATATTGAGATTTTGTCTATAAGAATTTTAGGGAAGAATCAAAATGTATGCAGGATGCAGGTCAAAAGTTTGGATTCAACGGTGATGGAGGCATTGTATTTTGGGGGAACAGAGGGATTTTTAGGTTTTCTTGAGAAGAAATATGGAGGCCGTGCGCTGGCACAGGCAATGGCAGGTCAAGGAAGCGGCATGAAAGTTTCTTTTGTATATTATCCAGAAATCAATCATTACAATGGAAAAGAAAGCATTCAGATTGTTATAAAAAATTATTGTTGACATAGAGAAACCAAGCGGTTGAATACTTCAATTGCCGCAGGTCGTTATATATTGTATAAAAGAGAGGGAAAAACATGTTTGGAAGAACAAATTGGAAACAGGAGATAAAAGACAAGGAGCAGGAGTTGGCAACATGTAAAGCGTCACTGAAGCAGGCAGAGCAGATATTGGGGAAGTTGAGCCTGATGTGGATAGATGCAGAACAGAGGATGTCGGAAATGGAGCGTGGGCAGCGTGAAATGGAGCGCCAGATGAAGCAGGTGGATTCGGCGGTGAACAATGTATCCCGTGAGTCGGAGCGTCATCTTGAAAAGGGCCAGAAGCTTTTACAGCAGATGGAAGGCATTGCAGGAAAGCAGAAAGAGCTTAGGACACAGCAGAAGCAAATACAAAAGGAATCGAGTAGTGCAGAATTGGAAAAGCCAATTTCCCTGGCAAAGATTATCGCTCCGGTAACAGCAGAGCTGAGCCAAGGGATGGAGGAAATGCGAAACATGTTAGAAGATGTGGTTGAGCTTGGAAAGCAGATGGAAGTGCTTTCCCTGAATGCGGCTGTTGAGGCAGGAAGAATGGGGGAAAGCGGAAGAAAATTTGTGGAGGCTGCAGAAGAAGTACGGGGATTATCAGACAAGTATCAGCAGACAACCTCAACACTGGCGCAGCACTTGCAGTTGGTAGGGATGAAATGGCAGAAATCAAGGGGAGAGATAGAGGAAACAGAGGGACAGTTAAAACAGCAGTATGCACGTCTGGAGAGTGCAAGGAATGCGTGCACAATTGTTGGGGAAGAAATTTTAAACCTGCCAATAACGGAATTGCATGATGAGATGGAAAAGTCTTTTGCGGATGATGCTATGGAAGATCGGTGTCAGGAGATTTCCAAAGAGATGGACAAAGTGCGGAAAGATTTTGGACAGCAGCAGGAGACATGGAGTGGGATTCGCCAGACGGCGGCACAGGCAAAGGCTTTAGTAAAGGATTTAAATGATATGTCCTAAGGAGGGACCCACGAAGTGGGAGGATGCCTTAGGGCTCCTGGAACAGCCAAGGAATTATATGTCCTAAGGAGGGACCCAGCATATGAAAAAGAGCACGTTTGGATTTTTGTCATCAGATGGGAAGACGCAGATCCATGCCGTAAAATGGGAGCCGGAGGGGGAAGTTCGGTGTGTTTTACAAATCAGCCATGGTATGATAGAATATGTAGAACGTTATGAGGCGTTTGCAGAATACCTGACCCAAAGGGGGGTTGTGGTTGTCGGAAATGACCACCTGGGTCATGGAGAGTCTGTGGTATCTAAGGAATTTTTGGGCTATTTTGCCCCAGAATATGGCAGCGATCTTGTAGTTGAGGATTTGCAGCAGCTTCGCAGCAAGACGCAGATGGAATATCCGGGTGTCCCTTATTTCATGCTGGGGCACAGTATGGGCTCCTTTCTGCTTAGGAAATATTTGACCATACATGGAGAAGGACTATCTGGAGCTATTGTTATGGGGACCGGAACACAGACGGATATGACGGTGAAGACAGGAAAGGCTGTCTGTAAGCTGATTGCCCGGTTTAAGGGCTGGCGTCACCGCGGCGGCTTTGTGGAAAGACTGGTATTTTCAGGAAATAATAAGAAGTTTGAGACGGAGGGAGCCAGCGCCTGGCTGACCAAAGACAGGGAAATTGTAAGCAGCTATGTGAAAGACCCGCGCTGCACGTTCCAATTTACCTTAAATGGATTTTATAATCTATTTGACACGATTTATTATATTAACAGGCCGGAGCACATTGCAGCGATTCCGAAAGACCTCCCATTGTTCTTTGTGTCCGGGGAGGACGATCCAGTAGGGGATTACGGTGCAGGGGCAAGGAAGGCGTATGAGACTTATGTGCAGGCAGGGATTTCAGAGGTTACGTTTAAACTCTACTCCTCTGACCGCCATGAGATATTGAATGAGCTTGATAGAGAAAACGTCTATAAAGATATTTACGGATGGATTCAGGAACATTTGTAAAAACAGTGTTGTGCAGGAATGTACAGGAATGGAGGAAAAAATGAAAAAGATTATCAACAAATTTGCAGCATTTTTGCTGGTTTGTGCCGTGGCGGTTTTGCCATCGGCGAGCGTCTGGGCAGCAGAGGCAGACCAGCCGGAAGGTGTTGTGGAACAGGACAGGGTAGGTGATGTTGCAGGGTCGGAAGGCGAGGTTACAGAACCTATTACCAAGGAGGATAAGCCTTATCTTGCGCTTGGAGCCAATTTGACGGAGCAGCAGAAGGCAACTGTGCTGGGGCTTTTGGGAATCAATCCAGCGGAGCTTGCTGATTATGATGTAATTTACATTACGAATGAGGAGGAACATCAGTATCTGGGTCAGTATGTGGATGCCAGCAAGATTGGAACGCGATCCCTTTCTTCTGTACTCGTAGTAAAAAGGGAGCAGGGACATGGAATCAATATTACGACAAAGAATATTTCCTATTGTACGATTGGTATGTATAAAAATGCATTGATTACAGCAGGGATTACAGATGCTGACATTATAGTGGCAGCACCCACGCAGATTTCAGGGACAGCCGCCCTGGTAGGCGCTATGAAAGCATATTCTGTTATGACAGGGGAGGCGGTTACCGAACAGAGCATGGATACCGCATTGAATGAGCTGGTTCTTACTGGGGACATAGCAGAAAAAATGGGTGACTCACAGAAAGCGGAAGAACTGATTGCTTACCTCAAACGGGAAATTGTAGAAAGGGATTTGAGTGACGAGAATGAAATCCGGGAGATGATTGATGAAACGAGTAGGGAATTTGATGTATATCTTTCAGAAGAAGAGGTCGTTCAGTTGACAAACCTGCTGAAGAAAATTGGAGACCTTGACCTCGACCTGGAATCCATAACAAATCAGGCAGAGGAGTTGTATAATAAGCTGTCTAAGATTGACGCAGGTGGATTTTTTGATAAGATTGCGGGATTTTTCCGGTCTATTGCTGATTTCTTTCGGGGATTATTTTCCTAAAAAGAAAAATTATCCATTATTACTGTTCAGTTTTCAATGTAATATGTCGATAATATATAAAATATATATCAGGTTTAGACGTTTTTAACACAAAGCGTGCAGCAACTATAAAGAAGATTAGAATAGGAAAATGTGATATGGTTATACAGCATAATATAATGGCGGCAAATGCCAGGAGAATGTTGGGTGACGTAACATCCAAACAGTCGAAATCAGTAAATAAATTATCTTCCGGATACCGGATTAATAGCGCGGCGGATGATGCGGCAGGTTTGTCGATTTCCGAGAAAATGCGTTCACAGATCCGTGGATTGAATAAAGCTTCCAATAATGCACAGGATGGGGTTTCTCTGATTCAGGTGGCAGAGGGTGCGTTGAACGAGGTACATTCCGTTCTTCACAGAATGAATGAGCTCGCAACGCAGGCAGCAAATGATACCAACACGTCTGTGGACCGTAAAGCTATCAAGAGTGAGATTGACCAGCTCGGAGCCGAAATTGACCGTATTTCCAGTGCAACACAGTTTAATACCATGAATTTGATCGACGGTTCCTTCACAAATAGGAATCTTCAGATAGGTGCGCTTTCCAATCAGGGAGTTCTGCTTGATATTAAGGCGATGGATGCGCATGCATTGGGATTGGCATTTGTTTTTGACAACCCGAGCGAGATTGATACCATATTGGAGTCGAAGCCTTCGATTGAGTTTATAGAATTTGGAGGCGACGAAACACGTACTGCGTATGAGATATGGAGGGCATTTGATAAAAACGACCCGACCAAAAAGAGTCATTATAATCCGGAACAGTGCCTGTTTATTGATTCTTTTGAGAATGCCGGAAGAACCATGAAGCTGGTTCAGAATGCGGTAGATGTTGTCTCGCAGATGCGTTCTTCGCTTGGCGCACTACAGAACCGTTTGGAGCATACGATTGCCAATCTTGACAATATTTCAGAAAATACGACTTCTGCAGAGTCAAGGATCCGTGATACTGATATGGCACAGGAAATGGTAACATACAGCACCAATAATATCTTGATGCAGGCAGGTCAGTCCGTGCTTGCACAGGCAAACCAAAACCCACAAGGTATACTGTCAATTTTGCAGTAAATATGGAGTAGATGAAAAACTGAGAATAATAAGGAGCTGCCGCAGATGTGGACAGCTCCTGTTTCGTCTTATAGGAAGACCTTGTTGCGCTAAAACGTGAAAGTATCTTCCTAGTTCCTCTATGCACATTGTGCAAACGGGAATATGTCATTAAGGTTTCTTTAAAGTGTTTTTTGTCTTCTGTTTTACTTTCAAGCGGTTTTCCTCATTGAATCCCACCAGGATATCGTGGTTAGCTTCTGACAGATAATCCATAATACCATCAATGTCGGATTTCATGTTCTTCGGACATTGAATGTACAGGTGTTTGTTAGCGGTAATATGCAGCGTATACGAGATGCTGAAATGATGCCACAGGATTTTATGTAATGTAGAATATTTATAAATCCAGATAATTTCCTGAATGGGTACGACGGCAACGCCGTAATTGGCAAGCACGATAAAGTAGTGTTCTGTAATGAACATATCCTCGGTTGCAAGCTGCGGCAGTGTGGCAAGTTCCTCCTCAGCCTGTGCAAGCAGCACAGATGGCTTTCCGAACAGACCAAGCTGCCGGCAGGCAGGAGAGAGTATCGGAAAAAAGATATAAATGATATAAAGGCCTAGACGGATGAAAGCATAAATGCCGGTAGCAAAATAAATGCCAAGCACAACGGTACTGGAAGCCGGTTTAAACGCTGGTTCGCTGATGAAATAGTCATGAACCTTGTTAGAAATCCCATCCTTTGTCCAGTTTAAGTCCTGGTACAGATGGTCTAATAAGGCGTCGAATGAGGCATTTCTTTCAAGAACACGCCCGCGGATTTTAACAGAATTAATTTGAGGCAGTCCCTCCTCGCAGGTGCCCGGGGAAAGAAGGACGATGACACACTGATCTTTCCAACGTGTATAATAATAATAACCGTTGGTCTGCCAAAAAGATGTATTCGTGTACCCTGTAAAATACAGGTTGTCCAGTTTGGCTTCCACATAGGAATCATGTCCGTCACGGAAGGCAGCAAGTTTGTCAAGGTCAGACAGAGGCTGTGGGAATAAAATATCGTATAATGGTAGAATCAGCAGCCATAGGACAGTAAGAATAATTAGATATATAATGGGGGAAATCAGGCGTCTTTCGTAAACCTGCCGGATATGTCTGGAAATATAGTGGTCGTAATTTTCAGTCATGGAAACTCCTTGCTAAGAAACAGTTTTCCGTCAATGACAGGGGCTGTTTCTGTTATCTTTATTGATAAAAACAGTATACGTTTTTTGAATGGAAGAATCAAGGGCTTCTGTAATTGACTTTTTTTTGTAAAGTTGATATATTGTCCTAAGGAGGGACCCAGCGAAGCTGGGAGGATGCCTTAGGGCTCTTAGAACGGCCCAAAGAAGTATATTGTCCTAAGGAGGAACACATATGGAAGCATATACCGGATTTGCAGAAGTCTATGATTTATTTATGGATAATGTGCCTTATCAGGAATGGAGCCGTTATCTGATTTCATTGTTAGAAGAATATAAGGTATCAAAGGATCTTGTGCTGGAACTAGGATGCGGCACAGGAAAAATGACACGCCTTCTGGCGCAGGCAGGTTACGATATGATAGGTGTGGACTGCTCTGAGGAAATGCTGCAGATTGCCAGGGAAAAAGAATGGAACGCAGATGGAGATGGTTATGATATTTTATATCTTTTGCAGGATATGCGGGAATTTGAGCTGTATGGGACGGTAAAAGCAGTCGTATGCATCTGTGATTCCCTCAATTATATATTGGAAGAAAAGGATTTGCTTGCTGTTTTCCAATTGGTGAATAATTATCTGGACCCCGGCGGAGTATTTATTTTTGATATGAATACAATTTATAAATACAGGGAAATCCTAGGAGAGAATACAATTTGTGAGAATCGCGAGGAAGGAAGCTTTATCTGGGAAAATTTTTATGACGAAGAAGGACAGATCAATCAGTATGATTTGACGTTATTTATCCGGGAACAGGGAACAAAAGGGTTGTATCGAAGATATGAGGAAACGCATTTACAGCGGGGGTATAAGCTGTCGAGGGTACAGGAGCTGCTTTGTGAGGCCGGTATGGAACTTGTGGCAGTGTATGATGCATTTACCAGGGAACCGGTGCGAAAAGAAAGCGAACGGGTTTGCGTAATCGCCCGGGAATGTAGAAAAGCAGCGAAATAAGGAAGACAGGAATAGTAATGGAATAGATACAGATTAGACAGGAGCGGGATAGGATATGAGTGAGTACAGGGACTATATGGTGAGGGCAACAGCGGCGGATAATCAAATCCGTGCATTTGCAGTGACATCCAGAAATCTGGTGGAGATGGCAAGAAGTTACCACAATACAAGCCCGGTGATTACGGCCGCCTTGGGCCGGTTGTTGACCGGCGGCGTGATGATGGGGTGCATGATGAAAGGGGATAAAGACCTTTTGACACTGCAGGTGAAATGCGCGGGAGCGGCAAAAGGGATGACAGTCACGGCCGACAGTAAAGGCAATGTCAAGGGATACCCAAAGGTGGCGGATGTCATGCTGCCTCCGAACGCGAACGGGAAGCTGGATGTCTCAGGTGCAATAGGTCTCGGGATTCTAAGCGTCATCAAGGATATGGGGTTAAAAGAACCTTATGTGGGACAAGTTGCATTGCAGACTTCCGAGATAGCAGAAGATTTGACGTACTATTTTGCAACCTCCGAGCAGGTGCCTTCAGCGGTAGGGCTGGGTGTCCTTATGAATCGTGATAATACCGTGAAACAGGCGGGAGGTTTTATTATTCAGCTTATGCCCTACACGGATGAAAAGGTGATTTGTGAATTAGAAAAAAGAGTGGCCGGGGTGACTTCCGTGACAGATTTGTTAGAGCAGGGAGTGGCGCCGGAAGCGCTGCTGGGGCAGTTGTTAGATGGATTTGGTGTGGAGGTTACGGAAAAACTTCCGGTACAGTATTTCTGTAACTGTTCCAAAGATCGGGTTACCCGTGCGATTGCAAGCATCGGGAAGAAGGACATTCAGGAGATGGTTGATGCCGGGGAATCTATTGAAGTGAACTGCCAGTTCTGTGATAAGCATTATGTATTTACGCCGCAGGAACTGGAGGGGCTTTTGAAAGGAGTAAATCAGTGAAGGATGGATTTATTAAGGTGGCGGCAGTGACGCCAGAGATTCGCGTAGCCGATCCCATATATAACAAAAAGAAAATTATAGAGAAGATTGCAGAGGCAGAGAAACAGCGGGCAGTGGTGGTGGTTTTTCCCGAGCTGTGTATCACCGGGTATAGCTGTGGAGATCTGTTTTTCATGGAACCTCTTTTGGAGGAGGCAAAACAGTCATTGATTCAGATTGCAGCGGATACTGCCGGGAAGAATATGATAGTCTTTGTCGGGCTTCCGGTTGTGTACAGCGGAAGGCTTTACAATGTGGCGGCAGCGCTTGCGGGCGGGCAGATATTAGGTTTGATTCCCAAGCGGTGCATTCCGGGGTACAATGAATTTTATGAGACAAGACATTTTGCAGAAGGAATGGAGCAGCCAGTAGAAGTTGCCCTGACAGAAAAGATACGTGTTCCGATGGGGAGCCGCCTGCTTTTTTGTCCCGAAAGCCTGTCGGAATTGATGATTGCGGCAGAAATCTGCGAGGATATATGGTCACCAAATCCGCCCAGCATTTCCCATGCGCTTGCCGGGGCAAATGTGATTGTGAATTTGTCAGCAAGTAATGAGATCACAGGCAAAGACTGTTACCGGAAAAATCTTGTAGAGGGGCAGTCTGCACGTCTGATTTGCGGCTATGTCTATGCAAATGCAGGAGATGGGGAATCTACTCAGGACGTGGTATATTCCTCCCATAACATGATTGCGGAAAATGGTATTATGCTTGCGGAGGCGGAGCGTTTTAAGAATCAGTCTGTTTATGCGGAACTTGATATTCAAAAGCTGAATGGACAGCGCAGGCGGATGACTACATTCCGGTGTGATAAAAATGATTATCAGAAGATTTATTTTCAGCTGAAAAGGGAGGATACCTGCCTGACACGATTTGTGGACCCTGCACCGTTTGTTCCGGGAGATATTGAGGAACGGCAGAAGCGTTGTGAGGAAATTTTATCGATTCAATCCATGGGATTGAAAAAACGGCTGGAGCATACTGGATGCAAATGTGCTGTCGTTGGGATTTCCGGTGGTCTGGATTCCACGCTTGCCCTGTTGGTAACAGTGCGTGCCTTTGATTTGCTGGGGCTGGACCGAAAGGGTATTTGTGCTGTTACCATGCCGGGATTTGGCACGACAGACCGAACCTATGAGAATGCAGTTCACTTTATTCGCTGTCTTGGGACGGAAATGCGGGAGGTCGATATCCGGGAGGCTGTACGGGTACACTTTAACGATATTGGACAGGAAGAAAGCAATCATGATGTGACTTACGAAAATGGACAGGCAAGGGAGCGGACACAGATTCTTATGGATATTGCCAATATGAAAGGCGGTATGGTAATTGGTACAGGTGATATGTCAGAGCTTGCGCTTGGCTGGGCAACTTATAACGGAGATCATATGTCCATGTATGGTGTCAATGCATCGGTGCCGAAAACGCTTGTCCGCCATCTGGTACGTTATTATGCAGATACCTGTGGAAATGAAGAACTAACAGAGATTCTTCTGGATATCTTGGATACCCCGGTAAGCCCGGAGCTTTTACCGCCAAAGGATGGGAAAATTTCGCAGAAAACAGAGGATCTTGTAGGCCCATATGAGCTTCATGATTTCTTTCTGTATTATATGCTCCGCTGCGGGTTTGGCCCAGAGAAAATTTTCCGGCTTGCGGTATACGCATTTTGTGGTAAGGATGGACAAGCTGTTGGAAAGTATACGCCAACGATGATTTATAAATGGGAAAAGACCTTTATCCGAAGGTTTTTCAGCCAGCAGTTTAAACGCTCCTGCCTGCCGGATGGACCGAAAGTGGGGACGGTGGCGGTATCCCCGCGCGGGGACTTAAGGATGCCAAGTGATGCCAGTGCTGATATGTGGCTTGCGCGACTCGATGCGTGCGCCAACTATTCAGATTTCAAATAGATTTGAACGTTCTGAATAGTTACTTGCAGTTTATATATTTTTAATAGAATATTTCAAGTTTGTTAATTGCAATTTTGATAAAATAGACTAAAATATTAGGTATGTTTGGATATATTATTGTGAACAAACCGGAAATGAGAATAAAAGACCTTGATTTGTACCAGTCTTATTACTGCGGACTTTGCAGGTCATTAAAGCAAACATACGGCAGAGCGGGACAGCTAACATTGAGCTATGACATGACGTTTGTGATATTGCTGCTTACCAGTCTTTATGAGCCGGATACAGCGGCAGTCTGCCAGCGGTGTATGGCGCATCCATTTGAGAAGCGTCCGGCGCGGATCAATGAGTTTTCAGCGTATGGAGCGGACATGAATCTTCTGCTGTCGTATTACAAATGTCTGGATGACTGGGAGGATGAGCGTAAAGTCAGCAAAAAAGCAATGGCGTTGTCCCTGCGGAACAAGTTTCGCAAGGCAGCAAGGCGCTATTCTGCGAAAGAGAGGTTCATCCAGGAGAAGATGGGGCAGATTCATCATTGTGAGGAGCAGCAGTGTCAGGATATAGACGAGGTATCCGGGTATTTTGGCGAGATTATGGCGGAGATTTTTGTGTACCGTCAGGATGAGTGGGAGGCAGATTTGCGTAGAATGGGATTTTTCCTGGGCAAGTTTATTTACCTCATGGATGCCTATGAAGATGTGGAGAAAGATAGAAAGACAGGGAATTATAATGTGTTTTCGCAGCAATTTGAAGAAGATGGCTTTGAGCAGCGGGCGGGGAATATCCTGAGTATGATGATGGCAGAGTGCTCCCGCGCTTTTGAGCGTCTTCCTATTGTGGATAATATAGAAACTTTACGCAACATTTTATATTCTGGTGTATGGAGCCGATATGAAATTGTGAAGCACAGACGGGAAGGGAAATAGTATGTATGACCCATATGCAGTCCTTGGCGTGACCAGGAATGCCAGTGACGAAGAAATTAAAAAAGCATATCGTTCCTTGAGCCGGAAATACCATCCAGATGCAAATGTGAATAATCCGCATAAGGAGCAGGCAGAGGAGAAGTTTAAAGAAATCCAGCAGGCCTACCAGCAGATTATGTACGAAAAGGAGCATGGGACTTCTGGCCATGGATATCCGGGAGGCGGAGGTACATATGGTGATTTTGGAGACTTTTTTGGCGGGTTTGGATATGGGCAGCCGAAACGCAGCCGTGAGCAGGATTCAGAGAGTACTTACAAGAGGGCGGCAGAGAATTATATACGAAGCGGTCATTACAGAGAGGCGCTTAATGTATTAAACAGTATCAATAACCGTGATGCATATTGGTTTTATCTGGCCGCCATTGCGAATTCCGGTGCGGGGAATAATGTGGCGGCGATGGAATCGGCGCAGCGCGCTATGGCAATGGAGCCGGGGAACCAGCAGTACCAGCAATTGTATGCCCAGCTTCAAAATGGCGGGAGCTGGTATTATGGACAGCGCCAGAACTACGGAACACCTGTAGGCGGCGGAAGCTTTTGCCTGAAGCTTTGCCTTGCAAATCTGTTATGTAATCTTTGTTGTGGAGGCGGAGGGCTCTGTTGTGGAGGCAGAGGGGTGTACCGAGGACCATATATGTGATAGAAAGCTAGATGGAGTGGGTGAGCAGCATGGATTATATGGTATTATATTCCAGCAAGACTGGTAATACCAAGAAGATAGCCACTGAAATTTTCAGCGCGCTTCCTGGCATGTCTAAGGACATGCAGAGTATGGAGGAATACCGGGGGAAAGATGCAGATATTTTCTTTATTGGTTTTTGGGTTAATCGTGGTACTTGCGAGATGTCGGTGATTGATGCAATGTCAGAGCTTCATGGCAAGAAGATTGCGCTGTTTGGTACCTGCGGGATGGGCAGTGATGCAGAATATTACCGCAGCATCGAACAGAAAGTCAACGTATGGATACCGGATGACTGTGAATATCTTGGCATATTTCTATGTCAGGGAAAAATGCCTATGCAGATTCGGGGGAATTATGAGATTCCCAGAGAAGACTCCAGACAGGAGGCATGCCGCAGGAGGCTTCTGCATAATTTTGATGAGGCGTTATTCCATCCCAATGACACAGATTTGGCAAATGCCCGGGAGTTTGTGCAGTGCGTGCTGGAAAAATGTAAGAATACATGAGGGAGTTGTTTGCTTTAATATAATATAATAGGATACTTGCAGAAGAAGCATCTGTACACGGAGAATTATCCGGTATAGATGTTTTTTTTTAAATAACTGTTGACAAATAATATTATATGATATATAGTATTGAACAAGAAATAGTAATATTAAATGTATAATATTATAGAGACAAAAGGAGTGATGGAATGGTATTTAATACAGGTGCAGCTCTTTTGGACGCCATAGTACTTGCAGTTGTGAGCAAGGAGAAAGAGGGCACATATGGTTACAAGATTACCCAGGATGTCCGGCAGGCAATTGAGGTATCAGAATCTACCCTGTATCCAGTATTGCGGCGGCTTCAGAAGGATGGGTGCCTGGAAGTCTATGATATGGAGTGCGGGGGAAGAAACCGCAGATACTATAAGATTACTGACAGAGGAGACGCACAGTTGAATCTATATCGGACGGAGTGGGAATCTTATTCTTCTAAAATTACAATGTTATTTTCGGGAGGAGAGCTGGCATGAGAAAAGAGGAATTTATGAGGCAGCTAGAAGCGCTGCTTTCAGACATATCGGAGGAGGAAAGACGGGAGGCGTTGTCCTATTACCGAAATTATTTTGAGGATGCAGGGGAAGAAAATGAGGAGCGTATTCTTAGGGAACTGGAATCCCCTGAGAAAGTGGCAGCCACGATCAAGGCTGATTTGCGTATGGAGCAGGGAGATAATACAAGCGCCTATACAGAACAGAAGACGGAAGCGGGAATGTATACTGAGCGAGGGTTTTTTGATGAACGTTTTCAGGAGCATAAGCAGGCGGTGGATATTCAAAAGGGCATGGACCAAAGCCATGACACAAGCTGGGAAAAGAAGCATTCCGAGGAAGATGAGAACCGCACGATAAAAATGGTGTTGATTACTGTTGCGGTAGTGTTGACAAGTCCAGTCTGGGGAAGTCTTTTGGCCGGAATCTTCTCAATCATTGTCGGAATCATAGCAACAGTGTTTGGAATTATGGTGGCAGCTTTCTCGCTTTATGTAGCAGGCGGCATAATGTTTGGAATTGGAATCGGTGAGTTTATAGTAGGAGGTGTTGCCGTAGGATTCGGGCTCCTGGGAGCGGCAATGCTAGTCTGGGTTGTGGCAATACTGATGACAGTTTTCAGCGTATGGGTTTGTGGGAAAGGCATTCCGTGGTTCGGTCATGCAGTTGGAAAGCTATGGAAGAAAATATTTCCAGGAAAGGGGCAGGCAGTATGAAGAATTTTATAAAGATTGCGTTGATTATATCGTTGGTATTAGTGGTTTTGGGCAGCGCGTGCTGCGTGGTCAGTCTGTGCATAGGGTTTAATTATGGGGATTTCTGGGCGAATGTGGAGGATGGGAAATACAGTTTGGGTCCCATTGACAGTATCCGTGAGGTAACCAGGCGTAACAGATTTAACTGGCAGGATGACGGTGAGGGATGGAAAAGTGCTGCCAGAGAGGATTATACGTTTCAATGCTCGGGAGACGGGCAGGAAAATAAGGTTGATAAGCTGGATGTAAGGGTCTTTTATGGTACTGTGAATGTTATAGAAAATACAGACAATGAAGAAACCATACAGGTGGCGGTGGAATATCGCAAGGAGAATCACAGGCGCAAGGTAAAGGCATATAAGGATGGAACAACCTTAAGGATTGAGGAGACTGGAAGCAAGCGCAGCTGGAAGAATGACAGCACTAGAATCACCATCCAGATTCCAAAGAAGCTGCAAAATAATATATTGGAGGAAATATCCTTGAAGCAGGATGCGGGAGACATTAATATAGATACGCCTCTGGCAGCAAAAAATTTAGTTATCGAAGTCGATGCCGGGGAATGCCAGGCAGATGAAAAACTGACTGCAAAAAAGGCGTGCAGCGTGGATGTTGGCGCTGGTGAGATTGATCTGCGGGAGGTTGAAGCATCGAAACTGACGTTGACTGCCAACATAGGAGAGATTGATATTTCCGGGATTACAGCGGATGATATTGTGGTTGACTGTGGAATTGGAACGATAGATGCAACCGTTTGCGGGCGAGAACAGGATTATAACTATGACATTTCCTGCAGCATGGGAGAGATTTCGATAGGGGAGGATGAGTATGCCGTTCTGAGCGCAAGAAAGAAGATAGACAATTCAGCAGACAAGGAGATGATGATTGACTGCAATGTGGGAGAGGTGGATATTTCTTTTGACAGAGAAATGGATTGATAAAGATCATGACCTTTCGTAACTCATGTAAAATAGTTGGATAAACAAAGAGCTGCACATCGAAGGAATTTTGATGTAGCAGCTCTTATTGCAATATGTATTGATTGTGTTATACTGAATTTAAAAATTGTGGAAAATTAAAAATAATGAAATTAGCTGCAGTACAGGAGGAACGGCATGAGTATGGACTCCTTTGAGAAATATGAATTTACATGGAATGGTAAAAAGGCTGCACTTGCCAGAGCAAAGGAACCGTCCCGGAAAACCTTTTGTCTTTGCCGGGAGGAAAGCAGGAACCTGGACACAACCGGAAACCTCTATCTTGAGGGGGATAATCTGGAAGTCCTAAAGCTTCTGCAGGAGAGTTTTTTAGGAGCTGTCAGGGTTATCTATATTGATCCGCCCTACAATACCGGAAATGACCTTATATATCATGATGATATGGAGGATTCCGGTTGGTGCAGCATGATGTATGCACGGCTGCTTTTGGCAAGGAATCTTCTTATGGAGGATGGGGTGATTTTTATAAGTATAGATGACAATGAGCAGGCAAATTTAAAAAAAATATGTGACGAAGTGTTTGGGGCGGACAATTATCTTAATCAGCTTGTCTGGGTGTCTAATATGACTGGACGGCAGATTTCTGGCCATGGTGCGGCAAAGACATGGGAGAGTATTCTTGTGTATGCCAAAAATATTGCAGTTTCACCAAGTCTTACCGTAGATGTTGATTTTGCAAAGAAAAAAATGCCGGATGCGTATAAAGGGTTCCGCAAAGATATCCGCAGTGATGCGTATGGAGACTTTGCTGTAGGCGATACCCTGTATAACCATAATCGTAAGTTTAACGAGGAGACGCGTCCGACTTTGGTGTTTAGTATTTTTTATAATCCGGGGACAGGGGAGATTGTGACAGGTGACATTGGGAGCACAATCGAAGGGTTTGTAGAGCTTTTGCCCCATGCCAACGGCGATGGAACCCACAAGTACCATGCGTGGAGATGGTCAAGGAAGAAGATTGCAAGGGAGAGCAAGGACTTGATTGTTCTTCCGACATCAAGCGGAGGGTATGAGATTTATACAAAAATTAGAAATTATAACACCACATTGTTGAAGGATATTATCACCAATATTCCAAACGGTGATTCCGAACTTAGAAAATTGTTTGGCGGCAGGAAAATTTTTGACTATCCGAAATCGACAGATTTGATGAGAGTTTTAATAGGGTCTGTCGATGATAAAGAGGCGGTGGTGTTGGACTTTTTTTCTGGATCTGCTACTACAGCACATGCCGTTATGCTGCTCAATGCCAAGGACGGGGGACACCGCAGGTTTATTATGGTGCAGAAGCCTGAAATTTGTGAGGAAAAAAGTGAGGCATGCAAAGCCGGTTACGGGAATATCTGTGAAATTGGAAAAGAACGCATCCGTCGTGCAGGAGATAAGATCAAGGCAGAATATTCAAAGAAAGATACAGAACCAGACGTTGGATTTATAGTGTTGAAATTAACAGATGCTGATAAATGAGAAGATATCAGATTGGATTTGAGGATGGGCAAAGAAATGAGATTACGCGGATTGATACTTTCTATGCGGGAATTGAATATTGTGCAGGAGGAAGATACGGAGCGTTTTGTAATGGAAGATGGGCTTACGGAGCTTTTGGATGGGTTGTACCGTTATGGTGTCCAGATTATTAACCTGGATATGTTTCATGCAGACTGTCGGGAAAAACTTGAGGCAGTTCTTATCCTCCATCAGCTTGAGCCGGAGGATTGCCTGATGCTGGCTGCAACGGACAGGGTTCTTTCCATAATAGAAGGAACAAACATAGCATGTCTTGGTTATCTCAATCCACGGATTCCCGGGCAGAAGTTTTCCGGGGTCAAAATGCTGGTGGAAAGCTTTGAGGAAGTTGATTTCCATTATCTGGAGCGCGTGTATCAGAGGAAGCACGGCATTCCCTGGACGGTCATTGAAACAGGACGGTGTATTCTGCGAGAGATGACATTGGAGGATTTAGATGATTTATATGAGATATATCGGGGCAAAAGCATCACGCGATATATGGAAGGGCTTTACGAGGAACGGCAAAAGGAGGAGGAATATACAAGAGCTTACATTGAAAACATGTACCATTTCTACGGTTATGGTATGTGGATTGCAGTAGAAAAGGCTGCCGGCCGGATTATAGGGCGTGCAGGATTAAACAGCCTGAACCTTCACAAAACGCCGGCGGTAGAATTGGGCTATGTGATAGGGGAGGAGTTTCAAAGAAAAGGCTACGCTTCGGAACTGTGCAAGGGGATTCTAAACTATGCAAAAGCCGCTACGGAGTTTGGACAGGTACATTGTCTCATCCATAAAGACAACAAAATATCTATCCATTTGGCAGAGAATCTTGGGTTTGTCTGGCGGGAGGAAATAGAATTACAGAACAAAATGCTGCAGAGGTATACGAAATCGCTGTAACAGCTTATTCGGGTGTGTCCAGATGCTGCAAATTTTACCTGTTAAAAATTAATTATTGCAATTTCTAAAAATATTATCTATAATGAAGCTTACCTACATTTTACAAGGATTGCAGAATAGGCGGGATGGAGAGATGCTTATGGAAGATAATAAGAATATTCAATTGGAAGAACAGCAGAAAGCAGAAGTCCAGGCAGACCATATTAAACCAACGAAGGAGTTTGTAAGCCCACAGAGCCTGTATGATGAATTGATTGCAAGCGTGAAGCGTTATCATCCTTCTACGGATATTTCTCTGATTGAAAAGGCATACAGGATTGCAGACGAGGCGCATAAAGGGCAAGTGCGTAAATCCGGCGAGGCATACATCATCCATCCCTTGTGTGTGGCAATCATCCTTGCAGAATTAGAGCTGGATAAGGAGACAATTGTTGCAGGCATCCTTCATGATGTCGTAGAGGACACAGTAATGACGGAGGAGGAGATTGCCGAAGAATTCAGCGAGGAAGTGGCGCTTTTGGTCGATGGTGTTACGAAACTGGGACAACTGCCCTATGAAGCGGATAAGGTGGAAGTCCAGGCGGAAAATATGCGCAAGATGTTCCTTGCCATGGCAAAGGATATCCGTGTTATTTTGATCAAACTGGCAGACCGCCTTCACAATATGCGGACTTTAAGGTATATGAAGCCTGAGAAGCAGAAAGAGAAGGCAAGGGAGACGATGGATATTTATGCACCCCTTGCACAGCGTCTCGGCATTTCAAAGATTAAGGTTGAACTGGATGACCTTTCGCTGAAGTATCTGCAGCCGGATGCTTATTATGACCTGGTAGAAAAGGTAGCGCTCAGGAAGAGTACGCGTGAAGAATATGTGGGACAGCTGGTAGAAGAAGTAAAGCACCATATTTTTGAGGCCGGGATTGTTGCGTCGATTGACGGCCGGGCGAAACATTTTTTCAGTATATATAAGAAGATGGTTAATCAGGATAAGACCTTAGACCAGATTTTTGATTTGTTTGCGATCCGCATTATTGTAGAATCTGTCAAGGACTGTTATGCAGCGCTCGGCGTGATTCATGAGATGTACAAACCGATTCCGGGAAGGTTTAAGGATTATATTGCCATGCCCAAGCCCAATATGTACCAGTCCCTGCATACATCCGTGATTGGGCCAAACGGACAGCCGTTTGAGATTCAGATCCGCACGCTGGAGATGCACAGGACGGCGGAATATGGGATTGCTGCCCATTGGAAATATAAAGAGGCTGCCAATGGCAGCAAAATTGCAGAAAAGACGCAGGAAGAAGCGAAATTGAGCTGGCTTCGGCAGATTCTGGAATGGCAGAAGGATATGTCTGATAACCGGGAGTTTATGAGCCTGTTAAAAAGCGATTTGGATTTGTTTTCCGATACGGTGTTTTGTTTTACACCGACAGGGGATGTGAAAAATCTGCCTAAGGGTTCCACGCCCATAGATTTCGCTTACAGTATCCATTCTGCCGTGGGCAATAAAATGATTGGCGCCAAGGTCAACGGCAAACTTGTCAATATTGATTATGTGATACAGAACGGGGATAGAATAGAAGTACTGACCTCGCAGAATTCCAGGGGGCCTAGCCGTGACTGGCTGAATATTGTCAAAAGTACGCAGGCGAAGAATAAGATTAACCAGTGGTTCCGCAGTGAGTTTAAAGAAGAAAATATCTCTAAGGGAAAGGAATTGCTGTCACAGTATTGTAAGTCAAAAGGGATCAACTGGCCGGATGTGAACCAGTCATCTTATCAGAGCCGTATTATGCGTAAATATGGATTCCGGGACTGGGAATCCGTTCTGGCCGCTATTGGACACGGGGGGCTCAAGGAAGGCCAGATAATCAATAAGATGCTGGAATATTACCAGGAAGACCATTCCGTTGCCGTTACGGATGATGATATTTTAAAACTTGTCGAAAATGGCGGCATGGGAGGCACGGCGTCTGGCGGAAGCCGTGATAAGCGGGGCAGAACCCGCTCAAAAAGCGGTATTATAGTAAAAGGGGTGGACGATGTGGCGGTCCGTTTTTCACGTTGCTGCGCGCCAGTACCGGGGGATGAAATTGTAGGGTTTGTGACCAGGGGAAGGGGAATTTCCATTCATCGCACAGACTGTATCAATGTTGTAAATCTATCGGAGCTGGACCGGGAACGTCTGCTGGATGCAGAGTGGCAGACAGGTGAGAGCGACGAGAGATGTTACATGGCAGAAATTAAGCTTTACGGGAATAACCGTACGGGCCTTCTGGTGGATATTACGAAGGTATTGACGGAGCGTCAGATAGATATTGATTCTATCCATTCTTCCACAAGTAAGCAGGGGATCGCAACGATTACGCTGGCGTTTCGCACGAAAGGCAAAGACGAGTTGAATAGCCTGGTAGAAAAAATCCGTCAGGTGGATAGCATTATAGATATAGAGAGAACCAGAGGATAATATATTGTATAATAAAATAATTCTGTACATCGACAAAGTAAATATTTGGACATTATAAAAAGTCCGTAACTGGAAAAATCAATTATCAGTTGTGGACTTTTCTAATGTTTAAAATAAAAAAATCGGGGTAACAGGATTCGAACCTGCGACCTCACGGCCCCCAGCCGTGCGCTCTAGCCAAGCTGAGCCATACCCCGAAACAAATGCTATTTTATCATAGGGGATGGAGGATGTCAACTGTTAAATATTGAAAAATACATACAGACAGAAATTATTTGACTTTATGTGAAATAGATTTATAATAATAAAGAACAACAGAAAAGAAAGGCAATTTTATGGGGACGACAAAGAAGACAGGAAATGGATGGCTGGGAGTATGGATTGCAGCCGGGATTATTCTGACACTTCTTCTAGTATACTTAGGATTTGCACTTTATTTCAGTACACATTTTCTTCCAGGGACAATTATAAACGGCGTAGCTGTAGACAGGGATGAAGTCAAGGATGTAGAATGGAAGATTACAAAGGAAATCGAGAAGTATGAGATTAAGATAAAGGCACGTGAAGATAAAGAAGAAGTTCTGGCTGGGGTAGACATAGGGGTGACGCCTATATTTGATGGCAGTCTGGAGAAGAATTTACAGAAGCAGGATTGCTTCTTGTGGCCAATGGCATTTTTTAGGGAGTCTGTGATTGAAGTAGAAACGATGGTAGATTACAGTGAAAAGAAACTGAAGAAGAAGGTTGATGAGCTTCAGATTATGGACGCAGAAAACATGCGAAGACCGAAGGACGCCAGGATTTCCGAGTACTCCAAGGAAGATATGTATACCATAATTCCTGAGGAGGAGGGAACGAAAATAAGAAAAAAGAAGTTGTTAAAAAGCCTGCGGCATGCCATTATAAATCTGCAGGACAGTATTTCGGTAGAAGACGAGGGATGTTATGTCAAACCTAAGATTACTGCTGAATCAAAGAAGCTCAAAGAACTTGTGAAGAAGATGAACCATTATGTACAGGCTGAGATTACGTATCAGTTTGGTGATGAAAAAGAAGTTCTTGACGGAGAGGAAATCAGCCAATGGCTCTTTGTAAATGAGAAACAGGAAGTCCAGGTTTCAAAGGAGCAGATTGCCGCCTATGTGGAACGCCTGGCAGACAATCATGATACGCTGGGGAAGGTGAAGAAGTTTAAGACATCTTATGGAAAGAAGGTAACGATAGAGGGCGGTGATTATGGCTGGAAAATCGACCAGGAGAAAGAGACGGAAGCGCTCACAGGGCTTATCAGGGAAGGGAAGGTAACAACAAGAGAGCCGGAATTTGAGAGAATGGCAAACAACCCGGGGAAAAAAGATTATGGCAATACATATGTTGAGGTTAACCTTACGGCACAGCATTTGATTTACTATAAAGACGGGCAGGTTGTGCTGGAATCTGACTTTGTTTCAGGAAATGAGGCGCGGGGATGGAGTACGCCGACAGGTGTCTTTGGCCTATATTATAAAGAAAGAAACAGAACCCTCAGAGGTGAAGGTTATGCTACTCCTGTATCCTTCTGGATGCCTTTTAACGGCGGTGTAGGTTTTCATGATGCACGATGGAGGGGAAGCTTTGGCGGGAATCGTTATAAACGGGGTGGATCCCACGGATGTATTAATCTTCCTTACAGTGCGGCGAAAACATTGTATGAGAATATCGAAGCGGGATGCGCTGTTTTAGTGTATACATTGCCTGGAACGGAAGGCGCAGCGCCACAGATATGAGAAATGGGGTGTGGTATGCAACAGACAAATGAGAAAAAAATAACGATTTCGGATGTAGCGGAAGCTCTTGGTGTATCTAAAACTACAGTTTCCAGGGCAATATCTGGGAAGGGAAGAATTGGAAAAGAGACCAGGGAACGTGTGCTTACATATATAGAAGAACATAATTATAAGCCGAATGTTCTTGCAAAAGGATTGGCCCAACTAAAGACCTATAATATTGGTGTTATGCTGCCGGAAGATTATACCGTAGTGGATCTGCCGTTCTTTCAAGCGTGCCTCATTGGTATTGAAGAAACCGCAATCAGCATGGACTATGATATTCTGTTGACGATGAGCCGGGGGAGGGATTGTGCCCAACTCGTCCGCATGATTGAAAATCATAAGGTGGATGGTGTCATTTTGATGCGGACGTTTACAGATGATGTCCATGTTGAATATCTAATGTCGCAGAAAATTCCTTTTGTGACGATTGGGAGCAGTAATTATCCCGGAGTCGTTCAGGTGGATAATGACCACCGCAGCGCTTGCAGGGAGCTGATTTCCATTCTCCTGATGAAACGGATGAGGAGGATAGGACTGATTGGCGGAGTCGAGACCCATGTGGTGACGCAAAGCAGGCTCCAGGGTTATATAGACGCGCATGAGCAGGCGGGTGTTTTGGTGGACCATGACATTATACATGTGAACGTTGAGAAAGAAATCATGATTGAGCGTGCGGTGGAGAAGCTGCTGGCAGAACATGTGGATGGTATTGTTTGTATGGATGATGCTGTTTGTATTCATGTGTTGAATAAACTGCGCAGAGAGAAAATATCAATTCCAGAGCAGATAAAAGTGGCGTCTTTTTATGACAGCTC
The DNA here is from genome assembly GCA_948688495.1 of uncultured Lachnospiraceae bacterium. Classification (GTDB taxonomy): domain Bacteria; phylum Bacillota; class Clostridia; order Lachnospirales; family Lachnospiraceae; genus Petralouisia. Next base: position 58,000 of record CAPQSW010000006.1, on the reverse strand, counting down.
GATTTTAGAAAGCAACATACCTTCTATAACATCGCTCTCATTTAATGCAAGGGAGTTGGGGACTGCAGCATGTAAGATACTGATGGGGCTCATAGACGGGAGTGAGGCAGAGCTGCAGACACTGCTGGGATATGAAGTGATTCTGAAGGATTCTACGAAGTGATGGATGAAAGCGGCCTGGAATCTTATGGGGTTATGGGCGGATATGAAAATTTAGTAAATATGGGTAGTAAAAAATGATAAAACAATAGGTAAATTTACCAATAAATTCAGTAAAACAGAGAAAAGCGTGAAAAACACCGATTTTACAGGGGGATGGGAGGGTAGAATGATGAATTAATGTAGGAAAAAATGAGAGAAAAATAGTGGATTATAACGGAATAATCTTTAAAATAAGAGGAAATAATAGTCATTATGACGAAAAGTTATTAGACAGAATATACAAAAAAACAAATAAAAAACTGGAAAGTGTTGACATTGACAGTAAAACCTTTATTTGGTAAACTAAATTTGTAGAACAACCGATTGCGCAAAAGTGCGCACGGGTAAAAAAACATAAAGTTTTCACGGGAGGGAAACCAATATGAAAAGAAAAATTTTATCAGCATTGCTCTGTGTAGCAATGACAGCAACCATGTTGACCGGATGCGGCGGCGATTCTAAAGAGTCCACTGACGAAACAAAGCAGGAGGCACCGGCAGACGACGCAGCAGGAGATGATGCAGCAGCAGGAGACGATGCAGCAGCAGGAGATGACGCAGCAGCAGATGATGATGCAGCAGCAGGAGACGACGCAGCAGCAGGAGAAGGCGGAAAGCTTACTGTATGGTGCTGGGACCCGGCATTCAACATTTTCTCAATGGAAGAAGCAGGCAAGGTTTATGCAAAAGATCATCCTGGCTTTGAAGTTGAAGTTGTTGAGACGCCTTGGGATGACGTACAGGCTAAGCTGACAACAGCAGCAACAGGTAACGGATTAGATACCTTACCAGACATTATTCTGATGCAGGATAACGCATTCCAGAAGAACGTTATTTCATATCCAGATGCATTTATTGATTTAACAGACAGCGGAATTGATTTCAGCCAGTTTGGTGAAGCTAAGACAGCTTATTCTGTAGTAGATGGCAAGAACTATGGTGTTCCGTTTGACAACGGCGCTGTAATCGCAGCTTACAGGACAGACGTTTTGGAAGAAGCTGGTTTCACGATTGATGACTTTACAGACATTACATGGGATGAGTACATTGAAAAAGGCAAGGTTGTTCTTGAGAAGACCGGCAAGCCGTTACTTTCCTGCCAGTCAGGTGAGTCTGATGTTATTATGATGATGCTTCAGTCCTGTGGATCTTCCCTGTTTGATGATGAAGGTAAGCCTGCAATGGCTGACAATGCAGCATTGAAGAAAGTTATGGAAACATATGTTGCATTAAAGGATGCTGGTGTATTAGTAGAGGTTAATGACTGGGATCAGTACATTTCCACTATGACAACTGAGACAGTTGCTGGTACGATCAATGGATGCTGGATTATGGCTTCTATCAAGACAGCAGAAGACCAGAGCGGAAAATGGGCTGTTACCAATATGCCTAAGCTTGTGGATGTAGAGAATGCTACAAACTATTCTAACAACGGTGGTTCTTCTTGGGCTGTTACAGCTAACTGCCAGGATGTTGAGCTGGCAAAAGATTTCCTGAAGAGTACATTTGCAGGAAGCGTTGAGTTATATGAGAACATTATCAGCTGTGGTGCACTGGCTACTTATCTGCCGGCTGGTGACTCCGAAGTATATGCACAGGGCGATGAATTCTTTGGTGGAGATGCTGTTTCTTCTAAGATCGTAGAGTTTGCTGGAAAGACTCCAAGCAACAACACTGGTGTATACTATTATGAGGCTAGAAATGCTGTAGCAGCTGCTATTCAGAATGTTATCACAGGCGCTAATGTTGATGATGAGCTTAAGAACGCACAGGATACTGTACAGTTCAATATGGAGCAGTAATCAGTAAGTAATATAGCTAAGTAATATAGCGAAAATAAAAACAGTTTCGGGGGACAGCGTAACTGCTGCCCCTCGATTGATGTAAAGGGGGCACAGATGTGAGCCAGACAACGGGAAGTAATAAAAAGAAAATGTCATTGGAAAAAAGGCATAATCTGACAGGCTGGGCTTTTCTGACACCGGCGACACTTATGATTGCGGTTATGAGTTTTTGGCCCATGATTCAGGCATTTTTCCTGTCATTGCAGACTGGTATCGGTAATAAACTGTCATTTGCCGGGTTAACGAACTATATCCGTATGTTTCAGGATAAAACTTTTATGCAATCCTTAGTCAACACATTCTTCTATCTGATTATTCAGGTACCGGTTATGTTGATATTAGCATTGATGCTGGCATCTATGCTGAACAATAAGGATCTTCGATGTAAAGGAATATTCCGTACAGCAATTTTCCTGCCATGTGCGACGTCACTGGTTTCTTATGCAATTATCTTCCGCTCTCTTTTTGGAGTAGATGGATTCTTTAATTCAGTATTGATAAAGATGGGAATTTTGAATACGGGATACAACTTTTTGAATAACGCAACGAGCGCTAAGATTATCATCATTGTTGCATTAGTATGGAGATGGACCGGATATAATATGGTATTTTACCTGTCCGGATTACAAAATATAGAATATTCAGTGTATGAGGCAGCTAAGATTGACGGTGCAAGCCCACTGCAGACATTCTTCAAGATAACAGTTCCACTGTTGAAGCCAACAATTCTTCTGACAGCTATCATGTCAACAAACGGAACCTTACAGTTGTTTGATGAGTCTATGAACTTGACAAAGGGCGGACCGGCTTATGCAACCATAACGATGTCTCATTACATATATGAGCAGACATTTAAAAATGTACCGAAATTCGGATATGCTGCGGCTATGTCGTTCTTAATCTTTATTTTGGTAGCTATTCTGGCATTTATACAGATGAAAGTAGGTGACAAGCGTGACTAAAACAAAAATTGCAAGAATTTTTATGTATATTTTTCTGACGATTACATCGCTGATTTCTGTATTCCCGTTATATTGGATGTTAATCAGTGCCACGAATAAGAGTATAGACGTCAGCAGAGGAACAATGCTTCCAGGTGCAGCGCTTCTTGATAACTGGAAATCGCTGCTTGCCAGTACGGATCTGGGCAGGGCAATGTTTAATTCTTTTAAATATTCAATTGTTCTGACGCTTTGTGCATTGGTGATTTGTTCCCTTGCCGGATATGGATTTGAGATTTACCATGATAAAGGGAAAGATACGGTAATGTCTATCCTGCTTCTGGGAATGATGGTTCCGTTTGTGGCAACACTTGTTCCATTGTTCCGTATGTTTTCAGCCGTTCATCTGCTGAATACAACTGCAGCATTTATTTTGCCAACGATTTCCACGCCGTTCTTGATCATGATGTTCCGACAGAGTGCGAGAAGTTTTCCGCATGATATTATCGAGGCGGCTCGGATTGACGGTTTGAATGAGATTCAGATTTTCTTCCGCATGTTTTTCCCGACCATGCGCTCCACGTATGCGGCAGCCATGACGATCACATTTATGAATGCGTGGAACAACTACTTATGGCCGAAGGTAATCATGCAGGATGCTGACAGTATTACCATGCCTATGCTGGTTGCAAACCTGACAGAAGGCTATGTTACAGATTATGGTGTATTGATGTTAGCCGTTCTGTTATGCAGCTTGCCGACCGTAATTATTTTCTTCTTATTGCAGAAGAGCTTTGCAGAAGGTATTACTGGAGCAGTGAAATAATTTTCAAATATATATTAGATTTTGCAGCACTTGAATTTGTACCCCGCAGCTTGCTGTGGGGTACATTTTATATAAATCTCTGGAGGTAAAATATGGCTCAATTTGATTATAAGAAAGTAAAGGATCCTCTTATATTTGCAGAAAACCGGATGGAAGCTCATTCCGATCACGTTTATTATGCATCATTAAAAGAATTAGAGGAACAAAAGACAAGTTTCCGGTATTCTTTGGATGGACTTTGGAAGTTCTCCTATGGTAAGAACTATCAGTCTGCCATCCAGGGATTTGAAACGGCAGCGTATGACTGCAGGTCCTGGGCTGACATCCGGGTTCCGGCGCATATCCAGATGGAAGGATATGATGCGCCGCAGTATGCCAATACGCAGTATCCCTGGGATGGAAGAGAAGACATTAAACCTGGTGACATTCCAGAGTTTTTTAATCCAGTAGCAAGCTATGTGAAATATTTTTTTGTCCCCGATCATATGAAAGGCAGACCGCTTTATATTTCTTTCGAGGGGGTAGAAAGCGGTATGGCATTGTGGCTGAATGGGACGTATATAGGTTATAGTGAGGACAGTTTTACCCCATCCGATTTTGAATTGACCCCTTATCTTGTTGAGGGCGAGAATAAACTGGCAGTTCAAGTGTTTAAATGGACAGCTTCAAGCTGGTGTGAGGACCAGGACTTTTTCCGATTCTCGGGGATATACCGCAGTGTATATCTTTACACAGTGCCAAAGGCACATGTGCAGGATATTTGTATCCGGACATTGCTGGACGACCAGTATAAGGACGCGGACCTGGAAATCAAATGTAAAGCTTCCGGTGCAGGCAGGATTGGTCTGACACTCCACGATGGGAAAGGTATTGTGGCGCAGGCGCAGGCAGACATGGATGATGAGTTTGTGGTTACAATTCCGGTAAAAGAACCGGCACTTTGGAGTGCGGAGGAGCCCAATCTCTACGAATTATTGGTAGAAGTTATGGATGAAAATGGTGAAATCCAGGAAGTATTTACACAGATGGTCGGTTTTCGTCGTTTTGAGATGATAGATAATCTCATGTGCCTCAATGGAAAACGAATTGTGTTTAAGGGAGTGAACCGTCACGAGTTCAGCTCTAAGCGGGGACGGGTTCCAAACGAGGAGGAGCTTGTCAAAGATATTATGACCATGAAGAGGAATAATATCAATGCTGTCCGTACCTGTCATTATCCAGATGACACTAGGATTTATGAGCTTTGTGACAGATATGGGTTGTATATGATTGCAGAGAACAATATGGAAAGTCATGGAAGTTGGGAGCCGATACTTCGCAAAGAGACGACGGAGGAAGAAATTGTACCGGGCGATCGCAAGGAATGGGAGCCAATGATGCTTGACCGTGTCAACTCCTGTTATCAGAGGGACAAGAATCATCCGGCAATTTTGATCTGGTCCTGTGGAAATGAATCTTATGGCGGCAGTGTGATTTTTGAAATGTCCCAGTTGTTCCGCAAACTGGATGATACCAGGCTGGTGCATTACGAGGGGCTATTTAATGACAGACGTTTCAATGAGAGCAGCGATATGGAGAGCCAAATGTATCCTTCTGTGGCAAGCATTAAGGAATTTCTGGAAAAAGACAGGAGTAAGCCTTTTATATGCTGTGAATATACCCACGCGATGGGAAACTCCTGCGGGGCGATGCATAAATATACGGACCTGACGGATACCGATCCGTTGTACCAGGGAGGTTTTATCTGGGATTATATTGACCAGTCCATTGAAAAGAAGGATCGTTATGGCAACAAATTCCAGGCATATGGAGGAGATTTTGGGGAACGTCCCACGGATTATAATTTTAGTGGAAATGGAATTGTCTATGGCGGGGAGAGGGATGAGTCCCCCAAAATGCAGGAAGTAAAGTTTAATTATCAGAATATTACCGCAGAGGTTTCTCGGGATAAAGTTCTTATCAAGAATAAAAATCTTTTTGTGAATACCAATCGTTTTAATTGTGTGGTATTATTAGAGAGGGATGGGAAATATTTACAGCAGGCAGAGTTTGCCACGGAGGTGGAACCCCTGAGTGAGAAGGAGTATGAATTGCCCATACGGTTGCCTGAGGCCCCCGGAGAATATGCTGTGACCGTTTCTTTCCAACTGAAAGAGGAGGAAGACTGGGCGCCGGCAGGATATGAGATTGCTTTTGGACAAGGTGTTTTCGCGGTTGAGAAGCAGTCCGAGCCTGTGACAGATGAGATTACGGTTATTCAGGGCAAATGGAACATTGGTGTGCGGGGGATGCATTTTGAAAGCATGTTCAGCATCAAGGAAGGCGGTCTGGTATCTTACCGTTATGGCGGCAGAGAACTGATTGAGAAGATTCCTATGCCGAATTTCTGGCGCGCGCCGGTGGATAATGACTGTGGAAATAAAATGCAGGCGCGCTATGGACAGTGGAAGCTTGCCAGCATGTATGTAAGGAAGGATGAGGATGCCAAGGTGAATCCACGGGTTGAGAAGAAGGATCACAGCGCGGTTATCACGTTCTACTATGTTATGCCGACAATTCCAAAGAGCAGATGCAGCCTTTCCTATGAGGTATTTGGTGATGGGACAATCACCACTACTTTGCAATACGACCCAGTCAAGGAATTGGAGGATATGCCTGAATTTGGTGTTCTGTTTAAGTTTAATGCTGATTTTGAGAATCTTGAGTGGTATGGGGACGGGCCTGCTGAGACATATGCGGACCGCAGGCATGGCGCAAAGCTCGGCATTTACCGCAATAAGGTTGCAGATAATATGGCAAAATATCTGGTTCCCCAAGAGTGCGGCAACAAGACAGGCGTGCGCTGGGCGAAGATTACAGACAATACCGGGCGTGGCATTCTGTTTTGTGGAGATAAGATGAGTTTTTCCGCGTTGCCGTATACGCCCCATGAGCTGGAAAATGCCGCGCATCCCTATGAGCTTCCGCAGGTGCATTACACGGTTGTCCGTGCAGCGATGCAGCAGATGGGCGTGGCTGGAGACGACAGCTGGATGTCACAGGTGCATCCGGAATATTTGATTGATGTAAGTAAACCTTTGAAATTTAAGTTTAGTTTTAAAGGGATAATATAGGAGGAAGGCAAATTAAAAAGGAGGAATAGATATGGATAAATTTGTAGTAAATATTATCCACCGCCCGGAAATGGTGCCGGAGTATGCAGAGAAGGTAACCGGACATGGCAAAGCGGAGGATATTGGAAGGAAGGCATTGCTGACGGAATCCTTAGACATTTTTAAGACCCAACAGAGGATTGCCCATGAGAACGGTTTAAAGACGACGATTCAGATGACGTATGCAAGTCTTTTTAATGAGGAAGCAGTGGAGCTTGCAAAAGCGGATCATGAGAAATATGGGGATGAGATTGCATTGTCCCTGCTTGGATTGCCCTGTAAAGAGTTCCGGGAGAAGTATAAGACTAAGGATTTTTGTATCTGGATGTTTTCTATGGAGGATAAGAAATCTATTGTAGACGATATTTTTGCAAAATTCCATGAAATATTTGGATTTTATCCGGAATCCACGGGTTCCTACTATATGGATGCAGATTTGACGAATTATATTAAGGAGAAATATCCTTCTGTGAAATGTGCAGTGGCTACCTGCTGGGAGGAAGGTCCTAAGGCGTACCATACCTGTAACAATTCCTGGTATACGTTGTTTGATGGAGGTCCCTGGAATCCATGGATTCCCTCGAAGCAGAACACCCATGCACCAGCGGCAAACGAGGCGGAGGACAGTGGAATTGTGGCGATTCCGCATCTGTCCAGGGACTTGATAGCATGTTACGACGGCAACGGCTCCAATTTCGGAACCCATCCGCAGAATGTTTTGCGCGGCATGATTTATGACAGCAAGACATGGGAGTATCCTTATTTGTATAACCTGATTGACCAGTACCGTGATTTGGAGAAATACAATAACGGTTACGCTTATAACATGATGTTTGTCGGTCCGGCATGGATGAATAAAATGGGACGCTGGGAAGCTCCCTACGAGTTATTAGAGAAATCTTATTCTGACGGCTGTGCTTACTATGGTAAATTAAAAAAAGAGGGCAAGCTCGTTGATATGACGATGGCGGAATTTGCCGATTACTACCGTGAGAAAAAGAGTTATACCGAGCCGGAATGCGCGCTGTGGCGTGACATCCTTTATGGATCGGACAAGCAGCTGTTCTGGTACTGTGATCCTTATATGCGTGCCTGTGTCAATATGGATCAGGGCGGCGCGATTGTGGATCTGCGTCCTTATGCGGCCAAATTGGAATGGCCGGTGGGAATTGGCACGAAACATGTGCAGGATGCGTCTTACCCATTCTTGATTCAGGAGAAATACCGTGCCGGCTATTTCACGCATTATGCTGGGGAAGGCACGGTGAGAAGCGCCAAGTTATCTTACAACGGCGAGGAGGTAGACCTCTGCTTATGCCGTACCAAGGCGCATTTTTCCGAGGAGGGGAAGACGAGAATCTTAACGCTTGATCCGGTGGATATTGAGTTCTATGATTTGACAGTGAAACTTCAGACGAAGATTTATTTTGAGGAAGGAAGCTCCAATATCAAAATTGAACGCAATATCCTTGAGATGAGCAATCCTGAGGCAAAGGTAGAATTGAATGAGTATATGGTGGCATGTTACGGCACCACGGAATACCCCGAGGATATGATGGGCATTACCCTGAAATGCGAAGGGGCATCAGGACAGGAAATAAATTATGAATATAAATGCAGGGAAGCAGAGCTTGCGGGAGCAGAGGCGGTTAGCGCAGTGATTCCTGCGATTGAGACGAAGGTATCCATGACGGCGTCTGATAAGGCTGCAGTTGGATATGTGAAGGAAGGTTACGCATTCTCGCCAATGTTTACATTAGGTTATACCAAAACAATCTCAGATAAGGAGGTATTTGCGACATGGCTCAATCTGGAAAAGGCAAATTAAATTACAGATGTCCGTCCTGTTTTATGAGGGATTTGGATATTGATATGTTTTATGATAAGGATAAAGATGAATTTTACTGTATGCGCTGTCAGTATACCGGAAATGAGAAAGATGTTCTGGAGAAGAATGAAATGATTCGTTTCCGTTACCGCGCAATGGATAAACGTTTTACTAAGTTTGATTTTGACTAACAGTTCAGCCAGGTACAGCAAGTGGAGGAAATCATGCTGGCATGGGCTGAGCTGGAACTGAACTGTCGATTTGTTGGCAAGGAGGACAAGTTTATGGGGAAGATTTCAGATAAAATGAAGTTTATTAAGGGAATGGATGTTTCATCCCTGGTAGAGTTGGAGAGGCTGGGGGCAAAGTTCAAGGATGCAGATGGTGATGAGAGAGATTTGCTGTCTATTTTGCAGGAATACGGCACAAATGCCATAAGAATAAGGATGTGGAATCATCCTTATTCCCAGGAAGGAGAACCCTATGGGGGCGGCACGAATGACATGGAAACGGCCATTGAGCTGGCAAAAAGGGTGCGTGACCGGGGCATGTATATTCTGTTGGATTTGCACTACAGTGATTTCTGGGCGGATCCCGGCAAGCAGATTAAACCAAAAGCGTGGGCTGATTTTACGGGAAAACGGTTGGAGTATGCCGTTGAGGACTATACAACAGCGATGCTCAGGAACATGAGGGCAGAGGGTGTATTGCCAGATATGGTGCAGGTGGGCAATGAACTCTCCAATGGTCTGTTATGGCCCGATGGCAGGCGTCCAAATTATGAGAATATTGCATGGTTTGTCAACGCCGGTATCCGTGGGGTGCGCTCCGTGGATTCGGAGATTCCGATTATGATCCATCTTGATAATGGTGGAAACAATGCTTTGTATCGGGAATGGTTTGACAATTACTTTGAAAATGATGGGATGGATTTCGATATTATCGGTTTGTCCTACTATCCATTCTGGCATGGTTCTCTGAATGATTTGGAAAACAATATGAAGGACCTTGCCAAACGTTACCGCAAAGAGATGATTATTGCAGAAGTCTCTATGGGATATACGATGGAAGATTATGCGAAATATGAGAAGCTTGAGCCTAAGGAGCGCAAAGGTATGGCGACCAAGCCTTCGCTTGTGGCAAAGATTGATTATCCAATGACCAAAAAGGGCCAGGCAGATTTTATGGAAGATTTGATGGGACGTATTGCCAATATCCCGAATGGCCTTGGCAGGGGATTTTTCTACTGGGAGCCCGCCTGGATTCCCGTACCGGGAAGCGGTTGGGCGACAGAGGTTTCCCTCAAGTATATGAACGACCCGGGACCATGCGGTAACGAGTGGGCCAATCAGGCGTTGTTCGACTATGAGGGACGGCCATTGCCAGCGCTGGATGTGATCAAGAAATTTAAGCCGACACAGAAATAAAAGATCGCAATAATCCTGCGGTGACAGGTCCTGCCAGACAGGCAAATACGCTGAACATAAAGAGCAGAATCAGGGAAAAATGATTTTTACCTGATTCTGTTCTTTTTTTTTTATCTATGTGTATCTTGTCTAATATGGGGAATAAAATCAAAACAAATAAAGTTCCGGTACTAAGAAGCAGAAAAATTGTCCCAAGTTTAAAGAGTGTTTTCAGGTCGTATTCTTTGATATAAAATTCGCTGGGATTTTGGGGGTTATAATAATAGAAGATGTTATATGCGCCGAATGTCCCTCTTTTATTTTTCTAACATTCGTGGTAGAATAGAAAAAGATTTTTAAAAAATAAAGAAAGAGGACGATAAGATGATCTCAAAGAAAATGCAGGAGGCGGTGGCAGGCAGTTCCGCCATACGTGCCATGTTCCTGGAAGGAAAGGAAATGGCAGCAAAAATAGGAGCAGAAAACGTATATGATTTTAGTCTGGGAAATCCCATGACGCCGGTTCCGGCAGAGTATAACCAGGCAATTATTGACGCGGTACGGACAGAAAGCTCTCTGGAACTCCACGGTTATATGGACAACGCTGGCTATCCAAAAACCAGGCAGACAGTTGCGGATAACCTCAACAAACGATTTGGGACAGACTTTGAGGGAAAGCATATTACAATGACCGTAGGGGCAGCGGGTGCATTGAATATTGTGTTTAAGACGATTTTAGATCCTGGCGATGAAGTGCTTGCTCTGGCTCCTTATTTTGGCGAGTACCGGGGTTACACAGCGAACCATCAGGGAATCTTAAAAGAGGTTGCGCCGAATACCGATACGTTTCAGCCGGATTTGGAAGATTTCAAAAACAAAATTACGGCAAAGACAAAAGCTGTCATTATAAACAATCCCGTGAATCCTACCGGAGTTATATATTCTGAGGAGACGATTGAAGAAATGGCGTCTATCATGCGGGAGAAACAGGGTGAGTATGGACATGAGATTTACATGGTGTCGGATGAACCTTACCGTGAGCTTGCCTATGATGGGAATAAAGTACCGTTTTTGACAAAATATTACGACAATACATTCGTGACCTATTCCTTTAGCAAGTCGCTGTCCATTCCAGGTGAGCGCATTGGATATGTCGCAGTCAGCCCAAGAATTGCAGACTGTGAGCAGGTATGCAGTGCATTGTCTGTGGCAAACCGGGTGCTTGGATTTGTCAATGCACCGTCTCTGATGCAGAAGGCCGTAGCGCGTGCGATTGATGCGACTACAGACGTTGCATATTATGACAGGAATCGGCAGTTGATTTACAATAAGCTGATTGCACTTGGTTTTACCTGCGCCAAACCGCAGGGTGCATTTTATCTGTTTATCAAATCGCCGGATGCGGATGAGAAGAAGTTTGTAGAGACGGCAAAGAAACATCATATTCTTCTGGTAGGGGGAACGACATTTTCCTGTCCGGGATATGTGCGTCTTGCCTACTGTGTCTCTTATGAGATGATAGAGCGTTCCCTGCCGGCATTTGAGAAGTTGGCGGAAGAATATAATTTGTCTTAAGGAGCAGTCAAATGTCATTATGGGAAAAAAACGTGCGGAAAGTGATTCCCTACACACCGGGGGAACAGCCGGACCGCTCGGACATTATCAAATTAAATACAAATGAAAACCCATATCCACCGGCGCCGGGAGCCGCCCGTATTTTGCGTGATATGGATGCTGAGGCATTACGCAAATATCCAGATCCTACAGCGGGGGCGCTTGTTACAGCATTGTCGGAATACTATCATCTGCCTGTGGAACAGATTTTTGTGGGTGTGGGTTCTGATGATGTTTTGGCGATGAGCTTTCTTACTTTTTTTAATGGAGAGAAACCAATTCTGTTTCCGGACATTACGTATTCCTTTTATGATGTCTGGGCAGAATTATATCGGATTCCATATGAGTGCCAGCCGCTGGATGACGCGTTTGAGATCCATACCGAAGATTACCTGAAGCCTTGTGGCGGGATCGTGATTCCTAATCCAAATGCACCTACCGGAGCGGAAAAGGAATTGTCAGAGCTGGAGCGTATTATTGCTGCAAATCCGGATGTGATAGTTATCATTGACGAGGCATATATTGATTTTGGAGGAGAATCGGCACTTAGCCTCATACCAAAATACGATAACCTGCTGGTGGTGCAGACATTTTCAAAATCCCGCAGCCTTGCCGGAATGCGGATAGGTTATGCTTTCGGCAGTGAGAAACTCATAAAATATTTGAACGATGCAAAATATTCTTTTAATTCTTACACCATGAATACGGTGACGATTGCCATGGGTGTGGAGGCAGTTAAGGATGACGTCTATTTTCAGGAGACGATACAGAAAGTGGTTGCCACAAGGGAATGGACAAAAAAGGAGCTAAGGAGGCTGGGGTTTGTATTCCAGGATTCCAAGAGTAATTTTATCTTTGCCAGTCATCCGGTGTGTCCAGCGAAAAATTTATTTGAGGCGTTGAAGGAACACGGAATATACGTGAGATATTTTGCAAAACCGCGGATTGACAATTATCTGCGGATTTCCATCGGTACAGACGGGGAAATGAAAGCATTGATTGCATTTTTAGAAAAATATATAGGAGAGAATTATGGTTAAATTGATTTTAAAGGGCGTGATGATGGGAGTGGCAAATATCATTCCCGGAGTCAGCGGCGGAACCATGGCAGTGTCCATGGGTATTTACGATAAGATTATCCATGCGGCCACGCATATCATTTCAGAGTTTAAAAAGAGCATGAAACTTTTGCTTCCTATTGTTGTGGGGATGTTAATTGGAATCGTGGTACTGGCGCGTATCCTGGAGTATATGTTTGCACGTGTGCCCTTTCAGACAAATATGCTGTTTGTGGGATTGATTGTCGGGGGGCTTCCCGCAATTACAAAGAAGGTGAAGGGAAAAACCATACGTCTGGGGCATATTCTGGTGTGCGTTCTGTTTTTTGCAGTTGTTGCAGGTCTTGCGATGCTGGGGGAACAGGAGGGCACAGCGGCAGATTTAAGCTTTAATGTGGTAAATATCGTGAAATTGTTCGGCGTAGGTATTGTGGCGTCTGCAACTATGGTAATACCGGGCGTCAGCGGTTCCATGATGCTGATGTTGATGGGCTATTATAATCCCGTATTGAATACGATAAATGATTTCATCGACAGCCTGGTTGGGTTTAACGTGCCGGGAATTTTGGATGGATGTAAGGTTCTGGTGCCTTTTGGCATTGGCGTAGTGGTTGGAATTGTGGCGATTGCCAAGTTGATTGAGATTATCTTTCAGAAGTTCCCGGAACATGCGTACTGGGCAATTATCGGACTGATCGTTGCATCCCCCGTGGCGATCTTCCTTATGAATAATATGGGAGTGATAACGGTTGTATCAGTTTTAACGGGCGTTGTTTCACTGGCTGTGGGAGTTTTTATTTCCCTGAAGTTAGGAGAAGAATAGCATGTTGTCATGGGAAAGAGGCGTCTTCTGTTATCTGTGTATTGTAAATATAATCGGATTTTTTCTGATGGGACTGGATAAGTGGAAGGCAAAGAATAGGAAATGGCGGATTGCGGAGAAGACATTGTTTTTGACTGCGGTGGCAGGCGGCAGTCTGGGTTGTCTAATAGGGATGTATACATTCCACCATAAGACAAAGCATTGGTATTTTACAGTGGGAATGCCGCTGATTCTTGTAATACAGGTGTGCCTGATATTATTCTTGACATTCAAAATGTAACAGGATAATATTAAAATAATAGTTTCAAATAAACAAAGAGAGGAAAAGAGATATGTATTCATTTGATGAAGTGAAAAAAACAGACCCTCAGGTGGCAGACGCCATCACAGCGGAAATGGAGCGGCAGAACAGCCACATTGAGTTAATTGCGTCTGAAAACTGGGTGAGCAAGGCAGTTATGGCAGCGATGGGAAGTCCCATGACAAATAAATATGCGGAAGGCTATCCGGCAAAGAGATATTATGGCGGATGTGAGTGCGTGGATATTGTAGAAAACCTTGCCATTGAACGTGCAAAGGAGTTGTTTGGCTGCGAATATGCCAATGTACAGCCGCATTCCGGTGCGCAGGCAAATATGGCTGTGCAGTTCTGTATGCTTAAACCAGGCGATACCGTGATGGGGATGAATCTTGACCACGGCGGACACTTGACACATGGAAGTCCTGTGAATTTTTCTGGTACGTATTTCCATATTGTGCCTTATGGCGTAAACGATGAGGGATTTATTGATTATGACAAGGTAAGGGAGATTGCATTGGAATGCAAGCCTAAGATGATTATTGCAGGAGCAAGCGCCTATGCGAGAACCATTGATTTCAAACGTTTCCGTGAGATTGCAGATGAGGCCGGCGCATATCTGATGGTTGATATGGCACATATTGCGGGACTTGTTGCAGCAGGTCTTCATCCAAGTCCAATTCCCTATGCGCATGTTGTTACCACAACGACACATAAGACTCTGCGCGGACCAAGGGGCGGTATGATTCTGGCAAGCCAGGAGATGGCGGACAAGTTTAACTTTAACAAGGCAGTATTTCCAGGAACACAGGGCGGACCTTTGATGCACGTGATCGCGGCAAAAGCCGTTTGCTTCAAGGAAGCATTAGATGACAGCTTTCAGACGTACCAGCAGAATGTAGCGAAGAATGCACAGGCACTCGCAAAAGGTTTGATGGACCGGGATATTAAGATTGTTTCTGGAGGAACGGACAACCATCTGATGCTTGTGGATTTGACGCCTTATGACCTGACTGGAAAAGCAGTGGAGAAGCTTTTGGATTCTGTGAACATTACTTGCAACAAGAATACGATTCCAAATGACCCGAAGTCTCCGTTTGTGACGAGCGGTATCCGTCTTGGAACGCCGGCGGCTACTTCCAGAGGATTTAACGAAGAAGATATGGATAAGGTTGCAGAGTGTATTGCAAAAATGATTAAAGAAGGCGAAGCGGCTTCGGAGGAAGTGCGCGGCATGGTAAAGGAATTGACAGCGAAATATCCGTTGATATAAGAA
>CAPQSW010000006.1:37244-42724 GCA_948688495.1 uncultured Lachnospiraceae bacterium | reverse complement strand
ATGTTACAATCAGCTTTTCACCTTTTTTGTTGCAAAAATCTGTACCAATTATGCAGAAAAAATGACGAAATATACAAAAAAATGTGAAAATAATTTATTTTATGATATATTAAAGCGACTAGAAAAGCTGCGAATGGCGGACTGCGTGGAGGATAAAAATGTTGAATGCAATTTTTTCAAAGGAAGAAATAAATACAGGAAGGCAAAGGGAGTTCGATTATCTGAAAGGGATTTTTATGCTGTTTATTTACCTGATCCATGCATTTCAGGCAACCTTGTCTTCAGAGGATTCCATTACCCGGTGGGTGTATATGTTCGCAACGATGTCCGGGGCAGCTATTTTCATTTTTGTAATGGGGATTGGAACTGTTTACAGCAAGAATGCATCACCGGCGGAATTTTTAAAGAGCGGTATTCGCATGGTGATTTACCAGTATCTGAATAATATTGCTTATGTAGCCGCGCTGGTGATACCTTATCCCTTCGTTTCCGGAAAGCTGACGGAAACCGGGACGGAAAATTTAAGGATGCTGATAAAAATTTACATACAATATACGAATATCTTTTTTATTACCGGAATTATTTATCTGTTATTGGCATTGCTTAAGAAGTTGGATGTGAAGACCATATGGTATGTGATCATTGGTGCAGCAGTCAGCATAGCAGCGCCATTTATATACGGAACACCCGTGGATGTGCCGATAATCGGGTATCTTGTGAAGCTTTTGATTGGAGACGCGGATTTTGTTTCTTTCACACCGCTTTATTTTCTGTCCTATGCGTTGTTCGGGGTCGCTTTTGGCAAAATGATGAGGCATGTGAAGAATAAAGCGGGATTTTACCGATTGTTTTCCATTCCCGCTATTGCAACTGTCATTGTATGGTGGATACTGGTATTTCAAAATTACGGTTCCGATACATTAGAAATGTACACCGTTTTGAGTGATTCATATACACATCCGAATCTCTGGCATGTGGCAGCAAGTCTGGCGCACATATTCCTTTTTGCCGCGATGTTTTTCTTTGTGGAAGAAATCCGTAGAAAGGATCATAAGCTGTGTGAACCAAAGAATCCTGTTGCGAGGCAGCTTTTATATTATAACAGACATATATCGAAATACTATGCCTTGCATGTGCCAGTGTATTTTGTTGTTCTTGGGTTGAATGGTTATGAGGGCTTTCAAAGTTATCAATGCTGGCTTCTGGCGTTGTTGTCAATTGTGGTTACGGAGCTTATGGTAAGAGGCTATAATTATTGCCGCAAAACTTCCAATACTTAATACAGCATATCCGTCAGGTCTTCATACCCGCTTTTTTTCATAAGCTGTTTTAAGCCGTCAAGAACTTCCTCTTTCGAGTAATTGTTCTGGGTTAAAAATGTATCATTTTTTTCTGATAAATACTGATAAAAGAGAACGGCAGCCATCACTTCTTGTTTGTTATGGTAATCGAGGCGGCCAAGCAGCGCATTTTCTGCTTCGTTGATTTTCCCGCGGTCTGCCATTTCCAATAATCCGTTTAGATCCTTACCGGACACTTCATAGTGGTTCTGCCGTTGTTCTTCAACGGAAACATATTTTTTCCCCAGTAGAACGGAAGCCATTACGCTGACAGCCTCTTTTATGATTCGCATGATATAATCCTTTTCATCTTCAAAGTTCATTGGTAAACCTCCTTTTTAAAAGATTATAAGTGTTATTTTGCAGGATGTCAATTTCCATCTATGGGCAGGATTTCACTAATTATACCTCAAAAACTTCCAATTGTTCTAAAGAGATATTAAAAATAAAAAAACTGTGCTATGGTTTATAAAATATTGATATCATCCTATATTTTGGATACAGGAGGAGAACGGTTTATGGAAGGACAAGAGGATTTTTTTGAGCAGAATGACAGAAAAGTATGCAAACGTCTGGCAAAAGTGCTGTTGTGGATGACGATTGTATTTCCGGTGCTGTTTCTTGCCACTGCCATTGGCGTGTTTCAAATACATTATGATGACCTGGCACTGCTTTCTGTGCCCGGATGCATCTGTACCCTTGGTCCGAGTCTTTTGCAGAAAATGGGCGTGCCTGTCAGGGCGATGAAATATATCAGTGTGCTGGCGGTAGGCTTTGTAGTTATGTTATTGGGTGGAAATTCTGCCATCGGTATTTATATGACCTATGGTCTTGCGATGCTCTTTAGCTGTATGTTTTTTGATAAGAAATTTACATTGCGGATTGCAATTATCAGCTATTTTTTCCTGATTGCGTCGTTATATCTGCGCTCATTGAATGTGAAGCAGATTGAATACCCGACAAATATGGAATGGTTTTTTACGCGTTCTGTGGGGTTTACGATGGAGCAGGTAATTATGGGAGTGGTATTTGTCAGTATTGCAGGGGCTTCCAGGGCATTGCTGGAAAATCTGCATAGTGCGAATCAGGTAGCGGCTGTGGTGGAAACCTGCGGGAAGGTATCCTTGGAGCTGGTGACTATGACGGAGCAGCTTGCAGAGAACATGAAGGAATCGAGAAGGGTCAACGAAGCGATTATAAGCTCTGCGCAGAATACGGCAGAGGACTGCAGCAAGAGCCTGCAGCATGTAACTTCCATGCAGGAATCTGTTGGTGAGATGGTGCAGGCAATTGGTATGATTGATGAACGGACAAAAGAGATGATGGAAATTTCTGATGATATCTGGAAACGGATGGAAAATTATGTGGGACTTATGGATCACGCAGTGGAGAGTATGCGGGATATTGAAAAAACGGCAGGTCTTACGGGAGAGTCCATTCAGGATTTGGAAGGGATTATATCGGAAATCTCATCGTTTGCCAGTGAGATTTCTGAGATTACGGAGCAGACCGACCTGCTTGCGCTCAACGCTTCTATCGAAGCGGCGCATGCTGGGGAGCGGGGCAAGGGCTTTTCCGTGGTGGCGGAGGAAATCCGTGTGTTGGCAGAAAATTCCAGGAGCGCCAGTAATTCGATTGAGTCCGTAATCAGCAATGTGCGTGCAATGCTCAATGGTGTAAAGCAGTCCAATACGCAGAATATAATGTCGGTGGATGCGGGGATTACACAGATTTCCAGTGCAAGGCAGGAAGCGCAGAACCTGGGGAATCTGCAGGAGGATTCGCGTAAGAAAACAGAGCAGATTGCAGCGAACAGCGGGGAGACAAAGCAATACAGCAAACGTGTGCTAAAGATGGCGGAGGAGATGGAGAATTTAGTACAGAATTCTTTAAATTGTGCAGATTCTATTGTAGGTGAGGTCGATAATCAGGAAAAGATTACGAATATGACAGGAGAGACTTTTTCCAGCGTGGAACAGATTGCAAAGGAATTGTACGGGCTGAGCCAGCTTGATAAAAAGGAGGATAATGATGAAGGAAAAGACGTATCTGATATTTGAGGCTTTTATGCTTGTTGCCCTGCTGGGGCTGAATATAGCATTTTTGAACGGTTCTTTCGCGGGTATTGTTCTGTGCAAGAGTGCGGCCAGTCTCTTTTTTGTTCTGGCAGGTATATGCGGTTATATCCGCAATGAGGATAATCGAAAGTTTTCCAGATTAATGTTAGTTGGATTTATCTTGTGTATGGCAGGTGATGTGTTTCTTGCTCTCGACAGCAAAGGAATTATTTTTGTGATTGGAGTGGTAAGCTTTGCAGCTGCCCATGTGTTGTTCACGTTTGCTTTTCGCGGGATATGCAATTTTACAAAGGTGGATTTTGTTGTGGCAGCGGTGATATTTGCGGCTTCTATATCTCTCCTGTGTATTGGCAGCTTTGAATTTCAGGGGCTTTTTCCAGTTTTGGTCGGTTATGCGGCGGTAATTTCGTTGATGGTAGCCAAGGCATTGTCCCTGTGGCGCTGCCGTCAAAGAGGACCGCAGAGGGCGGTGTTGATTATGACAGGCGGCGTGTTATTTCTGTTATCCGATATACTGTTGCTTTTCTGGCTGTTTGGCATTGGGATGGCAAAAGAGGTACAGATAGTAAACTGGGTATTTTATTATCTGGCGCAGGGATGTCTGACAGCAGCTTTACATAAAACCTGGGAAAACAGGGAATCTGGAGAAAACTAACCTTCTATAATTTTTTCAAACACGGGCCTGGCATTCGCCGGGCTTTTATCTTTAAGAAAATTTTAAGAAATTTTGTTAGCAATCGTAGAAGTTTTGTGATAATATGGTTACGAATGATGGGCGAACCGTCTGAATGAAGCAGGCAGAAGATCAATAGAGGGACAAGTGCTTTGAGTGGTCTGCCTGTTTGTGCTGGAAAGTGCATAGAATGGAGGTAAGAATGAATAAGAAGAAAATAGGTATCATTGTTGCTGTGCTGATAGTTATTGCGGCAACAGGTGGAGGGGCATGGTATTTTCTAAATGGGAATTTTGGAATTGGCAACAGTTCAGACAAAGTATATGTGGAAAAGGTATCCAGTTTGAATACTTCCAATATGGGCGTACAAAACAGGTATTCCGGTGTTGTGGAGGCACAGGAGAGCTGGAAGGTAAATAAGGAGCCTGATCGTGAGGTCAAAGAGCTTTTTGTAGAACAGGGCGATATGGTGGAGGAAGGCGATCAGCTGTTTGAGTATAATATGGAAGATGTGCAAAGTGAATTAGATCAGGCACAGTTAGATTTGGAAGGGATGGAGAATGAGATTACTGATTACAGGACTCAGATTAATCAGCTTACCCAGGAACGGAACGCTGCACCTGCAGATGAAAAATATCAGTATACGGCAGATATTCAGGAAAAAGAGAATAGCATCAAACAGACCGAATATAACATTGAAAGTAAAAAAGCTGAAATGGAGAAAAAGCAGGAGAGCATTGATAATGCCATAGTAACCAGTAAGATTGCAGGAGTGGTGAAATCTATCAATAAATCTGGCAGCGGTGATGGTGGTTATGATGATGACTCCGCATACATGACAATCCTTGCAGTGGGGGATTATCGGGTGAAGGGAACAGTCAGTGAGACGAACGTGCAGATGTTGTCGGAGCAGCAATCTGTGATTTTGCGTTCCAGGATTGACGAGGAACAGACCTGGACGGGAATGATTACAAAGATTGACACCCAGAACCAAGCGGGTGATGAGAGTAATGATATGATGATGTATGATGGAGGCGGAGGCACGGAACGGGCAACAAAATATCCGTTCTATATCACGCTGGATTCTACGGATGGGCTGATGATGGGCCAGCATTTATATATAGAATTAGATCAGGGACAGACAGAGGAAAAGGAAGGAATCTGGCTGTTTGAGGGCTATCTTGTCTTTGAAGATGCGAATGCCGAAGAAGCAGAAGATATGGGAGCAGCTGCCGAAGGCGGAGAAGGCGCGGGCCTTGATGGCGAAGCGGACACAGGTGAGTTTGTGGATGGAGACGAGGCAGGCGCAGATGGGTCTGTGGATGGAGACGAAGCAGGCGCAGATGGGTTTGTGGATGGAGACGAAGCAGGCGCAGATGGGTTTGTGGA
>CAPQSW010000006.1:0-37234 GCA_948688495.1 uncultured Lachnospiraceae bacterium | reverse complement strand
GAGACGAAGCAGATGCCGAAGGAGGATTCGGAGAATTTGCGGATGGAGACGAAGCAGATGCCGAAGGAGGATTCGGAGAATTTGCAGATGGAGGAGAAGGGGGCTTAGACGAAGGCGCAGAAGACATGACAGCAGATGGCGCAGGTATGGGGGCAGGACAGAAAACAGCCTATGTCTGGGCAGCAAATGACAAGAATAAGTTGGAAAAACGCCAGGTAGAATTAGGCGAATATGACGAGATGACAGGAGAATATGAGATTTTATCCGGTCTTACAGAGGATGATTACATTGCTTTCCCGATGGAAGGATTATATGAGGGAATTACCACGGTAACAAATATCGAAGATGTAGATTATACTTCCCCGCTATATAACCAGGGTGAGGATGGTGAAGAATCTGAAGATGGGGAAACCATGAAAGATGGAGAAACCATGGAAGGTGGAGAATTCATGAAAGATGGAGAAGGCCTTGGAGATGAGGAATTTATGGAAGATGGAGAAGATTTTGGGGACGAAGAATATATGGAGGATGAAGAAGATGCTGGAGATGGAGAGGATATGGACGATGACTCAGCGGAGGATGGTACATTAACTGATTTAGAGGGTTTGCCCGGAGATGATCGGGAAGATGTGATCCTGGATGAGTCAGGTACGCTGTAAGCAACAACCGGAGGGATGAATAAGGATGATATTGGATTTACAGAATATATATAAAGATTATCAGCAGGATAAATTAGTGGTTCCGGTATTGAAGGATGTATCCTTTCAGGTAGAGGAAGGTGAATATGTGGCAATTATGGGTCCTTCCGGTTCAGGCAAGACGACATTGATGAATATTATCGGTTGTCTGGACCGCCCGACTTCAGGAAATTACCAGCTTGCAGGGGAAGACGTGTTAAAATGCAGGGACAAAGAAATGTCGGATTTAAGGCTTAGGAGTATTGGATTCGTGTTCCAGAGTTTTCATCTGCTTCCAAGACAGACAGCGCTTGACAATGTTGCATTGCCGTTAAGCTATGCCGGGATTAAAAAGAAAGAACGTAAAGAAAGGGCGGCGCAGGCGTTGGAGCGCGTGGGATTAGGAGACCGTATGACATTTAAACCCACGCAGTTATCCGGCGGACAAAAACAGCGTGTTGCGATTGCGCGTGCTATGGTGAATAACCCAAAGATTTTGCTGGCTGATGAACCTACCGGGGCATTGGATTCAAAATCAGGGGAACAGATTATGGATTTGTTCCAGCAGTTGAATAATGAGGGCGTAACTGTCGTGATGATTACCCATGACAGAAATATTGCCTTGAAAGCGAAACGGGTAATACATATCATTGATGGTATGATTACAGAAGCAGGCAAGGAGGCGGAGAATGCGTAAGAAAGCTGTTATTATTACATTACTCTGTGTGTGTGCCGTAGGCGGAGCCATATTTGGCGGAATCAAGATGTATCAGAATTACCAGTTTAACAGTCTCACTGCGGAGGTACAGAGTGTATCCAATTTGAATATGTATTATGGCGATACGGAGATGAGCAGCTCCGGTGAGCTGACAAATGATTATTCCCAGGAGGTATATCCACTGGAAGATAAGAATATTCTGGAAATATTTGTGGAGGAGGGGCAGACTGTGGAAGCTGGAGACCCCTTGGTTTCTTTTGATATGACGCTGGCGGATTTAGAGCTTGAAATGAAAGAGTTGGATGTCTCAACGATGGAGAGTCAGATACAGGCGGCGAAGCAGGAGCTTGAGAAACTGAAAAAAACAACACCGATACAGCCAAGGCCAGAGGAGCCCGATGTGCCGGAACTGGAGCCGGAACCAGAACCAGAACCGGAACCGGAACCACCTAAGCCGGAAAAGACAGGCGATGCGTATAATTATATCAAAAAGGACGCAATACCCCATAAGGGAAAAGGGACGGAGGAAGACCCCTATGTGTATCTCTGCATGCCGGAATGTTATGTGCTTGGAGAGTTTATCAATAACCTTTCCCAAAATGAGAAGAAGCCGGTGTATGTGAGTCTGGAAATTCATAAGAAGAATACATTGAAGGGGAAATTGCTTAAAAGCTGGGAAATCAGCGGGCAGAGCGGATTTCCACAGATGGCAGATGATTCCCGCTGGTCAGTCAGTACGGAGTCCCAGATGGTGGAAGAACCGGAACCAGATCCAGAGCCAGAGCCAGAGCCGGAACCGGAACCAGATCCAGAGCCGGAGCCGGAGGGATATACAGCGGCGGAGCTTGCGGAGAAAATCAAAGAACAGGAAAAAGAAATCCGTGATTTGGATCTCGACAAGAGAAAGAATGAGCTGGAACTTGAGCAGATGAAGAAAATGTCTAGTGATGGCATAATCAAAGCGGAGATAAATGGCGTTGTCAAGGAGTTGGGAGAGAAGGATAATCTTGCTGAAGGTTCTCCGATTCTCACAGTGGCAGGATCGGAAGGTTTGTATGTCAAAGGTTATTTGAGTGAGCTGCAGTTAGAGGACATCAAGGTTGGGCAGACGGTATATGCCTATTCCTGGGAGAGCGGCAATAACTTCGAGGCATCCATAACAGAGATTTCTACTTACCCAGAGACAAATTACGAGGCATGGGGAGAGGGAAACCCGAATGTTTCCTATTATCCTTATACAGCATATATAGAGAATACAGAGGGCCTTCACAATGGCGAATATGTAGATTTGACCATGACACCGAACAGTATGGCTGGAGATACGGAGAATGGTATTTTTATTGAGAAAGCGTACATCCGGGAGGAAGACAACCGAAAGTATGTGTTAAAGGCAGATAAGAATACCAATTGTCTGGTGAAACAATATGTTAAGACAGGAAAACTCATGGGGCAGATTGTAGAGGTTGTGTCAGGGCTTTCCAGGGAAGATCAAATTGCGTTTCCTTATGGAAAAACTGCAAAGGAAGGCATAAAAGTGAAAGACGCTGAATAGTTCAGTGCGGCACAGAATGGAGGAAAAATGTTAGAGAATATCAGATTGTCCTTTCAGGGACTGTGGTCACATAAGATGCGTTCCTTTCTTACCATGCTGGGTATTATCATAGGTATCGCGGCGATTATTGCGATTGTCTCAACAATTAAGGGAACGAATGAGCAGATTAAGGAAAACCTGATTGGCGCCGGAGATAATACCGTGAATGTACAGCTCTATCAGGGGGACGATGCATATCAGATAGATTACAATGGAATCCCCGAAGGAGTTCCTGTCATCTCAGAGGAGACGAGAAATTTATTGCTGGATTTAAGGCATGTGGAGGGAGCTTCTCTTTATACTGTAAGAGAGGCATATAATGTGGCTTATTATAAAAATACCGGATTGGCTGGCGGAAGGATATATGGCATAGACCGGAATTACTTTAATACCTGTAATTATATCATCAAACAGGGGCGCGGGTTTACGGAAGATGACTACAAAAAATTCCGCAAAGTGGCAGTATTGGATGAGAGCTGTGCGGAGACCGTATTTCAAGGGGAAGATCCTATCGGAAAGACGCTTGAGATTCAAAAAGAACCTTTTGTAGTAATCGGAATTATCGCAAAAGCTACTAAGTTCGAACCAGTCATCAATACTTTGGAAGAATATTATTCCTATATGGAGGGGAATAATGGTGCATTGTATGTGCCGGATACAACCTGGCCGCTTCTATATAGCTATGACGAGCCACAATCGGCAGTATTAAAGCTGGATAGTGTGGATAACATGACAGTGGCAGGAAAAAGCGCGGCGGAGATTTTAAACTCTAAGCTGTCGGTGAAAGATGACACCATGAAATATAAAGCGGACGATCTGCTAAAGAAGGCAGAGGATATTCAGAAATTAGGAGAATCCACGAACATGATGCTGATATGGATTGCCGGAATTTCCTTGCTGGTAGGCGGTATCGGCGTCATGAACATTATGCTGGTATCTGTTACGGAGCGTACCCAGGAGATTGGACTAAAAAAGGCGATTGGAGCAAGAAAAGGGAAAGTGCTTGGACAGTTTTTGACAGAGGCGGCTGTTTTGACCAGTCTTGGAGGTCTGGTTGGCGTAGTTGTGGGAATCGTGCTGGCAGAAGTGATTTCCAGGGTAACGGGGACCTTGGTAGCAATCAGCGTTCCTGCGGCAATCCTTGCCGTGGTATTTTCCATGTTCATCGGAATCCTTTTCGGTTTGCTTCCATCTTATAAGGCAGCGAACTTAAATCCAATAGAAGCATTGAGACATGAATGAACCTAAGGAGGAAATTATGATTGATTTAAAATTTTTAAGAGAAAATCCGGATGTAGTAAAACAAAATATCCGTAATAAGTTTCAGGACAGCAAGCTGCCTCTCGTAGATGAGGTTATTGAGCTGGACGCAAAGGCAAGAAAGACCCAGCAGGAGGCCGATGCACTCCGTGCTGAGCGCAAGAAGCTGTCCAAACAGATTGGCGCTTTGATGGGACAAGGCAAAAAGGAAGAAGCGGAGGAAATCAAAGCGCAGGTAAATGCAGGTGCAGAGCGTCTTGCGGACCTTGAAAGGATGGAAGGGGAGCTGCAGGAAAAGGTCACAAAGATTATGATGACAATTCCGAACATTATCGACCCTTCTGTGCCGATTGGAAAAGACGACAGCGAGAACGTAGAGGTACAGAGATATGGAGAGCCAATAACACCGGATTTTGAAATTCCTTATCATGCTGAGATTATGGAGAATTTTCAGGGGCTGGATTTGGACAGTGCCAGGAAGGTGGCAGGAAACGGATTCTATTATTTGATGGGAGACATCGCAAGGCTGCATTCAGCAGTGATTTCCTATGCGAGGGATTTCATGGTTAACCGCGGATTTACCTACTGTGTACCGCCTTTTATGATTCGAAGCAATGTTGTAACCGGCGTTATGAGCTTTGCAGAAATGGATGCCATGATGTATAAGATCGAGGGAGAGGATTTATACTTAATTGGAACCAGTGAGCATTCCATGATTGGTAAATTTATCGACACTATTTTGAACGAGGACCAGCTGCCGCAGACCTTGACGAGCTATTCGCCATGTTTCCGCAAGGAGAAAGGCGCGCATGGCATTGAGGAACGCGGAGTGTACCGTATCCACCAGTTTGAGAAGCAGGAGATGATTGTTGTCTGCAAACCGGAGGAATCTAAGATGTGGTTTGATAAGCTGTGGCAGAACACGGTAGATTTGTTCCGTTCCCTGGATGTACCAGTACGGACTTTGGAGTGCTGTTCCGGGGATCTTGCCGATTTGAAAGTGAAATCTGTGGATGTGGAGGCATGGTCTCCCAGACAGCAGAAGTATTTTGAAGTGGGAAGCTGCTCTAATTTAGGGGATGCGCAGGCGCGCCGCCTCAAAATCCGTGTAACAAGCAAAGAGGGCAAGTATTTTGCACATACCTTGAATAACACCGTGGTAGCACCACCGCGTATGCTGATTGCATTTTTGGAGAATAATCTGTGTGCGGATGGAAGTGTGAAGATTCCAGAGGCATTGCGTCCTTATATGGGGGGACAGGAGAAGATTGTTCCGCCGGAGAAATGATTCGACATAAATTGTACTGTTGCCTGTTGCACAGATGGAGGATGTATTTGTGCAGAAGAAAGGGGACATGGCTATGTCATATACTATGCAAAATTTGATACAACAGTATGTTTCAGAGATTAAAAAAATATATGGTTTGCATTTGAGAGAAGTGATTTTGTATGGTTCTTATGCCAGAGGAGATTATAGAATAGATTCAGATGTAGATATTATGATATTGCTTGATATTTCTGAATTAGATTTAAAGGCATACAGCCAGAAACTTTCTTATATGACCTATGATTTTAATTTGGACAATGATTTGAATATTAAGCCGATTGCTAAGAGTGAGGAACATTTTAGAAAATGGCTTGTTAATTATCCGTTTTATGCCAATGTCCATAGGGAAGGGGTGGTTCTTTATGGGGCAGCCTAAAGGGGATGTGGGGACGCGAGAAGATTTATGTTTGCATCGAATCCAGACAGTGAAAGATAATTTAAGGTCAGCGAAGATTTTACTGGAAGCGAAGGAATACAAAAGTGCAAACAATCGTGCCTACTATGCTGTTTTTCATGCAATAAATGCGGTTCATGCTTTATATGGAAATGCCTATAAGCGCCACAAAGACGTAATTGGAAATTTTAATAAAGATTTTGTAAAAACAAAGATTTTTCCACGAGAGATTGGAAGAAAAATAGGTGAGGTGGAAGAGATACGTCATGCAAGTGATTATGACGATTTCTATATTGCCAGTCGGGAAGAATCTGAGAGGCAGGTTGCAGTAGCGGATCAATTTATTCAGTTGGTTGAATTGTATTGTAGGGAACAGGGGCGGTAGGTTGATAAGGCTGCACCACAATGTATCTGAATTCAAATGTAAAAAGAAAATAACACCCTTAGCTGTGGGTAAGATTCATGGCTAAGGGTGTTTTGTCATGTAATTGAAAAAATTATAATACTTTTGCAATGCGAAGGAGCGTCTCCTGCCGCGGTTTGTCCATATTCTTAAGGGTATTTATCAGTTCATGTTCAATGACGGAATCCGGGGAATGGTATTCATTTTCCAAAATATAGTCTAAAGTTGTGTCCAAGGCATTGCAAATCCGTATCAGAAGCGAAAGGGAGACTTTCGCTTTGTTTGTCTCTATATTGCTGATGTGGGAGACGTTTACGTTCGTCTTGTTTGCGATATATTCCTGCGTCAGCATTTTCTCATTGCGGACTTCCCGTATTCTCTGCCCGATAAAGGCAAAATTCAGTTCTTCCACTTTCCTACCTCCAATCCATTCATTTGTTGTCATTTTTTACATTAGAAATTAATCTAATTGTAATATTTTTATAGTTGTAGTATAATAAGCTATAACTATAAAATATATAGCAATAATATATGCAGAAGGAGAAAAGATATGAAGCAAAAAGAGAAGAAAATAGGAAACAAAAGAGTATGGGCAGGATTGCTTATAACACTGGCGTGCATGATGATGTCTGTTCCCGCATTTGCGGCAGATACCACTATGAAAGACAAGAAATGGATAACCGGGCAGGGGGGCGCCTACGCAGATACGGATAAAGACGGCACCGTAGACATTTATCAGAGCGCCGGGACAACATATTACAAGATCCAGATTCCAAAGCAGGGTTACAATACGATGAAGTGGCAATAGGATGGGGATTATCATGAAAAAACCAGAATGAAAAGGAAATGGATAATGCGTGTATTGCCACTTTTGACAGTGGTATGCCTGTCAGCCGGATGCAGGATGGACAACAGCTGGCATGAAGGGGTTTATCAGGCGGTTTCAGAAAGTGGCAGCGAAGGGACAATAGAAAAGACAGAGGGATTTAGGGAACATGTTTCGTCTGTGCTGGATGGGGACTGGTATGTATTTGGCAGAGTAAAAAGAGAGGGGGACGACATTCAGAAAATCACTTTTGCGTCGGGTATTTTAAATGATATGCCCACAAAACAGGAAAAAAAGAAACTGGCGGGTTATTATAGGATACTGCAGTCCGAGGGGTACTGGGAAGTCCCCTATGCGTATGATGAAGAAAACCTTATTCTGACCTTGGACTACAGTAAAAGGTTTCAGATATGGGAAAGCATACTGCAGAAGATGCAGGGGAAACAGACGAAATGTGTGGATCTTGAACAATTTTTGCAGGAGCACAGAGTTGAGGAGGCACAGGCTGAGCTTAGCAGCATAGAAAAGGAGTTTCCGGGCGGAATGATAGAATATTATGCTCCCCGGTATGATGATATAATGTTTGTTTACCGCATGTATCCAGACAAACAGGCAGCAAATAAACATATGGAATATGACAATGCACATTTTCCCAATAGTGTAATTTATCTGGAAAAGAACGGAAATTACTGTGCCCTGGAGGGAGTTTATGCAAGGAAAGCAGAATTTCCCAATGCAAAAAGTATGCCCCTTGGTCTTGGGTGCGAGACGGTGGAGGCATGTCTGTGCCGATATTATGCAGGTTGGGCAGGCGTACTCTCCCGGGGATGTCTGGAGGCGGCATATGGAATCCGGGAGGAAAGCCTGGATTTGGTGTCAGAGAAAACGGGCAGGGAATATCATCCGGAATTAGTGGGTAGAGATAATTTATGCCTGGAAAATATAGAGGATGTGCCTAGAGATGATAAGGTCTTTAAGATGTACAAGGGCTGTCCGTTGGAGGAGGTAAAATATGTGACATATTCCTACGATGGGGATGGCGGCAGGCAGACAGGAGGAATTTACACGGGCAGGACCTATGGACTGTGGAGCGTTATCTGGGTGGAGAGATGACCGTTGAATGACAGGAAGGAGAAATTGTATTCAGCAATAAGTATTATTCAAGGTATTCTTCTCCAAGGAAAATACGGATGTAGGAAATAAGACAAATCATAGTTAAGGAGGATGGTTTATGAAAACGAAAGGA
Source organism: uncultured Lachnospiraceae bacterium (assembly GCA_948688495.1). Taxonomy (GTDB): domain Bacteria; phylum Bacillota; class Clostridia; order Lachnospirales; family Lachnospiraceae; genus Petralouisia. The sequence continues at coordinate 28,792 of CAPQSW010000006.1, read as the reverse complement.
AATTGGAAGAAATGGATTGCAAGGCTTCTTGTGGCAGTGATGATATTGACATGTGTGCCAATGTATGATTATCAGGAAGTAAAGGCGGCGAGTTATACAATTGCTAATAACGGAACCGGGGGGATAAGTATTGATATTATGGGATCTCCTTATAGTGATTTTTCAAAAATTCCAACATGGGGAGAAAATGCATATAAATCAAATGGGTGCGCTTGGTTTGCATCCGCAAGAGCAAGGCAAATAACAAATAAAAATATATCTATGATATATTCAGGACAAAATTGGTACAATAAGCAGTATAAAACATATGGTTTAGAAAGAGGTCAGGAAATAAAAGCACCAGCACTTATATGTTATAGTGGACATGTGGCAATATTGGAAAAGTTAGAAGGGGATACTGCCTATATAAGCGAAGGTGGGTTGAATAATGATAAAAACGGAAATGCGTATAAAAATTGGGGAAGTTGGACTGCTATAAATCCTAATAATGGACATTGTGCAATACATGCTATTAGTAAGGGGGAGATAAAGTCGAATGGTTTTTTGGGATTTGTGTATTTAACTGGTTCAGGTTCTGCCCCTGCCCCGGTTGCTCAAGGTTCAGTAAGAGCAGTCTGGGCTGAGAAATATGACCACAACATGGTGATGAAAGCCCATTACTATAATCCCAGTATCAAGAGGATGACAGTGTGCGGTATTACTGTAAAAGATGGCAATACTGTTGTGGCACGCAAAGAAGAAATGCATAGTCATCCATATGCACCATCTGGTGATGTGTGGTTTGATATAAATAAAGATTGCGGGGTTACACTACGAGCTGGTCATGTATATTCTTGGCAGATCTATGTGAATATTGGTGGTACAACATATTATACAGATTGGATTAATGATCGAACTACCGGAACAGAGAAGCCGAACCCGCCTTCCTTTAGCGTGTCTAAAAAAGACTATGCGGTTGGAGATGCAGTTACTGTGAGCTGGGGGAGCGATCCCAATGCGACACAAGGTTATTCCCTCACTATCACACAGACGAAAGGCAAAAACTACACAAAGACGCTGACCACTTCCACATACAATGCCGCTTCGCTGGCCTTTTCCCTGCCAAACGAGGGAGAGTACAAACTTACGGGATTTGCGCGCGGAAGTGAAGACAGTGAAGTTTCTACATTGAACAAAACGATTGTGGCACATGCGCCCAGCAAGGTAAGGTTTGTAGAATTGGACAAAGAAGGGGAAGAAAATCTTCTCTGCGAACAAACGGTCCGTTATGGATATTCTGCCACAGCTCCAATTAACGTTTCCAGGAAAGGACATACTTTCACCGGATGGAAGGGTGAATACAGCAATGTAACCTCAGACCGTACAATTACCGCGCAATTTAAAAGAAATACATATAAAATTGTATTTACGGATAAAGATGGGAAAACAATAAAGACGGAGTCTGTTCTGTTTGAAGACGATGCGGCCGCGCCGGAGCCGCCGGAAGCAGAAACAGGATATGTTTTTGCCGGATGGGATTCTGAAAAGTATAAAAACGTTCAGGGCAATGCAACCGTAAAAGCTACTTATGTATGGGCGAATGATGATTTACCGGTTGTAATTACGTTGAATAAATGTGAGTTTCATGAGGACGGATATATTATTAATTATGACATTAAGAACAACCCCAATAAGAGGACAAAAGGACGCGCCCTTGTTTCCTTAAAAACAACGAAAGGGAAATTGCTGGATTCGACGGAATCGAAAGCATTTTCTCTGGCAAAAGGTGAGGAAAAAAAGGGGGTAGAGATTTACTGTCCTTATGAAGGAGCCGCTACTGTTGCAGATTTATATATCATAAACGGTTTCTCAAAAGGCATTCCGATTTCAGAAGTGGAGAGTGTAGAGATTGCACGTGAATGGAGCGATTGGAGTCCGGAGAAACCAGCCGGAAACAAGGAGGTTGAAACCAGAAAAGAATATCGTTTCAAAGAATTGCTGACGTCTGCTACGAGAACCTCAAATAATGAGGGGTGGACTTTTTCGGAAAAAATATTAGACACGAATTGGAATTTTGGCGGCTGGAGCGGATGGGCAAGGGCAAATTATTCCGCCAGTGAGACTGCCACAACAAAGAGAGAAGTCCAGACTAGAAATGTGTCGGACAATAATGGGTATCAGGTGTGGGTATACTACTATTGGAAAGACCCGTCAAGATTTGATTTTTCGTATTACAATGAAGGCGGGAATTGGCAGTACTATGAGTTTACGAAAACATCTATTGACAGCCATCCGGCTTTTCGCGTAATAGGATCTTATAACGGCCAGACGAAATACTATGTGGGGGACTATGGATGTCATTTTCGGTCAGAATGCTGGTTTTTGAAAAATTCTTACACGGTTCAGCCGACCACGCACACGGAGATGCGTTACCGCGATGGAACCAAAGGTTATACATACTATTGGAATAAATGGGGTGACTGGTCTGAATGGAGTACTGCAAAGGCCGAGGAGAGTGCAACAAAAAAGGCAGAAACCCGCGATAGCTACCGGTATCGTGCGAGTATGGATGAGATTGAGGACAATACAGGGAAAAAATACACCATATCCGGTAAAGTTGACCCTTCGCTTGCCGGAAAACAGGCGGCGCTTCTCGTGTATAAGAATGATGAACCATCTGACTCGAATAATGAATTTGTAGGCCAGACTGTGATAGGGGCGGATGGCAGTTACAGTTATACATTCATTCCGAAACAGGAGATTAGCTCAAAAACGGGCGACTATTCCGTCTGCCTGGCCTTGGAGGGGGCTGAGAATCCGGTTTTTCTGGAAAAAATCATAGCTCCTAAGCCGGAATACACAGTTACATTTTTAGATGATGATGGTAATGTGATTGATGTTCAAAAAGTTCTGGAAGGAAGCAGTGCGGCTTCTCCAAAAGCGCCGGATAAAGAGCATTATAGTTTCGTCGGTTGGGATTATGGTTTTACGAATGTCAGGGATGATCTGACGGTTACAGCACAGTATGTGAAGAATAAATATAGTGTTGCATTCGTAAACTGGGAAACAAACGAGGCGGAAACGCAGGTGTTCTCTTATGGGGATCCGGTTACTTATCCAAAGGAAAAAGAAATTACAGGATATAAATTTGTCGGATGGACGACCATGGATGGTGAAAAAATCGAAGAGGTTACAGATAATACAGTTCTCCAGGCAAATTATGAGATTATATCTTACACGGTTACATTCTATGATAACAAGGAGAATGAGATAAGTGTTCAGAGCGTGCAATACGGAAAAGATGCAAGAGAGCCGGAACATCAGGAAATGGAACAAATGGTATTTAAAGGCTGGAGTACTTACGCATTTCATCAGGTTTCAGGAGATGTAAATGTTTATCCGATTTATGAATGGATAGAGACTACAGAGACGCCGGTATGCAGCATTAAATCTGGAGTATACAGCGAGAAACAAACCGTACGCCTGTCATCGGAAGAAGGCGCTGAGATTTATTACACAACAGACGGGACGCTTCCGACAAGAAACAGTAATAAGTATGACGGGGAATTTGAAATATCTGCAAATACCGTGCTGCAGTTTATGGCAGTTTCTCCTGGGAAAAATGTTAGTGAAACACAGCTTGTTTCTGTGTTGATTGCGTCAGGCGAGGATGACCACGGCGCCCTGGTAATTAAAAAGGAAAATTACAATCTTAACAGGGGCGAGGAAGCAAAAATCACGTATTTTCTAAGCCATGAGGATAGTGGGATTGGCGTCAGGTTTTATAGCTTGAATGAAGAAATAGCGTCTGTCAGTGAGGAGGGCGTAATTCGTGCAAATCAGGTAGGGGAGACGCAGATACTTGTCAGTACGGCAGATGCCAAATATGCAGATTACTGCAATGTGAAGGTAACAACGACGGACATTGATGCGGAAACGATTGTACTGAACGCATCATCAGTTATTGGAATCCCTGATGAAACAATTCAAATGGAAGCGACAGTATATCCCGATGAGGCGACAGACAGGGAGGTTGATTGGTATATTGAGGATGAAAGCGTGGCTTCTGTTTCGGAAGAAGGGGAAATTAAGATTTTGAAAAAGGGGACAACCATGCTCAGGGCGGTGTCAAAAAACGGTTCATGTTATGCGGAATGTTCCGTGGAAGGCGTGGTTGCATATTCGGAGGATAAGCTTCAAATATCATCGCCATATATCTTCTTGTATGAAAATGACAAGGATATTCTGTATACATATTATGGAGACGCAGACATCAACTGTCGATGGGAAAGTACAAATGAAGAGGTTGCAACAGTAGAGGATGGAATGATTACCGCCAGGAAAGCAGGGCAGGCAGTCATTATTGCAACGGCAGAGGATGGGACACAGGTTACAAGTATTGTAATTGTAAATAAAAATCCAAACGAGGGCACCACAACAGGCAAACCGGAAGTCAAAGATCCAACGGAGAATAAGAAGCCGGAAACGCCGCAGACACAACCAACCGTAAAGAAACCGCAACAGGTAAAAGGCGTCAAGGTCAAGACATCGGGCAAGAAAAAATTGAGAATCTCATGGACGCGGTTTTCACAACAGGATGGATTTGAAATGCAGTATGCGCTGAATAAGTCGTTTACAAAAGGGAAGAAAACCAAAAGATATAGTTCCTATACGAATAAGGTTACCCTGAAAAAATTAAAGAGCAAAAAAACATATTATGTTCGGATTCGGGCATACAAAAATAATAAAGGCCAAAGACTGTATGGAGCATGGAGCGCAGTTAAGAAATGTAAGGTTAAGTAGAAGATAAGAAAAAGGGCATTAAAATAAAGCAGAGGCTCTGAGAGGTATGGCCTGACAGGAAAATTAGATGCGGGGGCGGAGGAATTATTATCTGCCCCCTGCCTGATTCTAAGGGGTTTGTCTGGTTTCAATGTATGCATGTATATCATCTACAATATACTGTCTGCCTGTAGTGTGCAGAGCTTCATAGCAGTTCTGGATATAATCAATGACTTGGTAACGGTTAAAAAGTGCAATTACACTTTTGCCGTTCAACCCTTTTGCAGCCTTATATTCTTCTAAGCAATATACAGTAAAATTAATGATATTGTCTCTATTCATTATGTCTCCTCCGGATAGGTGATTTTGCCGGTTTTTGTTTCCTCTAGCCACAAACTATATAGCGTAGGGATGCTTAAGTGCCAGAGTTTCTTGTTTTGTGAGGATGCCATCTTCGTATGCGATGAATGTTCGGTAAATGGTATCGTTTGCTACGGGTCCTAAAATCATATCGTATTGTTTTCCATGATAATTAGCACTGCGGTTTGCATAGACAAAGTCCAGCCAGTCTTCATTTGCCTCTGGAAAAATAAGAATATGAAAGTTTTTTTGTAATTCGTTGATTTCGGGTATTTCATATACACTTACAAGGGGTCTTCCGCATTCCTGGCGTACGGCAACTTTTTCAGCAGAATTTATTGCTTGCCTGCGGTTGGTTGTGGTATAAAAACCATAACCGAAATCCAAAGTGCGGTTCTGAATAATTAGCTTGGGTTGCTCGACAATTACATTACTGCCGTGATAAAGAATCATATGCTGACCTCCTCTTTGCCGATAGTATATAAAATACAGGTAGAAAAATCAATCTGAAAACGTTGCAAATGGCATTAGGGTAAGATATAATGAAAACAATTAATACGAAAAGATTTTGAACAGGGAAAGAAATATACGATAATTATTGGGGATACCATACGGAATGTTTAGAGAATGTGTTTGCGGATATTGACAGTTTGATTGCTATTGGAACAGCCAAAGAAGTAAATGTCCTAAGGAGGGTATATGAAGAAGAAATATCTTACAGCCGGAATCGTTATCGCAGTATGTATCCTGTGCGCAGCAATTATATACGCGGCTGTCCGTTTTGCTCCGCTGTTTCAGGCGGCACGTACATTAGGGCAGATAGCAGGAGCGAAAAGTATCCGGTATGGAGTGGATATAACTTTCAATTCAGAGAGCTTTTCCAAGGAACAGGAACAGTTTTTTGCGGCGGCTGCCTGGATACTTGATACAGATGAGCAATCCTGTATGAACTGGAGTGTCCGCGGATCTATAAGTGAAGACTGTGGATATGCGCAGATTTTCTGTGATGGCTTAGAAGGGGCTGTGACAGATGCATATTTTGGAGAGGATTATGCGGTAGTTAATGTTGGAATGCTCTATGAAACGATTCAGGAGAATTTTGACAGTGCACATCCCATCTTGGGCAAATTGCTGCCAGACTGGCAATACAGCGATTATATTTCACTGGAGCAGATAGAAAAGATTTTTGATACAGACATAAAGGAGATGTACAAGCTGGATTTGCCTGAGCGGTCCATGGGGCAGGATACCTGGAAAATACTGATGCTGTTACATGGAATGGAGAGGCAGAAAAGCGAAGATGGAGGACAACAGTTCCGATTGGTGTGGAACGATTATCAAATGGTATTTGGTATTCGGAAAGCAGGACGGACGCCCGAGCTTTCTATTCAGGGAGAGGATATGGGAGACAGCCGTACAATTACATCTTATCGGGCGGAGGTATCCTCTGGAGGTATGGAAAAAATTATTTATCCTGATTCAGTGATGGATCAGGATGAAATACAGCAGTTTGAAAATTTATGGGGGATAGTAAAAGAAATACAGGGGAATGCCAGGAAGGAGCGGTAAGCTTGGAACGAAGGGAAACGCCGATTATTGTCAGAAATAATTATATGCTTTGGATTGCGCTTATTTTTCTATGTGCATATGGTGCGATGATGGTCTTTTCAGCAACGGCATATCAATGCAGCGTAAGTGAAAAGTTTAATTATGATTCCTTTTTTTTCGTAAAACGACAGACAATATTTATGCTAGCAGGGCTTGCCGGTATATTGGTGTTACAGTTTGCAGATTACCGTTTTCTAAAATATTTTGCTGTGCTTCTCTATCTCAGTGGGATATTGTCGATTCTTCTTCTGAAGACTCCGCTGGGGGTATCGGCAAATGGAGCGACGCGCTGGATAAAGCTGCCAGGGATCGGACAGTTCCAGGTCAGCGAGTGGGTCAAAATCTGTGTGATTGTTTTTCTGGCATATTTGATTGATAAGAATAAACAGCATCTTGGATCCATAAAAATGACGATATATTTGTGGATTGCAGGATTAATACCTACGGCGCTCCTGTTTGAACTTAGTAACGACCTGAGCAGTTCTGCTGTGGTAATTGGAATCTGTTTTATCATGAGTTTTATCAGTACCAGAACAGAGAAGTTTCATCTTGCGGTGTTTATTGCCGCAGTGGCGGTGGTTGTCCTGTATGTGCTGAGTATTTGGAATAACATGCCGACACCGGAGCAGTTAAATGACATGTCTTTCCGTGTGGGGAGGATCGCCGCATGGTTAGATCCTGACCGTTATGCCGCCAACCAGGGGCATCAGACCCTGCAGGGGCTGTATGCAATTGGAAGGGGAGGTGTATTCGGAAAAGGGCTTGGTGGATCTATACAGAAGCTGGGTCAGATTCCGGAGGCGGAGAATGATATGATTTTTTCTGTAATCTGCGAGGAACTGGGCATTATTGGAGCGCTTGTCCTGATTTACCTGTTCGGTTATCTCATTTACCAGATCGCAAGGGTTATGGTCTCAGCGCCGGATTTGTTTGGCGGGATGTTAAGCCTGGGTGTGTTTGCACACCTTACCCTGCAGGCAATTTTTAATATATGCGTCAATTTGGCGATTCTTCCCAATACGGGAATCCCACTGCCATTCATTTCTTATGGAGGTACGGCTGTGTTCTGCCTTCTGGCTGGGGAAATGGCAATTGTGTTTTCTGTCGAGCACAGCATTGGGAGGGAGCCCAGAAAAAAGAAGCGGAGCAGAAGGTAAAAGTTATAACGGAAAAAGAGTGCAAAGTCTCTGGTAATTTCATAGACTTTGCACTCTTTTTATGTATGGTTTTTCCTTACTTGTATTGAAATTTTCTTGCAACTCATTCCCCCATATGCTACATTATTGATGAACGGTATTCTGGAAAGAAACTGTATCATTATTAAGAGAGGTAAGAAAAATGAAAAACACAGTGGTAACTATTCGGCAGGCGAAAGAACAGGGAGAGAAACTGACCATGCTTACCGCCTATGATTACTCCATGGCAAAGCTGATTGACGAGGCGGGAATCAATATGATTCTGGTTGGGGATTCCCTGGGAATGGTGATGCTGGGCTACGAGGATACGCTTTCCGTGACGATGGAAGACATGATTCACCATACAAGAGCGGTAGCAAGAGGTGCGAGCGATGCTCTGGTAGTTGCAGATATGCCTTTTATGTCCTATCAGACATCGGTTTATGATGCAGTGTGCAATGCAGGACGTCTTATGAAAGAAGGCAGGGCACAGGCGGTAAAATTGGAAGGCGGCAGGGAATTTGCAGAGCATATCCGTGCGATTACGAAGGCTTCGATACCAGTGGTGGCGCACTTGGGCCTTACACCCCAGTCTTTAAATGCATTCGGTGGATTTAAAGTTCAGGGGAAATCCGAGGAAGCGGCGCGTAAATTAGTGGAAGATGCCAAAGCGGTAGAGAAGGCAGGCGCAGTGGCAGTGGTCCTGGAATGTGTTCCGGCGAAGCTTGCGAAGCTGATTACAAAGCAACTTCATATCCCTGCGATTGGCATTGGCGCAGGTGCGGACTGTGACGGACAGGTACTCGTGTATCAGGATATGCTCGCCATGTTTGGCGGGTTCAAACCCAAGTTTGTGAAGCAGTTTGCGCAGATTGGGACAATGATGAAGGAAGCGTTTGCAAACTACCGTGAGGAAGTGGCTGCGGGGACATTTCCGGCGGCGGAGCACACGTTTAAGATAGAGGATGAAGTGATTGAGAAGTTATATTAGGAGGCTGTGATGCAGATTATAAAAACAATAGATGAATTGCGTTCCATCGTTAAGGGATGGAAGAAGGAAGGGTTAAGCGTAGGGCTGGTGCCTACGATGGGTTATCTCCACGACGGCCACAGGAGCCTGATTGTGCGTGCCGCCAGCGAGAATGACAGGGTGGTTGTCAGTGATTTTGTCAATCCCACGCAGTTTGGGGTCAATGAGGACCTTGACAGCTATCCGAGGGATATTGACAGGGATGCTGCTGTCTGTGAGGCGGCAGGCGCAGATCTGATTTTCCATCCGGAACTGGAGGAGATGTATTTCAAGGACAGTTGTACGTTTGTGGACATGGATAAACTGACAAAAGGGCTCTGCGGGAAGACGAGGCCGACGCATTTTCGGGGCGTCTGCACGGTGGTATCCAAGTTATTTCTGATTGTGGCGCCGGACAGGGCGTATTTCGGGCAGAAGGACGCCCAGCAGCTTGCGGTAATCAGGCGGATGGTGCGGGATTTGAATTTTGATATAGAGATTGTGGGCTGCCCGATTGTCAGGGAAGAAGACGGGCTTGCCATGAGTTCCCGCAATACATACCTGAATAAGGAGGAACGGAAGGCAGCGTTAATCCTCCACGAATCCCTGATGCTCGGAAAAGAGATGATGGAGCAGGGGGAGCGCGACGCAGCCAAGATTCAATCGGCCATTGTGCACAAGATTGAGACAGAGCCGCTGGCACGGATTGACTATGTGGAGCTTGTAGAAGCAGAGAACCTTGAAAATGTGGCTGTCATGGAGGGAAGAATACTTACAGCCATAGCGGTTTATATCGGAAAAACGAGGCTGATTGATAATACAATTTATCAGTTTAGCCAGCCGGGATAAATCGGGGAAAATAGTGCTTGTATGATAGCGTGGACTGAACTATATAAACAGGACATTAGAAAAAGGAGTATACCTATGTATATAAAAATGTTAAAGGGAAAAATCCACCGTGCAGTTGTAAAACAGGCGGAACTGCATTATGTCGGAAGCATCACGGTTGACCCTGAATTGATGGAAGCGGCCGGGATTTTGGAATATGAGAATGTGCAGATTGTAGATATTGAGAACGGCAGCCGGTTTGAGACATACACGATTGCCGGGGAAGCGGGCAGCGGCATGATCTGCCTGAACGGTGCGGCGGCGCGCCAGGTATTGACGGGGGACCATATCATTATCATGGCGTATGCGCAGATGACGCCTGAGGAGGCGCGGGAATTTCGCCCTCAGGTTGTATTTGTGGATGAGGAGAATAAGATTTCCAATGTCACCTCCTATGAGAAGCATGGGGAGATTTCCCCTCTCTGATTTACGGGCTCCAGGCATTTGGGGGATGCAGTCATTTTGACAGATTAGTGGTCAATTTCCTATATTTATGGGAGTGCGAAGGAGACAATTTTAGAAAATGCGGAAAGGATTAGAAAATGTTACAGGGAAAAACGGTATTGCTTGCAGTTACCGGCGGTATTGCGGCATATAAGATGCCAAATGCAGCGCGTATGTTAAAGAAGCTGCATTGCAATGTGCATGTACTGATGACAGAAAATGCCACAAACTTTATTACGGCAACTACTTTTGAGACCCTAACCGGGAATAAATGCCTGATTGATACATTTGACCGGAATTTTGAATTTTCCGTGGAGCATGTTGCATTGGCAAAGCAGGCAGATTTAGTTCTGGTTGCGCCTGCAACGGCAAATGTGATAGGAAAAATTGCTGGGGGAATTGCAGATGACATGCTCACGACGACCATAATGGCATGTACATGCAAGATTTTAGTTGCTCCCGCAATGAATCATAACATGTACCATAATCTGATTGTGCAGGATAACTTGCAAAAATTAGAAAAATTTGGATATTTATTGATAAAGCCTGACAATGGCATGTTGGCAAATGGTGATATGGGCGACGGTAAGCTTCCATCTGAGGAAGTCCTGGTGGAGTATGTGAAGCGGGAGCTTGCCCATGAGAAGGATCTGGCAGGAAAAAGGATTCTGGTAACGGCGGGGGCTACACAGGAAGCCATAGACCCAGTGCGCTATATCACCAACCATTCTACCGGGAAAATGGGATATGCCCTGGCGAGACAGGCAATGATGCGCGGGGCAGAGGTTACGCTCGTGACCGGGGTGAGTGCCTTAGAGCCTCCGATGTTTACCGAAGTAGTAAATGTGGTGACCGCAGAGGAAATGTATCGGGCGGTACTTGCACGCGCGCCAGAGATGGACATCATCATCAAGGCAGCGGCAGTTGCAGATTTCCGCCCGGCTAAGGCAGCGAAAGATAAAATTAAGAAATCGGAAAATGACAGTTTTATTGCATTGGAGCGCACCAGGGATATTTTGGGAGAACTGGGTGCCCGGAAGGCAGAGGGAGAGATACAGGCATTTTTATGCGGGTTTTCTATGGAGACGCGTGATTTGGAAGAAAATTCCAGGGCAAAGCTTCAAAAGAAACATCTGGACATGATAGCGGCGAACAATCTCAAAATAGAGGGAGCGGGATTTGGCACAGATACCAATGTAATCACATTGATTACAGACAGCAGCGTCACTCGGTTGGAGAAGATGAGCAAGGAGGCTGCGGCGGATAAGATTCTGGATGCTATTGCAGAAAAAATGTCCTCAGATTTGAAATAAGCCCCAAAACCATATAGAATATTTTGTATCATAGGCGGAGAAGGTAAAGGAGGTCTTTATGGGAAAAAGCATTAGAATGGGGAGCATGATGGCGGTATGTTTTTTGAGCGTACTGCTGGTATGGGGATGTTTTCTGCCGGTATCTGCGGCAGGCAATGAAGCTGTCCTGTCGCCGGAATTAGATCTGACACGGGGAAGTCATGCAGTACTGGTAGACAATAACAGGGGTGGGAAGGCGTTACATATTGACACAAGCTGGGTGGATACCAAAAGTGTTGACCCCTTGACGCAGTCGGCGTCTTTCAAGGATCCCGGATGTTTTCAGAAGAAGGAATTTACGTTATCCATGAATGTGTACCGTCTGGAAAATGGCGGTAATGCGGGAAAGGACAGTAAGGTTGCCTTTTCCGTGGGAAATGCGGACAATTATTTTAACCTCCGGCTGGTGGGTACGGGCTCGCTGACTGGAAGCGGGATTACCAGTTTTGCAGAGTTTTCAGAGAATCCTACAAGGGACAGAATGTTTAGCAGTGTAGTCCTTTCCTATAAGGAGGATACTGTTTCCGGCAAGGTGACGGTGTATATAGATGGAAAGAGGGTGTTAAACCAATCCGATACCGGAATAAAGCTCAGCGGCCTTACCGATTTGAAAGCCAATATCGGCAGTGGCAGGGGGACCGGATTCATGGTAGAGGGCTTGTATGATGACATCCGTGTCATGGATACCGCTGTGACCGGCGAACAATTGGAAGTTGTCAGCCGTTATCAGCCTTATCATGCATTTTCTGGTGTCAGGGACAGTTATGGCGGAAAACTGGGAAATGATGTGAAGGTGGCAGAGTGGCTGGATACAAACGGCAGCCATATCCAGGCGCATGGCGGACAGGTGCAGTGGATGGAGACCTTGGATTTGAATGAAGACGGTGTTCCTGAGGGCGGCTTTATCTGGTATGGGGAAGATAAGACGCGCAACGGCAAGCCGATTGACGGCATCCATTGTTATACATCGCCGGATTTGTACAACTGGACAGACCGGGGAATGGCGCTTTATACCCACGATATGCTGCCGGATAAGCTGAATACGGCGGGAGACGGCATCGAGCCGGATACGGCGGGTCTTGACCGTCTAAAGAGCTGGGCGCAGATGGCGGCGCCGTCTGGGGATGTGACGAAAGAGCAGATTGCTATGGCAAAGAATTTTGTTGCTGCTTATAAGACAGACGACGGCTACGATGAGGAGAATCTGGCGAAGGCGTACAAATATCTGTACTCCGGCTATTGCATCGCGGAGCGTCCAAAGATGCTGTACAATGAGACTACGGGTAAATATGTGCTGGTGTACCATGCAGACGGGCCGTCGGATGCAAATATACTTAAATATTTGAAGGACAACAGCCAGTTCCCGAGCCGCTACACGCGCGCCAGCATGGGGTTTGCCGTGTCGGACACGCCCTATGGACCGTTTAAGCTGGTGAATGTCCAGCGTATGAATTATAAGACTGGCGGGAATTATGATACGAATCAGGGGATGGCACGTGATATGACCGTCTTTTTGGACGATACGGACGTGAATCGGGATGGCGTGAAGGATGCATATGCCATTTATTCCAGTGAATCCAATAAATATATGTATATATCCCTGCTCAATGGGGAGTATACGGCGCCAATGACACAGGGGACAACAGACTCCTTAACATTGGCGGACGGGACCGAGATAAAGACATTTGCAGACCGGGTGCTGGGAAGTTCTACCGACAAGGAAGCGCCTGCCGTCTTTAAATATCAGGGGTATTATTATATGATTACCTCCGGCACGAGCGGATGGAAGGCAAATGCTGCTACCTATTTCCGTGCGGATCATATTTATGGTCCATGGACATTATGCAAGGATCCCTGTGAGGGAACTTCCAGCAGTACCTTCACCTCGCAGCCAACAGCCGTGATTCCGGTGGATACAGCACGCGGCAAGTTTATATACATGGGGGACCGCTGGAGTTACACTATAACGGACGATAAGGGCAATACGGATTCTGCGCACTGGGATTCCAGTTATGTCTGGCTTCCTATTGATATGAATGTGGACGGAACGCTTACGGTGCGCAATGTCTCAGACTGGGATTTGTCATTCTTGGATAGCACGACAATCAATACAAAGCTTCCTGCGGTGGTTCAATCGGTGAAGGACCTTCCGGCAAAAATCAATGTGACCACAGATGCAGGGACATTTGATACTGTTGTGGAGTGGACTATGCCCGAATTTAACAGCTTTTCTACGGCGGTAGCTACAGGGAAGATGACAGATTTGGGCAACCGTGAGGTGAGAGCCCAGGTAGCTTTCGCACCGAAAAATATGGTTTATTTTGTGGATGCCGGAACAGAAGGCGAGAACGGCGGGACTTATTATAAGATGGTAAAACAGAATGGAACCTTGAAAAACAGTAAGGCTTCGGATCAGGCATACAGCGGTGAGAAGAAATGGGGGTATGTGGGAAGCAATACAAAGCAGCGCTCCATAACCAGCACAGACCATTACGAGAAGCTGCGCTATGTACAGGACGCTTCCAACAGAACGATGACCTATCAGTTTGACGATCTGCCAGACGGGAACTATTCTGTCTATCTTGGATTCTACGATCCGGAGGGCTGGTATCAGGAGGGGAAGCGTGTTGCTACAGCCACATTGCAGCAAAAAGACAGAGTGTTAAAGAGCGGTGTGGTAACCTGCGGTGGCAAGGGGGAAGGTGTGATTGCTGAGTATAAGAATCTGATCTTTGAGGGAGGCGGCAGCCTGAAGATTTCCCTTAGCCCCCAAAATACGGGGGAGGGATCAGATATGCAGATTAGCTGGATTGCCATTGTGGATAATACTAAGCAGGACGACCCCATAAATCCGCCGGGATCAGATGACCCCATAAATCCGCCGGGATCGGATGACCCCATAAATCCGCCGGGATCGGATGACCCCATAAATCCGCCAGGTTCTGGAAAGAAGATTAATCTTTCGGGCACAGCCAAGATAACGTTGAGCCAGAGTGTCTATACCTGCAGTGGCAAAGGGAAGAAACCAGCTGTGACGGTTAAGGCAGGGAACAGGAAGCTAAAATTGGGCAGTGATTATATATTGGCATATAAGAACAATGTGAACGTCGGGACTGCTTCGGTGGTAGTGACTGGAAAGGGGAATTATACCGGAGTGATTACCAAGACCTTTACCATCAATCCTAAGGGGACGTCTCTTTCCGGGAAACTTACGTCGCGTTCCAAAGGATTTATTGTCAAGTGGAAGAAGCAGACAAAGAATATGACGGGTTATCAGGTACAGTATTCCACAAGCCGTAAATTTACGAAGAAGACGACAGTTGTTAAGACCGTTAGGAAAAAGACAGTTACGAAGCTTACCGTTAAGAAGTTGAAGGCGAAGAAGAAGTATTACGTCAGGGTGAGGGTGTACCATAACGTGAAGGGGAAGAACTACTATTCCGGCTGGTCGAAATATAAGACCGTGAATACCAAAAAGTAATTCGGAATCATAAAAGGAACTGCCAATCGCATGAATTGCGTGGCAGTTCCTTTTATATGGGCAATTTCTGCCGCTATTTTGTGATTTCTGAGGTGTTTCCCTGCAAAATATCATAGTCTTCCTCGCCAGTTTTGGTGTTGATGGAGCTGTCGTCCAGTTTTTCATAAATCGTCTCCTTCCTTTGTTCCGTCCGATCTTTCTATTTATAAGATTACAATGAAATAAGACAGAATAAAAGTAAACCAATAAAAGAATTGTGTTTTTCCTGATTTCCCATTATAATAAAAGAAAAAGAGGGAGGGCTGGTTTATGGGAAAAGATACACGTCTGGTAAATATCTACATAAAGATTCACAACAACCGAACATTGACGATGGATGACCTGAAATATCTGTCAAAATATGATCCTGAATGTTTTGAGAAGACCTGTAAGAATATTGTGTATAAAATGCCTGAGACAAAGAAAATCCTACAGCCCACGCAGACCCAGGAAGGGACAGCGCTGGTACCTGTTCCGCAGGCACCGCCAATGGAGAAGCAGCCGCCGGATAAGGAAAAGATAGAAACAGTCCTTGCGAATCTTGGCAAGATGGAGGTGGAGGAGCTTCCGATTCAGGATGTAGATACCGATACGGTGAAGGAATTATTGGGGAACCTTTATATGGAGCTTCTGTTTCCACATAATGACCGTGCAGGATTTTTCAGTATGGAAGACAGCGAGATCCTGTCGGTATTCAATAAGAAGGTGTGAGATTTGTCGTATGTTGAGCTTGAGGCATTACTGGCAGAATGCGCCCTGCAGTTGATTGTGCAGAGGGAGCATCTTACTGTGCCTGTCGGAACCAATTTATTAGTGAAATATCTGCAAGGAGAAATTTCGATAAACGGATATGGATTTCTGATCGATGACCTGATAACCGATAAGGTGGAGAGTTTGCTTTTTGCCATGCGAAATCCTGAACTGTTTTCAAAAGAATATTCTTATGCAGAATCCGAAGATATACTGGGAGCTTTGTACCTTTCCTGTCGGAAAATGAGTAATCGAAAGGCTACAGGCTCCTATTATACACCTGCAGCGATCGCAAATAAAATAGTCAAAAATCTATTTGGAGAAGGCAGCGCCGATATCGGCACTGTGTTTGATCCATGCTGTGGGACAGGGACATTTCTGCTTTTGCTGCCTGGGAACATTACAATGGAGCATATTTATGGAAATGATATAGACCCAATTGGCGTGTGTATCACGAGAATTAACCTTGCATTGAAATTTCGCATTACAGACAGGGATATCCTCTACGGTCATATTACGCAGAAGGATTATCTTACTTTTGATACAAAAGAGTATTTTGATTATATCATTGGAAACCCGCCTTGGGGTTATCATTTTTCAGAGGAAGAAAAAGAGAAACTAAGGGGAAAGTACCAATGTGCGGCGGGCAAATATATTGAATCTTATGATGTGTTTACGGAGCAGGCGGTTTCCAATCTGAACTACGGCGGCGTCCTGTCTTTTTTATTGCCAGAGGCAATTTTAAATGTAAGGACACATATGCAGATACGTGAATTTTTGATAAAGGGTAACTCCATTCAATATCTGGAATATCTGGGGGATGTGTTTGATAAGGTGCAATGTCCCTGTATAATACTGCAGATATTGCACAACCATAAACCGATGGATACTTTGGGGATGGTTGTGAATGATGGAAAGCGTGTCTATACGATTCAGACAAGGCGCGGGATTCAAAAGGATTATTTCTGTTTTACAACAACGGATGAAGAATATGGTATTCTCCAAAAAATTGAGCATGTGCCGCACAGGATCACGCTTTTTGATAATGCAAGGTTCGCTTTGGGAATTGTGACTGGTGATAACAAGAAATTTATTACAAAAACAAAAACAGAAGATAATGAAATGATTTTAAAGGGTGTAGACCTGCATAAATTTCGTTTTACGGAGAGTGACAATTATATTATGTATAAACCGGAGGAATTTCAACAGACGGCGCCGGCAAAATATTACCGTGCACCGCAGAAACTGCTGTACCGGTTTATATGTAAGCATCTGGTATTTGCCTATGATGACAAGCAGACATTATCCCTAAATAGCTGCAATGTGTTGATTCCAGAAGCAGATGGATTGGAAATAAAATATATTCTTGCCATCCTCAATTCCAGAATAGCACAGTTCTATTTTCAGAAAAATTTTCATTCTGTAAAAGTTCTGCGTTCTCACATCGAGCAGATTCCGATTCCGATGGTTGGGAAGGCGGAACAGGAGGAAATGATACAGATTGTCGACAGGCTGATTATGCCGGCTGAAGACGAGGACGCAGCAGGAGATTTTGAAATACTGGATGAAAAAATTGCAAATATTTATGGGCTTTCCCAGAAAGAATATGCGACTATAAAAGAAAATGTGTGGGATTCTAATCTATGACATTACAAGTATACTTCCCGATATGACAGGACTGCGGGAGCAGCAGAAGAAATCAGCAGCAAGGAGATGCAATATGAAAAAGAAACATTTTATTTTTTTAATATTGTTTTTGGTGCTTGTTATAGGCATGGGCACACAGGCATCTGCCAAAAGCACGAAGGTGAAAACATATAAAATAACTTATCAATTAAATAAGGGAAAAAACAATAAAAGGAATCCCGTAAAATACCAATCCAGGAAGGCGGTAAAGTTGTACTCGCCTACAAGGACGGGGTATACATTTAAAGGCTGGTATTCCAATAAGAATTTTAAGACCAGGGTAAAGATGATTCCCAAAGGAAGGAAAGGTAATATTAAACTCTATGCAAAATGGGCTGCCAAAAGTTATAAGATATCTTATCAGTTGAACAAGGGGATAAACAGTGAAAAAAATCCCACAAAGTATCAATTTAACAAATCCGTAAAGTTGTATTCGCCTACGAGGACAGGGTATACATTCAAAGGCTGGTATTCTGATAAAAATTTTATGACCAAGGTAAACGAAATTCCAAAAGGAACACAGGGTAATAGGAAGTTTTATGCAAAATGGGCTGCAAGGAGTTACAAAATTACGTATCAGCTGAACGGAGGGACAAATAATCCGTCAAATGTAAAAACGTATACAGTGGAAGATACAGTAGTATTTTATCCTCCGGAGAAAGAAGGACATGTTTTTAAAGGCTGGTACACAGACAGCAGTTTCGCGGAGGGAATTACAGAAATCAATAAAGGCACTGTTACCGGAAGTGTTAAGGTATATGCCTTGTGGGAGATGGAAGCATTGAATATCAATGGAACAGGTAACAATGATATGATATGGAGCTGGTGGTGTTATCCCCAGGCGATTTTTTATGAAGGAGGACAGAAGAATCTCTATTGGGGATTTGCAACCAGCGAGGGGTACTGTGGCGTTGCCGCCTATGATTATTTTACGAATACAACGAGTAAGACAATTCTAAAAAAATCTGCCTCCATAGATGACCATAATGCTTTGGCGGTTGCCATGATGACGGATGGCAGGATTATGTGTATATATTCAGGGGGGCATAATGCCAACAACGAGATTCATGTCCGTATATCGAACGAACCGGAAAGCATAGAAAGATTTGATACCAGTGTTGTGCTCAGGTCTTCAGGAAGGACGTGCTACAGCCAGGTATTGCAGTATAACGGGAATTATTATTTATTCTATCGGGTTGACAACAAAAACTGGGCATACCGTGTTTCTTCGAATGGTATTGACTGGACAGATGAAGTCATCCTGGTCAGTGCCACGATTCAGTATTACTGTAAGTTTATGCCAACCACGGAGGACGGGATTGTCCGTATTTGCATGTATTCCAATCCAGATAAAAGCGCCTCCGGCATCCGAATGGGATTCTTTAACTTAAATACAGGGAAATTATACAATGCGGATAATCAGACTGAGCTGGGAACGGCAGACGTTTCGTATAAAGAGTTCCAGGTTATTATCGGTAAACCAGCCGGCCTGACACAGAGAATGCTTGACGTGGCAATTACAGAACCGGCAAGGCCGATGATTTTGTATGCGGTATTCTCGATGGATGAAACGTCAAGGAATAGTGATTATAAATTGTATGATGCCGGAAATGTGATAGATATATGTCAGGGGGGAAATCCTTTATGGAATCCGAAATATCAATTGGGGGCCTCCTTTATTGGAACTGACAGAATCGTTTTGGCAAGAGAGGAGTCCGGGTATGACTTCATTGAACGGTATCATTATATCGAGGGAAACATAGTATTTCAGGAGTCGGTATACACGGAAGAAATAGGAACTATCAATATAAGAAATGCCCGGCCAATTGTTGCCGTCAACGGTAATGCGTTCTTGTGGCACAGGGGTTTTTATGACCCGGACAGCTATAAGAATTTTTATACGGAGGCGAAGTTATATTTCATAGAAAGTGAATAATATTCTCAGGTGAATTTGCGCCAAAATAAGAAAATTCTAAAATCCATTGGACATCACAGCCTTTCCAATCGTATTATCAGTGAAAGGGGGTCAAAAAACAATGCGTACGCAAAAAGAAATCATGGATTTGTATGAAAGATATTACGAAATGATTTGGCGTATCTGCCTGATGCAATTTGGAAATTCCCATGATGCATATGATGCGACACAGGAGACGTTTATCCGCCTAATGGATTACAGCAAATCTTTTCGTAGTGAGGAACACAAAAAAGCCTGGCTGATAAGGGTTGCCATCAATTATTGCAAAGACGTTATGAAAAGCAGCCACAGAAAACGGGAAATCGCTTTGGAGACAAATAAACCGCCTGAGGCGGGAAAAGTTCCAGATGAATATGCAGACGTGTATGAAACGATGATGGAGCTGCCAAATGAGTACCGGACAATTTTATACCTGTATTTTTATGAAGGGTACACATTAAAGGAGATTGCAGGAATGATGAAGATGAATCCATCCACCCTGCGTTCCAGGTTTGCAAAGGCAAAGGAATTGATGAGAGAATATTTAGAGGAGGAAGGCATGACAGGTGAAGCTAAGCGGAGCGTGCCAATACCGATTAAGAAGGAGGACTGACTATGAATAAATACTGTAAAATGATGGAGCATGTGCATATGCCGGAGGAACAGCACAGACAGTTAAGGGAACAATTGATGGAGCGGACAGGAAATAGGGGTGTAAGACCGATTTGGCAGCGTTATGCAGTGGCGGCAGCGCTTGCGTTATGCCTGATGGGAACAGCAGTAACTGCGTATGCAGCAGTGCATTACCAGTGGTTTGATGTATTTTTTGATAACGGCAATACAAATATTGACATTATGGAAGAAATGACTGCGAAGGCAAGTACAGAAGAAGTGACGGCACAGGATAAGAATTATAAATTTACAGTACGCCACCACTTATACAGCAAAGAGCAGCAGATGGGAATGATTATCTGCTCCTTCCAATTTCTCGAGGAAGATCAGACATATTTGAATGTATGGAGCAAGGAGCAAAACGGAGTAATTTTAAAGAAAGGCGGCATGATAGACGGCCAGGAATTTATGGAAAAATGCAAGGACAGGTCACAGCGGCAGCTGAATTTCCATATCGGAGATGAATCCCAACAACAGATGATTTTCTCTGAGTTATCATATCTTGCAGATGAAAATGTGACTGAGGATGGGGAATATATGATTGGCATACGTTATAGTTTCCGTATGGAAAATGCGGGAGGAGAAGTGTCCAATTTGATCTTGTCACTGGAAAATGCCGGGGACGTGGAAGGGAATCTCAAGGCCCGACTGCCAAAGAGCCAGGAGATAGAGAGTGTTTGCTTTGCATCAGAGACAAATCCAAAGGATGTATTTGTTATCAGCCCGATTGGCATGACGTTTACCATGACCGTTGATAAAGCGGATCACCCGGAAAATACATTTGACCATGAAATTATGGACAGCTTTAAAATGGTTATGGATCATGGAACAAAGACGAATGCGGATATGGCCGGGGATTATGAGACCAGCGTTTTGCAGGAAGAAACAGAAATGTCATCTACCTGGTGTTTGCAGAGAGGTTTTACGGAATTGGTGGATACTTCTAAGATAGACCATATTGAGCTGGATGGAGAGAAATTTACAGTAAGATAAAGAAAGAATGCGCTCCAAGGATGCTTTTATTAAGCATTGCTTGGAGCGCTGTTGGGTTTAATGGCTATTTAAATGATAGGTAACTATTCAATATAAAAATCATTCCAGAGTCTTGAAAAAGAAAAAGAAGTGTGGTAAAATCTTTACAATTTAGGCATAAAGCAGAGCAGGTGCCTGAACAGCAACCGAATATAGTACCCTTATGAAAAAAAGAATCTGATTTTCTTTTTTTTTTATGCACAGGGCGCATAAGGAAATTCAGAGAAAGGGCGGTAATTATATGAAAGCATTTCTAATACTAGAAGACGGAACGGTATTTGAAGGTACCAGCATTGGTTCCACAAGGGAAGTAATCAGTGAAATTGTTTTTAACACTTCTATGACAGGTTATCTTGAAGTTCTGACAGACCCCTCTTACGCCGGACAGGCAGTTGTCATGACATACCCATTAATCGGAAATTATGGAATTACACCGGATATGGAATCTGAAAGACCATGGCCGGATGGCTATATTGTGCGGGAATTGTCCAGGATACCAAGCAATTTTCGCTGTCAGGGGACGATTCAGGATTTTCTGGTAAAGTACGATATTCCGGGCATTGCTGGTGTTGATACCAGGGCGCTTACGAAAGTTCTTAGGGAGAAGGGAACGATGAATGGTATGATTACCACTGATGAGAATTACCAGCTTGCAGAAATTCTGCCGAAGCTGAAATCCTATGTTACAGGAAATGTGGTGGACAAGGTTACCTGTGGCCGTATTTCTACGTTAAAGGGCAAGGGGAAGCGGGTAGCCCTGATGGATTTTGGCGCCAAGAGAAATATTGCAAAGTCTTTAAATGAAAGAGGCTGTGAGGTAACGGTTTATCCGGCCAGCACCGGTGCAGAGGAGATTTTGGCGGATAAGCCGGATGGCATTATGCTGAGCAACGGGCCGGGAGACCCTAAGGAATGCCGGGAGATTATTCAGGAATTGAAAAAGCTGTATGAATCGGATGTACCGATTTTTGCAATCTGTCTGGGCCATCAGCTCATGGCGCTGGCAAACGGTGCAGATTCCCATAAGATGAAATATGGACACCGGGGCGGGAACCATCCGGTGAAAGATTTAGAGACCGGAAGGGTGTACATTTCTTCCCAAAACCATGGATATGTGGTGGATACCGAACATTTAGACCCAGCGGTAGCGGTTCCGGCATTTATCAATGTCAATGACGGTACCAATGAAGGATTGCGATACACAGGGAAGAAGATTTTTACCGTGCAGTTTCACCCGGAGGCGTGTCCGGGACCGCAGGACAGCAGCTATCTGTTTGACAGGTTTATCGATATGATGGGAGGGAATCAATAATGCCAAAGAATCCAAATATTAAGAAAGTATTAGTAATCGGTTCCGGTCCGATTGTCATTGGACAAGCGGCAGAGTTTGATTATGCGGGAACGCAGGCATGTCGTTCCCTCAAAGAAGAAGGCGTAGAAGTTGTACTGGTAAATTCTAATCCAGCAACAATTATGACAGACAAAGACATTGCAGATGAAGTCTATATAGAGCCATTAACCGTAAAAGTACTGGAACAAATTATATGCAAGGAGAAACCGGACAGTGTACTGCCTACACTTGGCGGACAGGCAGGCTTGAATCTGGGCATGGAGCTTGCAGAATCCGGCTTTTTGGAGAAACATAATGTAAGTTTGATTGGAACGACGCCGGAAACAATTTTTAAAGCAGAAGACCGCCAGGCGTTTAAGGATACAATGGAAAAGATTGGAGAGCCCTGTGCCCCCTCACAGGTGGTCCATAATGTGGAGGACGGCATTGCATTTACCAATACGATTGGTTATCCGGTGGTGCTTCGTCCAGCATATACACTGGGAGGAAGCGGAGGCGGAATCGCCCATAACGAGACGGAGCTGATTGATATTCTCACCAATGGCCTGCGTTTAAGCCGTGTAGGGGAAGTGCTGGTGGAGCGATGCATCGCCGGCTGGAAGGAGATCGAATATGAAGTGATGCGGGACGCCGCGGGTAACTGCATCACCGTATGTAATATGGAAAATATTGATCCGGTGGGCGTACATACCGGGGACAGTATTGTCGTGGCTCCTTCCCAGACACTTGGGGATAAGGAATACCAGATGCTTCGGACATCTGCCTTAAACATTATTTCGGAATTGAATATTACCGGCGGATGTAATGTGCAGTATGCACTGCATCCCACGAGTTTCGAATACTGTGTGATTGAAGTAAATCCCAGGGTCAGCCGTTCTTCTGCGCTGGCTAGTAAGGCAACTGGGTATCCGATTGCCAAGGTGGCGGCGAAAATAGCGCTGGGCTATACTCTGGACGAGATTAAAAATGCCATTACCGGCAAGACCTACGCCAGCTTTGAGCCTATGCTGGATTACTGTGTCGTTAAGATTCCACGTCTTCCGTTCGACAAATTCATAACGGCAAAACGTACGCTGACCACCCAGATGAAGGCCACGGGGGAGGTCATGAGTATTTGCACGAATTTTGAGGGGGCGCTGATGAAGGCTGTCCGTTCTCTGGAACAGCACGTCGATTGTCTGCGCTCTTATGATTTCTCAGGACTCTCGAAAGAGGAATTGATAAAACAACTGCAAAAAGTGGATGACCGCAGGATTTGGGTGATTGCAGAAGCGCTGCGCAAAGGGATCACCTATGATGAAATCCATGAGATAACTATGATTGACCACTGGTTTATTGACAAGATTGCAATTCTTGTGGAGATGGAAGAACGTCTGGAAAAAGAAGATTTAACGGTAGAGCTGTTAAGAGAGGCAAAGCAGCTCGAGTTTCCAGATCATGTAATTGCGCGTCTGTCCGGGAAAAAGGAAGCTGATATCCGCGATATGCGTTATGAAAATAATATCACTGCCGCTTTTAAGATGGTAGATACCTGCGCAGCGGAATTTGCAGCGGAGACGCCCTACTATTATTCCTGTTTTGGGAGCGAAAATGAGGCAGGGGGAACAGACGGAAGGAAAAAAGTCCTTGTTCTTGGTTCCGGGCCCATCCGCATCGGGCAGGGAATTGAATTTGACTATTGCTCCGTGCATTGTACCTGGGCGTTTGCCAGGGAGGGCTATGAGACCATCATTGTTAATAATAACCCGGAGACTGTGTCCACGGATTTTGACATTGCAGATAAATTATATTTTGAGCCATTGACTCCAGAGGACGTGGAGAATATTGTGCGCCTGGAACAGCCGGACGGCGCTGTTGTACAGTTCGGCGGGCAGACGGCAATTAAATTGACAGAAAGCTTGATGGAGATGGGCGTGCCTATTCTGGGGACAAAGGCCGAGGATGTGGACGCTGCCGAGGACCGGGAATTGTTTGATAAGATTCTGGAGCAGACGCAGATACCACGGGCGGCAGGCGGGACAGTGTTTACCGCAGAGGAGGCAAAAAAAGTTGCAAACAGCCTGGGGTATCCGGTATTGGTGCGCCCTTCCTATGTGCTGGGCGGGCAGGGCATGCAGATTGCGTATTCCGATGAGGAAATTGAGGAATTTATGGAGATTATCAACCGCATTGCGCAGGATCATCCGATTCTGGTAGATAAGTACCTGCAGGGCAAGGAGATTGAGGTGGATGCGGTATGCGACGGCAGAGATATTTTGATTCCGGGCATTATGGAGCATATTGAGCGTACAGGAGTTCATTCCGGCGACAGTATTTCTGTTTATCCGGCGCCAACCATCAGCGAAGGGGTAAAGGAAAAAATAGTAGATTATACAGAACGTCTGGCACGCGCACTCCATGTGGTGGGACTGATTAACATTCAGTTTATTGCTATGGATGAGGAAGTGTATGTGATTGAGGTAAATCCACGTTCTTCAAGAACTGTGCCTTATATCAGTAAGGTGACGGGAATCCCGATTGTGGAACTGGCTGCCAGGGTAATTATCGGGAATACCCTAAAGCACATGGGCTATCCCATCGGACTTGCGCCGGAGGCAGAGTATGTGGCAGTTAAGATGCCGGTATTCTCCTTTGAGAAGCTCCGGGGTGCGGAAATCAGCCTCGGACCGGAGATGAAATCCACGGGGGAGTGTCTTGGTATCGGCAAGTCATTTGACGAGGCTTTGTACAAGGCATTTCTAGGGGCGGGCATCGAGTTCCCCAAATATAAGCAGATGATTATGACGGTAAAAGATGCAGATAAGCCGGAGGCAGTAGAGGTAGCCAAACGTTTTGAGGCATTGGGTTATAAAATATATGCGACCAGAAGTACGGCAAAGTATTTGGAGGCACGCGGCGTAAAAGCAAGGCGTATCAATAAGATTGCGCAGGAATCTCCCAATGTAATGGATTTGATTCTTGGTCACAGGATAGATCTTGTCATTGATACTCCGACGCAGGGTCGCGATAAGAGCCGCGACGGTTTCTTAATCCGAAGAAATGCCATTGAAACAGGTGTGTACTGTATCACGGCAATGGATACGGCAAATGCGCTGGCGGAAAGCCTGGAACATGCCAGTGTCAATGAGGAATTGAATTTGGTTGATATTGCAAAGGTGAAGAATATTTAAGGTATTACAAAGCTGTGGGTAAATGGTTGATATGATAAAGAAAAAGAGAGGTCAAGGGGTACTTCACATAAGGAAGTGCCCCTTTGGGCATTTTAGGAAATTTGTAATGACGGTTGGATATGAGGAATTTGTAGGAATAAATATATTGGATGAAACTACAATGAAATCATTATTTGAGCAATTCGGCGGCACATACCGAAAAGAAAATGCCTATGTCATTCCAAATCTTGAAACACCAGACACAGGAAATTTTGAAATCGGTATTTATGGACAGCGACATTTATATTTTTTACAGCATTATCGTAGGGTAACCTACATTATCAGAGGATTATGTATAAGTGTAACAATATTGCAGAAGCATTATTTTATGCGCAGAAAACGATGGATAACGGTTGGAGCAGAACTGTTTTAGAACATCAAATAGATAGCGGTCTGTATGACAGACAAGGCAAAGCTATTACCAATTTTCAATTAAAATTGCCAGAGCCGCAGTCTGATTTAGCTGAACAAACATTGAAAAATCCATACAATTTTGACTTTCTGACCTTGAGAGAAAAATATGACGAAAAAGAATTGGAAGATGCCCTTATTAATCAAATTACTCAATTTCTATTAGAATTGGGCACAGGTTTTTCGTATCTTGGTAGGCAAGTACATTTGCATGTCGGTGAAAGTGATTTCTATATGGATTTGCTTTTTTATCATGTTCGCCTTCATTGTTATGTTGTCGTGGAACTAAAAACGGAAAAATTTAAGCCAGAATTTGCAGGTAAATTAAATTTCTATGTCACTGCTGTCAATAAGCAAATAAAAACAGAACAGGATAATCCAACAATAAGTATTCTTATATGTAAGGATAAAGACGACATCGTTGCTGAGTATGCGCTTGATGATATTTCACAGCCAATCGGGATTGCAGAATATGAATTGACAAAGGTACTTCGTGAAGAATTTAAAAGTAGTCTGCCGACAGTCGAAGAAATAGAGAGTGAGCTTTCTGAATAAATTGGCTTACAGATTGTAAGCCAATTTGGTATAAGTAAAAAACAAATAACCAGAAGGTGGAAAGGAAATGAATATTATAATTCCAGATTTCCAGAACTAAATGATTATTTAAAAAAAGCTAATTATAATGAGGGATATTATATTGTTTTTGATTATAATCAAAAGCCCAATAAAGCAATACAAGAAAATGGAGAGGTTTTTGATAAACAATATGAAGGAAAGCTGATACATATATTCTTCGTTATTATGAATCCCATAACGCCTTCATAACTATACAAAACCTCAAAAGAAAAATCTTAAAAGCGTCATAAGAAAATCCCAATGCTTAAATGAAATTTAGCGATGTCTTACCAAGCACTGAATTTGGCTAACCAAATTCGCTTGTTAGGGACATTTGCCCCTAATACCCCATAAGAGAACGCAGAGTCAGTAGCAAGTAGGAATCCCTCACTGCTTACTGGCTCTGTTTTTATTCCGCAATTTTTTACAATTCAAATTTTGTGCATATTGATATGATATTAGCAGGCAGGAGCACTGTCAATAAAATTTGAAAGGAAGTGCTGAGAATGGATTATAAAAATCTGTTTGAAAAATTCAATGAGGGAGGGAAGTTACTTTTACCAGATGCTACGGTAGCCTTTGACGCTATTTCGTGGTCGAAACATCCAACTTTCGAGGGTGTGGAATTAAAACATATTATTACATCCGAAAAGACAGATGGACAGTTCAGCTTCCATCTTGTGAGGATAGCACCTAATAAGAAGATTGGCAATCATATCCACGAGAAGCAATTAGAAACACATGAGGTTATTTCTGGTACAGGCATCTGTGTGAACAATGGAGCAAAGCTGCCCTATGAAGCAGGCGTAATTTCCATTTTTCCTATCGGAGTACCGCATGAAGTCATTGCAGGAGAAGAGGGTCTTTATCTGTTTGCAAAATTTATGCCTGCATTGTGCTGACTCATTTCCCAGTTTTAATTTCCTCAATATTGCCAAATGGTATAGAGGTATCCTTTAAGATTGTTTGGGAAGATAATTTATAAGTCAGCGGAGGTAAACCTACCTGCTTTTCAAATTGTTTTATGAAGTGGCTTTGGTCGCAAAAACCTGTGGTCAAAGCCACTTCTGTGATTGTTTCAGCATTGTGCATCAATCGTTGTGCCTTGCGAATGCGGTTTTGAAGTTGAAACTGATGCGGTGTAAGTCCCACTTCTGCCTTAAAACTTCGGATGAAATGGTATTTACTGATAAATACGTTTTGAGCCATTTCTTCAATACTAACTTTGGCTTCGGGGTATAATTCCAACTGCTTTTTTAGGTTATTGATAAATGGATTCTGGCTTTCAGAGTGCCAATCTGTATAAGCGGCAAGCGAGTTTAAGCAGTCCAATAATTGTAATATCTGGTACGGATTGATTCTTTCTGTATTGAAAGCACTCATTAACAGAGCCATTATATTATGCCTTATTTTGTCAGCAGAATAGTGTGCGGCAATATTTTTATCAATACATAAACTCAGCAAAGTATAGTTGCTATGTGCTGAAATGCTATGCGGCATATATGGGCAGATGCTAAAGGTCTGATTTTTTTCATAAACCTTTACATTATTATTTGCAGTAAGCACAATAGAGCCATCTAACACAATGCCGATTGTAAGCACAGAAACATGGTTATGAGTGGGATAGGATATTGTTGAATTTTCACAGAAAATCAATTCCATACCCATATTTGAATTGTATATGTAGCGTATGCTGTTTGCTGCCATAAGTATTACTTCCTAACTATTTATGTGCCTGCCAGATATTGTGCTTTATTCCCGCGAGCAACGAGCCAAGCGGACATACTGGTATGTCCATTTGGCGACTGCCGCGAAGGAAAAATATCCCTTAGGATATTTTTCTTACTCGCTGAGGTTTTCATCTCCCCATTGTTTCATATGCTCAAAAACGGGAATGAAACTTTTGCCTAAGTCAGTAAGGTTATACTCCACACGGGGAGGTACTTCTTTGTAGTCATAACGGGTAATAAAGCCGTCGGCTTCCAGTTCCCGAAG
>CAPQSW010000005.1:72435-118915 GCA_948688495.1 uncultured Lachnospiraceae bacterium | reverse complement strand
AACTTCCGCTAAGAGGAAAAAGATGGACTATAAGAGGAAACTGTTCTGTGTGAATTTTTGAAGGTACAGGAACAAAAATATAGAATATATATATAATGTAGATGTATAGGGGAATCATACAGCGGCAGTATTGCGGTCTCCAAAACCGTTCACGGGGGTTCGAATCCCTCTTCCCCTGTTAGTGTGGTCCTAAAGGTCTTAATACGTAAAGGCTTTTGGGGCTTTTATTTTGCAGTATATATAAAAAAACTGGAAAATGCCGTTCATGTAAGGTATAATATGACCGATGAATGTAAGAAATTATGGTGGTACAGAGTTTCAAGCCAGTGTGGATACAGAGACCAGGAAACTGGAGGAAACTGGTAAAAGGGTACCGGCTTTACGATAAATGTTTTCGTTATAGAAGTTTGTGCGGTTTAGATTGATAGAACTTCACAACGATATAGGATACAGTTTGTTTGCGGTAGCAGCTGTAAGCCTCATAACAGAATAAGGGATACCGATTATCATATAAGATGCTGATGTTTTTAACATTCTATTACATGATTCAGAATTACTGCAAAAGCAGATAATCATAGAATAAAAATGAAAAATTATGTTAGGAGATGATTCGCTTGACAGCGGCACAGATTTTAGCAGTAACAATATTTGTTGTTATGTTTGTTTTGATTGTGTTAGACAAAATTGAAAGACATTTCGTCACATTGGGATGTGGCGTGTTAACGATTGTAGGTGTATTCGGCATTTTGATGAGGGATACCCATGCGATTCTTGAGACCTTGAACGTACAGAGTATTTTTAAGCTCGGATTTTGGTATGCAGCGGGAAGTGAAGGAGAGAGTACCGCAGGCATTAACTGGGCTACGATCATTTTTATTGCAGGTATGATGATTATGGTGGAAGGTATGGCTAAGGCAGGATTTTTCCGCTGGCTCTGCATGCTGCTTGCAAAGTTGGTAAATTATAAGCCAATTCCGCTTTTTATTGCATTTATGGTGATGTCAGCGGGACTTGCGATGTTTATTGATAGTATCACCGTAATTCTATTTTTGGTTGCAGTGACGATTGAATTGGCAAAATTATTAAAGTTTAATCCAATACCGATGGTTTTATCAGAGATATTCTGTGCAAATCTTGGAGGCTCGGCTACGATGTGCGGAGATCCGCCAAACATAATTATTGGAACCTCCCTGGGATATTCGTTTGGAGATTTTATTACAAATACGGGTGTGATAGCTGGAATCAGCTTGATTCTTATTGTAATATATTATCTTCTGGTATTCCATAAAGGATTAAAGACGAAGGATGGAGAAAAAATTGATATTTCTACCATGCCGACACCCAGGGAAGCGATTTTGAATAGACGGGACTTTGCAATCAGCAGTGTGATTTTTGCCTGTGCGGTAATCCTTTTGGTGACACATGAATATACAGGGCTTACCGTAGCGTTTATTGGGACCTCGATTGCGCTTGTTACTTTGCTGACATCGGGGAAATATGCGCTGGAGCTTCTAAAGAAAGTTGATTATAAGACACTCCTTTTCTTTATCGGTTTGTTTATGGTAGTCGGAGGTTTGGAGCAGACAAGTATTTTGGAAATGATTGCTGGGTTTATCGGCAGTGTGAGTGGGGATAACTTGTACATAATGGTAGCGATTATCCTTTGGATATCAGCAGTGGCAAGTGCGCTTGTGGATAATATTCCATTTGCTGCCACGATGGTTCCGGTTATCAGCAGCCTTGCCGCTTCACAGGGTGTAGAACTTTCAACACTTACCTGGGCGCTTTCCATGGGAACCGATATTGGAGGAAGCGCAACGCCGATTGGCGCTTCTGCCAATGTTGTAGGAACATCCGTTGCCGCAAAGAACGGCTATGTAATAGGATGGGGCGAATACTGTAAATCAGCAGTTCCGGCGACGTTAATTGTAATCACGGTATCCATGTTGTTTATTTTTGTACGCTACTGTTAACCAGCAGTCTGGCAGTGACGCTATAAAGCGGAAGACGGCTGGATTGTCACAAAGATCTAAAAGAGGAGGAATAATGTGAGCGAACAATTGATTATTACGGTAAGCCGTGAATTCGGCAGCGCAGGACATGAAATAGCAGAGAAGATAGCCAAGGATTTAGGGCTTAAGTTTTATGACAGGAGTATGCTGGATGAGATTGCATGTAATATGAATGTAAACGTTGAAGTTCTTGAAAAATTTGATGAGAAACCGAGAAATATTATTCTGTCGAGAAGAGTCGGAAAATATTCTAATTCAATGGAAGAAATTCTCGCAGAGACGCAGTTTAATTTCATCAAAGAGAAAGCAGACAGCGGTGAATCCTTTGTAATTGTAGGACGGTGTGCAGAGAGCGTACTGCAGGGCAGGGACGGGCTGATTTCCTTTTTTGTCAGCGGAGACAGGGAGCATAAGATTGAGCGCGTCATGAAGATATATAAGCTGGACCGTGTTGAGGCAGTTAAGAAGATGGAAAGGCATGACTTCAAGAGAAAGCGGTATCATAACAGACATTCCGAGCATAAATGGGGTGATTCCAGATATTATGATGTCTGCATTAATAGCAGTCCTCTTGATGTTTCTGGTACGGTACAAATCCTTGAAAGTTATATTAAGGAGCGCGAAACTTTACGTAGGAAATAGGGATTTCTAAAGTAATATCAAACAGAAACAACCACTTGTTCGAAAAGGTGCAAGTGGTTGTTTACATATTATCTATAATATGCTATGATAAAGGCAAAAAATGCAAAGGAATGCGAGGAAAGAGATGTTAGTATTTATTATTGGCGGAGTAGTTTTGGTTGCAGTTATTATTGCGGTAGTAGCGTCCGTGGCAGGTGCAGTGGCAGGAGTTGTGGACGAAGAAAGTGAAGAGTAATCAGGAGTGGGAAAAGAACATGTGGTAGACAGGGTATTACCGGGCAGTATCGCCGAGGAGTTGGAGGTAGTGCCTGGTGATGTGCTGCTGTCAGTGAATGGGCACGAGATAGAAGATGTCTTTGATTATCATTATTACACAAATGAGGAATATCTTACCGTAGTGGTTCGCAAAGAAGATGGTGAAGAATGGGAGCTGGACATTGAGAAGGAATATGAGGATGATCTGGGGATTGAATTTGCGAATGGTCTGATGGATGACTATAAGTCTTGTCATAACAAGTGTATTTTCTGTTTTATTGACCAGATGCCTCAGGGAATGCGAGATACGCTGTATTTTAAGGATGATGATTCAAGGCTCTCCTTTCTGCAGGGGAATTATGTGACCCTTACGAATATGAAGGATCATGATTTGGAGCGGATTATCGCATATAAGCTGGGGCCTATCAATATATCAGTACAGACGACCAATCCAGAGCTTCGCTGTAAAATGTTAAATAACCGTTTTGCAGGGGATGCACTGCAAAAGATTGACAGACTTTATGAGGCTTCTATTCCCATGAATGGGCAGATTGTGCTCTGTCGGGGAATTAATGACGGAAAGGAGCTTGAGAGGAGTATTACGGATTTAATGCGTTATATGCCAGTGATGGAGAGTGTTTCTGTAGTTCCCGTGGGATTGAGCCGTTTTCGTGACGGACTGTTTCCGTTAGAGCCCTTTACAAAAGAAGATGCCAAAAAGGTTCTTCAGACGATTCACCGTTTCCAAAAGATTTGTGTACAAAGATGCGGGCTGCATTTTATCCATGCCAGTGATGAGTGGTATCTTTTGGCAGAGCAGGAACTGCCGGGAGAAGACAGCTATGACGGTTATCTTCAATTGGAAAATGGTGTTGGCATGCTGCGTCTTTTGCAGACAGAGTTTGCAGAAGCGTTGGAAGAAGCAAAAGAATCCGCGGAGGAGCTGGGGGGAACAAGGCATCAAACTTTGGGGCATTGTGTCACAATAGCCACCGGAGTCTTAGCGGCACCGACAATATGTGGTCTTGCAGATTTATTTATGGAAGTATTTCCGAACGTCAGGATTCAGGTTATATCCATCATCAATCGTTTTTTTGGAGAGCAGATTACCGTTTCAGGACTTCTGACTGGACAGGATATTATCGAACAGCTGCAGGGAAAGGATTTAGGCAGCAGGCTGCTTTTGCCCTGTAATCTTCTGCGCAGCGGGGAGGAAGTATTTTTAGATGATGTGACGCTTACGCAAGTGGAAAATGCTTTACAAGTAAAGGTAGATATTGTAAAATCAAGCGGACAGGATTTGGTATCCTGTCTGTTAAGCGATGGATAGAATAGGAGAATAGAATGAGTAAACCGGTAGTTGCAGTGGTAGGGCGGCCCAATGTGGGAAAGTCTACATTATTTAATGTATTGGCAGGAGAGCGCATTTCAATTGTACAGGATACACCCGGCGTAACAAGAGATAGAATTTATTCCGATGTGACATGGCTTGATATGACATTTACATTGATTGATACGGGTGGAATTGAACCCGACAGTAGTGATATTATCCTCTCCCAGATGCGGGAACAGGCACAGATTGCGATTGATACGGCAGATGTGATTATGTTTCTTACAGATGTAAGGCAGGGACTGGTAGACGCAGACGCCAAGGTGGCTGATATGCTGCGGCGTTCCAGGAAGCCGGTGGTTCTGGTGGTAAATAAAGTAGACAGTTTTGAAAAGTTTATGCCGGATGTGTATGAGTTTTACAATCTTGGAATTGGTGATCCGATTCCAATTTCTGCGGCTTCCAGGCTGGGAATCGGAGATATGCTGGATGAAGTGGCAAAACATTTTCCACAAGGAGCAGGCGAGGAGACAGAGGATGACAGGCCAAAGATTGCAGTTGTGGGCAAGCCCAATGTAGGCAAATCCTCCCTGATTAACCACCTGGTAGGGGAAGAACGTGTAATCGTATCAGACATTGCGGGTACAACCAGGGATGCCATAGATACAGAGATTATTTATCAGGACAGGGAATATATTTTTATTGATACCGCCGGGCTGCGCCGTAAGAGTAAGATTAAGGAAGAATTAGAGAGATTTAGTATTATACGTGCAGTGACGGCTGTAGAGCGGGCGGATGTTGTTGTGGTTATGATTGACGCTACGGAAGGCGTAACGGAACAGGATGCCAAGATTGCAGGAATTGCCCATGAACGGGGAAAGGGCGTTATCATCGCAGTGAATAAGTGGGACGCCGTGGAAAAGGATGATAAGACCATTTATAAACATACGGAGCGGATTCGCGAGATTTTGAGCTTTATGCCTTATGCAGAGATTCTCTTTATCTCAGCGAAGACCGGGCAGAGGACGAAGAAGTTGTTTGATATGATTGATATGGTACTGGAGAATAATTCCATGCGGATTGCAACAGGCGTGTTGAATGAGATTATGTCAGAGGCAGTGGCAATGCAGCAGCCGCCTTCTGATAAGGGGAAACGCCTCAAACTGTACTATATGACGCAGGTGGCGGTCAAACCGCCGACATTTGTGATTTTTGTCAATGATAAACAACTGATGCATTTTTCCTATACAAGGTATCTGGAGAATCGTATCAGGGACGCTTTTGGTTTTCGGGGGACGTCATTGAAGTTTATTATTCGCGAAAGGAAAGGAGAATGAGTATGAATATGATTCTGGCACGGGTAATCTGTATTGCGGTAGGTTATTGTCTGGGGATGTTTCAGACAGGATACATCTATGGAAAACTGCACCACGTAGACATCCGTCAGCATGGAAGTGGAAACGCAGGCGCTACCAATACCCTGCGTACGCTTGGTCTAAAGGCGGGACTCATTACCTTCTTTGGCGATTTGGGTAAAGCGATTCTGTCGATGCTTATTGCCTGGCTGATATTTAGGGAAAGTTATCCACAGGGAGTGCTCCTTTTAGAAATGTATGCTGGGCTGGGTGCAGTTTTAGGACATAATTTTCCGGCTTATTTGAAATTTAAGGGGGGGAAGGGAATCGCGTGTACGGCAGGTTTTATTCTGGCGTTTTATCCTCCCATGGCTGTTTTATGCCTTCTTTTATTTATTGTGGTGGTTGCTGTTACCAGGTATGTGTCGTTGGGATCCATTCTTGTAATGATCTGCTTTTTTGTACAGCTTGTAGTACTCGGACAGTTAGGGTATCTGAGGGCAGGTGCAAATTACATAGCGGAGATTTATATGGTAGGAGCAGTGTTTGCGGTAATGGGAATCTGGCGCCACAAAGCAAATATCAAGCGGCTGCTTAGCGGGACAGAGAATAAATTCTCTTTTAACAAGTCAGGAAATCTGGAAAAGAAATGAGGAAATAAGTATATGGCAAAAGTAAGCGTAATCGGCGCTGGAAGCTGGGGAACCGCCCTTGCATCCGTGTTGGATTTTAATGGGCATGAGGTCACAATCTGGTCTGTGTTGGAAGAAGAAATTGAGATGCTCAAGGAGAAGAGGGAGCATGTGGCAAAGCTTCCGGGGGTAAAGCTGTCGAATATGATTAATCTTACCGCCAGCCTGGAGGATGCCGTGCGAAACAAGGATTTGCTGGTGCTGGCAGTCCCCTCTGTATTTACCAGAAGCACGGCAGGGAATATGCGTCCATTTGTGAAAGATGGACAGTTGGTTGTCAATGTGGCAAAGGGAATTGAAGATAAGACGTTGATGGTTTTGAGTGATATTATCAAAGAAGAAATACCACAGGCAAGAGTTGCCGTATTGTCAGGTCCCAGTCATGCAGAGGAAGTGGGGCAGAAGCTTCCGACCACCTGCGTGGCAGGTGCAGATACCAGGGAAGCAGCAGAATATGTCCAGAACATATTTATGAATGACGTTTTCCGTGTTTACACAAGTCCGGACATGCTTGGTATCGAGTTAGGCGGGGCTTTGAAGAACGTGATTGCCCTGGCTGCTGGGATGGCAGACGGTCTTGGTTATGGGGACAATACCAAGGCAGCCCTGATTACCAGAGGTATCGCCGAAATTGGCAGGCTTGCGCTTGCGATGGGGGCAAAATATGAGACGATCAGCGGTCTGACCGGTATTGGGGATTTGATTGTCACCTGTGCCAGCAGACACAGCCGCAACCGGAAGGCTGGAATGCTGATTGGCCAGGGAAAGACTATGGAAGAAGCCATGAAGGAAGTTCAGATGGTAGTGGAAGGTGTGTACTCTGCCAAAGCAGCCTGGGGTTTATCTGAGAAATATCAGGTTTCCATGCCAATTATTGAACAGGTGAATCTGGTGTTATTTCATGAGAAGCCGGTAAAAGAGGCAGTTCAAGAATTGATGCTCCGGGATCGGAAAGCGGAGAATGATTTGGTAAGATGGGAGAATGCCTTAGGGCTTTAAATGGAGCCAGTATATGAGAATTAAGAGGGGTCAAACGCTGGCACAGCGTTATGAGATACGAGAGCAGCTTGGCAGCGGCGGAAGTGCAAAGGTTTATCTGGCATATGATATGGTGAGTGGGAGATTGCGGGCAATAAAAGAAATTTCCCAACATTCATGCGGGAGGAATTATGTTTCTGCGCGCAGGGAAGCAGAAATTGTGTGGAAGCTGAAGTATCCTTATTTCCCGGAAATCTTTGAAATTCTGGACGATGGGGGCTCAAACTATATTGTCATGGAGTACCTGCAGGGAGAGACAGCGGCGGAACGTCTGCACAGGCTGGGTCCGCTGCCGGCTATGGAAGTGATACGCTGGGCAAAGGATTTATGCCTGATGCTGTCATATCTTCACTGCCATACGCCGCCGATGGTTTACTGTGATATGAAACCGGATAATATTATGATACAGTCTGGAGGAACTCTCAGGCTTATTGATTTTGGAGCTGTCCTGGAAATGGACCGAAAGGAACAGCAGCTTCTGCTGGGAACCAGAGGATACGCTGCGCCAGAACAGTTTGACAGCGAGGGAGTTTTGGATGCACGGACAGATATTTATGGCCTGGGCATGACAATGTATCAGCTTCTTACGGGAAAGGAGCCTGATCAGGCAGAGGCAGAAAAAATCCTTACCTGTCGTTTTCGACCGTTTATGCCAAGAAGGTTTGCACGGGTAATCCGAAAATGTATAGAAAAAGAACCCAGGGAACGCTATCAGACCTGTGAAGAACTATGGAAGGCCCTGTCCTGATGCTGTCTCTCGGGGAAATTATATAGGAAGGAAAGGAAAAAATGGCAGAGCAAGAATACGGCGCTGGGAACATTACAGTGCTGGAAGGTTTGGAAGCCGTAAGAAAAAGACCGGGCATGTATATTGGAAGCGTGTCCCGAAAAGGTTTAAACCATTTAATCTATGAGATTGTAGACAATTCTGTGGATGAGCACCTTGCAGGATTTTGCGATAAGATAAAAGTAACTTTGGAAAAGGACGGTTCCTGTACGGTGGAAGATAACGGACGCGGGATACCGGTAGGAATGCATAAGAAGGGAGTATCGGCGGCACGGCTGGTATTTACAACCCTCCATGCGGGGGGAAAGTTTGACAATGATGCTTATAAGACCAGCGGAGGACTTCATGGAGTAGGATCTTCGGTGGTCAATGCGTTATCTGTGTATCTTGATTTGGAAGTATATCTGGACGGCAGAATCCATCATGACAGATATGAACGAGGCAATCCCGTGGTGGAGTTGGAGCAGGGGCTGCTTCCAGTGCTTGGGAAAACAAAAAAGACAGGGACAAGGATTAATTTTCTGCCGGACCCGGAGATTTTTGAAAAGACACGGTTTAAGGAGGATGATGTAAAAAGCCGTCTCCATGAGACCGCCTATTTAAATCCCAATCTCACGATTGTGTATGAGGACAAGCGCGGGGAGGTGATGGAGCACATTGAGTTTCATGAGGAAGAAGGAATCATTGGGTTTGTGAAGGATTTGAACCGGAAAGTCGAGGCAGTCCATGACGTCGTATATTTCCGGGGAGAAGGCGAGGGCATTACGGTGGAAGCAGCATTCCAGTATATCAATGAGTTTCGTGAGAATGTGCTGGGATTCTGTAACAATATTTATAATGCGGAAGGCGGGACGCATCTCACTGGGTTTAAAGCAGTATTTACGACAGTGATTAACAATTATGCCAGGGAGCTTGGCATTTTAAAAGAGAAAGACTCCAATTTTACCGGTGCAGATGTGCGCAACGGTCTGACAGCGGTTATCTCCATCAAACATCCGGCGCCCCGGTTTGAGGGCCAGACCAAGACGAAGCTGGATAACCAGGATGCGGCGCGCGTTACCAGTAAGGTTACCGGGGAGGAGATTCAATTATATTTTGATAAGAATCTGGAAAATCTCAAGAAGGTGATCGCCTGCGCAGAGAAGGCAGCCAAAATCCGCAGGACGGAGGAGAAGGCGAAGACCAATCTTTTGACAAAGCAGAAGTTTTCCTTTGATTCCAATGGCAAGCTTGCCAACTGCGAGAGCCGGGATGCTTCCATCTGTGAGATATTTATTGTGGAGGGAGATTCCGCGGGGGGCTCTGCCAAGACAGCAAGGGACCGAAATTATCAGGCAATCCTTCCCATCCGTGGGAAAATTCTCAACGTGGAGAAGGCGAGCATTGACAAAGTGCTTGCCAATGCGGAGATTAAGACGATGATCAATGCGTTTGGCTGTGGATTCTCAGAAGGATACGGCAATGACTTTGATATTTCAAAGCTGCGTTATGACAAGATTATTGTTATGGCAGATGCAGATGTAGACGGTGCCCATATTTCAACGCTGCTTTTGACCTTGTTCTATCGCTTTATGCCGGAATTGATTTTTGAGGGGCATGTTTATATTGCCATGCCGCCTCTGTATAAGGCAATTCCCAGCCGTGGAGAGGAAGAATACCTGTATGATGATGTTGCGCTTGAGAAATATCGCAAAAGGCATAAAGGCCCCTTTACCTTGCAGCGGTATAAGGGATTGGGGGAAATGGATGCTGAGCAGCTCTGGGAGACAACGTTAAATCCTAAGACGCGTATGCTTAAAAAAGTTGAGATTGAGGATGCCAGGATGGCATCGGATGTGACGGAGATGCTGATGGGTACGGAGGTGATGCCCAGAAGGGAATTTATTCATGAGCACGCGCATGATGCAGAACTGGATATATAGAAAGGAATAGAATATGCAGCAGAATGAACAGATTATCCGTACGGAATATTCGGAACTGATGCAGAAATCTTATATTGATTATGCCATGAGCGTCATCATTGCAAGGGCATTGCCTGATATCCGCGACGGATTGAAGCCGGTGCAGCGCAGGACGCTCTATGATATGCATGAGCTGGGAATCCGCCATGACAGGCCATACCGCAAATGTGCCAGAATTGTAGGGGATACGATGGGTAAATACCATCCCCACGGAGACAGCTCCATCTATGAAGCGTTGGTGGTTATGGCGCAGGAGTTTAAAAAGGGTCTTCCTCTTGTGGATGGACATGGCAATTTTGGCTCCATTGAAGGTGATGGCGCGGCAGCAATGCGTTATACGGAGGCGCGGCTTGAGAAGATTACACAGGAGGCATACCTTGCGGATCTGGACAAAGATGTGGTGGATTTTGTACCTAATTTTGACGAGACAGAGAAAGAGCCCTCGGTACTTCCGGTGCGTGTACCGAATCTTTTAATCAATGGCGCGGAAGGAATTGCAGTAGGTATGGCGACAAGCATTCCGCCCCATAATTTTTCTGAGGTGATTGAGGGCGTCAAGGCATATATGAAGAATCCTGACATTACGACGGCGGAGATGATGGAGTATATCAAGGGACCGGATTTCCCGACAGGAGGAATTGTAGTCAATAAGGATGACCTTCTGCAAATCTATGAGACAGGCGTGGGCAAGATTAAGCTCCGCGGCAAGGTTGAGACAGAACAGGCAAAGGGCGGCAGGCAGCGTCTTGTGATTACCGAGATTCCCTATACAATGGTGGGCGCGAATATCGGAAAATTTCTCATGGATGTGTATCATCTTGTAGAGACGAAGAAAACCTCTGATATTGTGGATATTTCCAACCAGTCCTCTAAGGAGGGCATCCGCATTGTGCTGGAGTTAAAAAAGGGAACAGATGTGGAAAATCTCTGCAACATGCTCTACAAGAAGACGCGTCTGGAAGATACGTTTGGCGTTAACATGCTCGCGGTGACGGAGGGGAGGCCGGAGACGCTTGGACTTGTGCCAATCATCCGGCATCATGTAAATTTCCAGTATGAGCTTGCCGCCAGGAAATACAAGACACTTCTGGCAAAGGAGCTGGATAAAAAGGAAGTCCAGGAGGGATTGATCCAGGCATGCGATGTCATTGACCTGATTATTGAAATTCTGCGCGGTTCCAAGAATATTAAGGATGCAAAAGACTGCCTGATGAACGGAAATACACAGAAAATTAAGTTCCGCTACAAAGGTTCCGAGGCAGACGCCAAGAATCTTTGCTTTACGGAACGTCAGGCGACAGCCATTCTGGAGATGCGCCTGTACAAGCTGATTGGCCTGGAAATTGAGGCTTTGATGAAGGAGCATAAGGAAACGCTTGCCAATATTGCGAAATATGAAGAAATCCTTGGAAGCCGCAGCGCTATGGCGAAGGTGATCGTGAAAGACCTGACGCGTTTCCAGAAAGAATATGGACGGCAAAGGAGGACCCGGATTGAAAATGCGAGGGAAGCCGTCTATGAGGAAAAGAAAATAGAAGAAATGCCTGTAGTTCTTCTGATGGACCGCTTTGGATATGTAAAGACTGTGGATGTGTCTACGTATGAGCGGAATCAGGAGGCGGCGGATGCAGAGAATAAGTATGTCATCCACTGTATGAATACGGACAAGCTCTGTATCTTTACAGATAAGGGGCAGCTCCATACGGTGAAAATCCTGGATTTACCGTATGGCAGATTCCGGGACAAGGGAACGCCGCTTGACAACGTCAGCAATTACAACAGCAATGAAGAAATACTTGTATATATCAATTGCCTGGACGGCCTTTTGGAGCGAAAACTGTTGTTTGTCAACAGTGCAGGAATGCTCAAGCAGGTAGAAGGAGAGGAATTTGACGTTTCTAAGCGGACGACGGCTGCAACGAAACTGAATGAGGGGGAAAAGCTTTTGATGGTGGAACTCTTGGAAGAAACAGAGGAGGAGAGCATTGTCTTACAGACAGAGAAGGGGATGTTTCTACGCTTCCCGGCGTCTGATGTGCCGCAAAAGAAGAAGGGGGCGGTAGGGGTCCGGGGAATGAAAATAGATCCGAAGGACAAGTTGAAAGCGGCTTACCTTTTGGGGAACGAGGAGCGGGTGATTGAGGAAAATGACAAGCAGATTATGCTGCACA
Organism: uncultured Lachnospiraceae bacterium; assembly: GCA_948688495.1. Classification (GTDB taxonomy): domain Bacteria; phylum Bacillota; class Clostridia; order Lachnospirales; family Lachnospiraceae; genus Petralouisia. Next base: position 106,672 of record CAPQSW010000005.1, on the reverse strand, counting down.
GGCTGAGAATTGCCTGCCGGGACGGAAAAGGCGTGAAGAGATAGTTACCGGGAAGAAACAGCTTTAGCAGGAAGTTACTGTGAACGGAGTGAATAGTAACAGTTTTAGGAGGCATCATGGAGAAAGAGACAGATGTTGTAATTGTGGGGACTGGGGCCGCCGGGTTGTTTGGCGCACTGCAGCTTCCGGAAAGTATGAAGATAACAGTGATTACTAAGGATGCAGCAGAAAACAGTGATTCCTTTCTGGCACAGGGAGGTATTTGCATGCTCAGGTCCGAAGATGATTATGACTCTTATTACGAAGACACCATGAAAGCAGGGCATTACAGGAACAGCCCGGATTCGGTCAGGGTGATGATTCAAAGTTCCCGGCAGATTATTGATTTGCTGATAGGATATGGTGTAGAATTTGAGCGGCAGAATGGAGAACTGGCATTTACCAGGGAGGGCGGGCATTCCCACCCAAGGATATTGTTCCATGAGGACATTACCGGCAGGGAAATTACCGGGAAACTGTTAAGCCAGGTAAGGAAACGCAGCAATATCACAATCCATGAGCATGTGGAGATGATAGATATTTTGTGTAAGGAGAATATCTGCTGCGGAGTGGTGGTTGCTGACAGCGACGGTAATGTAAGTGCGCTGCGGGCGAAAAATACTGTATTTGCCTGTGGCGGTATTGGAGGCCTGTACCGCCATTCTACAAATTTTTCCCATCTGACCGGAGATGGGATTGCAATTGCACTGCGTCATAACATAGCGCTTAGGGATGTGAATTTCGTACAAATCCATCCTACTACCCTATATTCGAAGAAACCGGGCAGAAGTTTTTTGATTTCGGAGTCGGTACGCGGCGAGGGAGCGGTGTTATATAATGCTAAGATGGAGCGCTTTGTAGATGAACTCCTTCCACGGGATGTGGTGACAAATGCCATTGAAAAGCAGATGGAAAAGGATGGGAAACCTTATGTATGGCTGTCGATGGAGCATATAGCCAAAGAGGATATCCTGGGGCACTTTCCCAATATTTATAGGCGGTGCCTGGAAGAAGGGTATGATGTGACGAAGGAATGTATTCCAGTGGTGCCGGGGCAGCATTATTTCATGGGAGGAATCCGCATTGACCTGGAGGGACGGACTTCAATGGAACGGTTGTATGCGGTAGGGGAGACGAGTTGTAACGGCGTACACGGAGCCAATCGCCTTGCCAGCAATTCCCTGCTGGAGAGCCTTGTATTTGCAAGGAGGGCGGCCCTTGACATTGCAGCGGGGACCCAAGGAGAGATAAGAGATGCAGTATTTGAGCCGGAGAAATATACAGACAGGAAGAAAATGCAGCAGGAGAACAGAAAATTGGTGCTGCAGGAAATAGAGAGGATGAAGAAAGCATATGAACAACAACATAACAATGACATTAAATGTGGATGAACTAATTCTTGGTGCGCTGCGGGAGGACATTTCCAGTGAGGATGTGAGCACTAATGCCGTGATGCCCCATGCACAGAAGGGAGAGGCGCAGCTGATCTGTAAACAGGACGGCGTACTGGCAGGGCTCTCTGTGTTCCAGAGGGTATTTGAACTGTTAGACGCGGATATTCGGGTGGAGTTCTCATTTTCCGACGGTGATAAGGTGAAAAACGGGGAACTCATTGGAACCATTACCGGTGATATACGCGCGATTCTTTCTGGTGAGCGCACCGCGCTTAATTACCTTCAGCGGATGAGCGGGATTGCTACATATACCAATTCCATTGCAACGCTTTTGTCAGGCAGCAAGGTGAAGCTGTTAGACACAAGAAAGACGACTCCAAACAACCGAATTTTTGAGAAATATGCAGTGAAAACGGGAGGCGGTTATAACCACCGTTATAACCTTTCTGATGGCGTACTGCTCAAGGATAACCATATCGGGGCAGCCGGTGGCGTGAAAGAGGCGGTCACGATGGCAAAGGAATATGCCCCCTTTGTGCGTAAGATTGAGATTGAATGCGAGACGGTGGAGATGGTGAAAGAGGCTGTGGAGGCCGGTGCGGACATTATCATGCTGGATAATATGAGTGTGGAGGAGATGGAAAAAGCGATTGCGCTGATTGATGGCAGGGCCGAGATTGAGTGTTCCGGCAATGTGACGAAGGAGAATATTGAACGTTATATTTCCCTTGGGGTTGATTATATTTCGAGCGGCGCTCTGACGCATTCCGCGCCCATTATGGATATTTCCCTCAAGAATCTTCATGTAGTATAGCGCCGTAATCTTATAAAAAGGAGAAGAAATATGGATATAGAAAACAGCAGATACGGAGAAATTGCAGAGCAGAATTTCCGCAAAGGCTATAATTGTTCTCAGTCGGTCTTTCTTGCCTTTCGGGATTTGTACGATATGGACGAGGCGGCCGCGGCGCGATTAAGCTCCTCCTTCGGAGGCGGTATGGGAAGGCTTCGTGAGGTCTGTGGTGCAGTCAGTGGGATGTTCCTTGTGGCTGGAATGCTCTACGGTTACGATTCGCCAAACGCACAGCAGGAGAAGGCAGAGCATTATAAGCGTATCCAGGAGCTTGCCAAAGCCTATGAGGATGAGAATGGCTCGATTGTATGCAGGGAGCTGCTGGGGCTTACGCAGAAGCGGCAGGAGCCGAATCCACAGAAGCGAACGGAGGAATATTATAAGAAGCGCCCCTGTCCCAAGCTGGTGCAAATGGCGGCGGCGATTATGGAGGAGTATATAGCAAAGCATCCGTTTAAGGAGAATGCGAATGAATCTTGGAATTTAAGGAGGAGAATATGACGCTTGGAACGATGTACATTTTTGTAGGAGATGTAAAAAAATCTATTGAGTTCTATAAATTGCTTTTACAGGAAGAACCATGGCACGCAAATGATGACAGGTGGGTACAATTCAGTAATAAAATTGCGCTCTATAATAAGGCGTATGATGAGAAAATTATTGATCAAGAGCCGAACGAAAGATTTAATCAGGCATATATTAATGATTTTTACAAAAACACTGGTACGCCTAAAAATAATCTTGTTGTTTTCAATTTTGAGGTTGATGATTTGAAATATGAGTATGAAAGGTTAAAGAATTTGAACATTGGCGATGTATCTGAGTTAATGTATGTCAACGTCCATATGCCCTATTGGTATTTCAATATTATTGACCCGGACGGAAATGTCCTTGAGATTACAGGACCATATGAGCAGTAAATTTCCCATTATCTTTTGGATTTCGTGCTATTATGGTACATATTGTAACTTGCGTAAATTTAGTATTTTCAAGAGTTGACGGTATTTTCTATGATAGTTTATAATAGTTATTTAATATCCTCAATCTGAAAAGGAAGCCAACATGACGGAATTGGCTTCCTTTTGTGTACTATTTATAAAAATAACTAAGCAAGCTCGTTGACAGCCTTGGTCAATTTTGAAATCTTTCTTCCAGCGGTGTTCTTGTGATACACGCCTTTAGAAGTAGCTTTGCTGATCGTGGAAATTGCAGCCTTCAGTGCGCTTTCCGCAGCCTCCTTGTCGTTCACAGCGACCGCAGCGTCTACTTTCTTCATAGAAGTCTTAACCGCAGACCTGATTGATTTGTTGCGGGCTGTTCGTTTCTCAGTTACTAAGATTCTTTTCTTTGCTGATTTAATGTTAGCCAATCCGTACACCTCCATTCATTCACAAAAATAGTTGTTTCATTAAAGCCGGACACGGACGTTCTAATGTAAACATACTCATATAGTTTAGTCCCAAAATTTCTATCTGTCAATACATATTCTGCTTTTTTTTGTAAAAAATAGTAACTACTAATCTATTGGAGGGAGAGAAAATGAGTCAGTTTCAGGTGCGTACCGATCTGGCATTGGAAACCAGAGAAAAATTTGAGGAAGATAACGTAGAGATTAAAGGCGTCCGGGTGGAGGAGGAATACCGCAGGAAGAATGAAATTAAGATTACGACTATGGTAATTGAGACAGAAAACGGCGCAAAGGCAATGGGAAAACCCAAAGGAACCTATATTACTTTGGAGGCTTCCAATATGGACTGCCAGGATGAGGACTATCACCGGGAGATTTCCGTTGAGCTGGCGAGACTGATAAAAAGGCTTCTGCCCAAAAAAAAGCAGCCATTGTCCGTGCTGGTGGCAGGACTTGGAAACCGTGAAGTGACACCGGATGCTTTGGGTCCCAGGGTTGTGGACAATATCATGATTACCCGCCATGTACTGAAAGAATTTGGAAAATACGCTTTTGGCGAGGAAGTCAATGCTGTCAGCGGAATTGTGCCCGGCGTTATGGCGCAGACCGGCATGGAGAGCCAGGAGATTGTCCGGGGGGCAATCGAGGAGACAAAACCAGATGTGATGATTGCCATAGATGCGCTGGCGGCGCGCAGTACCCGAAGGTTAAGCAGGACAATCCAGATTACGGATACAGGAATTAATCCAGGTTCCGGTGTAGGGAACCACCGTCATGGGTTGTCGGAGGAGACGCTTGGAATACCTGTGATTGCCATAGGTGTGCCCACAGTAGTGGATGCGGCAACAATTGTCAGCGATACGATGCAGACATTGATTCAGGCAATGGAGGAGAACAGCCATCTTCAGACATTGAGCACGGGCCTTAGTGCGTTAAACGATATGGAAAAGCATGAGTTGGTGCGGGAGCTTTTATCCCCACAGTTAAATACGATGTTTGTTACCCCGAAAGATATAGATGAGTCCATCAAACGCTTAAGTTATACCCTTTCTGAAGGATTAAACATTGCCTTTGCATAAATAATTTCGTACAGGCATATATTTAATTGTTACAGGATTCCGATAATCCGGTGACGAAATCGGGCGAAATGGAGCAGAGGTTGTTTTACGGCCTTAAAGTAATTGGACGAAATAATAGGTTAACGAAAATGGGGAAAGCTTTGGTTAAGAAAAGAAAAAGAAAGGGAAATTATAAACAGTGGCTGCTTGGTGCAGTCAGCGTACTGTTTGTATTTGTCTGTTATCAGAATACGGCCGTTCTTGGAAATGCACCGGCATTGAGTCAGGTTGTGAATTTTGTCAGGGAAGAGATTGCAGTGGCGTCATGGAAAAACTGTATGATGGCAATGCTCTGCGAGAGACAGGAAAACGCGCCTGCGCTGGACAGTTTTCTGCTGCAGAAGCTCCAAGACTTTTATCCTGTCTATGCGTTCAGCGAGACAATCGCAGAATATGATACACAGATTGAAAGTGATTTGAATATGAGCATGTTAGCGGAGAATGAAAATCAAAAGGAGCAGGAAGAAGAAAAAGAAAAGCGAGACAGCCAGAACGAAAAAGAGCAGAAAAAGGAACATAAGGACAAAAAGGAGACGGAGGATAAAAAGGAGCCGGAAGAAAATAAAGAATCAGATGGGCAGGAAACGGTTGCCCTGGATCTTGCAAAGGGAGATAAAGTTGTAGAGATTTCCAGGGAGAAGCTGAATGACTTCGATTATCTGATTCAAAATTTTTATCAGGTGGACCGCACCACGACCATTGACGGCAATGAGTTAAACGCTCAGGCGATGCTTGCAAAAGACATGAGGCTGCAAGGAGGGAATGAAAATGTGCAGATTCTTATTTACCATACCCATTCCCAGGAAGGATATATTGATTCTGCGCCAGGGGATGCAGGCAGCAGTGTGGTTGCTCTGGGGGAACGCCTGACCAAACTGCTCACGGAACAATATGGTTTTAACGTGCTTCATCATATGGGGGAATATGATGTTGCAGACCGAGACAATGCATATTCTTATGCAGGACCGGCCCTGGAGCAGATTCTTTCGGAGAACCCAAGTATAGAGGTGGTGATAGATCTGCACAGGGATGGCGTATCCGATAACATACATCTTGTCTCAGAAGTGAATGGAAAGCAGACGGCACAGATTATGTTTTTTAATGGATTAAGCCGGACAACTGCAAATGGCAATATTGATTATCTTGCAAACCCGAATCTTGCGGATAATCTGGCATTTTCTTTTCAGTTGAAATTAGCGGCGGAGGAATATTATCCGGGGTTTGCCCGTGCTACATATCTCAAAGGTTACCGCTATAACCTGCATTACCGTCCCCGGAGCCTTTTGGTGGAAGTCGGTGCACAGACCAACACATTGGAGGAAGCAATGAATGCCATGGAGCCTTTGGCGGACATCATACATAGAGTGCTTGCACCCTGAGGAAAGAAGGTATTCCGAATGCAGGAGAATAAGGAAACGAGTGTTCGCATCATGGAATGGAAAGAATTGCAGGAAAAAGAACGCAGCAGGATGGAAGATTTATTAATGCAGTCTGTGCGCCGTCTGGAGCCAGCTTACTGGGTAGGGGTGAAATTACAGGACGACTGCCTGTACGGTGCTTTTTGTTTCCATGAAAATTTAGAAGCAAAGAAAAGGGTTATGAGTGCAGCCTTCCTTTTGAATACCCAGGAGTTTTTGATGGTGGTTTTGAAGGACGAAAAAAAGGTATTGTATAATTGCCCGCGTCTTACCGGCAATGGAGGAATGGAGGAAACGTTAGAGGCGGTATTTGAATCCGTTTTAAAACGGGGACAGCAGAAGGTGGAAGAAATGGAGCGGTACCTGATTGACATGGAGCAGGAGATTGTGGGAGGGAAAATTCACCGGAATCGGAACAGCTCTATTTTTGAGTGCAAACGGCTGCTCACCGTATGGAAAAACGATTATGTACAGTTTTTAAATATGATTGAGGGAATTAATGGGCTCGAGGAAAAAAAGAAGGACGGACAGGGCGCTGTGCTGAATGAGGAATCGGCCTGTTATTTCCGTGTTTATGAAAATAAACTAAAGCATCTGACAGAGGAGACGCAGTTTCTATATGAAGAACTTGTGCATATCCGTGAGGCTCTGGACGCAGCATTATCTTATGAGCAGAACAGGATTATGAAATTATTTACAACTGTGACGACAATTTTTATGCCTTTGTCGCTGATTGCCGGGTGGTATGGAATGAATTTTGAGGGGATGCCGGAACTGCATTGGCGGTATGGTTATATTTTTGTATCGGTATTAAGCGTAATGGTTGTAGTGGCTTGTTTTTGGTTTTTCAAAAGGAAGAAGCTGTTTTAAATCTAAACTTTTTATTAAATCTAATATTTGTTATTGACAAAAAAAAATAGGAGTGCTAAATTATGTACATGAGTTGTTAGCACTCAAATTTGAGGAGTGCTAATAGAACTAGAAATAGAATAAAAAAGATGACCTGGTAGGAGGAAAGCGGATGCTTTCCGATAAGATGGCAGATGATGCAAAGCGTTGTGTGCTTCTACCTTATGAAAAGGAGGAATAGGAATGAAATTAGTACCATTGGGAGACAGAGTTGTGTTAAAACAGTGTGAAGCAGAGGAGACTACAAAGTCCGGTATCATACTGGCAGGCAGTGCTCAGGAGAAACCGCAGGAAGCAGAAGTGGTAGCGGTAGGACCTGGCGGTAATGTAGATGGCAAAGAGATTACGATGCAGGTAAAGGCTGGAGATAAGGTGATTTACTCCAAATATGCAGGCAACGAAGTGAAACTGGATGGAGAAGAATATATCATTGTAAAGCAGAATGACATCTTGGCAGTTGTGACCGAAAGCAACTAGCAAAATAATATTATAAAGGAGACGAATTATCATGGCAAAGGAATTAAAATATGGAACAGAAGCCCGAAGCGCATTGGAGGCTGGTGTAGATAAATTGGCAAATACCGTAAGGGTGACATTGGGACCGAAAGGAAGAAACGTAGTTTTAGATAAATCTTTTGGCGCGCCCTTAATTACAAACGATGGCGTGACTATCGCAAAAGAAATTGAGCTTGAGGATGCATTTGAGAATATGGGTGCACAGCTTGTCAAGGAGGTAGCAACTAAGACAAATGATGTGGCAGGAGATGGAACCACGACGGCTACCGTGCTGGCACAGGCGATGATTAAAGAGGGAATGAAGAACTTAGAGGCAGGCGCCAATCCAATTGTGTTAAGACGCGGTATGAAAAAGGCGACTGACAAGGCAGTAGAGGCAATCGCAGCTATGAGCCAGAAAGTGAATGGAAAGGATCAGATTGCGAAAGTTGCAGCAATTTCTGCAGGAGACGAGGTAGTAGGAGACCTTGTAGCAGATGCAATGGAGAAAGTTTCCAATGACGGCGTTATCACGATTGAAGAATCAAAGACCATGCAGACGGAACTGGATCTGGTAGAAGGTATGCAGTTTGACCGTGGATATATTTCTGCATATATGGCAACCGACATGGATAAGATGGAAGCAGTTTTGGATGATCCTTATATTTTGATTACCGATAAGAAGATCAGTAATATCCAGGAGATCCTTCCGCTGTTAGAGCAGGTAGTACAGTCCGGGGCAAGGCTTTTAATTATTGCTGAGGACATTGAGGGCGAGGCGCTTACCACTCTGATTGTAAATAAACTCCGCGGCACATTTAACGTGGTTGCAGTAAAGGCGCCTGGCTATGGTGACAGAAGGAAGGCTATGTTGGAGGATATTGCAATTCTTACCGGTGGACAGGTGATTTCGGAAGAAGTTGGTTTGGATCTGAAAGAGACTACGATGGATCAGCTTGGACGTGCGAAATCTGTAAAAGTCCAGAAAGAAAATACGATTATTGTGGACGGCGAGGGCCAAAAAGATGCGATTGCTGCAAGAGTAGCACAAATCCGTGCACAGATTGAGGAGACTACCTCAGAGTTTGATAAAGAGAAGCTTCAGGAAAGACTTGCAAAGCTTGCGGGCGGTGTAGCAGTTATCCGTGTAGGCGCTGCAACTGAGACGGAAATGAAAGAGAGTAAGCTGCGCATGGAAGATGCATTAAATTCTACCAGGGCAGCCGTGGAAGAAGGAATCATTGCAGGAGGCGGTTCCGCATATATCCATGCTGCAAAGCAGGTGGCAAAACTGGCAGAGACAATGGAAGGTGATGAGAAGACAGGTGCTAAGGTTATCTTAAAGGCGCTTGAATCACCACTGTATTACATTGTTGCAAATGCAGGGCTGGAAGGGGCAGTCATCATCAATAAGGTGAAAGAATCTGAGCCGGGTGTAGGATTTGATGCAGCGAAAGAAGAATATGTAGATATGGTATCTGCAGGAATCCTTGATCCTGTGAAGGTGACAAGAAGCGCACTGCAGAATGCAACTTCTGTGGCATCAACTTTGTTGACAACGGAATCCGTAGTGGCAAACATCAAAGAGGATGTACCCCCTATGCCGGCAGGCGGCGCAGGCGGAATGGGAATGATGTAAACTTTGTCCCAATAGTTGAAAAATAAATCCCGGGCAAATAAGAAGCAGTTTCTTATTTGTCCGGGATTTTTCTTGACAACTGAATATTTATACCATAAAATGAATAAGCAATTCATGGTATAGTAGCTTGTATCAATGGGAAAAATGTGTTAGAATGAAAGGCATAATAAGAGAAAGATAAAAGACAGGAGGACTATCTGTGGGAAAGATTGCGGTAGTTACAGACAGTAACAGTGGAATTACTCAGAAGCAGGCAAAGGAGTATGGCATACACGTATTGCCCATGCCTTTTTTTATAAATGAGGAGACTTATTATGAAGACATATCTCTTACCCAGGAGCAGTTTTATGAGAAGCTGGAGGGGGATGCAGATATTTCTACCTCCATGCCGTCCATTGGTTCCGTGACGGAGTTGTGGGATGAATTGCTTAAGCAGTGTGATGAGATTGTGCATATACCTATGTCCAGCGGCCTGAGCAGTTCCTGCGAGACGGCTGTTATGTTGGCGCAGGAATATGAGGGAAAGGTGCAGGTTGTAAATAACCAGCGCATTTCTGTGACACAGAAGCAGTCAGTGCTGGAAGCGTTAGAGATGGCTGAACATGGGAAAAGTGCAAAGGAGATCAAAGAATATCTGGAGGAGACGAAGTATGAATCCAGTATTTATATCATGGTGGATACGTTATACTATTTAAAGAAAGGCGGGCGTCTTACACCGGCGGCGGCAGCATTGGGAACGTTATTAAAGTTAAAACCCGTTTTGCAGATACAGGGTGAGAAGCTGGACAGCTATGCGAAGGCAAGGACTGTAAAGCAGGCGAGGACTATCATGATTGATGCGATCAAGAGTGACTTTGCAAAACGTTTTGGAGATGAAACAGGCGCCAATATGCATCTCTTTGTGGCATATACAAAGAATGAAGAAGCAGCCATGGACTTTAAAGCTCAGATTGAAGAAGCATTGCCAGGCTGTGAAGTCGAAGTCGTCGATCCCTTATCGTTGAGTGTAGCGTGTCATATTGGGCCAGGTGCCCTGGCAGTAGCTTGTTCCAAGAAATTACTTCCGTAGGGAGCTTTGTGGAAATCAGTATGATATGTGCAAAGGAGGAGAAGGATGAGAAAACGTATTGGGACAAAGATAATTGTGCTATTGGGGATTTTGTCGTTATTTTTTCTGGCGTTCAGCGTGGCAAATGTTATGGCGTTGTCTGAGATAAGTGACAAGAACAGTGAGATCGCAAAGGTTTATCTTGAACTGCAGAAGATAGAGGGGCAGATGTCCGTACAGGCACAGGAGTTCCGGGGACTTATGGAATCCGGAAAGCTGAAAGCCCAGGGCTCAGAGAAAATCCAGGAAAAGGCGAATAACCTGCAGGTATACTTAGAACAGATGGATGCTTTGTGCAGTCAGACAAGGGATGCAACCCTGAATGAAAGTTTTACTTCTTATAAGGAGCAGTTTGAAGAATTTATGGCGCTTGGTATTGATGCGGCCAAGCTGGTAGAGCAGGGGGACACCCAAAAGACGCTGGATATGCTGATTCTGATCCGGCAGAAAAGGGAAGTCCTGGATACCTGTAAGGGCACCTATACAGAGGCGATGGAAAGCAGGATAAATTCTGTCGCGTCCCAAATCAATATAAAAATTACTGGTACATACATTTTTAATATGGTTATGATTCTCGTATTTATCCTGATGGCGGGCGCAACAATCCTGATTGTTGTGCGCACAATTGCAAGTCCGGCAAGAAAAGCCAGCGGGCACTTAAATCAGATTGTAGAGAAAATCCAGAAGGATGAGGGAGATTTGACAGAGCGCATCACAGTGAAGACCCAGGATGAGGTGGGACAACTTGTCATTGGTGTCAACGGTTTTATTGAGCAGCTTCAGTCTCTTATGAGGAAACTCAAAGGCGAATCGGCGCGTATGCTGGAGTCAGCGGATAATATTACCAACAGGGTCAATGTATCCAACGAGAATGTCAACAGCGTATCTGCTGCAATGGAACAACTGGCAGCCAGTATGGAAGAAGTGTCTGTCAGCCTGGAGCAGATCACCAATGGAAGCAATGACATCTACAAAAAGACACAGGCCCTGACAGGCAGGGCAGGAAATGGCGCAGAACTGGTAGAGGAAATTAAAGTCCGGGCGCAGGCAGTCAGAAAGGATGCCGTCGAGAGTAAGGCGGCAGCCAGCAAGATGATTGATGAAATCCGTACCATGCTGGAGGATGCTGTAAAAGATAGTAAGAGTGTGGGACGTATCAATGAACTGACTGGTGATATACTGGACATAAGCAGCCAGACAAACCTGCTTGCCTTGAATGCATCCATAGAGGCGGCGAGAGCCGGGGAAGCAGGAAAAGGATTTGCAGTAGTGGCGGATGAAATCCGTATACTTGCAGATAACAGCCGGGATGCTGCGAATAATATTCAGAATATCAGTAATATGGTGACAGCCGCTGTAGAGAAATTGGCGCAGAATGCTGAGAATATGCTGCAGTTCATTGATGAAGACGTTATGAAAGATTATGATGGCTTTGTAGATGTTGCGAATAATTACCAGCATGATGCAGAAGACATGGATGCAATTTTCACGGAATTTGCCAGCGGGGCTGCCGAGATGCAGTCAATTATGCAGCATATTAATGTGGGAATCAATGATATATCCACGACTGTGGATGAGAGTGCCAAAGGGGTATCGAATGTAGCAGAAAATACAGGAACCCTGGTGGAAGCCATGGCGCATATTCAACAGGAGACCCAGAACAGCCAGAGTATTTCCAGGGAGCTGTGTGGTGAAGTAGAAAGATTTAAAAAAGTCTAAAATTAAGAAAGAGGATGGGAATGTTATGTCGTTATTAGAAGATTGGAGAAGTGTTGCTTATAATCAGGAGGCAAACAAAGGAGAAATCCAGCGTTTCTGGCAGAGATATTTTCTGCTGGAGAAGGGTGTGTACGAAAAATTATTAGAGAATCCGGATGAAGCGGTCACGGGAACCGTTAAGGAACTGGCAGAGAAGTATGAACTGTCCGTTATGGAAATGACGGGATTCCTGGATGGAATCAATGAGAGTTTGCTGGAGGCTAATCCGATTGAGGAGATGGACGAGGATACAAAAGTCAGCCTTGCATTTGATAAGGAGAAGCTTTATAAGAACATGGTGGATGCAAAGGCAGACTGGCTCTATGAGCTTCCGCAGTGGGAGAGTATTTTTGATGAGGATACCAGGCATAAGCTTTATCTGGAGCAGAAGAAGTCTGGTACGATTGTCAAGGATCAGAAGATCTATCCCAATGACCCATGTCCATGCGGCAGCGGGAAAAAGTACAAGAAATGTTGCGGAAGGAATAAATAGTTAAAATTCCTCTTTACAGAATGAGAAAAAGGGGCTACAATACAAAATAGAAAAGCGTTGACAAGAAGAGTACGCTGTGAAATGCCGGATGTTCTGCGCAGATGGCGCGGACATAAGCAGAGAAGACCGTCGGCGGGCAATGGCCCCGGTGCTGGAAACGGTCTGGCAGGAAACAGCCGAAGACCACCTTGGAGCGGCCTTAACAGGGCACGGTGACTCCGTTATCGTCAAATGAGAGGTTTTTCCGTTGCTGGCGGAAGAACAAGCAGGGTGGAACCGCGTATATAACGTCCCGTGCATTGCCTTTGGCATTGCATGGGACGTTTTTGGTATGATAATGATGGAAAATAAGAAAGGAGAATATGATGAAAATCACATTAAAAGATGGCTCCGTCAAGGAGTTCCAAGAAGAAAAAAGTATTTATGACATTGCGTTAAGTATTAGTGAAGGTCTGGCGAGAGCTGCCTGTGCCGGAGAAGTAAACGGCGAGGTCATGGATTTGCGGACAGTTTTGGACAGTGATTGTGAGTTAAGTATCCTCACCCAGAAGGATGCAGAAGGGCTGCGCACGGTCCGCCATACCTGTTCCCATGTGCTGGCAGAAGCAGTGAAGCGCCTTTTTCCAGAGGCGAAGCTTGCGATTGGGCCATCCATAGATGAAGGATTTTATTATGATTTTGAGGCAGAGCCTTTCTCGAGAGAGGATTTGGATAATCTGGAGAAAGAGATGAAAAAAATCATCAAAGCTGGATGCCGCCTGGAGAAATTCACGCTTCCTAGAAGTGAAGCAATCCAGTTTATGCAGGAGCGGCAGGAGCCTTATAAAGTGGAGTTGATTGAGGATTTGCCGGAGGATGCGGAGATTTCGTTCTATAGGCAGGGGGATGCGTTTACCGATTTGTGTGCAGGGCCCCATTTGATGAGTACCAAGCCCATTAAGGCGTTTAAGCTGATTTCATCTTCTATGGCGTATTGGAGGGGTGACTCTGATAAAGCGCAGCTTCAGAGAATTTATGGTACGGCCTTTGCCACAAAGGATGAATTACATGCATATCTGGAACATTTGGAGGATATTAAGAAGCGCGACCACAACCGGCTGGGACGTGAGATGAAGCTGTTTACCACAGTAGATGTGATTGGACAGGGTCTGCCACTGTTGATGCCGAAAGGAGCCAAGATCATCCAGACCATGCAGCGGTGGATTGAGGATCTTGAGGATAATGAGTGGGGATATATCCGAACAAAGACTCCGCTGATGGCGAAGTCTGATTTGTATAAAATTTCTGGTCACTGGGATCACTATACGGATGGCATGTTTGTTCTTGGAGATGAAAAAAAGGATAAAGAGGTTCTCGCCCTGCGTCCTATGACCTGTCCATTCCAGTACTACGTATATAAAGCGGAACAGCACTCTTACCGGGATTTACCTCTGCGTTACAGCGAAACCTCTACATTGTTCCGAAATGAGGATTCAGGAGAGATGCATGGACTTACCCGTGTGCGTCAGTTTACTATTTCGGAGGGGCATTTAATTGTACGCCCGGATCAGATGGTAGAAGAATTTAAGCGCTGCCTGGCGCTGGCAAAGCATTGTCTCGTTACCTTGGGGGTGGAGGATGACGTCACCTACCACCTTTCAAAATGGGATCCGGAGAACCGGGAAAAATATATCGGAGAACCCGAGGTCTGGGAAGAGACGCAGCAGCATATGCGCGATATTATGGCAGAGTTAGAGATTCCTTTTACAGAAGATGTCGGGGAGGCTGCTTTTTATGGACCTAAGATAGACATCAATACCAAAAATGTCTATGGCAAGGAAGATACCATGATAACCATTCAGTGGGATGCGCTGCTTGCGGAGCAGTTTGATATGTATTATATTGATGCGAATGGCGAAAAAGTGCGTCCTTACATTATACACAGAACTTCTATGGGCTGTTATGAGCGGACACTGGCATGGCTGATTGAGAAATTTGCCGGCAAATTCCCGACATGGCTGTGCCCGGAACAGGTGCGCGTTCTGCCAATTTCAGACAAATATGAGAATTATGCGGCAGAAGTGGAGAAAAAGCTTAGAGCGAATGGAATCCTTTGCTCTGTCGATAACCGTTCAGAAAAAATTGGCTATAAAATCAGAGAGGCGCGTCTTGATAAGCTGCCCTACATGCTGGTAGTGGGGCAGAAGGAGGAAGAAGAACAGACGGTATCTGTTAGAAGCCGTTTTGCCGGAGATGAGGGTGTGAAATCTTTGGATACATTTATTGCGCAGATATGTGAAGAAATACGCACAAAAGAAATCCGTAAAGAAGAAGTGCAGGAAGAAAAGAAAAATTAATTTACAATGAACAATAATATTTTTGGCATGAAAAGTGGCAGTTCTTGCCATGCATAATTTCGTTTTAATTTCTTGATACTAATAAAGCGGACAGAACCATAATCGGTCTGTCCGCTTTGGCAATATTAGTGGAAGAAAGGAGAATTAACATGACACGTTTAAAATGTTCTGTAACAAATTGTGCCTATAATGATGACAGGCTCTGTTCAAAGCATGATATTATGGTAGGAGGACAGAATGCCGACAAGCCAAGGGAAACCTGTTGTGAAAGCTTCCGGGAGAGAAGTGAAAGCATGACGAACTCCGTGCAGCATGGAACACCGGAGACGAGTGTAGGGTGCCACGCTGAGAATTGCCGGTTTAACGAGGGCTGCAAGTGTCAGGCAGATGAGATTGGCATTGCAGGAAGTAATGCATGCTGTTGCGCAGAAACAGAATGTGCAAGTTTTGAATGCCAATGTAAATAAAAACTTTACAATTTTTTTACAAAAGAATCATATAAAATGACTTGTATTCTCGAAAGACAGGAAGTAGAATAGGACTTGAATGTAAAGAGAGAGATACAGGAGGAAGATATGCGTAAGAAATCTCATATATCATTGGCGAAGTATATTGTAGGAAGTCTGGAAGAACAGGAACTGGTGAAACACAAGAAAGCCTTTTATCTGGGCAGCATCCTGCCAGACTGTAAGCCGTCCTTTTTGACGGTGAAGCACGAGATGGAGGGAACGTTCCCGAAACTTCAGCGTGATTTGAAAAGGTTGGTGGAGCTTCAGCAATCAGCCAGGATTAACATGCGGGTGTTTTACCGCAATTTAGGAGAAATGATTCATTATATTGCAGATTATTTTACTTTTCCTCATAATGCTGAGTTTACCGGGAATCTCAAAGATCATTGTGTGTATGAAAAGCACCTGAAAGAAAGCCTGAAAGACTATATCCAAAGTGGTGAGGCGAGGAGAAACCAGCCCCACATTATAAAATCTGTGCAGAATCTTAACAGCGTGGAGGCGATTTGTAATTTTATCAGGAAAAACCACGATGCTTATATAAAATTGAAGAATACTGTCGAAGAAGATTGTCGCCAGATTGTATCTCTCTGCCATCAGGTAGTGGAAGCCGTTCTTTTGCTGATCCACAGGGAATCGTATCAGAAACGGGACAGCGCGGTTTGTTAAGCAGGTGTCGAAGAAAAGTATTTTCTGTCGAAATCTCCTGTAAAAAAATAGCGGTTTTCGTTTGATTTTTGTACAAAAAGAGGCTACAATAAGAGTGCAAGAGACAAGGAGCAGCGGTATGAAAAAGATGCTGGAGATACGAAAAGAAATTGAGATGGCACGAAGGGAATTAGATGTAGTTGTATCAACGGGTGTCAGTACAGAGGAATGTTACAAAGTCAGCCTCCGTCTGGATCATCTTATCGAGGACTACATGCAATGTACACAAGACAAATTTCATATGGTACAATACCGATGAATTAAGACAATAGAATATGGAAACAAAAGGAAAAGGACCTTGGATTTCTCCAGGGTTCTTTTCTTTTTCTGTTACTATGAAGTCATTGAGTCCCGGGAATTATTCAGCCCTTAAAATGTTTTTCCTTTGAAAAACGCTGTGGAAACTGTGTTATAAATTTAAAGGCTGAATAGTTACGAGTCCCGAAACCTAAAATTTTCTATTGCTTTTTTCCCATTAATGGGCTAGAATGAAACATGAAGTGGAGGAAAGTGGTAGAAAATGGATTGAAGTGGTTGATAAGTGGATAACAATGTGGATAACTCATAGGAAATGGAACAAATAAATGCATTTTCCACATATGTATCCAGCGGCAAACCAAAGGTCAGAAGGTGATACAGATGTTCATGGGAGAATATAATCACACCGTTGATGCAAAGGGCAGACTGATAGTCCCTTCCAAATTCAGAGACCAGTTGGGGAATGAATTTGTGATGACAAGAGGACTGGATGGATGTATATTTGTGTATTCTTCAGAAGAATGGAAGATCACTGAGGCTAAATTCCGTGAAGCGCCCCAATTTTCTAAAAAAGTCCGCCAATTGGAGAGGTTTTTCATAACAGGCGCAGCTGTCTGTGAGGTGGACAAGCAGGGACGTGTGCTTATTCCGCCGCATTTGCGGGAACATGCAGGGATTGAGAAAGAAATTGTATCGGCCGGAGCAGTGAACCGTATTGAAATCTGGAGCAAGGACAGATGGCAGGATATGAATGAGTTTGATGATGTGGAGGAAATCGCGGAACAAATGGCGGATCTGGGACTTACCATATAGCCGGAAGGAAAGATTCATGGAATTTAAACATAAGTCAGTACTTTTAAAAGAGACAATGGAATACCTGAATATCAAACCAGACGGTGTCTATGTGGATGGCACGCTGGGAGGCGGCGGACATGCCTATGAGGTATGCAGGCGCTTATCAGATAAGGGCAGGTTTGTCGGCATTGACCAGGATGAAGATGCGATTAAGGCTGCGACCAGAAGATTGTCGGAGTTTGAGGACAAGACACAGATTGTAAGGAGCAATTACTGTGAGATGCAGGAGGTGCTTGCAGAGGCAGGGATTGCAGGGGTAGACGGCATTGTGTTAGACTTGGGCGTGTCATCGTACCAACTGGATGACCCAGCCAGGGGATTTACCTACCGGGTGGATGCGCCTTTGGATATGCGGATGGACAAACGCCGGGGGTTTACTGCAAAAGATCTGCTGGATACATACAGTGAACAGGAATTGTGCCGGATTATCCGTGACTATGGAGAAGATAAATTTGCAAAGAACATTGCCAAGCATATTGTGCAGGCGAGAGAGGAAAAGGAAATAGAGACGACTGGGGAATTGACGGATATTATTAAGGCAGCAATTCCGGCAAGGGTACGTATGGGTGGAGGACATCCGGCGAAACGGACGTTTCAGGCAATCCGGATTGAGCTCAACCAGGAGCTTCAGGTGTTAGAAGATTCTCTGGAGGATATGATACACTTATTGAATCCGGGAGGAAGAATCTGCATCATCACCTTTCATTCCCTGGAAGACAGGATCGTAAAGAACATTTATAAAAAAAGCGAGAATCCATGTACATGCCCAAGTGATTTTCCAGTATGTATATGTGGGAAACGACCATTAGGAAAAGTCGTGACAAAGCGGCCGGTGGTACCGACAGAGGAAGAAATTGAGTATAATCCGCGCTCTAAGAGTGCGAAACTCAGGGTATTTGAGCGGGGATGGGAATGACACATACATATACAGTATGGATTTGTAATCGTTATAAAATAATAAGACAGGTTAGGAGACAGAATTATGCGACAGCAAGAAGATTTACAATACTGGGATAACATGGCATACATAGATGGAAGTGCAGCAAGAGAGCTTCAGGAACAGCGCAGGGAACAGATACATCAGGAGTATGTGGAAAAACAGGAAGAAGACAGGGAAACAAGAAGGCGCCAGAGACAGGCAAGGGCAGCAGCGCAGAGAAACAGGGAGCGCGCCCTCCAAATCAGCCCTGGGTATGTGTTGTTTTTGGCAGCAACTATGATAATGATGGTAGTAGTGTTCGGGTGTTATCTGCAACTGCAGTCAGACTTGAATAAAAGGGTACAGCATGTGGCAGCGCTAGAGACAGAGCTTTTGAATCTGCAGAACGACAATGATGCACAGCAGAAGAAAATCAATAATTCCGTGGAATTGGATCATATCAGGCAGAAAGCGATGGATGAGCTTGGCATGGTATATCCTAAGGGAGAACAGATTGAATATTTTGAAGTTGACAATGATGATTACATGAATCAGTATGAAAACATTCCGGAAAGGTAAAGACCATTGGGCAGTCAAGTAAGAAAACATAAAAAATTAAAGAGATATGCCAGATTTTCTCCAGTAATGAAAAAGAAGCTGTTAGTGGTTTTTTCGGCAATCGTGGCGTTATCTGCCGGACTGGTTTTTCGATTGATTTACATTGATCAGGTAAAAGGTGAAGAATATGAAAAGCAGGTGTTGAGCCAGCAGAGTTACGGAAGTGAGACAATCCCCTATCAGCGCGGTGAGATTTTTGATACCAAGGGGACTGTATTGGCAAACAGTGTGGATGTATATAACATTATTTTGGATTGTAAGCTCATCAATGATGATAAGGACAAGTATATGGAACCCACCATCAAGGCGCTGGTGGAATGCTTTGAGGATGTCACTGAAGAAGAAGTGCGTACGGCTCTTACCGAACAGGCAGACAGCCGCTATTTTATTTTGCGCAGGAAACTGCCCTATGAGAACATAGAGGCATTCCAGAAGCTGCAGGCTGAGGTGAACAAAAAGGGAAAAAAGATCAATCCCAACGTACAGGGCGTATGGTTTGAAAAAGAGTATAAAAGACAATATCCATACAATACGCTGGCCAGCAAAGTTTTGGGGTTTACGACGTCTGGAAATGAGGGAATTGGCGGTCTTGAGGATTATTACAATGACACGCTCAATGGAGTAGAAGGCAGGAGCTACGGTTATCTGAATACGGACAACAATCTGGAAAGGACCATTAAGGAGCCTGTGAATGGAAACAGTCTGATTACAACGATTGATTTAAATATCCAGACAATCATTGATGAGAATATTGCAAGGTTCCAGGAGGAACACAGGGATGAAGAAATAACAGGCGCGGGAAGCCAGCATACTGGCGTCATTGTCATGAATCCCCAGAATGGTGAGATTTTGGGAATGTCAGATAATTTCACCTATGACCTGAATAATCCGTGGGATTTGACAAAGTATTATTCACAGGAGGAGGCAAATACTTTTTCTGAGAAAGAACGGTTAGAGAAGCTAAACGCTATCTGGCAGAATTTTTGTATCACTTATACCTATGAACCTGGTTCCACGGCAAAACCTTTTACCGTGGCAACCGGGCTGGAGACAGGGAAACTGAAAGAAACGTATGAGTGTGACGGTGTGGAGAGAATTGGCGGACATGATATAAAGTGTTCGAATCGTTCCGGGCATGGCACAGAGACAATTGAAAAAGCTGTGATGGATTCCTGCAATGATGCGCTGATGGGGATGGCAATAGATATTGGAAAAGAGGATTTTTACAAATATCAGAATATTTTTAATTTTGGGTTAAAAACTAATATTGACCTTCCGGGAGAGGCTAGAACGGACGGTCTGATTTATACCGTTGACAATACGAATCTTACATCTCTTGCCACAAATTCTTTCGGCCAGAACTTTAATGTCACGATGGTACAGCTTGCAAGCGCATTTTCTTCCTTAATTAATGGCGGTTACTATTATCAGCCTCATCTGGTAAGAAAAATCATAGATGAAAATGGAAATACTGTGCAGAATGTGGAGAATTCACCGTTGAAACAGACGATTTCCAAGCAGACCAGCGATACGGTGAAGGGGTATCTCTATAAGACAGTATCCGAGGGTACCGGAAAAAGTGCGAAAGTGCCAGGATATTCTATGGGTGGAAAGACAGGAACCGCACAGAAGGGAAATCGTGAAGATAAGAAATATGTAGTGTCATTTATTGGTTTTGCACCAGTGGAGCATCCGCAGGTCCTTGTTTATGTGGTAATTGACGAGGCAAATGTGGCGGAAGATGACCAGAGCAGCGCTCTTGCAACCGCTTTGGCAAAACGGATTTTTGAACAGCTGCTTCCCTATATGAATATTTTCCCGGACGAAGAATTTGTGACGCCGGAGGATGGCACTGTACAGGCCCTCCCACAGGAGGGGGAAGCACAGCCGGAAGGCAGTCCTAATTCCATGCCGGACGGCGGGGATGGGACTCCCCAGGAGACAGAAGATTTACTTGACGGAATGACGCCGGAAGAATATCCTTGAAAATGTACATAACCTCATAAATAGAGTAATAGATTATAGTAATAGATTTTATGAGGTTTTACATGGTTCGCAATAAAACATTCAACCGGAAAAAGATATTGATTATTTTTACCGTGGTGTCACTGGTGCTGGCTTTGTTAGTGGGACGACTGGTGTATTTGATGGTATTCTGCTCAGAATATTATGGAAAGAAAGCGGAAGATTTACATGAGCGGGAGAGGGACATCAAAGCGGCGAGGGGTAAAATTATTGATGCAACTGGAACTGTGCTTGCCACCAACCGCACGGTCTGTACCATTTCCGTGATTCACAGTCAGTTAGAAGATGAAGAAAGGGTCATCGAGGTGTTGACACGGGAACTGGACATGGGGGAGGAAGCCGTTCGAAAACGTGTAGAGAAGGTGAGTTCTATTGAGCGGATTAAATCGAATGTGGATAAAGAGACAGGAGATAGAATCCGCAATTACGGGCTGGCAGGCGTCAAAGTGGATGAGGACTACAAGCGTTATTATCCATATGATACATTAGCTTCTAAAGTTTTGGGATTTACAGGCGGGGACAATCAGGGTATTATTGGTCTTGAGGTTGTGTATGAAGACTATCTGAAGGGAATTAATGGAAAGATTTTGACTTTGACAGACGCCAGGGGCGTGGAGATTGAGAATGCCGGAGAGCGCCGGCAGGAGCCTGTGGATGGCAACAATCTTCATATCAGCCTGGATTATAATATTCAACTGTACTGTGAGCAGGCAGCAAAGAAAGTCAAAGAAGCAAAGTCTGCAGACAGTGTTTCTATCATTGTCATGAATCCCCAGAACGGAGAAATTATGGCGATGGTCAATGTGCCGGAGTTTCACCTGAATGAACCATTTATGCTGGTGACATCCGACGATGGCGCGGTCACAGGAGGGGCCACACAGGAGCAGCTAAACCAGATGTGGCGTAATCAGTGCATCAGTGATACGTATGAGCCGGGCTCCGTATTTAAGATTATTACAACGGCGGCGGCTTTTGAAGAAGGGGTTGTGTCCTTAAATGACAATTTCTTTTGTCCAGGTTATAAGCTGGTGGAGGATCGGAGAATCCACTGCCATAAACGTGTAGGGCATGGGGCGGAGACATTTACCCAGGGAATTATGAATTCCTGCAATCCGGTCTTTATAGAGCTGGGAATGCGTCTGGGCACAGACAATTTTTATAAATATTTTAATCAGTTTGGTTTGTTGAAGCGTACAGATATTGATCTTCCAGGGGAAGCCGTAACAATTATGCACAATAAGAAGAATGTAGGTCCTGTAGAGCTTGCCACTGTCTCTTTTGGGCAGTCCTTTCAGATAACCCCCATTCAATTGGTTACAACAGTTTCTTCCTTAATTAATGGGGGGAACAGGATTACACCGCATTTTGGCGTATCGGTGAAAAATGACCAGGGGGAGCTGGTACAGACCCTCAAATATAATGTGGCAGAGGGCGCCGTCAGCAACGAGACCTCAGGGGTACTTCGGGATGTGCTGGAGAAAGTAGTATCTGAGGGGAGCGGCAGGAATGCCAAGATAGAAGGCTATACCATTGGGGGGAAAACTGCAACCTCTCAGACGCTTCCGAGGAGTGCAAATAAGTATATTTCCTCATTTTTGGGATTTGCACCCGCAGAAAATCCGCAGGTACTGGCTCTTTGCATTATCAACAATCCACAGGGAATCTATTATGGCGGAACCATCGCGGCTCCAGTGGTGAAGGAAATTTTTTCCAATGTACTGCCGTATCTGGGCATTGATCGGCAGGCGACGGCAGAGGAAGACAGGCAGGAACAGGAAAATAATAATCAATAAAACGTGCAGTGGCAGGAAGATGGGACACTGCAGGGACAGCAGAACAATAGTGAAAAGCACGGTAATAAATACCGCAGAGACGAAGAGGTGTAAGGAAAATGGCGCAGACAGTGATAATTCCAGTATTGATTTCATTTGCAATTACGGCAGTGTTAGGTCCGGTAGTAATTCCACTTTTGCGGAAGCTGAAAGTAGGGCAGACCGAAAGGGAGGAGCTTAAATCCCACCAAAAGAAACAGGGGACGCCTACGATGGGCGGACTGATGATACTTGCCGGTATCATCGCGACGTCGGTAATCTACATGAAAGATTATCCGCGGATTATGCCTATATTATTTGTAACAGTCGGATTTGGAATTATCGGGTTTCTGGATGATTATCTGAAGGTAGTATTGCACCGTTCCGACGGTTTACTGCCCTGGCAGAAGATGCTGGGACAGATTCTTGTCACGGGGGTATTCAGCTTTTATATGTATTTCTATACGGAGGGTGCAGACAAAGCCTTGATTCCTTTTACCGGAGGATTTGAGGATGGATACTATCTAAATTTGGGGTTTCTGGCAATCCCAGTCATGTTTCTGGCAATTCTTGGAACCGTAAATGGCGCTAATTTTACGGATGGTCTGGATGGCCTGGCTTCGAGCGTTACAGTGCTCATCGCAACATTTTTTTCTGTGGTTGCCATCGGAACCGGCAGTGGGATTGAGCCCATTACCTGTGCCGTGGTAGGGGCTCTTTTGGGATTTCTGTTGTTTAACGTATATCCGGCGAGCGTGTTTATGGGGGATACTGGTTCCCTGGCGCTGGGAGGCTTTGTAGCGGCTGCAGCGTATGTGATGCAGATGCCTATTTTTATATTGATTGTGGCAATGATTTACTGGATAGAACTCCTGTCGGTTATGATACAGGTGACTTATTTTAAAAAGACTGGAGGAAAGCGGATTTTCCGTATGGCGCCCATCCATCACCATTTTGAGCTTGGAGGCTGGTCTGAGACGAGGGTGGTGGCAGTATTTTCCATTATCACAGCAATCTTATGCCTGATAGGGCTTTTGGCATTATAGAAGAAATAACAATGGTTTGTCCGTGAAAATGATGTATTGTAAAAAGCAGGAGAATATGTGAAATGGATAATAGGAATAAATGTAGTGACAAGAGATTTTTGGTATTTGGTACTGGAATTAGCGGGATTGCCGCGGCAGAGCTCCTTTTGCGCAATGGAGGCCAGGTACTGCTCTATGACGGCAATGGTCAGCTTGACAAAGAAGAAATCAGGGAAAAATCTGACATATTCAAAGATATAGAAATTATTCTTGGAGAATTGAAGGAGGAAGTGCTCGAAGACCTGGACGTTGCAGTTTTAAGTCCCGGCGTGCCGACAGATCTTGCGGAAGTGGAGATGATGAGGAAGAAGGGGATGGAAATCTGGGGAGAAATTGAGCTTGCCTACCTATTTGAAAGAGGAAGGATTCTTGCAGTAACAGGTACTAATGGCAAGACGACGACAACTTCCCTGCTGGGGGCGATCATGGAGCATGCAGCCTCTGTGGCGGATTCCGGGATTCGTAAGGTGAAGGTTGTGGGAAATATTGGGATCCCCTACACAAGCGTTGTGGAGGATACGGAGGAGACTTCTGTAACTGTGGCGGAAATCAGTAGTTTTCAGTTGGAGACGATACATACTTTTTGTCCACAGATTTCAGCAATTTTAAATATTACGCCGGACCATCTGAACCGCCATCACACGATGGAAGCTTATGAGCAGGCGAAAATGAGGATTGCCAAAAATCAAGGGAAGGAACAGACCTGTATCTTAAATTATGAAGACGCGGTTCTGCGTGAATTTGCGGGCAGGATAAAGGCACAGACCGTATTTTTCAGCAGCAGCAGGAAACTGCAGCAGGGAATGTATCTTGACGGGGAACAAATTGTCTGGGCATGGAATGGAGAACAGACAGTTTTGTGTGATACCAGTGAACTGCAGTTGATTGGACGGCATAATTATGAAAATGTGATGGCAGCTGCAGCTATGGCAATTATGTTTGGCATTTCCATAGCACAAATACGGGAGGTTCTTATCCGCTTTACGGCAGTTGCGCATAGAATAGAATATGTGGTTACGAAACGCGGCGTGCGTTTTTACAACGATTCCAAGGGGACGAATCCAGATGCAGCCATTCAGGCAGTGCGTGCAATGAAGTGGCCGACGCTGCTGATTGGCGGAGGCTATGATAAGGATTCGGAGTATGAGGATTGGATTTTGTCTTTTGATGGAAAAGTGAAAAAGCTTGTGCTTCTGGGGGCTACCAGGGATAAAATCAAGGATACGGCGATTCGGATGGGATATCCAAGGAATGACATCATTCTGGCAGAGAATCTGGAAGATGCTGTAAACATCTGTTACAGTCAAGCAGAAAGCGGGGATGCAGTGCTGCTATCTCCGGCATGTGCGAGCTGGGGAATGTTTCAGAATTATGAACAGCGGGGGGATATGTTCAAGGAAATGGCAAGGGCATTGAAAGAATAGAGGTAACAATCGAAAATTTGTATGGTTACAGATAAATATTAATTTAGGGGTGCTGATATGGACAGAGTAATGAAGGCTGACCAAAGACAAAGAAGTATCCGGTATTTTGACTACAGCTTGCTTATGATTGTCTGTTTTTTAGTTTGTTTCGGGCTGGTTATTCTTTACAGCACGAGTTCCTACAACGGACAGGTCAAATTCCAGGATGGCGCCTACTATCTGAAAAAGCAGTTGCTTGCTGATGTACTTGGGATTATTGTTATGGCAGTCATCGCAAAAATTGACTACCGTATCTGGAAAAAATTCTGGTTTCTTTCTTATGCGGCAGCATTTGGGCTGTGTACACTGGTGTTGTTTGTGGGACAGGAGCTAAACGGTGCCAAACGCTGGCTGAAGTTAGGGCCACTGAGTTTTCAGCCGTCAGAGATGGCAAAGGTAGCAATTATTATCTTTCTGGCTACAATTATCAGCCGAATGCCCAAACAGATGGGGAAGTTTTCGGCGCTGATTAAAGTGATGCTTCTGGTAATGCCGATGGTTGTGATTGTGGCGTCGGAAAATTTAAGTACAGCCATTATCATTTTGGGCATAGCAGTCTGCCTGGTGTTTGTTTCAAGTCCCAAATATATGCAGTTTATCATTATGGGGGGAGTGGTAATTGCCTTTGGCGCGGCATTTATTATGCTGGAATCTTACCGGGCGGAGCGATTGAAAATCTGGCTGGAACCTGAAAAATACGAAAAAGGCTATCAGACCCTGCAGGGATTGTATGCGATCGGTTCTGGAGGGCTGTTCGGAAAAGGCATAGGAGAGAGTATGCAAAAGCTTGGATTTGTTCCAGAGGCGCAGAATGATATGATTTATTCCATTATCTGCGAAGAACTCGGACTGTTTGGGGCGGTCTGTGTAATTTTACTGTTTCTGGTACTGATCTGGCGGTTTATGGTAATTGCAAGCAATGCACAGGATTTATACGGGGCTTTAATTGTGACCGGTGTGTTAGCGCATATTTCTATTCAGGTTATTTTGAATATCGCAGTGGTAACGAATACCATACCGAATACCGGAATTTCCCTGCCGTTCATTAGTTATGGCGGAACATCCGTGGCATTTCTGCTGGCGGAAATCGGTCTGGTGCTAAGCGTATCTAGGGGAATACGGCTGGAGGAATAAGAAATGGAAAAGGAAAGAAAAAGACAGAAAAAAAAAGGAAAGACTGCGGGATTGGTTTTCCTTTCGCTTCTGCTGTTCGTGGGAGCAGGCGCGTTAGTTGTATTTAAGGTATTCACTGTAGAGGTGGTAGAGGTTGTTGGAAGTGAACGCTATGAAGATGATGCCATTGAGGAATGGCTGTTGGATGACGAGTATTCCTGGAACAGTCTTTATGTATTTCTTAAATATAAATTTCAGGAGCCTAAGGAGCTGGCATTTGTGGAATCTGCAAGTGTTTCACTAAAGCCGCCCCACACATTGCAAATCACAGTGCATGACAAGGAGCTGATGGGACGCATATATATTGATACGATGGGGCAGAACGCTTATTTTGACAAAGAGGGAATGGTGGTGGAGATGTCATCGGAGGAAATAAAGGGCGTACCGAAAATCACCGGAATGGATGTAGATAAGATAGAATTGTATGAGAAACTGCCGATCAAAGGAAACAGCGTATTAAGAAATCTGTTGTCCCTTACGCAGATACTGAAGAAATATGAGATGACGCCAAAGAGCATTAAATATGGAACAGAGGGAAGCTACACGCTTAAATTTGGAAAAATCTCAGTTTTACTTGGACAAGCAGAGGATTTTAATGCGAAAGTGTCGAGACTTTCAAAAATATTACCTAAGCTGGAGGGACAGAAAGGAACGCTGCACTTGGAAAGCTGGTCGGAAAATACCACGGATATTACGTTTGAGAAATCGGGATGAGAAAAAACAACAGGAAATTGAAAATTCTTATTGATTAATTATTAAAAAAATTATACTATAGTATAAGAGTTAAAATGTCGGTGGTTTGCCGCGGGCTAACTAAGATTAGAGAATGACAAATTGGTATATATCATAAAGGAGGAATAACCTTGCTTGAAATTACGACAACTGGCATGGAGTCCAGTGCAAAAATCATCGTTATCGGTGTAGGTGGAGCTGGAAATAATGCTGTAAATAGAATGATTGAGGAGAATATTGGCGGTGTTGAGTTTATCGGTGTCAATACAGATAAGCAGGCGCTTACCTTGTGTAAGGCCCCGACACTAATTCAGATTGGCGAGAAGCTCACCAAGGGGCTGGGGGCTGGCGCCCAGCCGGAAATCGGAGAGAAGGCGGCTGAGGAGAATATCGATGAGCTGACTGCAGCAATCAAAGGTGCGGATATGGTGTTTGTCACCTGCGGTATGGGCGGCGGAACCGGAACGGGCGCCGCGCCGGTAGTGGCAAAGATTGCAAAGGAAATGAACATTCTGACAGTAGGTGTTGTGACAAAGCCCTTTAAGTTTGAGGCGAAGGCGCGTATGCAGAATGCATTGGGAGGTGTGGAGCGGCTCAAAGAGAATGTTGATACGCTTATTGTAATTCCCAATGATAAGCTTCTTGAGATTGTGGACAGGCGTACGACGATGCCGGATGCGTTAAAGAAGGCTGATGAAGTCTTACAGCAGGCAGTGCAGGGAATTACAGACCTGATCAATGTTCCGGCATTGATTAATCTGGATTTTGCAGATGTCCAGACGGTCATGAAGGATAAGGGAATGGCTCATATCGGAATTGGTCTTGCCAAGGGAGATGATAAGGCAACAGAGGCTGTGAAGCTCGCAGTGTCAAGCCCATTGCTTGAGACGACGATTACAGGCGCTTCCCATGTCATTATCAACATTTCAGGTGATATTTCACTGATGGATGCCAATGACGCAGCAAGCTACGTGCAGGATTTGGCCGGAGATACCGCGAATATTATTTTCGGTGCGAAGTTTGATGAGACTATGACAGATGAAGCCATCATCACGGTAATTGCGACAGGGCTTGAAGATGCAGCGGCGGCGCCAAAGGTTATGCCGAATATGAAATATACCCAGACAATGCCTGGCCGGGGAGTTGCTACGACCAGACCAACATCCACGTTAGGGGGAGGCGCGCGTCCGGCAGGAGCTTATGGATCATCAATTTCCACAACGCCCGCGAATACGACGATTGGAACTTCATCTACCGGCGGTGGATTCCAGAGACCGAGAAGACCGGAGAGCAGTGTGCATGAGAAGGATATTAAGATCCCTGAGTTTTTGAAGAATACGAGGAAATAAGAGATACATAGTTGTATAAAGGAAAGCAAAATTGCAAGCTAAAACATGCGCCTCTGCGCATAAATAAGGGCAGTGTCCAATTGGATACTGCCCTTACTCAAGCCCTTTCTGTTAGATATTAAATTTCTCCACCAGGCCGACCATGGATTCTACCTGTGCTTTCTGTTCCTCGCTGACTGCCGCAGTCTCCTGTGAAGTGGCTGAGTTATTGTCGACGATTTCAGATACCCGGACAATGTTTTCATTGATTCTTTGCATATTCTGGACATCGCTTTCAAGGTTCTGGGAAGTCAGTTCCATCTTTTCGGTTGCCTCTCTGGCGCCCTTCATGACCTCACCCATATTTTCCGCTGTTTCATCTGCAATGATGATTCCCCTCTCAACAGCCTGGACAGTCCGTTCAATCAGCTTGTTCGTCTCTCCGGCAGCCTTGGCGGATTCATCGGCAAGCTTTTTGACCTGATTTGCCACGATGGCAAATCCCTTTCCAGCTTCACCGGCCCGTGCTGCTTCAATGGAAGCATTCAGGGAAAGGAGGTTTGTTTCAGAGGCAATGGATTCAATGGTACGGATAATCTCGTCAATTTCTTCTGAGCACTTGCTGATTTCACTGATAGCTTCTTTTAATTCCTGCATCTTTGTGTTTCCGGTTACTAAGACTTCGCCTGCATGGGTAGAAAGTTCTACCGTTGAGATGGCTTCTTTTGCGCTGCGCGCCATGCTTTTGTACATGTTCTCCATCAAAGTTACCAGGTCAGAAACTTTGCCGGCCTGTTCGGTGCTTCCTTCTGCCAAATCGACCGCTGCACAGGCAAGCTGCTCGGAACCGCAGTCAATCTGCTGGGAAACCTCCCGGATTGTGTTCAGCGTTTCACGCATTTTTGCGCTGATGGTTATAAAAGACTCTTTAATCTGTCCAAATTCTCCTACATAGTTCTGATGCATTTCAAAGCAGTAGTTGCCGTCGCCCATTTGTTCCAGAATGCTTGAAATTTCTCGGATCATGCCCACAATATTCGTTTTCATCAGTGAAATGGCGCCTGCCATCCTGCCGACTTCGCTTTCATCCTCCTCCAGTGTAAGGTCCGTGTGGAAATGTCCTTCTGACAGCAGACTCATTTGTCCGGATACCTTTATGATCGGTTCTAGAAGTTCCTTTTCCGAGAAACTTACAATTTTCTTAATCTGGAGAATCAAATACAAAAAGGAGGATACATAAAACAGTTCAACAATAATCTGGAAAATCCGAAGGCTTTTTTTGGATTTGTTTATCCTTGTCTGAATCTGGTGTATTGCATCATCTGTCAATGTGTTAATTTCCTGTGTAGTTTTTTGGTAATCTTTTCCAAATACATAGGACATCGCTTCTATTGTATTTCCCGTCTGCGCAAGCTCTAATGCTTTTTCTTCTAAGGGAACCAGTCCGTTTGAAAGATCTGCAATTTGATTTAAAAGGGCCCATTCGCTGCGTTTGAGGTTGTTTTTCTCCAATCCGGCCCAGGCAATGTCACGGTTTTTGTCCTCATTTAATTCTTTCATATAGTCATTATAATATTCCGCGCTGCCTGTGGCGGCGTAGGTCTGCACAGCGTAAGTCAGGGCTTTGGAAGCAAGCCTGTACTGATTTAAAAATGTCGTTGTCTCAAGTTCCTCATCCGCCACCCGGGTCATCCCAATGGTTGTCCCAATGGAAAGCAACAGCATCAGAGTGCCCACTATAACAGAAATGATGGATTGTTTAATGATTTTTTTTAGTTGAAATGATTGGCTGTTTTTTACCATGAATTTGTCCCCCCTAAATGATTTCTTTGGTTAAATTATCTATTTCTATCATACTTTATATCGAGTAATTCGTCAAGGTGACGAAATAAAATAAAAGGTCGTATTATGTAGAAGAATTTTTCTGAAACCGGACAATGATTTGACAAAAAAAACCATTCCTTCCTTTTATACTGGATTTATCAGAAATAGCATGGATGGTAAGGAGGGTGGGCGTGAAATATGTGTTGTATGTGGATGTTTGGTTTCTGACAAATTTTACTATGGACAGCGCTGCCCTCATAATAGCCGGAAGGATGATGAAGCGGCGCGTTCGCATCGTGAGGATTCTGCTGGGAAGCTTTGCAGGGACTGCAGGCTCCATGTGCCTGTTCTTTTTTTTGCATGATTACACCTGGTATCAGCTGGGTGTACATTTTTTGGTAAATCCGGCGATGGTATGGATCTGTTACCGGAGCAGGAGGTGGAAAGAATTTTTCAGTCAATGGTTTCTCACCTATCTGTCCGTGATTCTGCTTGGAGGTTTTCTGGAGTGGGGCATTTCATCTTCCGGGCTTGGCAGGAATTTCTGGGTCTGCCTGGCAGGAGCCGTTTTGTTTATCATAGCGGCGGAAAAAATTCTTGGAATTTTTCACAGGCAGGGACATACGGTTTATGACCTACTTCTTGTGACCGCGGAGGGGAATATTCCGGTAAAAGGCTTTTTCGACACAGGAAACCTTCTTGTGGACCCGACAGTAGGGAAGCCGGTACATATTATTAAGAGAGAGATTTTAAAAGAACAGATGGAGAAGGGGATGCTGCTGCCACGTCTCATTCCGTTTCATTCCCTGGGTGAGGAGGACGGTATGTTGGAGACGGTTACCATTGAAGGAATGTATATTCTAAAGGGAGAGCAGCCATTGTATTTGAAGCGCCCGGTAATGGGGCTGGCAAAAGAGAAACTGTTTCAGGATGATACCTATGATGTGATTTTAAATGGAAGAAGTATGGAGTAGGAGGAAGGCAAATGCGAAGCATTTCTATGATGCCTTCCGACGAGATGGCAGGTGGCGCATTGCGGCGCGTGCCGTTACATTGTTATTGAGGAGGAAGGCAAATGTACATAAAAATAGCAATACCGCAGCATTTTCAGTTAAAGCTTACGGCAAATATCCGCAGCATGCTGCTGATGAAAAAAGGAGACATACACTATATTGGAGGTGCGGAAATCCTACCGCCGCCATTGGACGCACGAGAGGAGAACCGCTATATACAGATGTTGGGAGAGGAGGATTCAGACAAAGCAAAAAGTGTCCTCATTGAGCATAATCTCAGGCTGGTGGTATATATAGCCAAGAAATTTGACAACACGGGAATTGGCGTGGAGGACTTAATCTCTATCGGCACCATCGGTCTGATTAAGGCAATCAATACGTTTAATCCAGCCAAAAATATCAAGCTTGCCACTTATGCATCCCGTTGTATTGAAAATGAAATTCTGATGTATCTGCGAAGAAATAACAAAACCCGGATGGAGGTATCCATTGACGAACCGCTGAATGTGGACTGGGACGGAAACGAGCTGCTATTGTCGGATATTCTGGGGACGGATGAGGATATTATTTACCGGGATATTGAGACGGAGGTAGAGAAAAACCTCCTGCAGCATGCAGTTGCAAAGCTGTCAGACCGCGAGAGGACGATTGTGGAGCTGCGTTTTGGCCTCAAAAACCCGCGCGGTGAGGAGATGACTCAGAAGGAAGTGGCAGATCTGCTTGGAATCTCCCAGTCATATATTTCAAGGCTTGAGAAAAAAATTATGAAACGCCTGAAAAAAGAGATTGTGAAGTTTGAATAGCCGCTTTTAAATACTGGAACAGGCTTTACACGCTGTATACCGTTTGATATAATAGATATATCAATATGAAGTCCATTGTTTTTACAGAGTACGCAGGAAAGCAGGCGACGGTATTGATTTGACAGAGATTGATCGGATAATAGGATGAAGTTCACAAAGGAGATGGTGGGATGAAGCTTGAATTTCTGGGAGCAGCCCATGAAGTTACGGGAAGCTGCCATTACTTGAAAATGGGGGATGTGCATCTTCTGGTTGACTGCGGTATGGAGCAGGGGAAGGATATTTATGTAAATCAGGAGATTCCGGTGAACGCAGCGGAGATAGATTATGTGCTGGTGACACATGCGCATATCGATCATTCCGGTCTGCTGCCGCTTTTGTACAGCCGCGGATTCCGCGGACAGATTTATGCAACCAGGGCAACGACGGAGCTCTGTAACATTATGCTCAAGGATTCGGCGCATATTCAGGAATTTGAGGCAGAGTGGAAGAACCGGAAAGCGCGCCGCGCCGGGCGTCCCCTGGTAGAACCTATGTACAGCATGGAAGACGCAGAGGGTGTGCTTAAATATTTTGTCCCCTGTGAATATGGGGAGAAGATCACGCTGTGCCCTGAAATTACGATTCGTTTTATTGATGCCGGTCACCTGCTTGGTTCTTCCAGTATTGAGGTATGGGGAACGGAAGGGGACAAGGAAGTGAAGCTGGTATTCTCCGGGGACATTGGAAATGGCAATCGTCCATTAATCCGTGACCCGGATTACATAGAAGAAGCGGATTATGTCATTGTGGAATCCACTTATGGGGACAGGACGCACAACCGGCCGCCAGATTTTGCGGTGGAGCTCGCCAAGGTGTGTAAGGAGACGTTTACCAGAGGGGGAAATGTCGTGATCCCGGCGTTTTCCGTTGGCAGGACGCAGGAAATGCTGTTCTTCATGAGAAGAATCAAGAATGAGAACCTGTTGCCGGAGTTTGCAGATTTTGAAGTCTATATTGACAGTCCGTTGGCAGTGGAGGCTACCAGCATTTTTCAGAAGCATGTGGATAAGTGCTTCAATGAACGCGCCAAGAAACTGCTGGGGAAAGATGCAAACCCAATCGCATTTCCTGGACTGAAGGTTGCTGTAAGCAGCGATGATTCCAAGATGATTAACTTTATTAAGAAACCGATTGTCATTATTTCGGCTTCCGGCATGTGTGAGGCGGGAAGAATCCGCCATCATCTCAAGCACAATTTGTGGAGAGAGGATTCCACAATTCTCTTTGTCGGCTATCAGGTGCCTGGTACCTTGGGGAACAGCCTGTTGAATGGTACGAAAGAGGTTAAGCTGTTTGGCGAGGAAGTCAAGGTCCGTGCGCGTATTACCAACCTGCCGGGAATCAGCGGCCATGCAGACCAGAATCATTTGATGGAATGGGTGAAGGCATTTGGAAATACGCCGAAACGGGTATTCGTAGTTCACGGGCAGGACAGCGTATGCGATGCATTTGCACAGCATATAGAAAAAGAGACCGGTATTCCGGCAATTGGCCCATACAGCGGGGATGTGTATGATCTGTCAGAAAACATCTGCATTGCACAGGGCAGCCGTGAGCGTGTAGTGAAGAAGAAAGACAAAGATGCACGTGCAGTTTCCAATATATTTGCAAGGCTTCTGGCAGCTGGAGAGCGTCTCCTTGCGGTTATCCGTAAAAATGAGGGACGTCCCAACAAGGAGCTTGGCAAATTTGCTGACCAGATTAATTCCCTTTGTGACAAGTGGGAGCAATAGAGAGATAATTTTTCATATTTTTTAAGGCAGACTTTTCCAGTCTGCTGACCTGAGCCTGGGAGATGTGAATTTCTTCGGCGACTTCCATTTGGGTTTTTCCCTCAAAGAAACGGAGCTTGATGATGTAATTTTCCCGTTCATTCAAGCGTTTCATGGCGTCGCTTAGGGAGAGTTCCTCTACCCAGGTTTCTTCCTTGTTTTTCTTATCGCTGATCTGGTCCATAACATATAAGGTATCCCCGCCGTCCGTGTAGACTGGGTCGTACAGGCTGATTGGGCATTGGATGGCATCGAGTGCAAAGACAATGTCCTCTTTGGACATCTCAATTTTCTCGGCAATATCGTCAATGGTGGGCTCATGGGACAATTC
>CAPQSW010000005.1:59512-72425 GCA_948688495.1 uncultured Lachnospiraceae bacterium | reverse complement strand
ATTCCTTGGAAAGAAGTTCTTTTGCATGGATTGCTTTGTAGGCGGTGTCCCTTAAGGAACGGCTGACACGGATGGAATTGTTGTCGCGCAGGTAGCGTCTTATTTCACCTATAATCATGGGAATGAAGGTTCTTTGTCGAAACAGAAAGGGCTTGTATGTGAAAATAGATTGGTTTATAATGGAAGAAAGAGAAAGATTTTAGGAAGATAGTAAGAAAGGAGAAAGAAATGAATATATTAGTAGTCAACTGTGGAAGTTCTTCCCTGAAATACCAGGTAATTAACTCAGATACAGAGGAGGTGCTGGCAAAAGGATTATGTGAGAGAATTGGTCTGGACGGCAGGCTGGTATATCAGAAGGCAGGCGGGGAGAAGGAAATCACCGATGCAGATATGCCTACGCATAAGCAGGCAATCCAGATGGTGCTGGATGCTTTGGTGAATCCGAAGACTGGGGCGATTGGGAGCCTGAAAGAAATCGGTGCAGTCGGGCACAGGGTTGTGCACGGCGGAGAGAAGTTTGCATCTTCCACAGTTTTGAATGAGGAAGTGTTGAAAGTGATTGAGGAGTGCAATGATTTGGCACCGCTTCACAATCCTGCGAATCTCATTGGCATCCGTGCGTGTCAGGAATTGATGCCCGGTGTGCCTATGGTGGGTGTATTCGATACGGCATTTCATCAGACGATGCCGGAGGAAGCATATCTGTATGGGATTGATTACGACTATTATGAGAAATACAAGGTTAGAAGATACGGATTTCATGGGACATCCCACAGCTATGTGTCCAAGCGTGCGGCGCAGATGCTGGGAAAACCTTACGAGGAACTCAAAACGATTGTCTGCCATCTTGGAAACGGAGCATCTATCTGCGCCGTTAAGAATGGCAGATCCATTGACACATCCATGGGTCTGACGCCGTTAGAGGGACTGATTATGGGAACAAGGTCTGGTGATATTGACCCGGGGGCGATGGAATACCTGGCGAAGAAAGAGAATACGGATTTA
Organism: uncultured Lachnospiraceae bacterium; assembly: GCA_948688495.1. GTDB lineage: Bacteria > Bacillota > Clostridia > Lachnospirales > Lachnospiraceae > Petralouisia. Next base: position 71,417 of record CAPQSW010000005.1, on the reverse strand, counting down.
GAGGGAATTATGAATATCCTGAATAAGAAATCAGGCGTTCAGGGGTTGTCACACATTTCCAGTGACTTCCGTGACCTGGAAGCGGCTGCAGACAAGGATGACCCGGCGGGAATCCGTGCCCTCAAGACTTATATTTACCGTGCAGCGAAATATGTAGGTGCATATGTTGCGGCAATGAATGGAGTGGATGTTATCTGCTTTACTGCTGGTGTAGGGGAGAACGGACCGAACACGCGCAAAGGGATATGTGATTACCTCGAATACCTTGGCGTAAAGCTGGATGATAAAGCAAATGAAGTGCATGGAGAAGAGACGATTATCTCAGCGCCGGATTCTAAGGTGACTGTGATTTGCCTTCCCACAAATGAAGAACTTGCCATTGCACGTGAAACAGTGGCATTGGTTGCAGATGCCTAGAAAGGAGGCGGCGTGTATGAAGTACACAAGAAGCAGCATGGAGGTAGAAGCGGAACAATATGAGCTTGGCAAAGGGATGGAAGACGGGTTTATGCCCTGGACGTCCATTGTAACAAATGGCTGGATTGCAACGGAGAAATTGCTCAAGATAACAAGGGAGGACGGCGTTGTGGTGTGTCCCTTTATCCAGAACCGTCGGGGAATGATTTTCCTTCGGGAGGGCGATTTTATCATTACAGAGAAGGACCATGAGCGTCATGTCTGTGGAGAAGACAAATTCCATATCCGTTACCTTGAAGTGGAATAACAATAGAAGAAGGGCTGCCAAAGGCAGCCCTTTTTATGCGTACGCGTGCGAAAGGAGATAATCATGTCATTACAATTGATTTTTGGAAGTTCCGGGAGTGGTAAATCTGATTACATATATAGACATATACTGGAACAGTCGAAGAAGGAGGCAGACCGAACCTTTTTTGTGCTGGTGCCGGAGCAGTTTACCATGCAGACCCAGAGGGAACTCGTAGTACGCCAGGAGCGTCACAGTATTATGAATGTGGATGTGGTGAGCTTTAACCGCCTTGCCTACCGGATTTTTGGTGAGCTTGGAATGGGAAATCTGAGTATTTTGGAGGAGACCGGGAAAAATCTGGTGCTGCGTCGTGTGGCGGGGGAACAGCAGGAGAATTTAATGCTGATGAAAGCGAGCATGAAAAAAGCCGGATATATCAGTGAGGTGAAATCCATTATTTCAGAGCTGACCCAGTACCGCATTGAGCCAAAGCAGTTGGATGTACTGATTGACCAGGAAAACCAGACGCCGTTGTTTCGATACAAAATCAAGGATATACAGACCATGTATCAGGGATTTCTGGATTATCTTAAGGGGAAATTTATTACAGGAGAGGAGCTCTTGGAGGTCTTCGCCCAGGTGGCAGGCGAGTCAAAGTTATTAAAGGATTCTGTCATTGTGCTGGATGGATTTACCGGGTTTACGCCGGTGCAGTATCACCTCCTGGAAACGCTGGTTACGATAGTGGGAGAGGTTCTTGTGACCGTGACGCTGGATGACAGAGAGGACCCATATTGCTGCCGTGGGATTCAGGATTTATTTTATATGAGCAAAAAAACCATTCAGGCGTTGACAGAGATTGCGGCAAGAAAACATATACAGATTAAGGATGCGGTTTTGATTAAGCATGGGGATAAAAGCCGTTTCGCGCTTTCCCCATCGCTGTTATGGCTGGAGAGGAATCTGTTTCGCCCCCGGCCAGAGGTCTATTGCCTCGCAAAAAACGGGCAGTCTAGGGAGGGGAAATGCCGGGAGGGTGAATTGGAACAGCAGAGTATCTTCTTTTATTCCCTGCAGGGTCCAAGACAGGAGCTGGATTTCATAGCAGCAAAGATTATGGAGCTGGTACGCACGCAGGAGTACCGTTATAAGGACATTGCCATTGTCTGTGGGGATGTGGAGCTGTACGGAAACTATGCCGGGGAGATTTTCGATACCTATGGGATTCCGCTGTTTCTGGATGCCAAAAAGGACATTATCTTTCATCCGATGACGGAATTTCTGCGGCAGTCGCTGCTGGTGGTAGAACAGGATTTTTCTTATGAGGCCGTGATGGGTTATCTCCGCTGCGGGCTTTCGGGAATGGAGATGGAGGAGGCAGACCTTCTGGAGAATTATCTCCTTGCCACAAATATCCGGGGTATAAAGAAATGGCAGCAGAAATGGGTGCGCAGGGGCTGTGTAAAAGAACAGCAGGAGCTTGATAAAATCAATGAGATACGTGAACGTCTGCTTTCGCAGTTTCTTCCGTTATGGGAGGTTTTTAAGGCAAAGGGCACGGTATTGGAAGAAACGAGGGTTTTCTATGATATGATTGTCTCGCTTGACGCAGAAGGGCAGCTTTTGGATTATGAGACTCATTTTCAGGAGGAAGGGGAGACTGCCCTTGCGCGGGAATATGCCCAGATTTATCGGATCGTCATGGATTTAATGGATAAGATGACAGAGCTTTTGGGGGAGGAGCATATGGATATCCGGGAGTACCGAAAGATTCTTGAGGCGGGCATGGAAGCCTCTGCAATAGGAATCATACCGCCGGGATATGACAGGGTTGTACTGGGCGATATTGAGAGAAGCCGGCTTTCTGATATTAAAGTGTTGTTTCTGGCAGGAGTGAATGATGGTTTGATTCCCAGAAACGTAGAACATGGGGGGATTATTTCTCAGGCAGACCGGGAATTGTTTGCGGAAAACAAGATGGAGCTTGCGCCTACGGACCGGGAGCGGAGTTTTATCCAGAAATTTTATTTGTACCTGAACCTTACAAAGCCGTCAGAACGGCTGTACCTTACCTGGTTTCGGGTAGACCAGGAGGGAAAGGAGAGACGCAGATCCTATCTCGTTGAGACGATACGCAGGATGTTTCCACAGTTTCCGGCTGTGCGGCTGGATACGCAAAGCACAGCCACGCAGATTGTAACGCCAAAGAGCAGCCGTGAATTTTTTGTAAAGGGATTAAAAGATGCAAAAAAGGGAGTGGTTACAGAGGAATGGCTGGGGTTGTATCACTGGTATAATCGTAAAGAGGAGTGGAGGGAACGGATACGTCCGCTCCTTGAAACAGCATTCCACAGCAGCCTTGATGAGAAAATGGGAAAGAAAATTACAAGGGCATTGTATGGAAATGTACTTGAGAACAGTGTTACCCGGTTGGAAAAATTCAGCGCCTGCGCATGCAGCCATTTCCTGCAGTATGGATTGAAGCTGGCAGAACGAAATCTTGGGGAATTTGCGCCAGTGGATATGGGAAGCATGTTTCATCAGGTGCTGGAGCGTTACTCCTATGGTATGGAAAAAGCCGGCTACCACTGGTTTGATGTTCCGAAGGAGGAACAGGAGCGTCTGATTGAGCAGGCAGTAGAGGAAGTCCTTAATCTGGGGTTTGACAGTATGCTGTTTCAGGAGGCGCGGACAACCTATCTTCTGGAGCGGATGAAACGGATATTGCGGCGGACGGTGGAAACCATTGCGAAACAGGTAAAGACCAGCCATTTCACACCGGAAGGATATGAGATATCATTTTCCTCTGCCGATGATTTAAAAGCGGTGAATTTTATCTTGGGCGAGGAGGAGAAAATGCGTCTCCGCGGCAGGATTGACCGGATTGACACGCATAAAACAGACGATACGGTCTATGTGAAGGTTGTGGATTATAAGTCGGGAAAGCAGGAGTTTAAACTTCTGTCGTTCTATCATGGCCTAAAGCTCCAGCTTGTGGTTTACATGAATTCGGCGATGGAGATTTTAAAGAAAAAATACCCTGACAGGAAAATACTGCCCGGCGGGATGTATTACTACCATCTGGATGACCCGGTTATCTCAGGTGATTCCGGAAAAACAGACGAGGAGATTTGTGAGGAGATATTTAAGGAACTGAAACTAAGCGGAATTGCCACTGAAAAAACGGATGAGAGTGTGAAGGAGAATACGAAGCGGGCGAATGAGGAGGAGTTCCGTATTCTGTCCGGTTTTGTCAATCACAAAATCCGGGAAATCGGGCAGAAGGTTTTTGCGGGTGATATTTCTGCAAACCCTTATCGTTTAGGTGATGAGACAGGATGTGATCACTGTCCTTATCATGGGGTCTGTGGGTTTGATTCCAATATGCCGGGGCAGGATTACCGGAAACTTGAGCAGATGAAGGACGAGGATGAGATTTTAAGGAGAATGCAAGAGGAAATGTAAAATGATGCAGAGAAACAAGACAACGGACAATGGGAGAGGAACGAAACGATGGAGAGGAAATGGACAGACGAGCAGCGCCAGGTGATTGCGCTTGATAACCGCTCCCTGCTGGTGTCTGCAGCGGCAGGGAGCGGAAAGACGGCCGTTTTGGTAGAGCGTATCATTCGAAAAATTACAGATGAAAGCCATCCGGTAGACATTGACAGGCTCTTGATTGTAACCTTTACGAAAGCAGCAGCCGCAGAAATGCGGGAGAGGATTGGACTTGCCTTAGGGGAGGCGTTGGAAAGGCAGCCAGATAATGTACACCTGCAGCGACAGCAGACGTTGTTACATAATGCGCAGATTACAACGATCCACAGCTTCTGCCTGTATGTAATCCGAAATTATTTCCACCGCATTGAGATGGATCCGGATTTTCGTGTGGCAGAGGAAGGGGAGTTAAAGCTTTTAAAAAGCGATGTGTTGGATAAGGTGTTAGAGCAGTACTATAAACAGGCAAGGCCGGAATTTCTTTCGCTGTCTGAGACAATTGCAACGGGCAAGACGGATCAGACGCTGAAGGATACGGTTTTAAAACTGTATGAGTTTGCCATGAGCTATCCCTGGGTGGAGGAATGGCTGGATGGATGCAGGAAACCGTTTCATGTGGAAGAATTAGAGGATTTTGAAAATCTTCCAGTGACGGAGGCGTTGTTGGAGTATCTTGGAAATCTCGCCGTGCAGTGGGCGGGGCAGATAAAACAATGTATACAGCTTAGCTTTATGGAGGATGGGCCGCAGAGTTATGTTCCCATTTTGCAGCAGGAATATGAAGCGCTGGAACAAATGAAGGAATGCCGCACCAGCCAGGAATATTATGAGCAAATAATAAGCATTCATTTTGCCGACCTTCCCAGGAAAAAATTTACCGGGGATAAAGCGAAAAAAGAACGGGTACAGAAGATGCGCAATGAGGTAAAGGCGTCTGTCAGGAAAATAAGGGAACAGTTTTTCTTCCAGTGCCCCGAAAAGATGCTTAAGGATATTCAGAAAAACCGTCCGGTTGCAGACATGCTCATAGAGGTGACGCTCTCGTTTATCCATGCATTTTCAGACAAAAAGCGTGAGAAAAATATCCTGGACTTTAATGACCAGGAGCACTTTGCACTGAAAATCCTGGTGGATGAACAGACGCATGTACCCAGCAGGACGGCAGAGGAACTTCGTAAGAAATTTGAGGAAATCATGATTGATGAATACCAGGATTCCAATCATGTGCAGGAGACAATTCTGCGTGCTGTTTCCATGGAGGCAGAAGGGGGGCATAATGTTTTTATGGTGGGGGATGTCAAGCAGAGCATCTACCGTTTCCGTATGGCGCGTCCAGAGCTTTTCATGGAAAAATACGAGACATACACGTCTACGGAAAGTAACGAGCAGAGGATAGATTTACACAAAAATTTCCGAAGCCGCCCGCAGGTGATTGAAACCGTGAATGATATTTTTTACAAAATTATGAACCATGATATTGGGAACATCACGTACGATGATCAGGCAGCGTTATATCCGGGAGCGGAATTTCCCCAGGGGGAGGATGGAATGTTTGATACGCAGATTGTTATCGTACAGCCGGGGGAAGACGAGACGGGGACAAAGGTGCGGGAGCTGGAGGCAAGGGCAGTGGGCGAAAGAATCCGCAGGATGATGAAAGGGCAGCTTGTGACAAATGAGAATCCGGAGGGAGAACATGCAAAGGGTCTGCGTCCGATGCGGTATTCTGATATCGTAATCCTGCTGCGTTCCTTAACTGGCTGGGCGGATACGTTTCTAAAAACTTTGGACGAAATGGGGATTCCGGCACGGGCGTCTGCTGGAACCGGATATTTCTCTGCACCGGAGGTGCAGACGGTTTTGAATCTATTAAAGATATTAGATAATCCCAGACAGGATATTCCGATGGCAGCAGTGCTGTCCTCCCCCATGGTCGGGCTGACCGGAGAAGAACTGGCAGTTTTACGCATAAAGTTTAAGGAAGATGCGTTTTATCAGGCAGTGATGCATTATATGCCGCAGGAGAAAGACAAGGAGGATTTGAAGGAGACAGACATCACGCAAACAGACGAAGAAGCGGGGGGTGAACAACAGATAGAGCTCTCAGCAGAAGCAAAAGAGAGGCTGCAGAAATTTTTGCGCCTGATTCAGACATACAGAAAGAAAGTATCCTATACGCCCATACATCAGCTTTTGTATGAGATTTTGGAGGAAACAGGTTACAGTTCCTATGTATATGCGCTGCCTGGCGGCGAGGTGAAAAGGGCGAATCTTCAGATGCTTGTGGAAAAAGCCGTTGCTTATGAGAATACCAGTTTCCGCGGTCTATTCCACTTTATCCGTTATATGGAGCAATTACAGAAATATGAGATGGATTTTCCAATGGCAGAAGGCGATGAGGCGGAGGATGCGGTGCGGATTATGAGCATCCATAAGAGCAAGGGGCTGGAGTTTCCGGTTGTGTTTGTGTCGGGACTTGGCAAAATGTTCAACAGCCAGGATGTGAAGGAACAGGTAGTGCTGCATCCCCAGCTTGGAATCGGCATGGATGTGGTGGACTTAAACCGGCGGTTAAAAACACCTGGGTTATCCAGGCAATTTCTGGCAAGGAAGATTAACATGGAAAATACAGGAGAGGAGCTGCGCGTCTTGTATGTGGCGCTGACCCGGGCAAAGGAAAAATTAGTGCTTACCGGGGTAATGAGAAATGCAGAGGAAAAACTAAAAAAAATGGGGGTTATGGTGCAAGACCTGAATGGAGAAATCCGTATGGAAGCGCAGCCTGCCCCAGATGATAACCAGGGATTTATTTCTTTCCTCAAGCGCTTAAGCACCAACACCTTTTTACAGTTTGTCCTGTTGGCTTTGGCAGCCTATCCAGGGAAATATCCCATCCTCCTTTTGCAGGGGGAGGACCTTGCGGCGGCTAGCGAGGCGCATGATATACAAGAGGAGATAGGAAAGGTAGAACTGCTGGCAAGGATTCAGGAAGACAACCTGGCATGGGACGAGGAGGTGGACAGTCGGCTTAGCTATGTCTATCCTTATGAGGAGGAGAGCGTGATGCAGACCAAGGTGTCGGTATCTGAGCTAAAGCATCGTGCCATGGATAAGCTGCTGGAAGAAGAAATGCATATGCATAAGGGGCGTCTTATGACTCAGGGACAGGCAAAAGACGGAGAACAGCTCGCGCTTCAGGATGCAGGAGAGGAGCATTATATACCAGCGTTTATGGAGGGGGTTCAGAAGGAGAACATCGGCGCGAAACGGGGAACAGCAATGCACCGGGTCTTAGAGTGTTATGATTTCACCAAGGAGCCGGACAGCCTGGAAAAACAGTTTCATGATATGATAGAGCAGGGAAAAATTGAAAAAGATATGGCTTCTTTGGTATCCCTTCCCGCCCTTTTAAAATTCATAAAGACTCCGCTGGGATTAAGGATGCATCGGGCGGCCTGCAGGGAAAAGCTGTATAAGGAGAAACCATTTGTAATGGGAAAGTCTGCAAGAGAGGCGTTGGAGGAGAGTAACAGTGATGAGATAGTCTTAATCCAAGGGATTATTGATGTGTTCTTTGAGGAGGAAGATGAAATTGTGCTGCTCGACTATAAGACGGACAGTGTGCAAAACGGAAAGGAACTTTCGGACCGTTACCGGACGCAGATGGAACTTTATCAGGAGGCTGTGGAGCGGGCGCTTGGCAAAAGGGTAAAAGAGAAGGTGCTGTATTCTTTTTGCCTGGGAGAGAGCGTTATCTTATAGTTTTGCAAAAAGCACGATTTGAAATATATGATTCTCGCAATAGCATCCGAGGTTTCCGTCAATTTTATCGGAAAAAGCCTGCACGCTCTGCATACCCAGCCCATGGTTTTTTCCTTTGCAGCTTTTGGGTAAGCCAGTCTGTGCATCAAAAACAATCTCGCCCTCGTATTGGTTTTTTATGTCGATCAAAAGATAATCAGACGCACAGTGAATCTTTGCCTTCACGAGATTCCTGTGTGTTTTCAGATTTTTCACACAATTTATCGCATTTTCTATGAGATTTGCAACTACCATGGCAAATGCATAGCTGTCAACGGGAATCTCTTTGGCAACGATGATGTCGCACTGCATATCTATATCCAGGGAACGCGCTTTTTCCATCAGGCTTTGGAACATGGTGTTGGCAACCAGATTGTCGCAGTATTTTGTTGTCTTGTTTTCATCAGCCACGCAATTGATGTGTTCTGTGACTTTTTTGATTTCAGAGTATGCACCCTGATCCAGCAGAGAGTCTATCATGCCCGAATAATGGCGGATGTCGTGTCGCAGTATCCGCAGGTTTTTTTCAGACTGTTCCACCAGATAATACTGGTTTTCCAGTCCTTCGATATAGGATTCAAAAAGCCTGTTCTGCCAGTAGAGGCTTGTCTGTGTTGCTACACCTGACACATACCGCATCATGATGACATAGGACATAAACATGGCAATAATGAACATCACCACGCCGGAAATGTTTTCCGGGTGGTCGTCAAGCGTATAGGGAAAGAACGCAAAGATGGAAAATCCACAATAGAAAAATACGGGAATCAGACAGAGTTTCCACCAACTGTTCATGGTTTCCTCCTTTTGATAGCCAATCCAGATATCATGAATCCTCGTATATAAAATGTACAGGATAATGATATGCGTAAGGATGCATCCAGCAGTACAAAGGAACAGGTTTCCCATATAAATATGCAGGACAGCCGCCATAATGCTTCCGGCAATCACATAATTGGAGGCGCTCAGACCCACAAACAACGCTCTGCTGTCCCTCATTTTCGATATAAAAATGCCGGTAAACTGCGTCATGGCTATCTGATAGACGGTCACCAGAAAATAACATAATCTGCTGTCTGGGAAAATGTTCAGCTTTAAGATATTTGGCGTTGTTATCGCAAAAAAGGAGGCAATGCAGATAGCGGCGGCTTTGCGCCGTGAATAGCGGGATTCGATAAACAGGTAAATAAACAGCATTACAAAAATATGGCTTATCATGTAAGAAATATTTTTATAGTACATTTCAGATTCAGCCTCCAATCGCCCATTCTGGCAGAAGTTACCTATCAATAATGTTCCGTAATAAATGTAAGGTAGGATTTCTTGACTTCCGATCTTCTTGCCTTGCTTACGGGAATCATCCTGCCGCTTTCCATAAGTATATTCTCCTGCGAAAATTTATCAATACAATTCATGTTGACAAGAAACGACTTATGAACCCGCAAAAAATTTTCATTCTCTGCAAGTTCCAAGATTTCCTCATCGAAGGATTTTCGGATAAATATGCTCTGGACATTCTTTTTGTCAGTCAGGCAGACGTTTAATTTTCTGGAACGATTTTCAATGTATTCTATTTTTGAATAAGGAACAGCCGTAAGCCCCTCTTTTGTCTTTATCATGTACGATGTATCTTTCTTTTCCTCTGTGGTATGGAAAAAGGCATAATCCAGCGCTTCAAAAAATAATTCCTCCTGAACCGGTTTTAGGAGATACCGGATCGCATGTACATGATAGGCCACCAGTGCAAAGTCATTGGAGGAGGTAATATAAATAATAATGCTTTTCTTGTCCATGCTGCGGACCAAAGTGCCAATATCTATTCCCGTCTTGTCAGACATGATAATGTCCAGAATGTAAATATCCCAACGCTTATTTTCTTGAATGCTGTCGTATAGTTTTTCAGAGTCCGTAAACTGCTCTGCTTCAAATACTATTTCCGTATGGTACTTCTTATATTTTGCAAGCAGTCTTTCTATTTTTGCCAAGTCTTCCATGCTGTCATCACAGACTACAATCCGCATCATATTTATTCCTCCGTAACGGACAAATTTATCCAGGTTATGACATAGTTACTGTTAATTTTGTCTCGAAACAGTATAGCATATGCATGGTAAAGTTTCTACAATATGTTCTAATATGCGAAATTATAGTTATTATTTGCGCAGAAAAGGGAAATATGAGAACAGAAAGAAGTGCTATAATAAAAATATGTATGAAAAGCGCTAGAAAGAGGAGAAAAGATATATGCAGAAGACATTTATAAAATACACGGTATTTATTATAACGTCAGCGATATGTGTCATTCTTTTCATTAATTTTCTGTTTAATGTACATCTGTTGGAGTCACAGCAGTTTGATACGTTTTATGCCAAAACAGAGCAGATGATACATACCCTGGAAAATAACCAGATGGAGCTGAACCTGCTGAAGGAAAGCCTGGATGAAGACTACCTGACAAGGGCGAGGGCGGCTGAGTACGTGCTGGACAGACAAAAGGACGTGTCTATGGACGTGGAACAGATGCAGTACCTTGCCGACCTGCTGAACGTAGATGAGCTTCACATCATTGATGAAAATGGTATTATTGTTTCAGGCTCGGTCTCTAAATATGTTGGCATTGATATGGCTGACCATAAGCAGACACGGCCATTTTTAGATCTTTTGGGGCGTGGAGATGAGGATGCGTATCTGATTCAGGAAGCCCAGCCCAATGCCGCGGAGGATAAGATTATGCAATATGTAGGGGTTGCAAGGAAATCACAGGTGGGAGTGGTACAGGTAGGCTTTACCCCTACCCGGCAGATGGAAGCGCAGTCCCGGAATACGTATGACTATATTTTTTCCAAATTCCCTACGGATATTGGAGAAGAATTTTTTGTGCTTGATATATCTACCGGGGATGTTTTGGGGCATTCCGCGGGGCTTTCTCAGGATTTCCAGGCAGACTGTTATCGGCTGGAACCGCTAAAGGACTGTGTGCAGGGCGCGTACAGAAAAAGTGATAGTGGGAAAGCAATGTATGTGGTCAGCAGGCCGTATGAGGATGTTTTGTTATGTGCAGCCCTGCCGCAGAGCATTCTTTTGGAAGAATTGTGGAAGAACATGATTATCACATTTGTTTATCTGCTGTTTGTCGAGATAGTCATAATTTTTCTTTTGAATTATCTGGTTAAGCAGAAGGTGATTAACGGCATACACCATATACTTGGGAATTTGGAAGCCATAACGAACGGCAATCTGGGAACGAAAGTTGCCGTTGGCGGAAACAGGGAATTTGAGGAGTTGAGCGAGGGTATCAATAAAATGGTAAAGAGTATTGTGGACCTTTCTGACCGTATCTCTGCGATCATAGACATCAGTGGGATTCCGCTGGCGGCGTTTGAGTATGAGCGGGGCATTAATCATGTATTTGTCACGTCAGGTTTGCGCGGGTTATTGGGATTATCCGAGGATCAGGCGGCAGAGCTTTACCGGGACTGCACCTTGTTTGAAAAATATATTTTTTCTATTACCAGAAGTCCATTGAAAGGAGAAGAAGATATTTATGAGATTGGAGAGAACAAATATTTAAACATTTATCTGTCAGAATCTTCGGATGGTTATCTGGGTGTCGTGACCGATGTTACCAAGGATATACAGCAGAAGAAAAAGCTGCATTACGAGAACACCCATGACCCTCTAACCGGATTGTATAAATTAGGCTGTTTCAAAGAACTATCGGCAGAAATACTGCAAAAAAGGCGTTTGGGCTCTGCAGCCGTAGTTATGATTGATTTGGATTACTTCAAATCCATAAACGATACCTACGGACACGATGTAGGAGACCATTATCTAAAGACATTTGCTGATGTTATGAAGTCTATGCCGGAGGAGCATTTTCTGCCCGCAAGGCGTTCCGGG
>CAPQSW010000005.1:43956-59502 GCA_948688495.1 uncultured Lachnospiraceae bacterium | reverse complement strand
CATGTTGATTTTTGACTGCGATGGCAGAGAGCAGATTATTGGCCTGTTGGATTTGTTTTATCAGGAACTTGGGAGAAATGCGGTTGTCTTGTCCGATACGCAGACAAAGGTTATCAGTGCTTCCTGCGGGTTTGCCCTGGCAGATGACATCCACAATAATATTGCAGAACTGTTGAGATGCGCGGACGAGGCGCTTTATGAGGTGAAGCGGGGCATAAAAGGAACGTATGGGGAGTATCAGAATTAGAAACTATAAGGAATCCATCCAGGGTTCCTTTTTTTGCATTTCTTTCCATATTGGGACTTGTAATTGTGGCAGAAATTTTATAAACTGTTACATAATAGGGATTTCGTAAAGAAAGAGGGATTGTATGGAATATAAATTTATTTTAGCTTCCGCCTCACCGAGAAGAAAGGAGCTGTTAGAGCAGGTCGGTGCAGAATTTGAGATTATTCCGGCAGGAGGGGAGGAAGTAATCGCAGGGAGCAGGCCGCAGGAAGTGGTCGTTGCGCTGGCTGTCCAGAAGGCAAAAGAGGTGGAACAGCGTTTTTTGAACGATACGGATGGCGCTGTGGTTGTTCTTGGCGCAGATACTGTGGTAGCTTTTGGAGGGCAAATTCTGGGAAAGCCAGAAGATGAAGCAGATGCGCAGAGGATGCTGTCGATGCTTTCTGGCAATACGCATAGCGTGTATACCGGGGTGGCAGTGGTGGTAAGAAAGGATGGAAAAACAGAGCTCCTTTCTTTTTGTGAGGAGACAAAAGTTACCATGTACCCAATGGAGGAAAGGCAGATTTTGTCCTATATCCGTACAGGGGAACCGATGGATAAGGCGGGTGCATACGGTATTCAGGGGAAAGGGGCGCTCTATATAAAGGAAATCCAGGGAGACTATAATAATGTGGTAGGGCTTCCGGTGGCAAAGATTTTTCAACGAATGAGCAAATCAGGCATTGAAATTTTATAAGTTTCATACTATCATATAGGATAAAAGATAGGAGGCGTGGGTTAATGAATGGATATGATGAACTTTGTTTAGAGTATTTTCTGGACAATCAGTCTCAGCTTTTTGATGAGAGGGTTGCTGAGAACCTGGATGATGCAGAAGAATTTTTGGAAGACTGCATGGCAGTAGTATGTAAGGATATCAAAGAGGTACGGGCGTATTTTGAAGATGAAGGAGCAGATGTATCAGGTATGGATGATGAAGAATTGGAAGAAGCTTCAGAAGTGTTTTCACTGCCCGACGGAAGATTTCTTGTGGTGGAAGCATAAGCTGCCGTCCGTTTTAGCTGGAAAGAGAGAGTAGGATGATAAGATATGATGTAGTTATCGTGGGTGCCGGTCCTTCCGGGATTTTTTGTGCGTATGAGCTGATCAGCCAGAATCCCGGGCTGAAAGTCCTGATGCTTGAGAAAGGAAGGCGAATCGAAAAGCGTGCGTGCCCCAAGCGCAGGACAAAGGAATGTGTCGGGTGTAAGCCATGCTCCATTACAACAGGATTTGCCGGAGCGGGGGCATTTTCTGATGGGAAACTATCGTTATCCCCCGATGTGGGAGGGAATCTTCCGCAGATTTTAGGGTATGACAGGGCGGTAGAGCTCATCCGGGAATCGGATGAAATTTATCTGAAATTTGGAGCGGATCAGAATGTCTACGGCGTAGGAAAAGAGAAAGAAATCCGGGAAATCAGGAGAAAGGCAATCGGCGCAAACCTCAAGCTGGTAGAATGCCCTATCCGTCATCTGGGTACAGAGGAGGGATATAAAATATACAGCCGCCTGCAGGAGCATCTGCTGGCGCAGGGGATAGAGATCCAGTTTGATACTATGGTGGAGAATATACTGGTAGAAGACGGCAGGGCAGTCGGCGTGGTGACCAAGGAGGGAGAGTCCTTCTATGGCAGGGAAATTGTATGCGCAATTGGAAGGGAAGGAGCCGACTGGTTCAGCCATATCTGTGAGGAACATGATATCGAGACGAAGGTGGGAACGGTGGACATTGGCGTCAGGGTAGAGGTCCGCGATGAGGTTATGGAGTTTTTAAACAGAAACCTGTACGAAGCCAAATTGGTTTACCATACGCCGACATTTGACGATAAGGTGCGTACTTTCTGCACCAATCCATCTGGCGAGGTGGCAACGGAATATTATGAAGACGGGCTTGCGGTGGTAAATGGGCATGCCTATAAATCCAATGAATTAAAGACGAACAATACCAATTTTGCACTTTTGGTGTCAAAAAATTTTACGAAACCTTTTAAAACTCCGATTGCCTATGGCAAGCAGATTGCCCAGTTGTCTAATATGCTGTGCGATGGCAAAATACTGGTGCAGACATTCGGGGATTTCCGCAGGGGAAGAAGAACGACAGAGGAACGGCTGTGCAGGAATAATCTTATTCCTACCCTGAAAGATGCGGTGCCGGGAGATTTGTCGCTCGTATTTCCGCACCGGATTATGGTGGATATCGAGGAAATGATTTTTGCGTTGGATAAGGTGACGCCTGGGATTGCCAGTGATGAGACATTGCTTTATGGCGTGGAGGTCAAGTTCTATTCCAACAAAGTAGTGGTTGACAGTGCATTTAAGACGAATCTTCCCGGACTGCGTGCAATTGGAGACGGGGCATCTGTTACAAGGGGACTGCAGCAGGCGTCTGCAAATGGATTGAGTGTGGCGCGCAGTATCCTGACGGAACTATGACAGTATAATACGTGCGTACAGCCAAGTAAGTGGACAGGCAGGATGAAATGGATGGGATACGAATGAAAAGACATAAGAGATTAAAAGTTCTTGGAATCTGTATGTTGCTTTTGATGCCGGCGGGCGGATGCAAAGTGACAGGCAGCGAAGTGGTAGTCAATGCAGAGCATACAGATAATGATGTGTTTAAAATCAGGGATGAGGTCTGTACATTGCCGCAGGCGCGGGTAGTTTTGACAAATTATCAGAATATTTATGATATGATGTACGGCATTGAGTTATGGAAACATGATTTCAAGGATAATAAGCTGGAGGATTATGTCAAAGACCTTACGATTTCCAGGCTGGCGCAGATTATGGCGATGGATTATCTGGCACAGGAAAAGGAAATTGCCCTCACAGAAGATGAACAGGCTAAAATAAAAGAAGCAGCAGAGGAATATTACGGCTCCTTGAATACCGAGGAGAAGGAATACATGCAGGTAAAGCAGGCGGATATTGAGATTTTGTATACGCGTTATGGGCTTGCCAACAAGCTTTATACGTTTTTGACCCAGGGCGTCAGCGACGAAGTCAGTGATGAGGAGGCGCGGGTCATGGAGGCGGAGCAGATTTTTGTCTCTGAGAAAGAAAAGGCGGATGAGGTTGCACAGCAGTTGAAGGAGGGCAATGATTTCCTTACGGTTGCCAACCATTATAATGAAATTGCCAAGACCGAAGTGTTTTTCAGTAAAAATAACATAGAAAAGGAAATGGCAGACATTGTTTTTTCCCTGGATAATGATGAAGTCAGTGAACAAATCAAGACAAAGGATGGGTATTATTTTATCAAATGTATCAACCACTATGACCAGGAGCGGACAGATGATAACAAGTCTGTGATTTTGGAGGAGCGGAGGAAGGAAGCCTTTGATGATGTGTACCAGGGGTTTCTGATTGATTTGCCTTCTGAATTTAATGAAAAAGTCTGGGAGCAAGTGAAGGTGGAAATTGATGAGGAGGTAAAGACGGACAGTTTTTTTCAGGTATATGAGAAGTATTGTACGTGGTAGTAGGTGAAGTATTATGCCGGTAAATGAAAAAGAATTGGGGGTGTCAAAACGACACTCCTTTTTGTATGGAAGAAAATTTTTATTGACAAAAGAAAACTACTGTAGTAGTATAAGAGCATCAAACTACTGCAGTAGTTTCTGGGAGGAACTTGTATGGATGTGAAATTATTTGATTCTGAATTAAAGGTAATGGATGTGTTGTGGAGGGAAGGTGATACGACAGCAAAACATATTTCTGATGTGCTTGGGGAAGAAGTAGGATGGAACAAGAACACGACTTACACTTTGATAAAGCGGTGCATAGGGAAAGGAGCCATCGAGCGTTCGGAACCGAAGTTTATGTGCCATGCACTGATTTCTAAGGAGGAAGTGCAAAAGGCAGAGACAGATGAGCTGATTAACAAGGTTTATGACGGTTCTGCAGATAAATTATTTGCGGCATTGCTCGGCAGCAAAAAGCTGTCAAAAGAGCAGATTGACAATCTGAAGAAAATCGTCGGAGAGCTTTCGTGAGGTGTGTAGTATGAGTTTGTGGAGCATGAGTATTTCCGGTGGTGTTTTGATTGCGGTAATTGTAATTCTACGCAGTTTTTTTAGGAACAGGCTTCCAGGAAAAGTATTTCAGGTGCTATGGCTGGCGGCCTTTCTGCGGCTGATGATTCCGTTTACCATACCCTCACAGTTCAGCATTTATTCTCTCGCAGAAATGTATATGGAGAAGTTATTTGTCAGTGAGACAACTGAAAATATTTTTTCCGATGTGAATGGGGAAGACATGTCAGGTATTGCGGTATACGAGGGGGAAGATGGTGGAAAAGCAGAAGCAATGGGTATGCAATCCTTATGGATGTTTCTTTATCCGGCGGGTGCGGCTTTCATTGCATTGTATTACATAATTTCTTATGTGAAGTGGCACAGGGAGTTTCAGACAGCGCTTCCGCTTGAAGAATCCTTTGGGGATTCCAAGTTTCAGGCGTGGACAGAAATGTGTCCCGTCAGGCGGAAGGTGACAATCCGCCAATGGGAAATGACTTTGACGCCTCTGACATATGGGATTGTGCATCCGGTGATTGTGCTGCCGAAATCATGGAGAGATGAACAGCCTGAGCAGTTAAGGTTTATGTTGCTCCATGAGTATATGCATATCCGTCACTTTGACGCCCTTAAAAAGATGCTTTTGGTGCTGTTATGCTGTATCCATTGGTTTAATCCGCTGGTGTGGGTGATGCTCGTTTTGGCGAACCGGGATATAGAACTTGATTGTGATGCGCATGTAATCAGATACCTGGGAGGAGATATGCGCGCGGCCTATGCGAATACACTGATTGATATGGAGGAGCAGAAAGGACGTTGGATGTCCTGGGGAAACAGTTTTTGTAAAAATGCAATGGAAGAAAGGGTGGTTGCCATTATGAAAGAGAAAAAGAAACCAATCGTGATAGGGGTGTTGTCGGGGGTTCTGACAGCAGGAATTATTATGGTATTTGCTACGTCTGCCTCTGCCGTAGGCAGGATGGAGCAGGATAGTTGTTATGCCGAGGCGCAAGAGGGAACCGCGGAAACAGCGTATTATGTGGATTATATCAATGAAGCCGTGGCGAGCGATACAGTCAGCGATGCCAGCGAGCAGACGGATGATACAACTGTGATGATCGAGGAAGGCGAGACGGAGGATGCCAGTGTGCAGATAGATGACGCAACGGCCGTAGCGGGAAATGATGAGGAAGTTTATGCTGACAGGGAACAAATAAATGAAACAGAGGTTACGCCTGAGTACCAGGAGGCAACAGCCGTTGCCAGCGAGCAGGGCATTATAGAGGATGTAGATGTTCCGGCGGAATATGCTTCTTACGGCATTACGGCAGATGCGCATACCGGAGCGTGGAAGTATCGGGGAAAGACGGTTGCAGTTTTCTATGATAAGGGCCGGTATCTGACGACTTATGACGCCCCGGGGGAAGTGGCAGTATATCTTGAAGTCCGCCGGAATAAGAAGGATGAGATACAGGAAATAAAAGAATTGAGCAAAAAGAAAATGCAGGAATTACTGTCGCATACAGGGCTTGTGTTTTAATGGATAGAGAGAGCAATTAATCGTTGCCATCTGTACAGGAAATCCCCCAAGAATTGTCATTCTTTCAGTGAAAGGCAATTCCTGGGGGAATTTCAACGATTCTTACGGGGGGAGCTGTAGTTCTAAGGGATTTCCTTATTTTTTAACAGTAATTGTTTTCCGTAGTGTTTTCCCGCCTGCTTTGGCAGTGATGACAGCTTTTCCCGCCTTTTTGGCAGTGATTTTTCCATTGCTTGTGATGGTAAGTACAGAGGGTTTGGAAGATTTCCAGGTAACATTTTTGGAAATTCTTGCTTTGGTCGTATTATTCCCGCCCATAATCCCTGGATAAGTAACGCTGCAGGTAATCGTCAATTGTTTGCTTTTTTTGCGTTTTATGCTTGATGGAGCATTTAATTTCATCTTTGCCGTGTTCTTTTTTATAACTTCGATGGTCTGGGTGGTTTTGCCTTTCAATTTGGACTGTGCCTGGGAACCGGATGTATAATAGCCAAACTCTGCGGAAATCCCATACCAGCCGCCGCTGCTGCGGACAAAAGAACCAAGTCCGACAAACTTATAGTTTGGGTTGATCAGGCTGGTATAATGTCCAGTCACGGCATTGCTATTTTGTTTTACCCAATCGTCCTTTTCACTATACCATTGTTCGATTCCGTACATCAGACCGGAATAATTCCATGCCAGATTTTCCGCAAAACTCTGTTCATTCTTATACTTTATGCTGAAACAGCTTTTGCCGTTTGGACGGGAGTGACCTTCGTTGACTGTACATTCTGCGGCACGCAGTTGTGCAATCCACTCTAAGTTGGAAGACCACTTCATGGGTACATAGTCCGATGGTTTGAGTTTTTTGCCGGTTGCCGGATTGGGGTACCCTTTTGTGCATGCTTCTTTGCGGATTTCATTAATCCTATTTAGGATTTTCGTATTACTTACTTTTTCGTAAGTTCCGGTAACTCCAACAAGAATGTTGCCACTGCTTGCTTTTTTTACATCTGCCGGGCGTGTTTTTGCCTGGGATGAGATGGGAAACAGTGAGACTGCCAGAGTAAGAATGATTAAAAGAGAAACAATTTTTGTTTTTATGCATACTTTTGTCATAGTATCGCCTCCTAAAATAAATATTTGAGCAGGGAAGGTTTTTATCCCCTGCGCATAAAATATGGGAAACAGGTTATCCCTGCTTCCCATTATAAACATTTTTGACAAAAAATCAAACAAATGAGACCAGATTGTTTATTTTGCCAGCAACAGCATAATCTGATTGCTTCTGGTGACAAATTTGCTCATGGCATCCGGTGAGAGCGGATGGTTGCTCAAAACTGCCAGGTCATAGAGCTGCTCGCAGAATACCGGAACATGCTCGGAGTCTTTGTTCTCTAAGATATACTGGACCAGTGCATGGTTAGCATTTAAGATCAATGTCTGGTCACCGCCGAACATGGAAGGATCCATGCCTGCCATACCGTACATCTTCATCATATCCTGCATCCTCCTGCCTTCTTCGGAGAGTGTGATGACGGAAGAAATGTCGGCGTTTTTCAATTTTTCTACTGTTACGTTTAATTTGTCGTTGCCAAGCGCTTTGCAAAAAGTTTCTGTCAGCGTGTCTTTTGCCTCTTTTAAGTCTTCCACAGGCACTTCTTCTTTCATGGAATCGGTTAAATCAGCGTCAATGCGGACAAATTTGATTTTCTCGTTTCGGCGCTCCAACTGGGTGATAAATGAAGTGTCAATATTATGGTCTAAGATTACAGCATCCATGCCCTGTTCTTTGAACATATTGATGTACTGTCCCTGTTGCTGTCTGTCGGTTACATAGTAGATGGACTTACGCGTATCCTTATCATTTTCTGTATCATCGTCTTGCCCCGCGTCTGCACTGTCTGTACCAGAAGCAGTATCGGTATTTTCCGTTTTATTGTTGTCGCCAGTTTCATCACTGTTGGCTTCTTGATCTGCAGATTCTTCCTCCACCTTCAGGCATTCCGGTAAAGTCAGATACTTGTCGTCCAGATTCTTGAACAAAATATAGTCGTTGATCTTGTCACAGAATTTCTCATCCTTTAAGCAGCCAAACTTAATGAAGGGGCTGATGTCATCCCAGTATTTCTCATAGGATTCTTTGTCAGTCTTACACATGCCGCTCAATTTATCAGCGACCTTCTTTGTGATGTAATCAGAAATTTTCTGTACGAATCCATCATTCTGCAGTGCGCTCCTTGATACATTCAAAGGCAGATCTGGACAGTCGATGACACCTTTTAACAGCATCAGAAATTCCGGGATAACTTCTTTGATATTGTCCGCGATAAATACCTGGTTGTTGTATAGCTTGATGGTTCCCTCGATAGAGTCGTATTCCGTGTTAATCTTGGGGAAGTATAAGATTCCTTTCAGGTTAAACGGATAATCCATGTTCAGATGAATCCAGAACAATGGTTCTTTGTAATCCTGGAAAACTTTGCGGTAAAAGGTCTTGTACTCCTCGTCGGTACAATCGTTGGGGTGCTTTGTCCACAGCGGATGCGTGTCGTTTAAGGCAACTGGGCGTTTGATAATCTTTGCCTTTTCTGTGCGCGGGGATACCTCCACCTGTTCTTTGGTGCCGTCCTCGTTTTCTTTTTCCTCGAATTTGGCTTCTTCTACAATATTTTCAATTACAGTGTCTTTTTCTGTCACTTCATCGGCAGGAATTGTCTCATATTCTTCCGGCGCATTTTCCTTTGCCAGATAGATGGCGGTCGGCATGAAGGAGCAGTATTTCTCTATCACTTCCTTTGCGCGGTATTCGTTGGCAAATTCCAGGCAGTCCTCGTTTAAGAACAGCGTAATCTCTGTTCCAACTGTAGTCTTGGAGCCGTCAGACATATCAAATTCTGTACCGCCGTCGCATGTCCAATGTACAGGGGCGGCGTCTTTCTGGTAGGAGAGGGAATCGATGTGGACCTCGTCGGCAACCATGAAGGCAGAGTAGAAGCCTAAGCCAAAGTGTCCGATAATCTGCTCCTCGCTTGCCTTGTCCTTATATTTTTCCAAGAAATCGGAAGCGCCGGAGAAGGCAATCTGGTTAATATATTCCTCTACTTCGTCGGCAGTCATGCCAAGTCCATTGTCGATAAATTTCAGGGTCTTTTCTTCCGGGTTTACAAGAATCTGAATCTTGGGTTCATAATCATCCGGCAGCTCATATTCTCCCATCAAATCCAGCTTTTTCAGCTTCGTAATGGCATCGCAGCCATTTGATATTAATTCGCGGTAGAAAATATCGTGGTCGGAATACAGCCATTTCTTTATAATGGGAAAAATATTGTCGCTGTTAATCGAAAGGTTTCCGTGTTTGTTACTCATATCATACACTCCTTCATCTGTTATTTTATATCTGCTGCTTGTTTTCAATTAATCTAAAAAAGATTGTAATACCCGCGCCCGGAAAAGTCAATAGAAAATTAGCACTCTTTGACAATGAGTGCTAACAAAAGCTGGTAAATACAGTAAAATCAAGGGATGAGGGAATTATTAAAAGTTTATAAACAGGATATGTCAGTTGACAGTTCGGTGTATTTATCATAAAATTATATGGCATACATTAATAATGAGGCAGAGGTGGAAAATGGAAAATCAGTTGATGAAAAAGTATGAATCTATGGGATTTGACGAGGGGCAGCTGGAGGAAATACGTCAGGGGATTGAGAAGGGACTGGATGTATCCTGGTATACTTCCGTAAAGTATGACTGGTTTCAGATGGAGGAGATAAAGAAGGGACTGGAGCGGGGGCTGGATGTGTCCGTGTACGCGGACGAAGAAATTTCTTATGACAGAATGCGCCAGATACGTAAGGGTCTGCAGGAAGGGATAAAGCTAGTGGACTTTCGGTATTTGTCGGCGGGTTATCTTCGCCAGATACGTAAGGCGAAACAAGGAAAAGTAAATATTCTTCCATATATACAAGATGGGTATGAACCGGATCAACTGGAAGAAATTCGTCTGGCACTGGAGAATAAGGCGGATGTAACTCCGTATCTGATGATGGAGTTTCTGGGAGAATCCATTCGTGAAATCCGCCTTGGCGTAGAAGAAGGCGTGGACGTGTCCGTATATGCAAAGATTAATTACGGCTGGCAGCAGATGAGGGAAATCCGCCTGGGACTGGAACAGCGTTTGGATGTGTCTGTGTATGCCAAAGAATTATACCGTTGGCAGCAGATGAGGGAGATCCGCCTGGGGCTTGAGGAAGGACTGGACGTTTCTGCCTATATGAGTATGATGTATTCTGCAAAAGATATGGAGCAGATTCGAAAACAAATGAAGAAAAAGCAGGCAGACGATAAGCGGCAGGAAGAAGAACGGATCAGTGAGAACTTTCAGTTTGAAGTATTGGAGGAACAGGCAAAACTTGCATCGGAATGTCTGATAACTGTTAATTCAAACAAGATGGAGGCGTATGTGACACTGGAAAAAGGTTCCTGTAAAAGTAAGGATGATATTCTGCGCCTTCTGGAGAAAAACAACGTTATTTTTGGTATCCGTCATGATAATATTGAAAAATATCTCAAAGAGGCGGATAAGTCTACCAACCGTTTTCTCGTGGCGGAGGGGATAAGTCCCGAGCGGGGGAAGGATGGGTATTATGAATTCTTTTTCAGAACCGGAATCCCCCAGATTCCCGCAATTCGTAAAGATGGTTCTGTTGATTACCAGAATACCGTTTATTTTGAGCAGGTAAAAGCAGGACAGATCATAGCGGAGTATCATGCAGCTTTGCCGGGGAAAAGCGGCAGGGCGGTGGATGGGACGGAGATTCCAGCGCATGGCGGACAGGAAAAGCAAATTCTCAGAGGGCGGGGATTTTTGCTTTCACCGGATAAAAAGACCTATCTTGCCAGAGAATCCGGCAAGATAGAACTGAAGGATAATAAGATTATCATCCAACCGCTTATGGTAGTGGATGAGGTGACGATTTCCACAGGAAACCTGCGGTTTAACGGCAGTATCTGGGTGCGGGGCAATGTCGGCAGCGGCGTGGTGATTCAGGCGGCGGATGAGTTGGTTGTTGAAGGAAATGTGGAGGCTGCGCATTTGCAGAGCGGGAAGAAGATTGTCATTAAAAATGGCGTATCTGGAGGCGGTTATGCAGTGGTAAAGTCCGGCGGAGAAATTCATGGCAAATTTTTTGAGGGAGCGTCACTGGTTGCCAGAGAGGGAATCTATGCCAATTATGTGATGAACAGCAAGCTGGAATCTGGAAAGGAGATTGTTATTTCCGGCAGCAAAGGAGCGATTATCGGAGGAAATGCGGCGGCAGTATATAAAATTGAAGCGCATCATATCGGAAACCGTGCAGGGCTTTTGACAAACATTTCCCTTGGAATGAATCAGGCAATGATTCAGGAGGAAGAAGAAGCGGACATCAAGTTAAAGAAATTTCAGTCTGAGCTGGCAATTTTTGAGGAGGCATACAGGAAATTGCAGAAACAGTATCCGCCGGAGGTGCGTAATGAGATGGAAATTTATCTCAAGGTGGAGCAGGCAACTTATATCAAACGCAAACAGATGGAACAGCAGCAGGAATATACCAAAGAGCTGGAGGGCAGGCGCAGCAAAGCAGAGGAGGCAAAAATGCTTGTGCGCGGCATTCTTAATGCCGGTACTGTGGTGCAGATGAATGGCATGCGCTGGAGCGCAGCAAATGCAGTCCAGAATGTTACTGTGCGGCGTTCATTCAAGGAAATAGGCGTATTTCGGAATTAAGGAGGACATAGATGGAACGGAATAAAATATTGATTGTCGATGATTTGGAAAGCAACCGCATGATTCTGGCAGAGATGTTTCAGGCGGATTACCGGATATTGGAGGCAGACGACAGTGTGACTTCTTTGCAGCTTCTGGAAAAGCATCATGCAGAGGTAGCAGTCGTTCTTCTGGACTGGCATCTTTCTGGAGAGGACGGCAGCAAAGTCTTAAAGACGATGAAGAAAAAGGGATGGCTGGCCCATATTCCAGTGTTGATAGTTACGGCGGAGCATTCTACGGATGTGGAGAAGAAGTGTATTCAGATGGGGGCCTCTGATTTAATCAGGAAACCCTTTGACCCGGATGTGGTTAAAAATCGTGTGAGGAATAATATATCCCTGTATCGGCACAAGAATCAGATGGAGCAGAAGGTTCAGGAACAGAATGAGATTTTAAGCAAGCAGTATTCGGTGATGAAAGTACAGGCAGAGAAATTAAAAAAAGTCAACGAGAAGATGATTGACATTATCTGTAATATTTTGGAGCGTAATTATCCGGAATTTATGGACAATGTACAGATTACGAGGGAGATTAGCAAAATTATCGGCAAAAAGGTACAGCAGAATTATCCGGAATATAAACTGACAGATAAGGAAGTGGATGTTATAGCGGAATTATCTTCCCTGCGGGATATTGGGAAACTGTTGATATCTGACCATGTATTGTATAAACCGGCGAAACTGACAAAAGAGGAGACGGACTACATGAAATCACATACTGCAAAGGGATGTGAAATTATGAAGATGATGAAAGATTTGCAGACTCCCCTGTACCATAAAATAAGCATGGAAATCTGCCAATATCACCATGAGCGTTATGATGGGAATGGTTATCCAGAAGGACTGAAAGGAGATGAGATACCAATTTCCGCGCAGATTGTATCGGTGGTAGACGCTTATCATGCATTGATCAGTGAACGCGTATATAAGAGGGCTTATTCCAGAGAGAAGGCGTATTATATGATCCTTGGCGGGGAATGCGGCGTTTTCTCTCCCAAAATTATGGAATGTTTCCGTATGTCAAGACAGGAGATAGAGCAAATTGATACCGATATGGATGAAACCTGATTCACTAAGAAGTTAGGAGAGCGTAATGGAAGAACAGTTGAAGGGAAGCATGGTCAGCGGGAATCCCACAAAAGCTCTGATTGGGTTTACCCTGCCGATGGTGGCGGGCAACCTGTTCCAGCAGTTTTACAATATCATGGATTCCATTATTGTGGGGAATGTAGTAGGCGAGGAGGCATTGGCAGCGGTGGGGGCCAGCACCGCAATTACCATGCTCTTTGTGATGGTGGCGATAGGTACTGGAGTTGGCTGTTCTGTAGTCATTTCACAGTTGTTTGGCGCTAATCAGTTTGAGAAAATGAAGACGGCAATTTCGACGGCGCTATGGTCTATCCTTGGATTCAGTATATTTTTAAGTCTGCTTGGCGTTGTTATCAACCGCGGTCTGATGCGCCTGATGGGGACGCCGGAAAACATTTTCAAGGATGCGGCGGAATATATGCAGATTTATTTTTTCGGATTTGCATTTCTTTTTTTATACAATGCATTTTCTGCTATCTTTAATGCACTTGGGGATTCCCGAAAGCCGCTATTGTTTTTGATGTTTTCTTCCCTGTTAAATATTGTGCTCGATTTATATTTTGTAGCAGAGCTGCACATGGGCGTGCCGGGTGTGGCGTGGGCGACGCTGATTTCACAGGCGTTGTCAGCTTTTTTGTCCTTCTTTTTTCTGATGCGCAAGCTTCGGAGGATTGAGACGGAAAAATATGCCAGATTTGATGTGGAGCTTTTGGTAAATATGGTAAAGGTTGCCATTCCTACAGTTGTGCAGCAGTCGATTGTATCGGTGGGGATGCTCTTAATCCAGTCGGCGGTCAACCGTTTTGGTTCCACATTTCTCGCTGGCTATACGGCGGCGACCAAGATTGACGGCATTGCCATCGTTCCCATGGTGGCGGTGGGAAATGCAATGTCCACCTATGTGGCGCAGAATATGGGAGCAAAGAAGCCGGAGCGCATTTCCGTGGGATACCGGATTTGTCTTGTAATGGCGGCAGGTATTGGACTTCTCATAGCTGTAGTTTTGCATTTTACAGGGGAAAGCTTTGTGGGGCTGTTTTTGGATACGGATGCCAGCGCTGAGGCAATTTCGATTGGAGTAAATTATCTGAGCACCGTTTCCATGTTCTATTTTGTTATGGGAAGCATGAATGTCAGCAACGGCGTGCTGCGCGGGGCGGCGGATATGGGATGGTTCTTATCCAGCAGCGTCTGTAACCTGGTTACCAGGGTGGCGCTGACTTATGCCCTGGCTGACGTGACGCAGGGTATGATCATCATGTGGGCCAATCCGGTCGGCTGGAGCGTGGGGCTTGTGATTACGCTGATAAGGTATTTCCAGGGGGGATGGAAGAAGAAGGAGATTATTTAAATTTATACTCATATTTTACATTGAGATAAACGTCGGATGATGTTATACTAAAGATACGACACAGAAGAAAATTTAAGGAGGAGAAGGTTTGGAAGCAAAGGAGCGGAAAGTATTGGATGAGATATTAAAATCTCACGATTACAACCAGACAGCAGTAATTGCGATTATGCAGGATATCCAGAAGGTATATCGTTATCTGCCTGAAGATGCACTCTGCTACATTGCAAAGAAGCTGGATTTGAGTGAAGCAAAAGTGTACGGAGTAGCGACATTTTATGAGAATTTCTCATTGGAGCCCAAGGGCAAATATGTCATCAAAATCTGTGATGGGACAGCCTGCCATGTGCGCAAGTCCACAGCGATTTTAGACGAGATCCGTGGTCTTTTGGGTGTGACCGAGGCAAAGCCGACCACGGATGATATGATGTTTACCGTGGAGACCGTATCCTGTCTGGGTGCCTGCGGACTGGCACCAGTCTGTACGGTCAATGACGAGGTGCACCCTGCAATGACACCGGAGAAGGCAAGGGAATTGATTAAGGAACTTAAGGAAGGCGGGGATGTCGGAGAGGAGGCTTCTGATGAGAATTAACACGAGAAAAGAGCTGGAAGCGAGAAGAAAGGAATACGCGGCGTCCTTAAAGACCCAGAAGAAGCAGATTTTAATTTGTGCCGGTACCGGATGTGTTGCCGGAGGTTCTTTGAACATTTTTGCAAAGTTACAGGAGATTCTCATTGCACGCGGAATTAAATGCTCCCTGGTATTGGAGAAAGAGCCGCATGATGAGAGTGTTGGCCTTAAGAAATCCGGCTGTCACGGATTCTGCGAGATGGGTCCTTTGCTCCGCATTGAGCCTAAGGGCATTCTCTATGTTAAGGTGAAGGTGGAAGATTGTGAGGAAATTATTGAAAAGAGTATCATAGGCGATGAGGTGATTGAACGTCTCGTATACCATGACCAGGATGGGGAAGCCTATGAAAAGCAGGATGATATTCCGTTTTATAAACAGCAGACACGTGTGGCACTGGAAGACTGCGGAAGAATCAATGCAGAATCCATCAAAGAATACATAGCAGTGGGCGGATACAGTGCAGTGGCAAAAGCACTGTTTGATATGACACCGCAACAGATTGTGGATGAAGTAAACGAGGCATGTTTGCGTGGACGAGGCGGCGGAGGATTCCCCACCGGCCGCAAATGGGCGCAGGTGCTGGCACAGAAGGAAGAAATTAAATACGTAGTCTGTAACGGTGACGAGGGTGACCCCGGCGCATTTATGGACCGAAGCATGATGGAAGGCGACCCCCATCGCGTGATAGAGGGCATGCTGATTGCCGGAATAGCAACAGGAGCACATTACGGTTATATTTATGTGCGTGCGGAGTATCCTCTGGCTGTGGAGCGTTTACAGACAGCCATTAACAAGGCTGAGGAGAAGGGGCTGTTAGGAAAGAATATTTTAGGTTCCGGGTTTGATTTT
>CAPQSW010000005.1:41733-43921 GCA_948688495.1 uncultured Lachnospiraceae bacterium | reverse complement strand
CTTCCATTGAAGGCAACCGAGGAATGCCAAGGGTAAAGCCGCCGCGTACCGTTGAGAAAGGTCTGTTTGAGAAACCGACCGTGTTAAATAACGTGGAGACTTACTGTAATGTGCCGCCGATTATCTTGAAGGGGGCTGAGTGGTATAAGACCATCGGACCCGATAATAATCACGGTACGAAGGCATTTGCCCTGACCGGAAATGTTATGAATACCGGGTTGATTGAAGTGCCTATGGGAACTCCGCTTCGCAAAGTCATTTTTGACATTGGAGGCGGCGTTAAGGGCGGCGACTTTAAGGCAGTGCAGATTGGCGGACCTTCCGGCGGATGTCTCTGTATCAGCGCTACAGAAGACCACCTGGATTTGCACCTGGATTTTGATTCCCTCAAGAAAGTAGGGGCTATGATTGGAAGCGGCGGACTTGTTGTTATGAATGACAAGAGCTGCATGGTGGAAGTTGCAAGATTCTTTATGAACTTTACACAGAATGAATCCTGTGGAAAATGTATTCCGTGCCGCGAGGGTACGAAACGGATGTTAGAGTTGTTGAACGACATCTGCGAGGGACGCGGAACAATGCAGCATATTACGCTCTTAGAGGAGCTGGCGTCTACCATTTCCGCTACAGCATTGTGCGGGCTGGGTAAAACGGCGGCATCTCCGGTTGTCAGCACGATGAAGTATTTCCGGGATGAGTATATTGCCCATGTGCAGGATAAAAAGTGTCCGGCAGGACAGTGTAAGGCGCTTGTAACCCTCCAGATTGATCCGGAATTGTGTAAAGGCTGCAGCAAATGTGCAAGACTTTGTCCAGTGGGCGCAATTTCCGGTGAGATTAAGAAACCGTTTACCATTGATACAAGCAAATGTATTAAGTGTGGAGCCTGCAAGGAAGGCTGTAATTTCCACGCGGTAAAAGAAGTGTAGGAGGGAACGGACATGGAAAAATATATGATCATTGACGGAGAGCGTGTACCGTTCACCGATGAGAAAAATATCCTGGCGGTTATCCGCAAGGCAGGAATTATTTTACCAACTTTTTGTTATTATTCGGATCTGTCCATTTATGGAGCGTGCCGTATGTGCGTGGTGGAGGATAACCGGGGAGGCATTGTAGCGTCCTGTTCCACACCGCCGAAGGATGGTATGGAAATCCGCACGAATACACCGCAGCTTTATTATCACAGGAAGCGAATCTTAGAGCTGCTTTTAGCCGCACACTGCAGAGACTGTACCACGTGTGAGAAGAATGGAAAGTGTAAATTGCAGGAGCTTGCAAACCGTTTTTCAATCCCAAATGTGCGGTTTGAAAATACGAATCCAATACGTCCGATTGATAATTCTTCCAAAGCAATTGTGCGCAATCCCAACAAATGCATTCTCTGTGGGGACTGTGTCCGTGTATGCAGTGAAATTCAGCATGTGGGAGCGATTGATTTTGCACACCGTGGCTCTGATATGGAGATTTCCACTGCATTTGGCAGGGACATTGCAGATACGAACTGTGTCAACTGTGGACAGTGTGCAGCAGTCTGTCCGACAGG
The DNA here is from genome assembly GCA_948688495.1 of uncultured Lachnospiraceae bacterium. GTDB lineage: Bacteria > Bacillota > Clostridia > Lachnospirales > Lachnospiraceae > Petralouisia. Next base: position 42,375 of record CAPQSW010000005.1, on the reverse strand, counting down.
CGCGATTACAATTAAGAATGACACGCATGATGTATGGCAGGCAATTCACAGCTCTGATAAGCGGGTGGTGGTACAGATTGCGCCGGCGGTACGCGTGGCAATCGGAGAGGCATATGGCTACGATCCGGGGGAGAATACGATTGGTAAATTGATTGCCTCCCTGCGTATGCTGGGCGTAGATGCTATCTTTGATACTTCAGTGGGCGCGGATTTGACGATCATGGAGGAATCTGAGGAGCTTGTGGAGAGGCTGGAAGAGGAAGGGCGCAAATATCCGCTGTTCACCTCCTGTTGCCCTGGCTGGATACGCTTTGTGGAGACAAAGTATCCGCATCTCATGCCCTATGTTTCGACATCCAAGTCTCCAATGCAGATGTTTGGAGCAGTCATCAAGGAATACTATAAGAAATTAGATAAAAAAGAGCACAAGGAGACGGTATCTGTGGCAATTATGCCCTGTACAGCCAAAAAATATGAGGCGTCCAGGGATGAGTTTAAGAAAGACGGTATCCCATATGTAGATTATGTGCTGACCTCTGAGGAAGTGATTGGCATGTTAAAAGAGATTGGCATCCGTTTTGACCGTCTGGAACCCGAAGCATACGATATGCCGTTCTCCATTTTCTCAGGCGCCGGGGTGAT
>CAPQSW010000005.1:0-41723 GCA_948688495.1 uncultured Lachnospiraceae bacterium | reverse complement strand
GCATATCGCTGGCGGCTGAGAAGTTGGGCTTCTCGAACCTGTACGAGGCCATCCTGAAGTACAACCTCACCGAGCGCACGGGCGTGGACTACCCCGGCGAGATGGCCGGCTACCTGCAGGACTTCAACAACTGGGGCCGCATCGTGGGCTACAACGTGAGCTTCGGCCAGGGCATATCGGTGACACCCTTGCAGATGGTGCGCTTCTACGGCGCGCTGGCCAACGGCGGCATAGAGGTGACGCCGCATTTCCTCATGTACAAGCCGCAGTCCGCAAGGTCGTAGAGGATAAGAGCCACAAGGCGCTCAAGGAGATAGAGTTTAGCGGCGTCCGCGGTATGGAAGGCACGAAGGAATTTTCGGTTGACTTGGATGGACGGACCGTAAGGATCGGTGTTGTCAGCGGTCTTGGGAATGCTGACAGGCTCATACGCAAGATTGAGAGCGGCGAGGAGCAGTTTGACTTCGTGGAAGTTATGGCATGTGCCGGTGGATGCGTTGCCGGTGCCGGACAGCCGTTTGCACGTTCCACAGAGAAGCGGATGCGTGCCGAAGGGCTTTACAAGAATGACAAGGCGCTGCAGATTAAGCGCAGCGAGGACAATCCGGTGGTAGACTCCCTGTATAAGGATTTACTCAAGAACCGCGAGCACGATCTGCTCCATGTGGACTATATGCATAAATAAATGTGACAATATGGAGGAAAGAATATGGTAGAGGTTATGACAGACAGGCAGTATGATGGAATTTTACAGATGGTAGAAATGATTGTGGATGGCTGCAAGGATTTGGAGGAAGCAAAAAGAAAAATCGCAGAATTGCGCAAAGAGAAGAAAGAAAGGAACGAATAGACGCTGTAGAAGGTAAAGGATTTCCCAATTTATGCCGAAATCTATTTTAAGAATATTGTAATGCCGAATGCATATTAATCATTCATAACCGGGTTGCGATAAGTTTTAGGAGGCGGGCGCATGAATATATCATTGACAAATATAGGCAAAGACGCATACGCAAAGGGCGGATCCGTCTTTGCAGGAAATCTGCCTGTGTTGCAGAATGCCGTATCAAAGAGTGCACAGGAGAAGGCAGAACGGCAGCAGAAGACACAAAGTGAGGTGGCTTTCTGGGAAAAGCAGAAGGAGAACCTCAAGAATCAGGAATGCGATTCTGAGGAGGAGATCGCCAAGAAATTGGATGCGCTGCACAGTTATGAGGATGAGATTGCGGCGGCAAAAAAAGCATTTAACAACGAACAGATGTGGCATATCATGGACGAGGCGAAGGAACTGGGCGAGAAGATTGCCGAAGCTGCCGAGGAAATGGAGGCAAAGACTGCGGAAGAGAGACGCGAGGATATGGCCGAAGAAGCTCTGGGTACAGACGAGGGCGATGGTCTGATGGAAGAAATGATGGAAGACGTCTCAGACCTTGCAGAGGAAATCGATGCTGTAGAAGAAAATGCAGAGGAATTGGAGGAGCTTGCCGAAGAAACCAAGGAAATGCGAGAGGCTAAGGAGGCGCAGGAGGAACTTGCGAAAGAAGCCAAAGAGGCGCAGGAAATGGAAGAACAGAAAGCTTTGGCAAGACAGGAGGCGCGGAACCTGGAGGCCTATCAGTCTGCCGGGAAGCGGCATCCGTACCAGGCGCTGGATTTGTTAGTCTGAGGAGGAAGGCAAATGCGGAGCTTTGCGACGCGTGCCACTACCTTTGATATAAACTCTCCTCTCATAGTAATACCCAGGGATAAGCCGGGAAAGGCTTATCCCTGGGGTTTTTAGTGTATATCAATATTTCCACTTTCACAAGTGATACAGATACTGTCCTTTTTGCCATTGTCTTTCTGGTAATACGTTTCACCGTCATCATCTGCACCCATATTTTTGCCATCGACTTTGATAGAGCCATATTCTGCTTCTAAGTCGTAGTTGTAGTCGGAAACGTCATTGGCAAGATTCAGTGTGATATTTCCGTATTCATTATGGATGTCAGTATCCCCGAGCGTTGCCTTATAAAGCTTCAGGACACCGGAATCCATAGTAATGCTGCTGTTTGCTGCGTTTGTTTCATTTATGGTACAGTTTCCGTACTCATTCGATAATGTAAGCTGTTCAGAGGTTAATCTGGATAACTCAAGGTTGCCGCTGTCTAAGTGGATGGCTGCATTCTGGGCAATCTCAAAGCTGTCTGCAGATATATTTCCGTATTCATTGGAGATTTCCAAGGCATCACAGGTGACTGTGCCGAGCGTTATGTTTCCGGAATCTGTCACAATGGAAAGTTTTTTGCCCGAAAAGCTGTCTGCGTCCAGGTTTCCGTATTCTGCCGTAATATCTGCTTGTTCTGCCTGAATATCCCCAATTTCTATGTTGCCGCTGTCGCTTTCTATTGTCAGCAGGCTGAAATACTGTTCCTTGGGGACATAAAGGTTCACATAGTAGGATTCCCGGCTGGAGTAAAAGCTTCTGGGGTTGAAGAAAAAGTGGAAGTTTCCGCGGTATTTTTCCTGGGTCGCGCTTTCCTGGAAACGGAAGCTGCCGCCTGAGACATCGTATGCAGGTTCTTTGCAGATGCCGTCCATATGGTATTCCAGATAATAGCCATCGGCGGGAAGGATGGAGAGATCACAGTAACTGAGTGTGATGGAAATATCTGAGAATTCGTCCAGTTTGGTTTTTTCCAGATCCCATGCACTGGGATAACGCCTGTTTTTGGCAGATGCCGTAACTGGAAATGCCCCGGTCCTTATCCCCTGTACGATGATGATACCGGAACAGGCCAGTCCAAAGAGAATGGCAAGGCCGGCAATAATTGCTAAAATTTTATTGCGTTTCATAGAAAATGTCCTCCTTTTCGTTTCTAATAATACTGATCTAATTATTAGAACGAGACAGGGGGACATTGTACTTCAATGATCTAAAGATTATTTACATCACAGTCTGGCTCCCAGCTTCGCTGGGTCCTTCCTCATGTTAAATGTTTTACCATGTTTTTCTGTGCCGTAGACAGCATAAGCTTAATGCGGTTCAACTGATTTACCTCAGAAGCTCCGGGATCATAATCAATGGCCACGATGTTGGCAAGGGGATATTGGTGGCGGATTTCTTTGATAACGCCCTTTCCAACTACATGATTAGGCAGGCAGCCGAAAGGCTGTGCACATACAATATTGTTCGTGCCGGAATGAATCAGCTCCAGCATCTCTCCAGTGAGGAACCACCCCTCGCCGGTCTGGTTACCCTGGGACACGATAGGGCTTGCATATTTTGCCAATGTCTGGATACGCGCCGGGGGATCGAAATGGCGGCTTTTTTCAAATTCACTGCGGGCTGCGCTGCGAAGCCATTCCAGCACTTTAATGCCAAGGTTGGCACGGCGGGCGGAAGATTTTTTTGTACCTAAATGCTTCGCCTTGAAGTTCAGGTTGTAGAAGCAGTAGAGCAGGAAATCTGTCAAATCCGGCATCACGGCTTCAGCCCCTTCCGATTCTAAAAGATCAACCAGATAATTGTTGGCAGCGGGAAGGAATTTTACTAAAATCTCTCCGACAATTCCTACCCGGGGTTTCACTTCATCCGTCATGGCAAGATTGTCGAAATCGCGGATAATCTCCCGGCAGTAGCGTTTAAACTTCCGATGGGAAGGTATTTTCCCAGTGGATATGAATGCGATGCATTTCTGTTTCCATTTTTCGTGAAGTGCATTGGCGCTTCCGGCCACAGCCTCATAAGGCCGGGTGCGGTATAGGCATCGCATAAAAATATCGCCAAATATAAGTCCGTACAATGCGCGCAAAAGCAGGGGGAGGGAGAGTTTGAAGCCGGGATTGCCCTCCAGACCGCTCAGATTAACCGAAATAACCGGAATGTCAGGGTGTCCCGCCTTTTCCAGGGCACGGCGGATAAAGCCGATATAATTCGAGGCACGGCATCCTCCTCCCGTCTGGCTGATAATAACCGCTGTCCGGGTTAAATCATATTTGCCGGAAAGAATGGCGTCCATGATCTGCCCGACAACCATCATGGACGGATAGCAGGCGTCATTGTTGACATAGCGAAGGCCCATATCTACCGCAGCCTTTCCGTCATTATTAAGCACTACAAGATTGTATCCTGAGACCGCGAAGGCAGGCTTTATCATCTCAAAATGGATCGGTGACATCTGGGGGCAGAGAATCGTATAGTTCTTTCGCATTTCCTCTGTAAATACGACGCGTTTGTACTTGGCAGGGACAATTTTCCGCTCTTTCTTCTGTTTCTCCTTGACCCTGAGTGCCGATAGAAGGGAGCGTACGCGGATACGCGCCGCACCCAAGTTGTTCACCTCATCAATTTTCAGGCAGGTATAAATCTTGCCAGATTTCGAGAGTATGTCGTTTACCTGGTCCGTTGTAACTGCATCCAGGCCGCAGCCAAAGGAGTTGAGCTGGATTAAGTCGAGGTCCTCTCTGGTTTTGACAAAATTTGCGGCGGCATACAGCCTGGAATGATACATCCATTGGTCCATAACCATTAGTGGACGTTCTATTTTCTGAAGGTGAGAAACAGAGTCTTCCGTTAATACGGCAATACCATAAGAATTAATCAATTCGGGAATGCCGTGGTTGATTTCCGGGTCTACGTGGTAGGGGCGTCCGGCAAGGACAATTCCCCGATGTCCGGTATCTTGCATGTATTTTAGCGTTTCCTCTCCTTTGCGCCGTATTTCTTCGCGCATGCGGGCGAGCTCCTCCCAGCCCGCGTCTACCGCAGCCTGCGTTTCCTCCTGGGGAATGGCAAATTCTTCTGCAAATACTTGTTTCAGCTGTTTGGCAAGTATTTCCTTCGAGTCAAAGGACATAAAAGGGTTCAGGAAACGCACTTTGCCGGAAGTAATTTCATCCACATTGTTCTTGATATTTTCCGCATAGGAAGTGACAATGGGGCAGTTGTAATGGTTGACAGCATCGGCAAATTCATTTCTTTCATAAGGAATACAGGGATAGAAAATGAAATCCGCCTGATGTTTAATCAGCCAGGAAACATGTCCATGTGCCAGTTTTGCCGGGTAACACTCCGACTCGCTGGGAATAGATTCGATGCCCAGTTCATATATTTGACGCGTAGACTGCGGGGAAAGCATCGTACGGAACTTCAGGGTACGGAAAAATATTGCCCAGAAAGGATAGTCCTCGTACATATTCAACACCCTCGGAATCCCCACAGTACCGCGGGATGCTTCATTTTCTGACAAAGGTTCGTAGTCAAAAATGCGTTGATTTTTATATTCAAACAGATTGGGAATCTGTTCTTTATTCTTTTCTTTGCCAAGCCCCTTCTCACAGCGGTTTCCTGTAATAAAGCTGCGGTTTTTTGAGAAGCGGTTAATTGTGAGCAGGCAGTGGTTGGTACAGCCCTGGCAGCGGGAAAGCTTCGTCTCTACTTTAAGATTCTTGATTTCTTCTATGGAGAGCATTGTGGTCTCTGGATTATCCTCATAGCGTTCCCTTGCAATGAGGGCGGCGCCGAAAGCTCCCATAATACCGGCAATATCAGGTCTTACAGCTTCACAGCCGGAAATTTTCTCAAAGCTCCTGAGAACTGCGTCATTATAGAAAGTTCCGCCCTGTACGACAATATGTCTGCCCAGATCTTTGGCATCGCTGACCTTAATGACTTTAAACAGGGCGTTTTTTATCACAGAGTAAGCGAGGCCGGCAGATATATCTGATACGTCTGCGCCTTCCTTTTGTGCCTGTTTTACCTTGGAATTCATAAATACCGTGCAGCGAGTGCCCAGATCAATCGGATGTTCAGCAAACAAAGCAGCCTGTGCAAAGTCTTCCACAGAGTAATTTAAGGAATTTGCAAAGGTCTCAATGAAGGAGCCGCAGCCGGAGGAACATGCCTCATTCAACTGGACGCTGTCTACGGTCTGGTTCTTGATCTTAATGCATTTCATGTCCTGGCCGCCGATGTCCAAGATACAGTCGACTTCTGGATTGAAAAAGGCGGCAGCATAGTAATGTGCCACAGTCTCAACTTCTCCTTCATCCAGCAGGAAGGCAGCTTTTAGTAACGCTTCCCCGTATCCGGTGGAGCAGGAGTGGACAATGTGAGCACCCTCCGGCAGCAGTTCATGGATTTCTCCAAGCGCAAGCGTTGCCGTGGAGAGGGGGTTGCCGTTGTTGCTGCTGTAAAAGGAATACAAAAGTGCACCGTCCTCTCCCACCAGTGCGACCTTGGTGGTGGTAGATCCAGCGTCAATGCCAAGGTAGCAGTTGCCCTGGTAGTTGGATAAATCCTCGGTAATGACATGATGTTTCCCATGGCGTTTTTTAAATTTATCATAGTCCGCCTGGTCAGCAAACAGAGGCTCCATACGCTCCACCTCAAATTCCATATGGATGTCGGAGGAAAGCTTTGAAAGGATGTCATTCAATTCCATGGTTACCTTTGGCTTGTGATTCAGGGCAGAGCCAATGGCGGCAAACAGGTGTGAATGGTCTGGGGCAATGATATGTTCATCATCCAGTTTTAACGTGCGGATAAATGCATGCTTCAATTCTGGCAGAAAGTGCAAAGGGCCGCCCAGAAATGCTACATGGCCGCGAATTGGTTTTCCACAGGCAAGCCCTGAAATTGTCTGATTGACAACTGCCTGGAAAATAGAAGCGGATAAGTCTTCTTTCGATGCCCCCTCGTTGATCAGAGGCTGGATGTCAGTTTTTGCAAATACGCCGCAGCGCGCAGCGATGGGGTAGATTGCTCTATAATTTGCAGCATAAGTATTCAGACCGGTGGCATCCGTCTGAAGCAATGCAGCCATCTGGTCAATAAAAGAGCCGGTACCTCCGGCACATATGCCGTTCATGCGCTGTTCCACGTTTCCGCCTTCAAAATAGATGATCTTGGCGTCCTCACCCCCCAGTTCTATGGCAACATCTGTCTGTGGCGCATAGTTCTGCAGTGCAGAAGACACGGCAATTACTTCCTGTACAAATGGGATTTCCAGATGTTTTGCAAGGGTAAGTCCTCCAGAGCCTGTAATCATCGGGGACAAATATATATTACCGAGAGCGTCCTGTGCCTCAGCCAACAGATGGGAGAGTGTTTCGCGGATATTGGCAAAATGCCTCTCGTAGTCGGCAAAGACCATTTCATTCTGAGAATTTAAGATTGCAACTTTTACAGTGGTTGAACCAATATCGATGCCAAGCCTATGTAAATTTTGTGTTTTCATAAATATTACCTCCAAAATACTTTGGCAATTTCTTCCTATTTTAAATAATATATCGATACTGAAATCGAACACCGTATATTATACGACAGGAAATAACAAAAAACAATTCATTTTTTCGATTTTATCTTTTTTTAATATATGCAGAAAATGGAAGGTCAGAACCGTTTGACGGACCCTGAATATAATAAAGAAAAGACCATCACAAAACAGGGAGGGAAAATTATGGCAACACAAATACCGATTTCCATTGGAACAATTTATCCCGGCGGACCGTGCAGGGGAGTCATTCATGTAGTGCAGCGGGGAGACAGCCTGTATCAGCTTGGAAAATTCTATCATGTAAGCGTAGGGCAGTTAATCTTTGCCAATCCATTTGTTGATATATACAATCTGCAGATTGGCGATGAACTGTGTATACCTGCAGTTCTACCGCCGGTATCTGCCAGGTCGGGGGAACAAAACCGTTATCAGGAATTTGAAGGCTGGGAGGAAGAAGTATAAAGTTTTTATGAAAATGACGCCTTTCGTTGACAAACCTTTCCAGAAAATTTATAATGAAATCTAACAAAATCTTGTGAGGTGCATTATGAATTTTCTAAATAAAATGGAACGGAAGTTTGGCAGATATGCGGTTCCGAATCTGACTTTCTGGCTGATTGGGGCATGGGTGCTGGGTTTCATCATTCAATATACGATGCCCGAGGCACAGATCCTTCTGACATTGGAGCCGCGTTTAATCCTGCATGGACAGGTGTGGAGGCTTATATCATGGCTTTTAATTCCACCGCCTGTCAACATTCTGTTCCTGATTTTCTTTATATCGTGTTATTACTTTATAGGAATCTCCATTGAGCAGGCAATCGGGACATTCCGCTATAATATCTACCTGATTGGCGGGCTTTTGTGCTCTGTCCTGGGAGCATTCATCCTGTATATTATTTACTATCTCATGGCTGGAATACCAGTGACAGGGATTGGGAATTATTTCAGCACGCATTATGTGACGATGTCGCTGTTTATGGCGTATGCCGCTATTTTTCCCAACACGGAATTCCGCCTGTATTTTATTATCCCCTTCCGGGCAAAATGGCTGGGAATTATAGATGCTGTCTGGATGGTATTTATGTTTATCGTCAGTAACTGGGCCGGCAGGGTGGCAATTATCGCTTCCCTTATGAACTTTTTAATTTTCTTTTTCAGTACCAGGAATTACCGGAGGATATCTCCGCATGAGATACGGCGCAAGCAGGTGTACCGGCAGCAGATGCGTCAGGTACAGGGCGTTACCAAGCATAAATGCGCAATCTGCGGAAGGACGGAGAAGGACGGGGAGAATCTGCAGTTCCGATTCTGCACAAAATGCGAAGGCAATTTTGAGTACTGCCAGGATCACCTGTTTACCCATCAGCATATCAGGCGAAGCTGAAGCTAATCCAGCGGGGCTTTGATTCTGGAATTGACAAATAAGGGCTGAACTGTTACATTTGATATTAATATAACAAACACCAGGAGGATTATAGATGGAAGGCGAAGTGGTTTCCAAGAATTTTATTGAACAGATTATCGAGGAAGATATTAGGGAGGGACATTGCGAGACGGTAAGGACGCGTTTTCCACCGGAGCCGAATGGTTATCTTCATATTGGACATGCCAAGTCTATTCTTTTAAATTATGGGCTGGCGCAGGAGTATGGCGGTAAGTTTCATATGCGTTTTGATGATACGAATCCTACCAAAGAGAAGGTAGAGTTTGTAGAATCCATCAAAGAGGACATCAAATGGCTGGGGGCAGACTGGGAGGACCGGCTGTTTTTCGCCTCCGATTATTTTGATGAGATGTATGAGGCGGCAGTTAAACTGATAAAAAAGGGCAAAGCATATGTGTCAGACCTGAATGCAGAACAGATTCGTGAATACCGCGGAACGCTGACGGAACCGGGGCGGGAAGATCCGGGAACAGCGAGGAGCGTAGAGGAAAATCTAAAATTGTTTGAGGATATGAGGGATGGCAGATACGAGGACGGAACGATGGTACTCCGTGCCAGGATTGATATGGCGTCTCCTAATATCAACATGAGGGACCCGGTTCTCTATCGTGTGGCGCATATGACCCACCATAATACTGGTGACAAATGGTGTATTTATCCCATGTATGATTTTGCGCATCCCATTGAGGATGCGATTGAGGGAATCAGTCATTCTATCTGTACGCTGGAGTTTGAGGACCACAGACCGTTGTACGACTGGGTAGTACGCGAACTGGAATATGAGAATCCGCCGAAGCAGATTGAGTTTGCCAAACTGTATCTTACCAATGTTGTGACTGGCAAGCGGTATATTAAGAAGCTGGTGGAGGATAAGATTGTGGATGGATGGGACGATCCGCGTCTTGTTTCCATAGCTGCATTGCGCAGGCGCGGTTTTACCCCGGAGTCCATTCAGAAGTTCGTAGAGCTTTGCGGGGTATCCAAGGCGAACAGTTCCGTGGATTACGCAATGTTAGAATATTGTATCAGGGAAGATTTAAAATTAAAGAGGCCCAGAATGATGGCGGTACTTAATCCCATCAAACTGGTAATTGATAATTATCCGGAAGGGGAAGTGGAATATCTGGATGCGGCGAATAATCTGGAAAATGAGGAACTTGGAAGCCGTAAGATTCCTTTCTGCCGGGAGCTTTACATTGAGCGGGAAGATTTCATGGAGGAACCACCGAAGAAGTATTTCCGTCTGTTTCCGGGAAATGAAGTGCGTCTGATGCATGCCTATTTTGTCAGATGTGAGAGCTTTGTGAAAGATGAAGCAGGAAATGTAGTAGAAGTGCATTGTACGTATGACCCTGAGACAAAAGCAGGGAGTGGATTCAGTGGGCGTAAAGTCAAAGGGACTATTCATTGGGTGCCGGCTCCTTTTGCAAAGAAATGTGAGGTACGCCTGTATGAAAATCTCGTGGACGAGGAGAAAGGTGTATATAACAAAGAGGATGGCAGTCTGAATCTGAATCCAGATTCACTCACTGTTTTAAAAGACTGCTATATAGAGCCTGCGTTAGAGGAGGCGCAACCCTATGACAGTTATCAGTTTGTAAGACAAGGATTTTTCTGTGTAGATTCTAAAGATTCCAGAAAAAATGCGCTGGTGTTTAACCGAATCGTATCATTAAAGAGTTCTTATAAGCTGCCGACACAGAATCAGTAGCGCAAAGAGGAGGAAAGAGTAATGAATTTATTTTCAGGATTGGAGAAATTTGGTCTGAAATCTGCAGAATCTATGAAGTTGTTTGAGGATGAACAGAAAGAGGATAAAAAAGGATCAGAAACACATGCCGAGGAGAAGATTCCGGCAGAGTCAGAATTTCTGCTGGATAAGACGGTACAGTGTAAAGTGTGTGACCATAAATTTAAGACAAAAGTAATCAAGAGTGGAAGGGTGAAACGTTTAGAGCCGGATCGCGATTTACGCCCGAGATTCCAGTACATCGACACATTGAAATATGATGTCACCTCTTGCCCGGCATGTGGTTATACGGCAATGAATCGTTATTATGAGCACCTTACACCCGGTCAGGCGAAATTGATAAAGGAACAGATTGCAAGTAATTTCCATATGGAGAATAAAGAAGAAAACCAGACTTACGATTATGATGAAGCCATTGACCGCTACAAGCTGTCGCTAGTGAACACTGTTGTCAAGAAGGGAAAGGACAGTGAGAAAGCTTATACCTGTTTAAAGATTGCATGGCTTTTGCGTGGCAAGATAGAGACCTTGTCAGAGGATACACAGGAGGACAAGGCAACAAAGGCTGCATGCCAGAAAGAGGAAGAAGAATTTTATCAGCAGGCATTTGAGGGATTTATGAAGGCCATCTCCGAGGAGATGTTCCCTATGTGCGGCATGGAACAGAGTACCGTTGATTATCTTCTTGCTTACATGGCATACCATTTTAAAAAGTATGAAATTGCGTCCAAGTTTTTGGCAAGTGTGCTTACAGCTCCGTCTGCAAGCCGGCGTATGAAAGATATGGCATTGGAATTGAAGGAGGATATTATCGCGCAGCTTAGAAAATAAAATTAAATAAGATAAATGAATGGAGGCAGCATCATGGAACGACGGGTCAGGATTACTATGGCAAGTGTTCTTTTAACACTTGCGGTAATTTTTACTACCGGTTGTACCACAGAGAAGCAGAAGGAAGCTGCAAAGGAAACCCAGCAGCAGACAGAACAGACTCCAGAAGATAAAAAAACTAAAGTATCAGAAGATGATGCGAAGGAAATGCAAAAAGAAAACCGTTACCGCCCGCTAATGGAAGCAGTCATAGAAGCGATAGAGAGCGATGACGCCGGGAAGTTATATGAGCTTCAGGAAAGCGCCGATGTAAAAGAGTTGGCTTTGTCAGTCAGGGATGGCGAGCATTTTATTTATTTCCCGGAGGAAGAGGATAACAGCAAGGGGATAGGCTTCTATACCTTTAAAGAGTGCAGTTGTAAACAATGGTATTATGGAGACTACAAAGACGGAGAACGGGAAGGCAAAGGGATATGGTATTATGTGAGCCGCACAGAGGACGGCAGCCTTTATAAAGAAGTATATAACGGAAGTTGGAGCGAAGATGCACCCAATGGAAAAGGACGTCAGCTAATTGCCTTTGGAGACAGCGTAGACACCGATAAGAAATTTAAAGTAAAAAACGGGCTGTTCTATGGAACTTATAAGATAAAAGAAAAGCTTGATGACGGTACGATTGTCAGAGGAAAATATAAGTTGAAAAAGGGCAAATACGTAACAATTCCGGACGAGGCGCTTGTGGAGAATAAGTTTGCTGTGCCGGATGAGCCACATCTTGCCATTGCATTTTTGTATGACGAGAATGGTATTGCCAGAAGCTGCCGTATGGTATATGCAGAGGATATTACCAAAGGCGTAAAGCATTTTTACCAAAGTGAATAGGAATCAAAACAGCCGCGCAGTAAGCGCGGCCGTTTTGCTGTCATACTATGTAAAATATATATTACTTTTCTAACTCAGCCATTTTCATGGCACGGACTTTCAGAGGGAGTCCGAATAAGGTAATGAATCCTTCTGCATCATGATGGTCATACAGATCACCAGTTGTAAAGCTTGCCAGGGATTCGCTGTAGAGGGAGTAGGGTGAGGTCGTTCCGGCTTTGATGATATTTCCCTTGTAAAGCTTGAATTTAACTTCACCAGTCACATACTTCTGTGTAGAGGTTACGAAAGCCTGTACTGCCTCGCGTAATGGCGTGAACCATTTTCCCTCGTATACAATCTGTGCCATCTTATTGCCCATATCTTTCTTTACATCCATGGTAGCGCGGTCAAGCACAAGTTCTTCCAACTGTTGCTGTGCTTCCATCAGGATGGTTCCGCCAGGGGTCTCATAGACGCCGCGGGATTTCATACCCACAACGCGGTTTTCTACAATATCGACAATTCCGATGCCGTGCTTGCCACCCAGCCGGTTCAATTCGCGGATAATATCAGCAACTTTCATTTCTTTTCCATTGATGGTTTTAGGTACGCCGGACTCAAAGGTCATGGTTACATATTCCCCTTCCTCGGGAGCTTTCTCCGGGGAAACACCTAGTACCAGAAGATGGTCATAATTGGGTTCACATGCCGGGTCTTCCAGCTCCAGTCCTTCATGGCTGATATGCCACAGATTGCGGTCACGGCTGTAACTGCTGTCTGCAGAGAAGGGAAGGTCAATGCCGTGTGCCTTGCAATATGCGATTTCTTCCTCACGGGACTGCATATCCCACTTGTCGCTCCTCCATGCTGCGATAATCTTCAGATCAGGAGCCAGTGCCTTGATGCCAAGCTCAAAACGGATCTGGTCGTTTCCCTTTCCGGTAGCGCCGTGGCAGATAGCGGTAGCCCCCTCTTTACGGGCAATCTCTACCAGGCGTTTGGCAATGCCGGGGCGAGCCATGGAAGTACCCAGAAGATACTTATTCTCGTACACAGCGCCTGCCTGTACACAGGGAAGAATATATTCTTCTGCAAACTCGTCGGTGATGTCCTCAATGTACAATTTAGAAGCGCCGGAAAGCTTGGCGCGTTCCTCTAAGCCATCCAGTTCTTCGTCCTGCCCGCAGTCGATACAGCAGCAGATAACCTCATAATCAAAATTTTCCTTTAGCCAGGGGATGATGGCAGTGGTATCCAGACCGCCGGAATAAGCTAAAATTACTTTTTCTTTCATTGCGTTTCCTCCGTTTATTAATCTGTTTGTTTTATTCAATCTCATGAAAATTTCCATGGGATTATGAACTAATAACTAATATACAACATTATTTCAGAAATAGCAAGTGCATAAAAATAAAATAAAATGCATAAATATTCATAAAATTTCAAAAAAGGTCTTTACGGATGGAAGAAATTATACTAAACTAAGAAAGTATGAAAAGTACAAAAGAAAGTTGGATGGAGGATAGCTGCAAAGGAAAGCGAGGAAATCAGTATGATAAAAGCAGGAATTATTGGGGCAACCGGATATGCAGGTGCGGAGCTTGTGAGAATTTTGCTTGGACATAAAGAAGTGGAAATTAAATGGTACGGATCCAGAAGTTATATTGGAGAGAAATATGCAAGCGTTTATAGGAACATGTTTCAGCTTGTGGACGATAGCTGTCTGGATGATAATATAGAAGAACTTGCCAGACAGGTGGATGTGATTTTTACGGCGACGCCCCAAGGATTTCTGGCGGGCATGTTAACAGAAGAAATTCTGGCAAATACCAAGGTTGTGGATTTGAGCGCAGATTACCGTATCAAAGATGTAAAGGTGTATGAGAAGTGGTATCAGATTGAGCACAAGAGCCCGCAGTTTATTGGGGAAGCCGTCTATGGGTTGTGCGAGGTGAACCGCGGGAAGGTGAAAAAGGCAAGATTGGTGGCAAATCCAGGCTGTTACACGACTTGTTCGATATTGACGGCGTATCCTCTGGTGAAAGAAGGGCTGATTGATCTGAACACGCTGATAGTGGATGCAAAGTCGGGGACCTCAGGTGCAGGCAGAGGGGCTAAGACAGCGAACCTGTTCTGTGAGGTCAATGAGAATATGAAGGCATATGGCGTGACCACGCACCGCCACACGCCAGAGATTGAGGAACAGTTAAGCTATGCGGCAGGAGAAGAAGTTACCATCAATTTCACACCGCATCTGGTGCCTATGAACCGTGGAATTTTGGCAACGGAATATGCGTCGTTAAAAAAAATCAGACAGGCAGACGGCAGCCTTCAGTATCCCGATTATGAGCAGGTGAAGGCTGTTTACGATAACTATTACAAGGATGAATACTTTGTGCGTGTACTGGATAAGGGCGTATGTCCAGAGACGAAATGGGTAGAAGGAAGTAACTTTGTGGACATTGGGTTTCAGATTGATGCGCGCACTGGAAGAATTGTCATGATGGGAGCGATTGATAACCTTGTGAAAGGCGCGGCAGGCCAGGCTGTACAGAATATGAATCTTTTGTTTGGATTCCCGGAAAATGAGGGTCTTACACTTGTGCCGCTGTTCCCCTAGGAATTTCATTAAGAATAGGAAAATAAGATGCAGATAAATGATAAAATTATCGTCCCGGCCAGCGTGCGGGTGATGAGGGAAGAAGACTATGATAAAGTATACCGTCTCTGGAAAACCATTAAAGGCTTTGGCATCCGCAGCATGGATGATTCCAGGGAAGGCATTGCGCGGTTCATTCAGAGAAATCCGACCACTAGTATGGTGGCGGAGGCGGATGGAGAGCTGGTAGGCGCGATTCTCTGCGGGCATGATGGAAGGCGGGGCTGCTTTTACCATGTATGCGTGCGGGAGGATTATAGGAAGCAGGGAATTGGAAAATCTATGGCAGTCATGGCCATGCGTGCATTGCAGAAGGAACATATCAATAAAGTATGCCTGATTGCATTTAAGAAGAACGAAGTGGGAAATTCTTTCTGGAAAAGCGTAGGATGGACCTTCCGGGAGGATTTGAATTACTATGATTTTGTGTTGAATGATGCGAACATCACGACATTCCAATAGAATATGATGCACATACCACGACATTCCAGTGAAAGGAGGAAGGCAAATGCGAAGCATTTTTTTAATGTCTTCCGACGACTTGGCAGGTGACGCTATGCGTCGCGTGCCGTTACCTTGTAAAGGAGGATTAAATGAATAAGATAGAGGGCGGTGTTACAGCCGCAAAAGGATTCTTTGCAGCGGCAGCGGCGGCGGGAATTAAATACCAGGACAGGGCAGATATGGCAATGATTGTCAGTGAAGTTCCGGCAGTTTCAGCCGGGACATTTACATCGAACGTGGTACAGGCGGCGCCTGTAAAATGGGACAAACAAATTGTTGCAAAAGAGACGCATGCCGGGGCAGTTGTCATCAATGCCGGAATTGCCAATGCATGTACAGGCGCAGAGGGGATGGAGTATTGCCAGAAGACGGCAGAAGCAGTGGAAAAGGAACTGGGAATTTTCACAAACCAGGTGCTTGTGGCTTCCACAGGCGTAATCGGGATGCAGCTTCCAATGGAAAAACTGGCTGCAGGCATAGAGGCAATGATTCCGCAGTTAGGTGCCGATATGGAAAGCGGACATATGGCGGCGCGTGCGATTATGACGACGGATACGAAGCCCAAAGAGGCAGCGGTAACGTTTGAAATAGGGGCAAGGAAGGTCACCGTGGGCGGCATGTGCAAAGGTTCCGGCATGATTCACCCCGATATGTGTACGATGCTTAGCTTTGTGACTACCGATCTTGCCATCTCCAAGGAATTGCTGCAGGAGGCATTGCGTGAGGATGTGAAAGACACTTATAATATGATTTCTGTGGATGGCGATACATCCACGAATGACACAGTGCTGTTGCTTGCCAATGGCATGGCTGGTAATCCTGAGATTACAAGCAAAGACGAAAATTACGAAAAATTCGTGCAGGCATTGCATGAAGTCAACACAACGCTTGCAAAAAAGATGGCAGGCGATGGGGAGGGGGCGACGGCGCTCTTTGAGACAAGAGTTATCCATGCGGATACGAAAGAGCATGCAAAAATGCTTGCCAAGTCGGTGATTTGTTCTTCCCTGACGAAAGCGGCAATTTATGGACATGATGCCAATTGGGGAAGGATTTTATGCGCTCTTGGATATTCCGGGGCAACGTTTGACCCAGAGAAGATAGAGTTATTTTTTGAGAGCAAATCCGGCAGGATTCAGATTTATAAAGATGGCGTTGCGGCAGATTACAGTGAGGAAGAAGCAACAAAGATTCTGTCAGACGAGGGAGTGACAGTCCTTGTGGATATGAAGATGGGAGAAGCCGAGGCAACGGCGTGGGGCTGTGATTTGACCCACGAGTATGTAACTATCAATGCGGATTATCGTTCATAAGGAAAGAGAGAGGAAATCACATGAAAGATAAAAATATGCAGGAAATTTTACAGAAAGCAGAAGTGCTGATTGAGGCGCTGCCCTATATTCAGCGGTTTAACCGGAGGATTATTGTAGTAAAATATGGCGGGAGCGCTATGGTGGATGATGAACTCAAAATGGATGTCATTAAGGATGTGACACTTTTAAAACTGGTGGGTTTTAAGCCGATTATTGTCCATGGAGGCGGCAAGGAAATTAGCAAATGGGTAGGCAAGATTGGCATGGAGCCGGAGTTTGTCAATGGACTGCGTAAAACAGACGCACCAACGATGGAAATTGCAGAGATGGTCTTAGGCAGGGTGAACAAGTCGCTGGTGCAGATGGTACAGGAACTGGGCGTCAATGCGATCGGAATCAGCGGCAAGGATGGCGGGCTTCTGAAAGTAAACAAGAAATATTCACAGGGACAGGACATAGGTTATGTGGGGGACATACGGGAGGTTAACGCCAAAGTGCTTTACGACTTGTTGGAAAAAGATTTTTTGCCCATTGTGTGTCCGATTGGATTGGATGACGCATTTGAGACTTATAATATCAATGCAGACGATGCAGCGTGTGCGATTGCCCGGGCAGTCAATGCAGAAAAGCTGGCATTTCTGACGGATGTGGAGGGTGTATACAAGGACCCCAACGATAAATCTTCCCTTTATTCCGAATTATCTGTGTCAGAGGCACATGAGCTGATTGGAAGTGGGATAATCGGAGGCGGTATGCTTCCCAAGCTGAATAACTGTATCGAAGCCATTGAGGATGGTGTTTCCAGGGTGCATATATTGGATGGGCGCATTCCACACTGCCTGCTTTTGGAAATTTTTACCAACAAAGGTATTGGAACGGCGATTTTAGGGGACAGTGAGGAACGGTTTTCCATATTGTAGAATTTTGCACAGGAAGGTGAGGTACATAAAGATGGAGAAAGATAAATGGATGAATCAGGCAGAGAGCCATATTCTGCATACATACAACCGGTATCCGGTGGTACTGGATCATGGGGAGGGTGTATATCTCTATGATATGGAAGGGAAAAAATATCTGGATTTTGCAGCGGGGATTGCCGTGCAGGCGCTGGGATATGGAAATGTGGAGTATAATCAATCATTAAAAGATCAGATTGACAAATTGCTCCATACCTCTAATTTGTATTATAACCAGCCGACGGTTGAGGCAGCAGAAAAAATCTGCGCGGCTTGTGGCATGGATCGCGTTTTTTTCACTAACAGTGGAACGGAGGCTATTGAGGGCGCTTTGAAGACAGCAAAGAAATATGCCTATACAAAGGACGGCTGCACAGATCATGAGATTATTGCTATGAATCATTCTTTCCATGGCAGGAGTATGGGAGCGCTTTCCGTAACCGGAAATGCACATTACCGGGGGCCTTTTGAACCATTGCCTGGTATTGTAAAATTTGCAGAATTTAATGATTTGGACAGTGTAAAGTCTTTGGTAAACGATAAAACCTGTGCGATTATTATGGAGACAATTCAAGGAGAGGGCGGTATCTATCCGGCAGAGGAATCCTTTCTTACAGGGGTAAAACAGATTTGTCAGGAACGTGATATTCTGTTGATCCTGGATGAAATTCAATGTGGTATGGGAAGGACTGGACACATGTTTGCCTGGCAGGAATATGGTGTGAAGCCGGATATCATGACCTGTGCCAAAGCTTTGGGCTGCGGTGTCCCGGTAGGGGCATTTGTGATGACAGAGAAAGTGGCAGAGGGCTCTCTAAAGCCTGGCGATCACGGTACGACCTACGGTGGAAATCCTTTCGTGGGGGCAGCAGTCAGCAAAGTGTTTGATATATTTGCAGAGCAGAAAATTACAGAACATGTAAAAGAAATCGGAGAATACCTGCAGGAACAGTTAGAACAGCTGAAATCAGAATACGACTGCATTGCTGCACACAGAGGAAAAGGACTGATACAGGGGCTTGAACTTACGATTCCTGTTGGAGAGGTGAGCACAAAGGCGCTGAAAGAGGGATTGATTCTCATTACAGCAGGCAGCAATGTCCTTAGGTTTGTACCGCCGCTGGTAATTGAAAAAGAGCATGTGGATGAGATGATTTTGAAGTTGAAAAAAGTGCTTGCATAGGTTACTTTATTATACAGCGATTCATGGTATAAAAGTTCCAATCTGCGGTTATCCTAATAGAAGATAAGGGCAAATGCGAAGCGTCGCGTGCCGATACATTTAGTTAGGAGGAAGGTAAATGCGAAGCATTTTTAAGATACCTTCCGACGACATGGCAGGTGACGCTGTGCGTCGCGTGCCGATACATTTAGTTAGGAGGAAGGTATGATTGGAATTTTTATTGCACTTTTATCAGGAGCTTTGATGAGTATCCAGGGTGTATTTAACACAGAGGTTACGAAAGGGAGCAGTATGTGGGTCAGTACAAGCTGGGTACAGTTTTCAGCGCTTATCGTTTGTCTGGGTGCCTGGTTTTTTGCAGACCGCAGCAGTTTTATGGCTCTTTTCGAGATTAAGCCAAAGTATATGCTGTTGGGCGGAGTGATAGGAGCTTTTATCACTTATACGGTAATTAAGAGTATGGCGGCATTGGGACCGGCGAAGGCAGTTATGCTGATTGTTGTCTGTCAGTTGCTTGTGGCTTATATAATTGAGCTGTTCGGTATGTTTGGTGTGGACAAGCAGCCGTTTGAGTGGCGCAGGGTACTCGGAATGGCAATCTGTATCGGTGGTATTATATTGTTTAAATGGGAATAACATAGAATGTATTTCCAGATGGCAGAAAGTTCCAGGGGCATATAAGAAGTGTCCCTGGGGCTTTCTGTTTTATTCTGGGCGTGTAATGGTATTCATACCTGCCCTGACTTTTTATAAGACGTAAAATATGGGGGAGTCTGATACAAAAAAGCGTCGCTGTCGAGAAAAGGGTTTATCTGCGGATTATAGCCCTTGATTTTGGAATAACAGTTTCATTTCTTCTGCGGATTCCTGCATTTCCCTTTGAAACCATACCTCAATCCATCCATACAGACTGTATGCTGCAAATGCTTTCGCATAAGCTTCGCCTTTCGGCAAATCTGGTTTTAATTCCATAGTGTCCAAAATGACGTCTTTTAACAAATAAATAAGATGCCGTTCATTCAAGAGATGGTAAAAGGCTCTATGCTGTTCAAAATGTTCAAATATCATTCCGATAGCCGAACTGAAGGGAATGCTGTTATTCTTCTCCCAATCGCTTTTCCACCCGTTAAACAGTTTATGTATATATGCTTTTAAAATATCTTCCTTGCTGTTGTAATTGCGGTAAAAAGAAGCTCGTCCAATGCCTGCATTGTCACATAATTCACTGATGGAAATATTCTCAATCGCTTTATCTTCCAATAGTGTCAGGAGAGATTCTGTTATATGCTCTATCACATAGATATTTCTTCCTTCATTACTCATCGGTGATACAGTTTCCTTGTTTTGTCTCATTT
The DNA here is from genome assembly GCA_948688495.1 of uncultured Lachnospiraceae bacterium. Classification (GTDB taxonomy): domain Bacteria; phylum Bacillota; class Clostridia; order Lachnospirales; family Lachnospiraceae; genus Petralouisia. Next base: position 21,605 of record CAPQSW010000005.1, on the reverse strand, counting down.
TTTCTCCTCCTATTGACATTTATAAAATCGCTGATACAATTATATCGGCAATACAAATGTATTGAAGAATAATACCACACCAAATTCAAAAAATCAAGTGGGGAGAAAGGAAAGATAACATGACACTTACACAAAAGCGTATTCTTATTTTATTTGTAATCATTGTCGTAGCGGCAGTTTTGGGGCGGCTGGCTTTTCGGGCGGTTTTGAATTTCTTGCTGGGCGGCACCATGTTCGGAGGTAATTTTCTATGAGAAAAGAGAAAAAAGCAAAAAGGAAAGGCAGGGTTATGTGGGGATTTATCTATGTTGCAGTATTTATTGCCGCTTTTGGAGGGTCTATCGTATTTAAAATGAAACATGACCCATTTGGCGGTGAATTTAAAGTTAATTGGGATGATTCGGTCGGCAGGACATATACTGACACTGCCTACGGCGAGGGCGAAGCCAATAAGTTTGACCTCTATCTTCCAGCCGATGATTCCAGAAGCAGTTACGGTCTGGTTGTATACCTCCATGCGGGCGGTTTTACAAGCGGGGATAAATCAGGAGATTCCGAGATTTTGGAATGGCTCTGCTCTAAGGGATATGTGACCGCAGGCATCAACTATACTCTGGTTAGCGATGACCATCCCGATGCAAGCGTGTACTCCCAGTCAATGGAGATAAAAGAAAGCATCCCCCATGTAATTGCCGAGGCGGAAAAACTGGGGTATCCTATTGATGAAATGTCTATTTCGGGCGGTTCCGCCGGCTGTTGTCTTGCCCTGCTGTATGCCTACCGAGACGCAGAAGATTCGCCTGTGCCTGTAAAAATGGTCTTTGGAGCGGTAGGTCCGTCCTCCTTTTACCCTGAGGATTGGAAATGCTATGGGTTCGATATTGGAAACGAGGAAAGCGACGCTGCCGCACGGGAGATGTTTGGGGCAATGGCAGGTAGGGAAATCAAATCGGAGTTCGGTACGCCTGAGTATGATGAGGAAATGAAAGATATTTCCGCCCTGCTTTGGATAAATGAAAACAGCGTCCCTACTCTCGTGGCATATGGGAAATATGATAAAGTCCAGCCCTTTGAAGGCTCGCAAAGGCTTCTGAAAGCGCTAAAAGATAACCATGTCCCGCATGACTATTATTTATGTGAGCATTCGGGACATGGGCTGCAGAATGACAATAAAGTATATGGGGAATATATGAGGAAGATACCGGAATACCTTGATACTTATATGCCTGTAAAATAAAAAAGAAAACACTTCATTAATAGTAACCATTTGAAAAAACTAATTGCACTTCATACCGGATTATGCTATCATAATGAAAAGCATACCCTGCGGGGTGAGGCATGATACCGCAATTATTTTGAGATAAGGTGGTGTCATGCAGGGTACATTTTCTATCAGACTTATCTTGAAGTATCTATAAATCTAAAGTTTCAGAAAATCCATGCTTTAAATTCTATTATTATTTTATATGGGCTGGAGGCTCTGAACGGAATCCTCCGGCGTCTTTTGAGTACCCCAATCGGGGAAAAACGTTTATCAGGGAGGATAATGGATGAAGGATACAAATGCACAACGCAACTATAAGGATACCATGTTCCGCATGCTGTTCTCTGAAAAGAGGAATCTGCTGAGCCTGTACAACGCACTCAATGGCACATCCTACACGGACACGGATGGATTTTTGATTACCACGCTGGAGAATGCCGTTTATATGAATTACAAGAATGACATTTCCTTTGTATTCGGCCTGGAGCTGATGCTGTATGAGCACCAGTCCACATTTAATCCCAATATGCCCCTGCGCAACCTGTTTTATGCGGCGAAGGTGATCCAGGGAATTACGAAGGACGAGGATCTGTACGGACCAGCACAGGTCATGATTCCAGCCCCCAGGTTTGTTGTATTTTATAACGGTACACAGCCGCAGGAGGAATGCCAGACGTTAAGGCTGTCGGATGCCTTTGCAAAAAGGCCGTCGGGCGGGGGCGGCATGCCTGGACTGGAACTGTCTGTGACTGTATATAACATCAATTCCGGACACAATCCCGAATTGATGGAGGGGTGCCGCGTTTTGAGGGAATATACCCAGTATGTGGACTTGGTCAGGGAGTGTGCAAAGCGGATGGACTTTCAGGAGGCAGTGGAGGAAGCGGTGGATTACTGCATCAAGAATGGAATCCTGGAGGAATTTTTATCAAAGAACCGGGCGGAGGCGATAGAAGTGAGTATTTTTGAGTATAATGAGGAACAGCATATAAGAAATGAGAAGGAATTTTCATACCGGGAGGGGCATATGTCCGGCCTGGAGCAAGGGATAAGACAGGAAAAAGAACGCATCACGCTTCTGCAAAAGAATCTACTGCAGGAGAACCGGATGGAGGACCTTAGGAGAAGCATAGAGGATGAGGAATACCGGGAAAAGCTGTATACGGAGTATGAGATGTGAAACAGGGGAAAAGTGTGTTGCCTGCATATAATTGACAGGATTTTTTAAGGGACAGAAGGCCTCAGGAACACGAAAAGTGTTGCCGGAGACCTTCTGTCGTCTATAAATAAATACTTAACCCCTACATAAATAGTAACCATTTGAAAAAGCAAAACATGACGCTTTTTTAGAAAAAAGTTGAAAAATTTAGAAAAAATTTATAATTTGCGTGTTTTATATTATATTTTACATTTCATATGGACACCAGTCTGCATTTAATCCAATATGCTTTTGCGCAATCCCAGAGGCAGTGGAGGAAGCAGTGGGTTTCTAAATTATGCAGTCCGATATTTTTTATCGACCCAGCAATATTTTGAATGGAGATGGCAGGCGTGGCAAAGTGGCGGGTAAGTTTGTATTGTACCTTGGTGAAAACCTGGACACAGAGGCTGGCGTTGCCTACCGCAATGCGGAGCAGTTCTTAAAGAGCCTGCCGGAAATCAGCCTTGAAAGCGGTATGGAAGAAATACCGTCTGAAGAGGAAGCCCAAGGGCTTTGCCCAACCATGTAAAAATAAAGAAACTATATATTTGACAGGATTTTTTAAGGGACAGAAGGTCTCAGGAACACGAAAAGTGCTGCCAGAGACCTTCTGTCATCTATAAATAAATACTTTACCCCTACATAAATAGTAACCATTTGAAAAGGCAAAACATGACGCTTTTTTAAGAAAAAAGTAAAAAATATGAGAATTGAATATTTTTTTTAGAAAAAACACGAATGTGAACATATAATACAGTTCAATTTCTAAATATTCTTCACAGTTTTTACAGCGGCTTTCTGAACAAATATTTTTATACATTGGCACAAGTGACCGCTGTGAAAACTGTGTCTGGAAATTTTGAGGGCGGAACTGTTACGAACACATAGAATTAACTTGGTTTTCCGTTGATTAAAAGCATAATTCGTGGTAAGATTTTGAGGAGTTTAATTTTCTATATTTTTCGGCAGCAAAAAGACCCTGGAACACGAAAATGGTGTCTCAAGGTCTTTCTGTCGTATATGTAAATTACACTCCCGCATAAAAGTAACAATTGAGGGGGTCAGAATTGATACTTTTTTGGAAAAAATATAAAAAATATGAGAAATGCGTATTTTTTTAAGAAAAAGCGTCATGTTTGTGTCAGTTACATTGTTACTATGTTAAGGGGGAAAATTAGAATAGGATAGGGACGATTATGGAAAAAAAGATCGATAAGAAAGACATGGTATATGAGGAATCTATAAAGGAGAGGGAATCTTTAGCACCTGCCGAAGCCGGTGAAGCAGTGACAGAAGAACTCCCGTCATCTGCTGGGACAAAAGAATCATTGACTCCAGAGGAGCAGGAGGAGTTAGAATTTTGGAAAGCCTATGAAGACTTGGATAAGATCGAAGATCAGGAAGATGCAGCCAGGCGGGAGGCTGAGTTGGACGCAGAGTTGGACGCAGAGTTGGATGACAAGATGGATGGTATAATACGAGAGGCATTTGAGATGTTGATAGACGAGGAATATGCCAACCGTCCGCAATACCCTAAGGCACAGTTCTCGGAGGAATTTGAACGCAGGATGGAGCGGATGCTCTACGATGAACCGGAGGAGGAGCCCAAGGAGGAGAAATCTTCCAGAATATCCTCCCTGTTGGCATTATTCCGTCCGGTCAAAAGCAGACGGGCGGTTGTGCTCGTGGCAGCCCTGATGGTACTGCTGGTTGGGATGACAGCCGGCGGTGCGAATCCAATTATAATCTGGCTGCATGACAGTTGGATGGAGCAGCATGGAGATTATGTGGAGATAGAGACCAGAGAAGATGCAATAGAGGCGCCGGAAGAAACAACACAAAAATATGAATTGGCAGAGATACCAGAGGGCTATAGGATGATGGAGAAATACCTTCATGAGAGAATCGGCATATACTTTGTAACTTATGCTGATGAAGAAGGAAATATAATTGTTTTTAAACAGAGTAAGAAAGATAATAAAAATATTGGAAACATTACTGCGAACAGGAAAGATATAGAGGAAGTAAAAATAAATGATTTTGAAGGATACTATGTCGAAGATTCGGATGCAGAGAACCTGGTTCTCTCAGACGGAGAATATATGCTAGTGTTTGCTGGTAATCTCTCAAAAGAGCAGTTTATTGGGCTGGCAGAAGGATTGAAGAAGGTGGAGTAGCATATATTTATGGGCAGGGCGTCCGTTCAGAGTACACCTCATGGAAATGAGAATCAGTCCTTTTCAGATAAATTAGAGCGGTCTGGATTTTACTTCCTGGGGGGGTAAATATTTATAGAAAAATAAAAAAGTTTAAAAAAAGCGTCATGTTTTCCCATTTCAGATGGTTACTATTTATAGAGGGGTAAGAGATACCTTAGTAACAGTGGAAAGGAGAACAGAAGATGAAATGGAAGATGAGACAGCGGGTATGGATATCCCTGATAATAGCGGCTGCGCTCCTGATCCTGCCCGTCAGCAGCAGCTATGCAGCAAGCGGGAATATGGGACGGACCGGGGCGCAGCGGGCAGTTGGCGTTGGCAGTATGATTGACCCCCAGTATGAGAAAACGTTAACGCTTACTGCTGATCTGTCTGTTAAGGGAAGCAGTGCGTATGCCTATGCAAGTGTTACTGCAAAGAAGATATGTCCTATTACCGTGACCATGCGGCTGCAGCGCCTGGAGGGCGGATCGTGGGTGACCAAGGTATCCTGGGTTGGATCCAGCAATACGGGCAGTAAAGCTATGGGCAGGGATTACACCTTAACCCAGCGGGGAACCTACCGTACATATGCAGTCTTTAATGTAGATGGAGAGCAGCTCACCTACAAGAGCGCTACACAGGTGTATTAGCCTATGAAAGAGTTCTTGAGGGGGTGTATTTTTATCATAATCGTTTTTATCATTATTGTAGCGGTCAACCTTGTCATTAATCTTTTCTATTAACGGAGCAGGCAGGAGAGGAGCTTATCGTTCATCTCCGGCATCATGAAACAGAAGCGGATATATTTGTTATTGAGAAAAGGAAAGGTAGAGCAGTCCCGGATCATCATTTTCTGACGGATTGCCCGGTCGAACAGCATTTCGGATGAGAGGCTATCATCAAGAAGGCGCACCAGCAGGAAATTCCCGCTGGGCGGATATGCCTTAAATCTTGAGTCGGCCATGAGCATCTCGTAGATTCGGGTGCGTTCCTGAGAAATCAGGGTGCGTGTCTGCGCAATATAGGAAGAATCCCGGAACATTATCTCCCCGGAAATCGCAGCAAGGGAGTTGATGGTCCAGGGATTTTTCTTTGTATTAATCTCTTTCACCAAATCACGGTTTCCGGTTACGGCGTAGCCCAGGCGCAGGCCGGGACAGGCAAAGAATTTGGATGTGCCGCGGAGTATGACGATGTTGTTGTAGTATGCGGTCAGGGGAATGGAGGTGATGTCGCTGCAGTTATCCGCAAACTCCACATAAGTCTCGTCTACCATGACGAAAATGTCGTTCTGTTTGCATACGTCTAAGATTTTGCGCATGGTGCTCCTTAGGATGGCGCCGGAGGTAGGGTTGTTGGGGTTGCAGATGACTACGAGGTCAATGCTCTCATTGAGGTGGGAGGTAAAAACAGATGCATCCAATGCAAAATCTTGTTCCTCCTTCAGTGGATAATAAAGGCATGTCCCGCCGCCCAGAGAAATCTCACGTTCATATTCCGAGTATGTCGGTCCGATAATCAGCGCTTTTTTGGGGCGTTGAATCTGGATAAACAGCGAGATCAATTCGGTAGAGCCGTTCCCCATAATGATGTTTTCATAATCGGTGCCGGTGTATTCGGCAATGCATTTCCGAAGGGAGGTGTACTCCCTGTCCGGATAAGTGGTGATGGCGTCTATGTGGCTGGCAAGCTCCCCGCGCAGCAGCGGAGAGATGCCCAGGGGGTTCACGTTGGCGCTGAAGCTTGTGATTTCCTCCTTTTTGATACCGTAAATTTGTTCAATCTTTTCCAAATCGCTTCCATGAAAATGGTCTTTATGCTGAATCATAAGAAAACCTCCTGTTTTGCATGTTTTGTAACCTTTACACAGGTAAATTAATCGTTTATAATAATACTGATTATGTACATTATATCGGATTAAGATAAAAAAGCAAGCAGGTGACGATTTGCAGAGAAGAATAGAAGAACTGGCAGCAGGAATATGCAGCCGTCAGGTTTCCCTATTACAATTTACGCCGGAGAAGATAGAGACCCAGATATTGGTGGGAGAAGTGTACCACGGCGAATTTACAATAAAGAGCAGCGAGAATATCCCGGTGTCCGGCATGGTCTGTGCTACAAGTACCAGAATGAGGTGTATGCAGGCGGAATTTGAAGGGACAGAGATAACGCTTGAGTTTGAATTTCACAGTGAAGGGCTTATGCATGGGGACATTCAGGCAGGGGAGTTCCAGATTGTCAGCGATCAGGGTGAGTATGTACTGCCCTTTACGGTGTCAGTCAGCAAGGATTATCCGATGAGTTCCCAGGGCAGGATTAAGAGCATTACAGAGTTTGCAAACCTTGCGCGGACTTCTTATGACGAGGCGGTAAAGGTTTTTTCACAGCCGGAGTTTGAGAATATCTTTGTTTCCGGAGAGAGCACGGAGCAGTTAGCGTTCCGTGGATTGCGCCGCAGGCCCTGCACCAGGGCGCAGGTAGAGGAATTTCTGATTGCGTCGCATAAGAAGAAGCGGGTGTCGTTTGAGATTGAGGAGGCAAAACGGGAATTTTGCGGTGTGGTGCAGACACAGAAGCAGTGTATTGTGCTGCGCAAAGAGGAGTGGGGGCATTTTGCGCTTGAAGTCCTGACAGAAGGGGAGATGTTAAAGCCCATAAAGCAGCGGATCACCGATGAGGATTTTGTGGGAACGAGGGGGATTGTAGAATATCTGATTGATGCAGACCAGCTTCATTTTGGGAAGAATTATGGCAGGATTATCTTAAAAACGCCGCTTCAGAGGGAGGAAATCCCGGTATGTATCAGCAAAGAGACGGTACTTGGCGAGCATCCGGTATGGGAGATCCAGAAAAAGCAGGCAAAGGCTGCCGGAGACTATATTAAGTTTGTAACGCATAAGATGCCGACTGGGACATGGGCGAAGCAGACGCGTGAGAATCTCGAAGAACTGCAGAAGCTGTTGCCGGGTGATCTGTGGTATTCTCTGGCGAAAGCGCAGGTATTTTTGGTGAACCAGCAGAGGCAGGAGGCGGAATGGGTATTGAATTCTTTTCCGCGTAATAAGGTGGATAAGGAATCCCCCCTGTATGCCTATTATCTTTATCTTACAACTTTGCGGGAGCCGGAGACGGGATATGTGAATAAATGCACAGGCAAAGTCCGTAAGATATATAACCGTCATCCAGACAATGCCAGGATTTTGTGGATGCTGCTGTTTATGGATGAGGAACAAAATTACAGCAGGGGGAAGAAATACGATACAATTGCAAGATATATGAGGCGCGGACATGAGAGTGTGCTGCTTTATTTGGAGGCATGGAGGATTCTGGAAAAGGAACCTTATATCCTGAGCAGGATTTCAGGTTTTGAGAAGAAATTATTGAATTTCACGGTTAAGCATGGGGCAATGACGAAACAGATTGCGCAGCGGGTGGTGAAATTATTCCCGGAAATCCCCATATTTGAGCCGGTCTGGTATCGGATTCTGGCGGCCTGTTATGAGGCATGCCCGGACAGGGAATCTTTGCAGGCAGTCTGCAGTTATTGCATCAAGGCACAGTGTTATGGGAAAGAATACTGGAAGTGGTACCAGTTAGGCGTGACGGAGGAGCTTAGGATTGCCGGACTGCACGAAGCGTGGGTGCGTTCCGCAGGTGAGGAGCAGATGGCAAGGCTGCCCAAACAGATTGTTCACTATTTCCAGTCGTACAGTAATTTTGCGGGGGAGGCGGAAGCAAGGCTTTACCAGGCAATGATTGGCAGCAAGTCCCAGTGGAAAAACGTGTGGCCCCATTACAGCAAGAATATGGAGGAATTTGCGTTAAAGCAGATACAGGGCGGTAAAATCGACCGGATGCTTGCTGCAGTTTACAGGGAGGCATTGACGCCGGAGCTTTTAACGCCGGAGAGCGCTTTTGATATGGCAAGGGTTCTTTTTGCCTGTGAAGTGCTGTGTGACAATCCTGTCATCCGTAATCTGGTAGTGTGCCAGTATTGTCTGGCAAAGGAGCAGGTAGTACCGCTTGTCCATGGAAGGGCATATGTGAATATTTATGGCAGTTCCTATCAGATTCTGCTGGAGGATGCAAAGGGCAGGCGTTTTCTGCCGGATAACGAACTTGCCGTAACACCGCTTCTTGACAGCGGGAAGTTTCTTGCACAGGGGATTGCCAGCGCGCCCGAGAAGCTGCCGTATCTTCTGAAATATTTTGATAAGAAGCAGATCTGGCAGACATTTGAGGAAGAAGACCTGGTTCATCTTCAGATGATGGTGCAGTCGCCGGAGATCAGTGAAGAATACCGCAGGGAGCTGCGCCCGCAGATGATTGCATATTTTTATGATAATTATACCGGGAATGCACTGGATGAATTTCTTTTATCCGTGTCCTTTGAGGGAATTGAGGGCAGGGAGCGGGAGAAAATTATGCGCCTTTTGGTAGCAAGACGCCATTACAGTCGTGCGTATGAGCTTTTACAGAATTATGGAACAGAGTATATTACCCCTACGAAGCTTGTGTATGTCATCAGCTACCGTATGGATGAGCTTTGGCAGGAGGATGCGGTAGAAGCAGATGAATTTCTGCTAAAGCTATGCCGGGAAGTGTTTTTGAAGGGCAAATATAACGAGAGGATTCTGCTTTATCTTTGCAGGTATTTCCAGGGAGCCTTAGGTGAAATGCTAAAGCTCTGGGACTTGGCGCAGGGATTTGAATTAGATACCTATGATCTGGAAGAACGCTGTCTGCGGCGTTGTCTGTATACAGGGGATTTTTCTCCGCGCCTGGAAGATGTATTTGAGTCTTATGTCAAAAATCTTGGCAAGGATGTTGTGATTTTGGCGTATGTAAGCAGGATGGCGCATCAATTTGTGGTTAGTGATGCAGTTGTGTCGGAGTACGTATTTCAGAGGATAGGGGCAATGCTTGGGGAAGGACAGAAGCTTAATGGTGTCTGCAGGCTTGCCTATCTGAAATGGTGCGCCCTGACGCCGAAGCTTACAGACGGCCCGTGGGAAACTGCGCGTCCTATTTTGGAGGATTTGATACAGGAGGAATGCTGTTTTGCATTTTTTCAGTCTTTCCCCAGGAAGGTGCAGGAAAGCTATATGCTTCATGACCGCGTAGTAGTGGAATACCGGACTGTGCCGGGGGCAAAGGTTCTTATCAATTATCTTCCGGTGGGCTTTACCAATTATGTGGAACAAGAGATGAAGCAGATGTATGAGGGGATATTTGCGAAAGAATTTATTGTGTTCTTTGAGGAAAATATTCCATACTATATCAAAGAAGAAATAGACGGGGAATATAAGGTGACAGAGAGCGGCCAGATTATAAGGCAGAGTATTGCTGACAGTGCAGAGGAGAGCCGACCGGTCCTGATTGACGATATGATGGCTGCATGGCAGGTGAAGGATGAGGTTACCCTGTTAAAGCAGTTGGAGGCATATGGACAGATTGATGAGATGGTGAAGCGGGAATTTACGCTGCTATAGATGTACCCTGGAGGGAGAAATGAGACCGACAAAGAAAGAATGGTATATTGGAATAGAGGCAGGCAGGCAGTGGACGCAGATAAGCTGTTATCATGCGGGGACACCGGAGCCGGAGACAAAGAGCACATTGGCGGGAACAGAGCTGTATCAGATTCCAACGGCAATCTGCAAACGGAAACAGAGCGGACAGTGGTGTTTTGGCGAGGAGGGGAGGCGGCTGGCAGAAGCAGGTGAAGGTTATTATGCGGCAGACCTCCTAAAGCGTGCATTTCAGAAAGAGACAGTGACCCTTGACCGCGAATATGCGGCGGAAGAACTTTTGGGTGTATTTTTCCGCAAGTTGCTGCGGCTGGCGCTTCCAGCAGGTGGAACAGAGGCAGTGACAAAATGTGTCTTCTCTCTGGAGGAAGTGAGCCAGGAAGCAGTGGCGTTTTTCCGACAGTTTGCGGAAAAACTGGGGTTTACCGAAGAACAGGTGCAGATTCAGGACCACAGGGAGAGTTTTTATGCTTATGTTGTCTCACAGGGACAGTCCCTGTGGAAGCAGCAGGTATTGCTGTTTGAGGAGGAGGGGAAAGGCGTATATTGCCGTCTGTTTTCCTGTAACCGCAAGACAAATCCCATGATTGTGGAGGTTTCAGAGGCATTTCTTGGAAAATTGGCAGGGGATGACAGGCAGCGTGACGGGGAGTTTACGAATATGGTTAAGTCTGTTCTGGCCGGCAGGATTGTGTCAGCCGTATATCTGATTGGCTCCGGCTTTGAAGGAGACTGGATGAATACATCACTGCAGCTAATCTGCCGGAACCGGAGGGCGTTTCAGGGAAAGAATCTCTATACCAGGGGGGCGTGTTATGCCGGAATGCTCAAAGTACACCAGGAAGATGCACAGACGGTGTATTTTTGCGATTACAAGGTCAGGCAGAATATTATGTTAAGGGCAGTGAAGGGGGATGTGGAATTTTTCTACCCTGTGGTGGAAGCGGGGAGCAACCGTCATCAGATAGACAAAAAGCTCCGTATTTTACTGGAAGGGGAGCCGGTATTGGAAATTTGGGTGCAGGAGCCGAAGAACAAAGAAGCGAGGATTGAAAGCCTGGAGCTTACAGGGCTTGTGCTTATGGAGCAGGAGCGCAGCAGGCTGTCCCTTCATTTTTTTTGTGGGAACGATGGAAAAATTTTTCTTAAAGTCCAGGATTTAGGCTGGGGGTCAATGCATCCAGGCAGGGGGCAGGAATGGAGCTTTGAACTGCTATAAAGTGTAGATTGGAGAGAAAAATGGGCAGGATGTGGATATGCGAAGGGAAGTTTGCAGAGAGGCCTTTGATAGTAAATGCAAGTGTAAGCTTGTATTCCTTTGAGGAATTGTGTTATTATCTATATCATAATGTGGAAGGCGTGGAGGAAAGCTTCTATAATGAGGCGCTCTGCCAGTGGCTTTCCGGCGAACTAAACAGGAACGATCTTGCAGATCAGATCCGTGAGGGGATAGAACGGGGGAAAAGCGGCGGCTGGTGTATGGAACAGATTTTAATAACAGGGGGTCTGTACAACCATAAACAGATAAGCCAGGCCGTGTCAGTTGTGCAGGGCATGGAAAGTACAAGTCCGGCACAGCGGGCTAAACTGCGGGGGGACCGGCTGCTCAAGTCGGGCAAATACAAAAAAGCCTGGCTGGAATATCAGAAGGCGCTTAAGTCAGACGAGGATATGTTTTTCAAGGGACGTATCTGGCACAATCTGGGTACACTGTATGCAAGGCAGTTTTTATTCGAGGCTGCCGGGGAATGTTATAAACGTGCATATGAGATTGGCCAGCATATGGAAAGCAGTGAGGCGTATCTTTTTTTGCTGACCTGCAGGGATACGCTGTCAAAAGAACAGGGGAAGGGCAGAATGGCAGGCGTGCTTGGGGAGCTGAAAGAGAAGAAGGAATCTGGTGACCGTGCAGGCTATGAGTGTATGATAGAGGATTTGCTGCTGCAGTTGAGAACAGAGTATAGGAAAAGTGAGTAAAATGGGATTATTCAGAAAAAAGAAAAGACCGAAATATGTAGATGAATTATGGGATTATGATAAGCCGGGGGAACAGGAGTCCCAAAGCGTCTCTGAGAACAGGAAACCATCCATGCCGCAGGAGCAGAATAACAAGAATCCGGCAATGGAGTATTGCGAGCAGATTCTTACGGCGGCAAAGGCGCTTGAGGAGACAAAACGTGACTATAAAGTTGTCACCGATTATCTGACGGACATTCAGAAGATCGAAGAATTGCCGGAAAATGAATTTGCCGGCATTCAGGAGGTTGCAAGGAATGTTCAGGAGCTGAATAAGTCGCGGGATGCTTACCTGAACAAATCGCGGAATATTTCAGATACCCAGTTTGCCCAGATGGAGCAGTTGGAAGATGAGATGCCACAGATTATCAAGAACCTCAAGGATAATGAGGCATATCAGAATGCAGTGAAGCGGGATATGCAGTACTTAGAGGGGGAGAAGGAAGAATGGCGTTATTACAAGGAGGCATTGGAGCAGGAAAGCCAATTGCTGCGCAGGCTATTGTATGTTCTGGCAGGTGTGTTTCTTGCAGCGGCCATCCTGATAGTCATCTTAGGGCTGGTGATGCATTTTGATATCACGCTCCCTTTTCTTGCAGCAACACTCGTGGCGGCGGCTATCGGGATTGGGATGGTCTGGCGGCTGCAGAATGACGGCGTGGATATTAAGCGTTCCCAGGCAAATATCAACCGCGCGATTACGCTATTGAATAAGATTTCTTTTAAATATGTGAATGTTACGAATGCCGTAGACTATGCGTGTGAAAAATATCATGCCAAGAATTCCTACGAGCTGAATTATATATGGGAGCAATATTTAGAGGAGGTGCAAGAGCGTGAAAAATACCAGAAGACAAATGATGATCTGGAATATTTTAATGATAAGCTGATGATGCTGCTCCACAGGTATCATCTCTATGATACGAAAATATGGATTTATCAGGCGCAGGCCCTTTTGGACAAGAAAGAGATGGTAGAAGTGAAGCATGAGCTTTTGGTACGCCGCCAGAAGCTGCGTGCTACCATGGAAAGCCAGATCGCCAATATCCGCAAGGCGCAGAAGGATATTGTAAAGATTGTCAAGGATCACCCTGGCAATGAAAAGGAGATTAAAGCAATCCTGACGTCCATAGATGAAAGCTGCGGGCTTGCCTAGGAGGAAGGCGAACGCCTTCCGACGATTTGGCAGGTGACGCGAAGCGGCGCGTGCCGATACCACTTAAAAGGAGGAATCGATATGTACCATTGCCATGTACATTTTTATCTGCTGGGCCAACAAAGCAGAGTATTTGAAATAATAAAGAAAATGCCCCCCCTTGAACATTTTACGCATGAATATATGGAAAGCAGTGAGCCAGAGGAGGCATTGGCGGCGAAAGCAGATGTTATTTTTGCCGATTTGAGGAATTTGGATGCAAAAGAGGCGGTGCAGACGCTTATTCAGGCAAAGTCTGAGGAAGCGGAGCTTATTTTGTTGGCAGAGAAAGAACAAATCGACATTCTTTCAGGAGAATTTGACAATATGAAAGATATATGGAGTTGCCCGATGTCGGAGGAGGAACTCAAGTTCCACTTTTTGAGGTGGCAGCAGACCTATAAAATGGACAAAGATTTCTGGGAGACCAGACAGTACTTTGAGGAGACAATCAACCATATTCCCAATCTGATCTGGTATAAGTCCAAGGACGGGATTCATGAGAAGGTCAACGACAGCTTCTGTAAAGCGGTAGGTAAGACAAAGGCACAGGTGCAGGGGCGCGGCCATGCGTATATCTGGGATGTGGAGCAGGATGACCCGGCGTGTATCGAATCGGAGCGGGAAGTTATGGAGCTTGGCGAGACGCTTGTCTCAGGAGAGATTATTCAGACCGGGGCAGGGGAAATGATTCTTACCGTATACAAATCGCCGTTGTATAACCTGGACGGCAGCGTTATGGGAACGGTGGGAGTAGCAATTGATGTCACGCAGGAGCGGCTCTATGAACAGGAAATCGTACAGCAGAACCAGACATTGGAGAAAATCTTTACCTCCATTGACTGTGGGGTTATGCTGCATACGCTGGATGGGAAGCGTGTAATCAGCGCGAACAAGGCAGTGTTGAAAATTTTAGGCTATGAGACGTTGGATGAGATGATGGCGGACGGCTTTGATTTGGTTGCAAATACTGTTATGGAGGAGGACAAGAAAAAGCTCAGGGAATGTATCAAAATGCTCACAAAAGAGGGAGATGCAGTCAGCACGGAGTACCGTGTGCAGCATAAAAATGGTGACATCTTACATATCATGGGCAATGTGAAGCTTTTAAAGGAAAATGGTGAGCTGTTCTACCAGCGTTTCCTTTTGGACTGCACAGAACAGAAGCTTCAGGAGGAGAGGAATGAAAGGCAGCAGGCAGCGCTTATCCGTGCATTAAGCATAGATTATAATATTGTGTGCTATTTCGACCTTGTGCAAGGCGTAGGTATTCCTCTGCGCAATAATGAGGAGGAGGGGCGTGTCTTTGCGCCGGACAATAAGGGCAGAATTTCTTTCCAGGAAAGCATGGAAAAATATGTACAGGAATTTGTGCATGAAGATGACAGGGAGATGTTCCGTGAATCTGCTTCCGCAGAAGTGATGCAGGAAGAACTTTCTGAAAAGAATCTGTATTATGTGAATTACCGTGCCGTTTTGAATGGTGAGACCAAATACTTCCAGCTCAAGATCGTACGTACGGGGAAATGGGGTGCGCAGCATGGTATCGTTGTAGGTATCCGCAGCGTAGATGAGGAGACCCGCGGAGAAATGGAAAAGAAAGCCCTGTTGGAGAGTGCTTTAGAGCAGGCAAACCGGGCAAGCAAGGCAAAGAGTATTTTCCTTTCCAATATGTCTCATGATATCCGCACGCCGATGAATGCCATCGTAGGGTTTACGGCGCTTGCCAGCACGCATATTGACGAGAAAGAGCAGGTAGAGGAATACCTCAAGAAGATTATGTCTTCTGGAAATCATTTGCTGAGCCTGATCAACGATGTCCTGGACATGAGCCGTATTGAGAGCGGCAAGATGCACCTGGACGAAAAGCCCTGCAGCCTGCCGGACATCCTTCATAGCCTGCGCAATATTCTGCAGGCAGATATCCGCGCAAAGCAGCTTGATTTGTATATAGATGCTGTGGATGTTACGCATGAGGAAATCTACTGCGATAAGCTGCGGTTGAATCAGGTACTTCTTAACCTTTTAAGCAATGCGGTGAAGTATACTTCGGCCGGCGGCATGGTAAGCATGCGTATTGTGGAAAAGAAAGGTGCGCCGAAGGGATATGCAGATTATGAATTTAAAATCAGGGATACCGGAATTGGTATGAGCGAGGAGTTCGTCTCACGCATCTTTGAGCCTTTTGAACGGGAAAAGAACAGTACCATCAGTGGAATCCAGGGTACCGGGCTTGGAATGGCGATTACCAAGAATATTGTGGATATGATGGACGGCACAATTGAAATCCGAAGTGAGCAGGGATCAGGCACAGAGGTTAATCTTGGGTTTACTTTCCGTTTAAATTCCGAGGCGAAGGAGCCGGAAGACATCCCGCAGTTAAAGAACTGCCGGGCGTTGGTAATTGATGATGATTTCAATACCTGTGACAGTGTTACCTATATGCTGACACAAATCGGAATGCGTGCAGAGTGGACATTGTCAGGGAAGGAGGCGCTGCTTCGTACCCATCAGGCAGTCAGCAGAGGAGATAATTATACGGTTTATGTGGTCGACTGGATGCTGCCAGACATGAATGGGGTCGAGGTGACGAGAAGAATCCGCAAGGAAATGGGAGAGGATGTGCCCATTATCCTTTTGACAGCCTATGACTGGCTGGATATTGAGGACGAGGCAAAGGAAGCCGGGGTTACAGCCTTTTGCAGTAAGCCTCTGTTCTATTCAGAATTGCATAGATGTCTGTATACCATTGTGGCCGCCGAGGAAGAGGAAAAGGAAAAAGAGAGTGACGGCGAAAGAAAAGGTAAGCGTAATACCGGGCGTATTTTACTGGCAGAGGATAATGAGCTGAATCAGGAGATTGCCAAAATGATTTTAGAGGATGCGGGATTTTCTGTGGAGGTGGCGTCGAATGGGCAGATTGCAGTAGATATGTTACAGAAATCCGAGCCGGGATACTACCATCTGGTGCTTATGGATGTGCAGATGCCGGTGATGAACGGTTATGAGGCCACCAAGAGCATCCGTGCCCTTGGAAACCCGGGGTTATCTTCCATACCGATCCTTGCAATGACTGCAAATGCATTTGAGGAAGACAAGAAAGAGGCGCTGGAGTCCGGGATGAACGGACATTTGGCGAAACCTATTGATGTGGAGGTATTGTTTGATACCTTGGATAAAATATTAAAATGAGATAGGAGGATTTTACAATGAGATTAGTTACTCGTTCGGATTTTGATGGATTGGCCTGCGGCGCATTGCTTTTGGAAGCAGGCATTATTGACAGTTGGAAATTTGCGCATCCCAAGGATCTGCAGGATGGACTGGTTGAGGTGAATGAAAATGACTGTCTGGCAAACGTGCCTTATGTAGAGGGATGCGGATTATGGTTTGATCATCATTCCAGTGAGCATGAGAGGCAGGAGCTGGAGGGGAAATACAAAGGCGAGAGCCGGATTACGCCTTCTTGCGCAAGGATTATTTACGAATATTATGGAGGCAGGGAGCGTTTTCCGCAGTTTGACGAAATGATGGAAGCGGTAGACAAGGTGGATTCCGGCAATCTGACCATTGAGGAGGTTATGAACCCGACAGGCTGGATTCTGGTTGGGTTTTTAATGGACCCACGCACCGGGCTGGGAAGATGGAGGCAGTTTACCATACCCAATTACCGTCTGATGGAGATATTGATGGAGGCATGCCGCACCAAGAGCACAGAGGAGATTCTGGATTTACCGGATGTAAAGGAGCGGATTGAGGTATACATGGAGCAGACGGAAAAATTCAAAGAGATGGTTCAGAAATATACCAGGGTAGATGGAAATGTCATTATCTCAGATTTGAGGGGGGTAGATCCCATCTATACGGGCAACCGTTTTATGATTTACAGTATGTACCCCGAGCAGAACATCTCCGCATGGATTGTAAGCGGACGCGGCGGCAAGGGCTGTTCTGCAGCAGTAGGTTACAGTATTCTCAACCGGACAAGTGATGTCAATGTGGGAAGCCTGATGCTCAAATATAACGGCGGCGGCCACCGGAAAGTCGGTACCTGCCAGTTTACGGATGAGAGCATGGAGACAGAACTTCCAAAGATGCTCGCAGAGCTCTGTGAGATGGCAAATAAATAATTCATGCTTGATAAGCATGCTTGTGCAGCAAAACCACCTGGATAGCTTTCGCGCGTAAGGGTGGTTTTGTAAGAATATGCGATAGGCAGAAAGGGTGGAATATATGAAGAAAAAATTCCTGGCTGTGATAATCATGATTACAGTTCTTGCCATGACATTGACGGGCTGCAGCGCCAGTGATGATATTAATGTGGGGGAAGAAGATGCAGAAGATGCAGTAACTGCGGAGAATGGTAAATCCGGCGAGGCGGCGGCAAATGAAGAATCCAAGGGGGATGCGGGAACCGTGGCCTTGACAGTATGGGGAGAAGAAGATACGCTTTCCATGCTTTCCGGTATGATCGAGAGTTTTCAGGAACATTATGCAAATGATGCGAAGTTTGACATTGCATTGGTTGCGCAGCCCGACGCCGAGACGAAGGGAAAACTATTGAGTGATGTCCATAATGGAGCAGATGTGTTCTCTTTTCCAGATGACCAGTTGACCGCGCTGACAGCGGCAGGTGCTTTGGTTCCGGTACCAAATGCCGACGAGATTTGCAAGGCGAATCTGGAAGAAGCAGCAGAGGCGGCAACGCTGAATGACACGCTGTATGCGTATCCGATGACGGCTGATAATGGATATTTTCTTTATTATGATAAAAAGTATTTTACAGAAGAAGACGTGAAAAGCCTTGAACGTATTCTGGAAGTTGCAGTGGCGGCTGGCAAAAAGTTTTCTATGGAATTTTCTTCTGGCTGGTACACCTATGCGTTTTTTGGAAACACAGGACTTGAGTTTGGAATCAATGATGATGGGATTACCAATTACTGCAACTGGAATACGACAGAGGGGAAGATTAAGGGCACAGATATTGCACAGGCACTGCTTGATATAACAGCCAGTCCGGCATTTCTTAACCAGCCGGATGGAGATTTTCCCCAAAGCATAAAAAACGGAAGTGTAATTGCAGGTATCAGCGGCGTATGGAATGCTGTGGCTGTGAAAGAGGCATGGGGCGACGACTATGGTGCGGTAAAGCTGCCGACCTATACATGTGCAGGCCAAAAGATACAGATGTCCTCATTTACCGGATATAAGATGATGGGGGTGAATGCATATTCCAAGCAGCAGGAATGGGCGCTAAAGCTTGCGGACTGGCTTACAAATGAAGAAAATCAGACCATCCGTTTTAAAGAACGCAATCAGGGACCTTCTAATATCAATGCGGCAGCATCGGATGAGGTCCGTAAGGTTCCGGCAATTCAGGCAGTCATAGATCAGTCACAGTATGGCAGCCTGCAAAGAGTAGGCAATGACTATTGGGAGGCATTTATGGAATTTGCAGAAGTTATTTTGAAAGGAAACCCCAAGAAGCTAAAGCTGCAGGAGATCATGGATAATCTGGTTGCGCAGGTTACATCATCTGCGGTGGAATAGGGGGGCGGAACATGAAGAGGAAAAAACGTGTCAGTATTAAAGCGCTTATTTTAGTACCTGTATTTATATTAGGTATTTTATCCATTATTTCGAATGCCGTGGCAGTGAGCAATATCAGGAAGGTGAATGCCAGTGCATCAGAAATTGCAGATACATACATCAACGGTATAGAGAAGCTTGGGCAGATCCAAAGGGAAACGCAATCAATTCACAAGCTGGGGTTATCCCATATCATTGCGACTGATTTAAATACGATGATATCACTGGTGGACACGATACGGGACGAGCAGGCGAAGTTAGAAGAATACCTGGAGGATTACAGGCAGTATCTGGGAAAAGAGGACAAGGAAGCATACGACAAGCTGCTTACCGATTATGAAGGAATGAAATATGAGCTGGCCAATTTGATGGCATACAGTGCAAATGGGAACAATGCAGAGGCGTATGCCCTTGCAAACGGAACAATCAACGATTATAGTACATCTATGCAGACGCAGATTGATGTCCTGTCAGAGAGTGTCAACCGTGCATCTGCACAGGTAAGGGTTCAGCTTTCAAGTGTATACCGGCAGGCGCTGTTGAGCGGTGCAGTAACAATTATCATAAGCCTGGTTTCACTGATAGGGGCATTGTATGTTGTATTGCGTCTTATTTTAAGGCCGTTATCTGTGGCGAACCGTGATATCAGGGACATCATTACCGGGATTGATAACCATCAGGGGGATCTTACGAGACGTGTCAGCATTCGCTCGAATGACGAGATTTCAGATCTTGGAAAGGGCATCAATACTTTTATGGATAAGCTGCAGGAAATCCTGAAAATGATTATTGAGAATTCCCAAAAAATGGAAAATGTGGTAAATGAGGTTCAGGACAGTGTTTCCACTTCCAATGACAGTGCAACAGACCTTTCGGCTTTGATAGAGGAATTGGCAGCCACCATGCAGGAGGTTGGGCATTCTGCAGGCATTATCAATCAGAGTGCGGAAACTGTGCGCAGCGAGGTCGAGATTATTGCAGCCAAATCCAAAGAAATCAATGATTTCTCCATGGAGATGAAAGGGAATGCTGATAAGATAGAAACAGATGCCAGAACCAATATGGAAGAAATTGGGGAGCGGGTAACGGATATCCTTTCTGTTCTCAACCAGGCAATTGAAGACAGCAGGAGTGTAGATCAGGTGAACAACCTGACAAATGATATATTGAATATCTCAAGCCAGACGAATCTTTTGGCATTAAATGCATCAATTGAAGCAGCCAGGGCAGGGGAGGCGGGCAAAGGATTTGCAGTTGTTGCAGATGAAATCCGCCAGCTTGCAGATTCCAGCCGTGAAACAGCCAACAGAATCCAGGAAATCAATAATGTTGTGACTGCTGCAGTACATAATCTCTCCGGTAACGCAAATAATCTGATTGGGTATTTACAGGAATCCATTCTGCCGGAATTTGAATTTTTTGTAGAGGGCGGCGTCCAATATAAAGAGAACGCCGACTATATCGAATCTGTTATGAATCAGTTTGTAGAAAAAACAGATCAGTTAAAGCGGACAGTAGATGAGATAGCAGGCTCCATCAACGTCATTACTTCCTCCATAGAGGAAGGCGCACGCGGGGTAACGGGAGCAGCAGAGAGCACGCAGGTTCTGGTGGAGGACATTGTAAAGATCAATGGACGTATGGATATAAACCAGCAGATTGCAAGCGCGCTGCAGAACAGCACGGATATATTTGAGAAGTTTTAATCGTTCAGGACAGTCGTTTCAAGATATCCCCGATATCACCATCCATGCAAATCGACTGTTCCCTGATTTCTGCCGGGACATAGGTATCTGACAGGTTGATGCAAACATAAGATGCAATGGGATTGTCGTATGTCATCTGCCAAAATGGATATTTTATGATTCCCGGCGTATTTATGCCAACACCCAATTCCAGATACAAAATCCGGGAATCCCTATGGCGCTGCAAGAAGTCCTGATACCGTCTGGCTGCTGTATGCCAGCCATTATCTTCCACAAAGGTACTGTCTGCCCGCAGATTCATTGACATGGGTGCGCCACAAATGGGGCAATAGGGAATTAAGCTGGTTGGAATACGCATATTCTCCTGTTCGGCAATCATTTTTCGAATTACGGTTTCATTATCATAAGTCTTATCGTGGCAAGGTTTTGAACATTGCCATAGTCCATAATCGCCCTGTGTGTAAAACAGCCTGCATTTTTCAAAACCTGATTTCTGAAAACAGTGGTCTACATTGGTTGTCAAGACAAAATAGTCTTTGCCCCGTACCAGATTGTATAAATCATGGTAAACACGTTTCGGTGCATCTTGAAAGCGGTTAATATAAATGTAACGGCTCCAATACGCCCAATGTTCTTCCAGTGTTTCGTATGGATAGAAGCCTGCGGTATACATATCCCGAAAACCGTATGTTTCGATAAAGTCCGGGAAGTTATCTTCAAAGCGTTTCCCGGAATAGGTAAATCCGGCGGAGGCGGACAGACCCGCCCCTGCGCCTATTACAACAGCATTGGCGCTTTCCATTTTCTTTTTTATATTTTCTATGGATTGCCTTGTTTTTGCATTATTCCAATAACTGTCTGCAGATTTCGTAGTCACTGTCTTTAAATACATTAAAAACCAC
>CAPQSW010000004.1:116168-134256 GCA_948688495.1 uncultured Lachnospiraceae bacterium | reverse complement strand
CCTAAGGCATCCTCCCAGCTTTGCTGGGTCCCTCCTTAGGACATATTATACCCCATCTTAATTTTTTATTCTATACTATTTTTGTAACAACCTGTAATAAAAATCTGCCCCTTGACTTTAACATGCTAACTTGTTAGTATATTGGCGTAGCGTTTATACGGACAGAACACAACGTTTTACATTTTGTCCAAAAATAACCAAAAGAAAGGGAGATTCATACATTATGAAAAAGATACTCGTACTTATGTTATCATTGATTATGGCATTTTCACTGGCTGCATGCGGCAATTCAGGGTCGGAGACATCTGGAAATGCCAAGGATAGTGACCTGGCTTACGTGAAAGACAAAGGCACTCTGGTTATCGGCATCACGGACTTTGAACCGATGGATTACAAAGATGACAACGGAGACTGGATTGGATTTGACGCTGACATGGCAAAAGCTTTTGCCGAGAGCCTCGGGGTAACCGCAGAATTTGTTGAGATCGACTGGGATAACAAGATAATGGAGCTGGATGGCAAAACCATCGATTGTGTATGGAACGGCATGACGCTCACCGACGAAGTGACAAGTTCTATGGAATGTTCCAAAGCATATTGTAACAATGCACAGATTGTCATTGTGCCTAAGGACAAAGCCGATCAATACCAGGATAAGGACAGCCTTTCTGATTTAACATTTGCGGTAGAGGCTGGAAGTGCAGGCGAAGAACAGGTATCCGCTCTTGAATTGAATTACACGGCAGTGAAGGCACAGGCAGACGCTCTGATGGAGATTGCAGCCGGAACCTCCGACGCCGCAGTGATTGATTCCCTGATGGCTGCAGCTATGGTAGGCGAAGGGACCAGCTATGCGGATTTGACTTACACGGTTGGATTAAACAACGAAGAATACGGTGTTGGTTTCCGGAAAGGTTCAGACTTAGCCAGCGCATTGAACGATTTCTTTGCTTCCAGCTACAAAGATGGAAGCATGACGGAATGTGCCGAGAAGTACGGCGTCCAGGCTGCAATTATTGAGCAGTAAAGCTTCCTACAGCGTAAGAACCACAAAATACCAGATTACTATCGTATAAAAGGCAGGAATACTTATGGAACAGATATTGGATCAACTTCCAATCGTCCTGAAAGCATTGAATATCGGCTTTCTGCAGACACTAAAACTTTTCTTTGTAACACTTATCGGCGCTTTTCCGCTGGGCCTGATTATCGCCTTTGGCTCCATGTCCCGCTTTCGGCCGCTGAGTTATTTTACAAAATTTATTGTCTGGATCGTCAGGGGAACACCCCTGATGATTCAGCTTTTGATCATTTATTATTTTCCCGGCCTGGTATTACATAACCCAATCTGGGGCGGCGGCGAAACTGGACGTTTTCTTGCTGCTTCTGTCTCTTTCATCCTGAATTATGCCTGCTATTTCTCTGAAATATACCGTGGCGGCATTCAGGGCGTACCGATTGGACAGGAGGAAGCCGGACTGGTGCTTGGCATGACAAAAGGACAGATTTTCTTTAAAATCACGTTGCTTCAAATGATTAAACGGATTGTGCCGCCCATGTCCAATGAGATTATCACGCTTGTGAAAGATACCTCTCTTGCCCGCATCATCGCCCTGCAGGAGATTATCTGGGCAGGACAGGCATTTATGAAAGGCTCCCAGGGAATATCGGGCGCTATCTGGCCAATGTTTTTCACGGCATTTTATTATCTACTCTGGAATGGTGTACTGACAGTCCTCCTTGGACGATTGGAGAAAAAACTGGATTATTTTAAATAGGATGATACCACTAATAGGAGGAAGGCAAATGCGTAGCATTTCTGGAATGCCTTCCGACGACTTGGCAGGTGACGCATAGCGGCGCGTGCCGATACCACTAAATAGGAGGAAGGCAAATGCGTAGCATTTCTGGAATGCCTTCCGATAAATAGGAGGAAGGACAGAAATGCCGATTTTAGAAGTAGAACATATTCGTAAATATTTTGATCGAACAGAAGTATTGAAAGACATCAGCTTTTCTCTCGAAAAGGGACAGGTTGTCTCTATCATTGGTTCTTCTGGCAGTGGAAAGACGACGCTTTTGCGCTGTCTGAATTTTCTGGAACGGCCTGATAAGGGAATTATCCGTGTAAATGGGGAAACACTGTTTGACGCTGACGATCCGAAGACACAGCAGGAATCTGAAATCCGCAAAAAGCGTCTGCACTTCGGCCTAGTCTTCCAGTCTTTCCATCTGTTTCCGCAGTACACGGCATTACAGAATGTAATGTTGGCAAAAGAATTGCTGGCAAAAGAGCTTCCCAATTACAAAACAGAACGCAAAAAAATCCACGCAGAGATTGAGATACAGGCATCCGAACTGCTGGATCAGATGGGACTTGGCGACCGAATGGGAAACTATCCCCACCAGTTGTCCGGCGGACAGTGCCAGCGTGTGGCAATTGCGCGAGCGCTTGCGCTTTCGCCTGACATTCTATGTTTCGATGAACCGACCTCTGCCCTTGACCCGGAATTGACTGGTGAAGTTTTAAAGGTTATGAAAGAACTTGCGGAAAAAAATACCACAATGGTTATCGTCACACATGAGATGGCTTTTGCCCGGGACGTGGCTAACCATGTGATTTTCATGGATGATGGTCATATTCTCGAACAGGGAGACCCCATCGAGGTATTTGAACATCCAAAGGAAGAACGGACCCGGCAGTTTTTGGCACGGTTTACGCAGGGATAACCAATCCCACAGCCGGAAATTACACGCAAATACATATAAAACGCATATAAACGCACGCAAACGCATATAAACGCACGCGTGCGTTTTTATCTTCCTATAAAATATATCTTGCAGAACGCCCCTTCCCGCTTAATACCAAACGCTTCTTATCTACCAGTTTTTTCAGAATACGGTACGCCTGTCCATTACTGATATTCAACAATTCTATTACATTATGCCTCGTAACATACCCTTGTTGCTTTGCAAGCTTTAAAACCAATTCTTCATACTTAACCTTGTCAATTCCTGTCTGCCTTACATACCCGATGGAATTATCCTGCTGCCTGTATATCTTAGCGCTTAATATATAAGCCCTGGATTTCCCGCTGCCAGCCGCCTCTACCAATCCACTTTCCAGCAATTTCTCGACATTTGCCTTCGTCCTTGCCTCACTTACATGTATCATCTCTGACAATTCATGAATGGATGATCTTCTCTGCGCCTGTAATGCAGACAAAATCAATAGAGAATTAATCGGCAGCATCCTTCCCATCCGGTTTTCTTCATTGGAGATCATCTGTGCAAACGGCAAGTCAGGCTCCGCCCTCTGGATAAACAATTTCACATATGTTTCTGTTGATTCCGAATAATCGGGAAGGGGGCGCCCATAGACAATGGAACCTTCATAAATACGGTCAATTCCCCTGCCGGTACGCTCTGCCAGACCAATCCTTTTCAAAGCGTCCGCCAATGCCTGATTCCGTCCGTGAGGTTCTACAGTAAGAAGATTGTCTAAATTTACGCCATCAATAAACCCTCCCGGACTGCTGATAGTCAGCCCTTCGTCCTCAACCGCTAGCCGGACCATCTGCAATATCGAGTAATCCCTGTGGCAAAATGCATTTACAAGCCCTTCCCGAAAAGCAGTCTCTGAAAATTCCGGGATAGGAATACGAAACAGACCATATTCCATTTCTCTTTCCGGATTCCATGCCTTCATATAATTTTCAAAAATTTCAAAAACTGCCAGCAATGGCTTGGCAAACTGTTCATTGACCCTTACCGCTGTTCCTTCCAGAACCTGAAACACTGCTTTCGCCGTTGGCATTAATTCCTGCAGCCTTTCTTCCTTTCCAATCAAAAGCATTCCTGTTACCGTTGGATGCAGTACGCCATTTTCTTCCTTTATCAGACGCAATGCCTTATCCAATTCTTCGTCTGACAATTCCAACAGGGACTTATCCCCTTTACGCATTTTAATAATACTGCGCAAACGCTGCCTCTCATTTGGGTCAAAATCTTCACACGTTGCACCGCAAAGAATTTGAGCAGAATAGTCAAGCAGACTCAATTCCGATAACCTTGTATTAATCTCATACGGATACATTGGAACATTTTCCGGCATCCCATCCATTTTTAGCCTTCTTCTTAAAATCTTTCCGTCACTGGAAGCCACAATTGTCTTACTCATGGGAATCTCAATTTTTAATACATTTTTTTCTTCCTCCGTAATAATTTCCGCTCTCACTGCGACAGAGGGAACCGTCTTATTGGCAATCAATGCAGTAACACCGATTTCGTCTGTATGCTGCTTATGGAGTCCTGTAATTGCACCATTATCCTCAACCCCAAGAAAAAGCACTCCTCCCTTGGTGTTAGTCATCCCAATAACTGCATCGATCAAATCATTGTCATGTAATTTCTTTAAATCGCTCTTAAATTCTATCGTCAACGTCTCTCTTTCCGGTATATTCCTCATGCAGACACCTCCATAAACACACTTTAACACATCGCGTGCGTTTATTCAATAACAAAAAACGCACGCGTGCGTTTATTCGTGCGTTTGCGTGCGTTTATATGCGCTTATTTGCGTTTATATGCGTTTTCATACAGTTATATTTGTTTATATTTTTACTCACAGGGATATGACATCCCCCACTGTTCCCGTATCCTGTCCAACAATTCCATCACCCGCAGGATTTCACTGTGGGGCATTTCCTCACATTCTGTTCTGCCCTCCTCAATCGCCCGTATACAGGACAATACCTCATATTCATATCCGTTTATCTGCTCTGGAACCTGATAACTGGCTGTCATTTTTCTTTCCAGATTAAATACACGGATCTCCTCGCAGTTATTGATATTCTGCACCTCCAGATAACCTTTATCTCCGCTGATAACACCCTGTCGGTCGGTCTGGGCCAGCATATCACTGTGCAGCACCGCCATTTTTCCATCCGCAAAGGACAGTGTAATGCTGTTCATCCAGTCTACGCCTTTGGGAGACATAATCGCTGTCGCGTTTACCTCTTTTATACTTCCATGAAACGCCATCAATGCAAAATTGATGGGATATACGCCCAAATCCAGCAATGCCCCGCCTGCCAGTTCGGGATTCTGCATCCGTTCCACATGGGGCAGGATATAACCGAGATTTGCCGTCAGAGAAGTCACATTCCCAAGTACTCCGCTTGCAAGAATATCATCAATCATTTTCCGGCTCGGCATATACCGTGTCCAGATTGCCTCCGCCAGCAGCAGTCCCTTTTCCTCCGATAACTGAATCAATTCCCGTGCCTGTTTTGCATTTACCGTAAATGCTTTTTCCACCAGCACATGCTTGCCATGCTCCAAACACAATCTTGTATGCTCGTAATGATGGGAATGCGGCGAAGCCACATAGACAAGTTCCACCTGTGGGTCCTTCACCATCTCCTCATAAGAACCGTAAGCTTTCTCAAATCCCCACTGCTTCGCAAAATCTGCTGCACGTCCATAATCCCTGGACGCTACAGCGTAACACTCTATCTTCTCAATCTCCGATACTGCCCTTGCCATGCTGTGTGCAATATGTCCCGGGGCCAAAACTGCAAATTTCATATTAAAACTGCTCCTTCCTTTATTTGTAACATGAAAAATTCACCATCCCTATACTCATCTTCTCATTATATACCAAATACTTTAAATGCATTCCTTTGAAACACTTAACTACATACAGCAACAATTCAGCACGCGCCATACTCCCCAAACGTCCCCTTTGTATCACGCTTAACCTCATAGAGCGCTTCATCCGCCTGGCCAAGCAGTCCGGATATTTCGGTATTGGCATCATCCGTCCATGCAAAGCCGGCAGAAGCACTGATCACCCTAGTCTCTGTATCTGACAATGCAATCGGATTCTTCCCGAGTTTGTCATAAAAATCGTTGAGATAACTTACGATTTCCTCCCTATCCTGACACGCAAAAATCATCATGCAGAATTCATCTCCAGAACGCCTGGAAGTTAAAAAGTGCTCCTTAGGCATCTCTTTCATAACATTCGAAAAACTTTGCAGATATTGGTCTCCCACATCGTGGCCAAATGTGTCATTAATGCCCTTGAAAAAATCCAAATCCAGCATGACGGCAGCACAGGCCTGACCAACTGCCAGTTTGCGAAGAAGCTCCTCCGCCTGTAGTTTAAAATACTGGAATTTATACAGTCCGGTAAGCGCATCATGAGTATTCTCGTAACGCATTCTCTTTTTCTCCATCACATCCGAAGTAACATCTGTGATGACGCCAAGCTTTCCCTCCAAAGACTGCGACATATGAATCCTTACATATTTTTCCTCATGAATCTGGTAAACATCCGTTTCCCCTTCTATGGAATTTTCCGTAACCTGCTGGATATATTTGTCAAAGGCAGCCGCATCTTTACAAAACGCAGCCATCTTCTTCTCTGGGATATCCAAAAGTCCTCCCACCCCTGAGGTCACAAATACATGGTTGCACGCGCTTTCATACTCAAAAGCCGCTAACGGTATCTTGCTAATTTCAATTATCGCAGACATCCGGTTGGATATATTGACAATACTTGTCACCATTGCATTGATACCACTGCTCAATCCCTCAAACTCGCGGTTACCACCTACTGAGACTGTGGTATCAAAATTGCCGGCTGTAATGGCGGACAGATCTTCGTTAACTCTATGTATCCCATCAATCACTTTCCGCCTGACAAGGTAATTCAGCAAAAGGATCACTGTGACTTCAATGATAAGCAGATAAATAAACGTAAGAAACGTATTACCAAAAAGATTTTCCATCAAATCCTCCTGCAACATGGCTGCACAGATTAAGACATCCTCATTCCTTCTGCTCACCACATATCTCTTTTTCCCATCTGCCCCGGCTTTATATGCACCCCTTTCACATTCCAGAAGCGCATCCAGCTGATAATATCCCCCGCTGAAATCTCCCTTAAGACCCTCGGAGTGTCCTAACACTTCACCCGTCTCACTGTCCACAACAAAAAGTTCTTCCCCTATATCCGTAGGAAATCTTGAAAAAATATAATCGTAAGTATTCCTTGCCTGCGCCTCTAACTGACGTTTGGGTTCAAAGCCGACCTGGACAACCCCTTTCTGTACCTTTCTCGCCACCCCCACATACTGCATCACTCTCCCCTCGGCAGCATTGGGCTGCGGGTCCTGGATAAGATACGCATCTTCCCCATCATTTTCTAAAAGTGCAAGAAACGGACGCGTCTGTTTGTGGTCCGCCATATCAATCCCAACGTACTGCGGAACAGAAGCAGACGCAATCATCCCATTTTCGTCTATGACATGAAGTTCATCCACATTTAGCAGCTTTGCAAGATACTGCATCTTCGATACATTCATGGATACCTCCTCTTGCATATCTACCACATAAGCCGCTGCTCTTGCCCTGATAAGATAATCCTCATCCAGATTACTCTTTAAAAGCGCTAGCTCCTGCCTGTTGTTATCTATCGTATGGATTACCTGTCCAATCTTTGCCTGAAAGCTATTATACTGCTGGTTCTCCATCGTATATTTATTAAAAAGCACATTGATAAGAAGTATCAGTAAAATCGCTGACGTCATAATAGCAACAGTATATTTAATAAAAGTCTTCTGCATAAGGTTTCCATCTCTTTCTAAAAACTTCCCGACTGCTAGATTACCGTCAGGATTCCCACGGATTTCAGCAGCAGGACAAACAACAATACCGGCGCAATATATTTTACCATCACAACATAAAGTCCGCGCCTGCCAAACTTTCGTCCGCCCTTTTCCACTTCATCAATAATTGTTTTGGGTTTTAAGAGCCAGCCAACTAGAACGCAAGTTCCGATTGCCACGAGCGGCATAAACAGGTTATTGCTCAGATAGTCCATGATATCCAGAATCTGTGCTGTCGCACCGTTTGGCAGTTGAAACTCAAAGTACCACTTGTTATAACCCAGACACACTGCAATTCCGCCGACAAGCGCTATACCCATCTCAATCAGGGATGCCTTGAGCCTGGACAGATGAAACTTATCCATCAGGCTTGATACAACTGCCTCCATAACGGAAATAGCGCTCGTCAATGCTGCAAACAACACCATCGCAAAGAACAGGCAGCCGACCACGTTCCCCACCTTGCCCATAGCGGCAAATACCTTGGGCAGGGATACGAACATAAGGCTGGGGCCGGAAGCTTCCATCCCTTCTCTTCCCATGAAAGTAAATACCGCCGGTATAATCATGACGCCGGCAAGAAACGCCACTACCGTATCGAAAATCTCTATCTGGTTGATGGAGCGCACCAGGTTATCCTCATCCTTTACATAAGAACCATACGCTACCATAATTCCCATGGCAACACTGAGGCTGAAAAACAACTGCCCCATAGCGTCCAATAGCACCGTGAAAAATCCTTTTACCGTAAGCCCGCTGAAATCAGGCACCACATAAATTTTAAAGCCCTCAAGCCCCGTTCTTGTAACACCCTGCGCATCCGTATAGGAAATTGTCAAAGAGAAAATGGCAATCCCCACCACAAGCAGAATCAGCACCGGCATCAATACCTTGGAAAATGTCTCAATTCCTTTATTTACCCCAAGGATAATGACAATGGATACCACAGCAAGGAAGATTACCAGCAGCACAATCGGAGATACCTCCTCAGAAATAAATCCGGTAAAATATCCGTCTTCTGCCGCCTGTACGCCTTCCCCGGTAAGAAAAGCAAGGAAATATTTCAAAACCCAGCCGCCAATCGCACAGTAATAGGGCAGGATAATAACCGGCACCAGACAGGCAAGCACACCCAGAAATCCCCACTTTGAGCGAAGCTTGCTGTAAGCTGTCAGTGGACTCTGCTTCGTCTTACGTCCTATCGCAATCTCCGTCACCAACAGCGTAAAACCAAATGTAACCGCCAGAATCAGGTAAATGACCAGATACAGTCCTCCGCCGTCTTTTGCAGCCAGATAGGGGAACCTCCAGATGTTTCCCAGTCCCACAGCGCTTCCGGCAGCAGCAAGCACAAAGCCGACTGAGCCTGAAAATGAGTTTCTTTTTTGTTTCTCCATAATTTTCTCCACTCCTTCTGAAATTGTATATCTCCTATTGTACTGATTTTTTGCCTATTTTACAATCCCAAGTTTAAATAAGTGGACAACTTGTTACAATTTTGTTAAAATAAACACATAAAAAGCAAAGGAGAGTAAATAAAATGAATGAGAACAAAGAATTCAAACCATTTGTTCCCGCCAACAAAACGCTCCCGGAATTTACAGCGACTTCCATTATACTTGGAATTTTTCTGGCAGTATTGTTTGGCGGTGCAAACGCGTACCTCGGCCTCCGCGTAGGCATGACGGTATCGGCATCCATTCCGGCAGCGGTATTATCCATGGGAATTATCCGCGTAATATTAGGAAGGGATTCCATCCTCGAGAACAACATAGTGCAGACCATCGGTTCTGCCGGAGAATCCGTAGCGGCAGGAACAATTTTTACACTGCCTGCATTATTCCTCTGGGCATCCGAATGGGGTACTTCTTCCCCATCTCTGATTGAAATTGCCGTGATTGCATTTATCGGCGGCACGCTTGGTATCCTGTTTATGGTTCCCTTAAGAAAAGCACTGATTGTTCAGGAACATGGCACACTTCCTTATCCAGAAGGAAAGGCTTGCGCTGAGGTTCTGATGGCCGGTGAAGAAGGCGGAGCCAAAGCTTCCACCGTATTTGCAGGTCTTGGAATTGCAGCAGCATACAAATTCATTACCGATGGATTGAAAGTATTCCCCAGCGAGGTCCATTACGAGATTCCGGTATATAAGGGTTCCGGTGTCGGTATGGATGTGCTTCCGGCGCTTCTCGGAGTCGGCTATATCTGCGGACCCAAAATTTCTTCCTATCTGTTCTGCGGCGGTACTCTGGGCTGGTTTGTCCTGATGCCGTTAATCGTATTATTTGGCGGAGACATCGTACTGTTTCCGGCAGACGTAAGCATTGCGCAGCTCTATGCGGAGGGTGGATCATTTGCCATCTGGACAAACTATATCAAATACATCGGCGCAGGCGCCGTTGCCTGCGGAGGAGTTATGAGTCTGATCAAATCACTGCCTCTGATTATTAAAACCTTCCGCGAGGCAATGAAAGGCTTTGGCAAGGGAGACGTCACAAGTGAGCGTACGAATCAGGATTTGAATATCAAAGTAATCCTGATCGGCGTTGTTGTTTTGGCACTTGCCATCTGGATTATCCCGGTAATCCCCATTAACTTATTTGGCGCGTTCCTGATTGTTATCTTCGGCTTTTTCTTTGCCACTGTTTCCTCCCGTATGGTCGGGCTCGTAGGAAGCAGTAACAATCCGGTTTCTGGTATGACAATCGCTACCTTACTGGTCGCTACCATCGCCCTGAAAGCAACCGGCATGACCGGACAGCCCGGTATGACTGCCGCAATTGCCATCGGCGGCGTGATCTGTATTGTTGCAGCAATTGCAGGAGACACTTCCCAGGACTTAAAAACGGGCTACATCTTAGGTGCAACACCAAAGAAACAGCAGATCGGTGAGCTTGTAGGCGTACTTGCCTCCTCCCTTGCCATCGGCGGTGTCCTCTATCTGCTGCATATTGCATGGGGCTACGGCACACCACAGCTTCCCGCTCCACAGGCAACCTTAATGAAGATGATTGTTGAGGGCGTTATGGACGGCAACCTGCCCTGGACTCTGGTCGGCATCGGTGCATTTATCGCCATTGTTGTGGAAATTATGGGCATCCCTGTACTTCCATTTGCCATTGGTTTATATCTGCCCATCCACTTAAGCACACCGATGATGGTTGGCGGTATTGTGAAATGGATTGTAGAGGAGAAAAAGAATGCCAGTGAAAAAGAGAAGAAAGATGCAGACTCCAACGGCATCCTGTTCTCCTCCGGCTTGATTGCAGGGGAAGGCCTTGTCGGCATCCTCCTTGCTATCCTTGCCATCATCCCAGTAGGTGAAAGCAATGTCGGCGACATCCTAGGCACTGCCCTTCCAGGAGCAATCCCAATTCTTGCAGACGCGAACTTCGGCAACATCCTCGGACTGATTGCATTCGCACTGTTGACCTTCTGCCTGTGGTCCTTCTGCTACCGCAACGTAAAAAAAGCAAAATAAAATTTGCAGGCAATCATTAAAGGAGCATTTGTGAATAGATCAAAGAAAAATTTTATGGATTTTATTCCAGTCTGTAACCCTGCATATACCTGGGATGCAGATAAGAAAGGCATTGTCACCGTCCATGTGGAGAACAAGGGCTTCTACAACTGGATCGCACAGAAAGTATTTAAGCGTCCGCGCACCAGCCACATTGCCCTGGACAAATACGGCAGCTTTGTATGGCGGCAGATGGACGGCAAACGCAATGTACATGAGATTTCCAAACTTGTATCCGCACAGTTTGGGGAAGCCGCCGAACCTCTGGTCCCACGGCTTGTGAAATACATCCAGATCTTATACCAGAATAAATTTATTGGATATGTAAAGCGTACATCCTGAGGAAATCGTTCTTTAATTGACAGTTTATAATCCCTCAGGACATTATAAGAACCCGCCAGCTGGAACGTTATCCGGCTGGCGGGTTCTCTCTGTCAGTTATTCTGGTAACAGCCCATGCAGCCAAGATGAACCATTACTTATTTTGTAATTTTAATCTTTACCGAAGCCTTCTTGCCGCTTCCGTCCGTTGCTTTTGCCGTAATCGTGACTGTCTTGCCTTTTCCGGCTTTCTTGGTTGTCACCTTACCCTTGGAATTGACCGTTGCATATTTCTTATTGCTTGTTGTCCAGCTCAGCTTCTTGTTTGCACTCTTTCCGGTTGTCTTTATCGTCGCCTTTACGGTTACTTTCTTCCCTGCTTTGACCTTCTTATTACATTTCAGGCTGATTTTCTTTACCGCATGTTTGACAATCTTAATCGTGACCTTGCCGGATACATTGCTTCCATCTGTCGCCTTCGCTGTAATCGTCACTTTCTTTCCGGCCCCCGCTGGCTTGGCAGTTACTTTTCCATTCGCGTCCACCGCTGCATACTTAGGATTCGAGGAGCTCCATTTCAATACTTTATTTGCAGTCTTCCCGGTTGTCTTTATCGTCTTTGATACCATCAGCTTTTTGCCGGCTGCAAGTCCGGTGGTACCGCTCTTTAAGATAATTTTCTTTACCGCATGGTTTACGACGGTAATGCGATACGTTCCTTTGACGCCGGAACCATCTGCCGCCGTCGCCGTAATGGTCGCTGTTCCGCTTCCTGTCCCGGTTACAACACCGTTTGCCACTGTTGCAATCTTATCATTGGAGGAGGTCCAGGTTACCGCTTTGTTTGCCGCATTTTGGGGGGTAACTGCCGCTTTAAGGGTAGCTTTCTTGCCCTTTGCCAGCTTTGTCACCTCTCCGTCAATCTTTATACCGCCAACCTTCGTAACCTTTTTAAGGCCTTTCATTGCGCTTTCCAACTGGCTCTGGCACAAATCCACAACACTCTGGTCATTTCCCGGATTGGCAACCAGGGCGTTTGCCTGATTGTAGGCACGCTCAAACACGTTCCATGTGTTCGCCTCATAATCATTTTTCGTAAGCGCCTTGCCCTTCTCCACTACTGCCTGCAACTTGCTAATATCCGGTGTTCCTGCCACTGCTTTTACTGTAATGGCATTTATAATCGGATCCTGGTTACTGTTAACCCTGTTCGGATTGCTGACCATCACATTCAATTCCCCGTCGGTTACTACAACGCGGTAGGTTTTTTGGATCCAGGTGTTCCGCGTCAGCCTCAATCCCTCCTCAACCGTTTTGCCTTCCAGGGAAATATTCACATTCTTCGTTGTTCCCGGATTCCTGAAAGCAACCGTCACATCATAGGAGGTCTTTAAGATTCCTTCATAACTGTCGGAAGGTGCAAGCACCTCAAATGCGTAGCGCAGACCTGATTTTTCTTTGTCAAATGTCACCTTGTTCGACATGCCAAGATAAGATAACCCGCTGTCCTCTGAATCTGTTCCAACTCTCACTGCCTCAGAGTTCTTATCTGCCGGGGCATATCCCCACATTGCTTTCGTCTTAGCGTCTTTGCCGTATTCCTGGTCCACACTGGACTGCAGTAATCCCATCACTTCGCCGCCCGGCACCTCATAGGGATCCGGTGTTCCACAGTTTACGGTGTAGAGCACATAGTTATTCTTTTCTAAGATGGCTTTGCTGACAGCTACATTGTAACTGCCGATTTCATCGCTGCCGCTGTTTCCGCCGGAAACTTTTTCCAGAACTGCCAACGCATCCTCTATACCTTTGATGGCGTCCGCCAATGCTTTGGATGTTGCCGCAGCATCATTATATACGGTCTTTGCGGCAGTAACCTTCGCCTGCAGGCTGTTATAGCTTGCCTCTGTGTACAGGATGGCATTCAGATTTTCCGCCCGGTAAATCCATGCACTTAAATCCACCTTCAAATCCTCTGCCGGCCGGCTCTCCGGCTTAATTTCCAGTCCTCTCTTTGCAGCTTCCAGTTTTGCCTTCGCCGCATCCAGTTCTTCCCTGGAAATGGTTTCCTTCTCAAGCAGTTTTTTGATTTCGGAAACGGCTGAATTTACGGCTGCCGCCGTCTCATCTGTGTATTTGCTGAAATCCATCCCACCTGCCGCATCTGCCTCCTGCTGTAAATTCTCCCTGCTTTCCGTGGATATATCCAGCCTGCCCAGCGCTGTCTGAACGGCT
This sequence comes from uncultured Lachnospiraceae bacterium, assembly GCA_948688495.1. Lineage (GTDB taxonomy): Bacteria > Bacillota > Clostridia > Lachnospirales > Lachnospiraceae > Petralouisia. The sequence continues at coordinate 120,504 of CAPQSW010000004.1, read as the reverse complement.
GCAGCCGCCTGGTTTACTGCATCTTGTGTGGCATCTGAACGGATTAACAGCGGCATTGCGGTCTCCACTGCCTGAGAGAGTGCCGCATAAGATGCTTCTGAATATTCCGATGCACTTAACTTAGCTGCCTCATTCAACTGTGCCTTAAGGCTGCCGCGGTCTACACTGGATGATTTATCCCGAATGTAAATCCAGCTCAAAATCGGCGCATCCTGGCTTCCGCGCTCTATCGACAGAATAACATCTGCATTGGCTTCCACTTTTAATTCTTTTGAAATGGCAAATCTGTTTTCTGCCCCTTCGCCGCCACAGGTTCCCAAATCTATAACATTATTGCCAATATGGGCTTTCAGATTCATAGGACGGCCCGACATATAATTCCACCAGTCATTAAATCCAAAGGCAACTTCATACTCGCCTGCCTCCATCGGGAGTTTATACTGGATCTTGTCACCCTGCGGGTCATACCAGCCAGAAGTATAGGCATCAGCGCCATCATATTTCTCTGCTTTCATCAGATACCCCCAGGAACCATCTTCATACGCCTTGTCTGCGACATCATTTTTCAGCCCTGCTGCTGCATACAATGCCTCATGCTGGGAAGAATCGGGCCGGCTACAGTCAATAAAGTACTGCACATTCTCCGGCACAATCTGTACGGTCTGCTTCACTTCATATACGTCTCCATCTTCCGTCACCGCAGAACCATTTACGGTCACCATTGTAAAATCATCGCCTGTAAACTGATCTTCTGCAGTATTTTCCCAGGAAACCCCAAGCGGCAAACGCTCATCATTTGCCAATTTTGCATTAGCTGTCCGTGGAAGCTGTGGAATGACGCCGCTTATGGTATTGATAATCGGCAGTTCCTCCACTCCCGTAATAGTCGTGTCCTCCGGATCAGATTCCGAAATTTCAATATAGGCCGGCATTGGAGCATGGTTTGTTGTTTTTATGCTCATCTCGCCATCCGCATTCATGACAGCTGTATACGTCTTGGTTATAAAGTCACCCTCCGTTATACAAACCACATTTCTGTCCATAGTCTCATTGTTAATAACGATATTGGCAGCCCTTTTGCCGTCAGCCCACGGATCACGCATACCGATTGTAATATTGTAAGTTCCTGCCGGAAGCTCAAACCGATATTCCAGTCCAGAGCTGCCCTCCCGGATACTCTGCGTACGGATGTCATCCTTCCAGTGCGCCTGTGTATTATCACCCGGATCAATATAGCCCCACATCTTCTCTGTCTTAGGGTCTTTGCCATACTTCTGCTCCAGGACACTGTTATAAATTCCTACCGGATTGTCTTCCGTTATCGCATCTATCTTCTCCGTTCCGACATCCACGGCATACAACAGGCTTCCCTCTGGTATCTTTGGGCTTCCAGTTACGATATTGGACAGGTTGCCGTTGCTGTCTATTACCTGGATATAATACGTCTCCCCATTTGTAAGTCCCGGAATCTTTGCTGTCGTTGCACCGGTAACCAGCGACTGGTTCAGATTTTCTTCGGATGTGCCGTATTTCACCGTGTATGTGCCATTTCCTGATTTATCGAACGTAATCCATAAAGCTCCGTCATCCGGCTCTACCTTACGGATTACCGCACCGCTTGCAAGCGAGACTGTTCCATAGATAATCTCTGCGTGGCTGATTGTCAGCGATGTCCCTGCCATCACCCCATTATCCGCCGTAACAGAAGCATCCACACGCACTTCGATGGTATGCGTTCCATCCGCCAGTGTGCCGGTATCGCAGATAAGCGCCTCCGGGATCTCCGCCTTTTCATACAGGCTGACCTTTGTGGGCGCTCCGTTGTCCACAGACACATTTACAATCGTACCTTTCGTCCCTTTGGCAGCATACAGCGCCGCACGGGTTCCCTTGAAGGTAAAAGTTGCTGTCGCACCCATATCTGTCGTCGTTTGTCCATTCCATGTTCCTGTGTAAGTAAATTTATTGACGTTTGTCGTATTTAACCCTGTAACAGACAGAGCCTTCACATCAGCCTCCACAATCTCTTTGTAATTTTGCGGATTGCTGTCTGCTTTGATTACATAGGTAGAAACGGAATTTGCGGGAAGCGTAACGTTTAAAATACCATTTGCAGCGCTAACACCGCTTATCTCTTTGCAGTCCTCCGTATCAGAGGTACGGTAGAGCTTAACATCCCCGATATTCTCAAATGCGGATAAATCAACGGTCGTACTGCGCTCTCTGGAAAAATTCTGCGCCACGATGACAAGCTCTTTTCCATCCGGTGAGATGGCAGCGCACATATTGCTGTCGCCAATATCAATCATGGTGTAGCCGGCCTTTAAATATTTGCTGTACTGCATCATGGTATAAAGCTGCTTGGTAACCACCCAGTATCCCTCGTCGGGCACATGTTTTTTCTTGCTTCCGTTGCTGTTCACAAGCTTTGTATGGTAATCAGGAACCGGTCCGTCTGACTCAAATACACAGTGGATCAGCCCCCAGCTCTCATCCACCTGCAGACATTCATATTCACTGTCTGCCACCAGCCATGCCACCCATGCGGAGGGCTGCATATATTTCAAATCTGCCATGATGCCCTCACTCTGACTCTTGGCATTCGTATCCACCATCGAATCATGACTGTGCTTTTCGTAATTCCCTTTCGTGATCTCCGACATCCATAATTCCTTATCGTTAGCGGCTGCCAGCTTGCGCAGGGTATTGCGCTCACTGTCACTGCCGCTGTATGTATGTGCACCGATGGTAGTGATACTGCTCTTCGCCTCGTTTGTCAGCTTATTATAAGAAGTAATTGCCCTTGCCAGATCGGTCTCGTCCGTACCCGTCAGCTTAACATTATCAAGATTTCCTGCAAATTCTGCTGCGTGCAGTGCCTCTTTCATTGCCAGCAGCATGTCAGACTGCTCCTTCCCAGGCTTGAACGTACATCCCTCCTGTTTGGTACTTCCATTTTTCCAGTAGTCTGTGTCCGGCTCATTCATCGGCTCAATATAGTCTACATGGGAGCCAAACTTTGTGCTCAAATCGTTTTCAATCCATTTGGCAGCCCTTGCCATATAGAGCGCAAAATCATCATAACAGTCCTCTTTTAAATTGGACGCCGCGTTTACTCCTCCGGTAGAACTGCCGGATTTCGTCATGTAATAAGGCGGTGAATTGGAAAATACCTCATTGATAATATCATTTTCCGTGTGATTCTTTTCGGCTGTCTGTTTGCGCCACATATTTGCCTGTTCCAGCATCCAGAGCTGTCCGGCATCGCTCATATCCTCGGTTGCCTTGCCATAGAATTCCGTGGCATTGAATGTCCCTGTTCCGTCTGTCTTCCCCGTCATGTCCTTCGTCCAGCCCGGCACAAGTCCCTCCACACGCTTGATGGAGCTGTTTTCCTTGTCGCCGCCTCCTACATTATAGCGGACAATGTTAAGATTCAGATATTCCGGCGAAAATGCCAGCTCTGCAATCTCCTCACGGTCCGGTGTTCCATTTCCATTAAAATCTTTATCCCCCCAGGAGCCAATCACATTGCCCCACCAGCACATGGAGGTTCCCCACCCCTTCAAAGTCTGGTAGTGAATCCCTGGATTCACGGAAATTTCCCCAACTGTTTCACTTGCCGGCGCAGCCTTTGCCTCGATTGCCGGGAACTGCATCCCCACAGCCCCTGTGAGCATAACACCGGTCATCATTCCTGCCAGAAAACGTTTGAATTGCTGCTTTTTTAGTTTCATACTTTCTCCTTTCCTTTCATTATTTTTAGAAATTACTAACCTTCCACTTAAATTTTATTATATAGCAACACTGTTTTCAAGAAATTTCAAGCATTACAGGCAAAAAATATCAGGGGGCAGAAATTTCCTGTCCCCTGATATTTTTTCGTACTGTTACAGTTATTTTGCCCCTGCCAGCCCTTTTACTTTTACGTCTAGCGTATTGCTCTCTTTGTAAGGACGAAGCAGCAGATAAAGGAATCCAATGATTAGAAGGATTGCCGCTACAGTCCCAAACCCAAAGACACCCGCTGTGATCCAGGTTCCAATCTGGTAAATGCACAATGCCGCGATATAGGCAAGGATACACTGATAGCCGATTGCAAACCAAAACCATTTGATGTTATTCATCTCACGCTTAATCGCTCCCATTGCTGCAAAACATGGCGCGCACAGCAGGTTAAATACCAGGAAGGAATAAGCGGCAACAGCCGTCATATGTCCGGCAAGCGTCCCCCAGATTTCTGATCCGTCTTCCGCCACAAACTCCCACGCCGACAAACTGTCCCGCCCAGGCTCGCACAGCCTGTAATAAAGACCGTTATAGATCAGCTTCTGAT
>CAPQSW010000004.1:110020-116158 GCA_948688495.1 uncultured Lachnospiraceae bacterium | reverse complement strand
AACCCAAAAAGGATTCCAAACGTTCCTACTACATTCTCTTTTGCCACCAGGCCGGTGATGGCTGCCACTGCAGATTTCCAGTCTCCCCATCCAAGAGGGGCAAATATCCAGGCAAATACATTTCCAATGGCTGCAAGGATACTGTGGTCAATCTCCATATCCTCGAGCATTCGGAACTGTCCGTCTACCCAGCCGAAATAAGTCGTAAACCATATAAAAATGGTAGATAACAAAATAACCGTTCCGGCTTTTTTGATAAAGGACCAGCCGCGCTCCCACATACTCCTTAACACATTGCCAACCGTAGGCATATGGTAAGCGGGCAATTCCATAACAAACGGCGCAGGCTCACCGGCGAACATCTGCGTCTTCTTTAAGATGATGCCCGAGCAGATAACAGCTGCAATTCCCACGAAAAATGCGCTCCAGGAAACCCACCATGCATTGCCGAAAAATGCACCAGCAATCAGGGCAATGATAGGCAGCTTCGCACCGCATGGAATAAAAGTCGTCGTCATAATTGTCATCTTGCGGTCCCTGTCATTCTCAATAGTACGCGACGCCATGACGCCCGGCACACCGCATCCCGTGCCAATCAGCATCGGGATAAAGGATTTACCGGAAAGCCCGAATTTACGAAAAACACGGTCCATGATAAACGCCACCCTTGCCATATAGCCGCAGCTTTCCAAAAACGCAAGGAACAAAAACAACACAAGCATCTGCGGCACAAATCCAAGTACCGCGCCTACACCCGCCACAATGCCGTCTACCACAAGCCCCTGCAGCCAGGCTGCACAGCCGATCGCCTCAAGTCCGTTAGAAATGAGCTCTGGAATTGCCGGAACATAGAGGCTCTCGATGCCAAACAAGTTCCATCCATCGCTAAACACACCGTCATTTACCCATCCTGTCGCCCAGTCTCCCATGGTACTGACAGAGACATAATAGACAGCCGCCATGACAAGTGCAAAAATTGGCAACGCAAGAATGCGGTTGGTTACAATCTTATCAATCTTATCCGAAATACTGATTTCTGATTTCCTCTGTCTGGTGTAACAGTCTTTGATGATGGACGAGATATAGACATAGCGCTCATTTGTGATGATGCTCTCCGTATCGTCATCCATCTCCTTCTCAAGCATCCTTATTTCTGCGCTTACATCCGGTGCATGTTTCATCTGCATGGCAATCTTATCATCTTTTTCCAGCAATTTCACAGCAAAGAAACGCCTCTGCTCCTTAGGTATTTCAGTTCCCAGCTTATCTTCAATGGTATCCAGGATTCCCTCTACCTCCGGTGCAAATTCATGCACTGCCTGAGTTGCTTGTTTCTTATTGGCAAGTCCCACTGCCTTCTGTGCTGCTTCTTTTACCCCGATTCCTTTCAGCGCTGAAATTTCCACAACCGGACATCCTAATTTCTCACTGAGCTTTTCGATATGTATCTTATCGCCATTTTTTTCAACAACATCCATCATGTTCACAGCCATGACTACCGGGATTCCCAGTTCCATCAGCTGCGTACTGAGATACAGGTTGCGCTCAATATTTGTTCCATCCACAATATTCAAGATGGCATCGGGACGCTCGCCAATCAGGTAATTTCTTGCCACCACTTCCTCCAGTGTATACGGTGACAGGGAATAAATTCCCGGCAAGTCCATAACCGTAACGTCTTTGTAACCCTTTAATTTTCCCCCCTTTTTCTCAACCGTAACGCCCGGCCAGTTCCCTACAAACTGGTTGGAACCGGTAAGCGCATTAAATAATGTTGTCTTCCCACTGTTGGGATTTCCTGCCAATGCTATTTTTACCGACATGTTTTACTCCTATCCGCCTCGTTTTCCCAAGGCTTTTTAAATTTACGATTACACGATGAATTGCTTTTCGATAATGCAGCCTCCTATACACAATTCATATTCGTTCGCCATTGCTTACTATCATTAGTTTTAACTAACCATCGGGCAAAAAATAATTACACAACTTCTATCATTTCTGCATCCGCCTTCCGAAGTGACAGCTCATATCCACGTACAGTCACTTCTACAGGATCTCCGAATGGTGCTACCTTTCTCACAAACACATCCACGCCCTTGGTAATCCCCATATCCATAATCCGGCGCTTTACCGGTCCCTCCCCATGCAGCTTTGCAACTTTCACGGTGTTCCCGCAGGGAATCTGTCTTAATGTCCTCATCATGCTCTCCTTCCATATTACACAAGTATCTTATTTGCCATATCTTTATTGATGGCAACCCTTGACTCTTTGACATTCACAATCATGTTGCCGCCAATTTCAGATACAACCGTTACGCTCCCTCCGGTTACAAAACCAAGGTTTTCCAAAAATCTCCTGGTCTTCTCTTTTCCACCAACTTTCTTAATCACATTGGCCTCTCCTGCCTGCGCCATAGACAACGGCATCACAATCATCTCCTTTTCTAAAATATTCCTTTTTTTCATTTCATAAGTTAGTATATGCTAACTTTTATTAGTTGTCAATAACTTTTTTGCTGTTTTATCAATTTTTCTTACAGTTCTGTCTCAAAATATTTGCCATTTTGTAAGCTATCCAGTATACTAAGAGGGTAGCTGCTCACTTAGTCCGATGGATTATCAAGCCATTATAAAAGAGGATTATACAATGAAAAACACCGAATCTGCTGAAAATTATCTGGAAACGATTCTAATATTAAGCGAAAAACTTCCAGTGGTCCGTTCCATAGATATTGCCGCTGAACTTGGATTTAAAAAATCAAGTGTGAGCGTAGCCATGAAGCATCTGCGCGAACGAGGACATATTGTCGTGTCAGAGAAAGGATATATTACCCTGACAGAATCCGGAAAAGAAATTGCCGATATGATTTATGAGCGTCACAATTTTCTCTCCTCATGGCTGATAAGCCTTGGCGTGGATGAAAAGACCGCCTTGGAAGACGCCTGCCGGATTGAGCATGTGATTAGCAAAGAAAGTTTTGCCGCTATTAAGAATAACGTAGGAGCGTTTTGAATCTAAATAAAACCAGACCTTATCAGATAAATGGAATGGTCTGGTTTTATGTTTATTTCCGCAGGCACTTAGCCAAGCAGCCACGCGAGTGCGGATATTTGACTTGCAGCTTTAGACTTTTACATAATTATTATATTATTGCATCTCATGTCTTTGCCAAGATCGTATATCTTTCCTGTCTCTATTCCCACCACCTTAGGCCGCAGGATATATCCGGGATTATTCTGTACGACTTTTGCCTTCTCGCCATTACTAAGCTGCACAATGGTATCCACCGGATACAGTATCATGCTCTCCAAAAAGCTTTTCATAACATCAAGGTCAAGCTCCTGGGTCATAGACATAATCATCTCCACGGCATCCCTCTGAGAAAACGCTTTCTTATAAGCACGTTCCGTTACAAGTGCATCATAGATATCCACAACTGACAAGATCCGTCCAAACAGATGCATCTTTTCTGACGTGACGCCCATGGGATAACCCATGCCGTTCATTTTCTCATGGTGCTGTAACACACCCAGCAGAACAGCCGGGGGATAGCCTTCCTTTTCTTTCAAAATCTCATAGCCATATACGGAATGCTGTTTCATAATTGCAAATTCTTCATCATTAAGCCTTCCCGGCTTATTCAGCACCTCATTGGGAATCTTGGACTTCCCCAAATCGTGGAGCAGGCCGGCAATTCCAATTTCATATACTTCCTTCTCATTTAAGCCATGCTGTTTTGCTACAATCATTGCCATCGTTGCAACATCTACGCTGTGCTTAAATGTATACTCATCGCTGATCTTCAGTGTACTGATGTCAACTGCAATGGCCTCGTTATCTGAAATCGCGCGCATCAGTTCACTTGTAATCTCATTTGTTGCATCTGTAAAGTCCTGTGTCTCCGTATTATTATACAGATACTGGATTCCCTCTGCCACACGCTTTTTTACACTCTCTGTCAATTTGACCTTTGAACGATCCTCCACCCTGGTTTTTTCGATAATACTCTGAGCCAGGAGGGATATTTTCTCCGTCTCAGGTTCTTCCTCCCCCTCCCGAATGTAAACGCCATTGATCCCAAGCTTCGATAAAGAATCAATCAAATATTCATCCATCGCCGCTCCACGGGCAATCAGAATCCGCCCCCGGCGATCAACAATTGCCTGATCTATTTTCATTCCTTCTTGTAAGGCCCTCGTCCTCACGAAAGTTCTTTTAACCACAAGTCTTACCTCTGCATTCCCTGCCGGATACACCGTTCTTATGTTTCCATAGTATGTTAATTATACACTATCTTCCTATTAATTCCAACTACAAATTTCGCCCTGCTTCCTGCCAACGTAACATTTACAGGTTTGTCCTCACCAGCTTTGGTTTATACCCTTCTTTCTCCAAAGCACGCATAATCTGCTGTTTATGCTCTGTGCCAAATGCTTCCAGAGTAATCCGAAGCTCCACGGCCGCATTTCGATTCGTAGTGACAAACTGGTTATGTTCAAGCTTAATGACATTTCCCTGTTCCTTTGCCATCGTCTCTGCAACCTTGCTCAGTTCTCCCGGCTTATCGGGCAGGAGCACTGACACCGTGAAGATACGGTCACGGAAAATCAATCCCTGCTGCACAACGGAAGACATAGTGATCACATCCATATTACCACCGCTTAAAATAGATACGACACGTTTGCCTTTCACATTCAAATGACGCAACGCGGCAACCGTTAAAAGACCGGAATTCTCCACTACCATTTTATGGTTTTCCACCATATCAAGAAATGCGACAATCAGTTCATCATCTTCCACTGTGATTATCTGATCCAGATTTTCCCTGACATAAGGAAAAATATTCTCCCCCGGCGTCTTGACTGCCGTGCCGTCCGCAATCGTGCTGACATTGGGAAGCGTCACCACTTTCCCCGCCTGAATGGACGCCTGCATGCAGCTGGCCCCTGCCGGTTCTACGCCGATCACCTGAATATTGGGATTTAACAGTTTGGCGAGCGTGGAAACGCCTGTGGCGAGGCCGCCTCCTCCAATTGGAACCAGGATATACTCTACCAGCGGCAATTCCTTAAAAATTTCCATGGCTATCGTCCCTTGTCCGGTTGCCACTGCAAGGTCATCAAAAGGATGAATAAACGTATATCCTTTTTCCTCTGCCAGCTCATAAGCCTTGTTGCAGGCCTCATCATACACATCGCCATATAAAACCACTTCTGCACCATAGCCCTTTGTACGGTTGACTTTGATTAACGGTGTCGTCGTTGGCATGACGATAGTCGCTTTTACATTGAAACATTTCGCTGCATAGGCAACTCCCTGCGCGTGGTTCCCGGCAGAGGCGGTAATCAGCCCCCTGCTCCGCTCCTCCTCAGAAAGCGTGCTAATTTTGTAGTATGCCCCCCTTACTTTATAAGCTCCTGTAAACTGCATGTTCTCTGGTTTGAGGTACACCTTATTCCCAGTCTGTTCGCTCAGGTAATCACTGTACATCAGCTTGGTCTCCTGTGTCACCTCCTGTACAATCCTGCTTGCTTCTTCAAATTTATCTAGTGTCAGCATCTGCCTTCCTCCTTGTCTAATACGCGCCTTTTATTCTCCCTGCTCTGTTTCCTCTCTGGAAAACAGCGCATTTACAAACTGTTCAGAGTCAAATTTCTGTAAATCATCAATTGACTCACCTACACCGATATATTTTACCGGAATGCCCAGCTCCGACTGAATTGCCACTGCAATTCCTCCCTTAGCCGTTCCATCCATCTTCGTTAAAATAATCCCTGTAATATCTGCCACTTCGGAAAACTGCCTCGCCTGCGCAAGAGCATTCTGTCCAGTAGTTCCATCCAGTACTACCAGTGTCTCCCGATATGCATCTGCATAATCCTTTTCCAGAATACGGTGAATCTTCTTTAACTCCTCCATAAGATTTTTCTTATTATGGAGGCGTCCCGCCGTATCGCAGAGCAATACATCTGCATTCCTTGCCTTTGCAGCAGCGACCGCATCATACACAACGGACGCTGGATCTGCGCCCTCCTGGCCGCCAATCATCTCTACCCCGGCACGATTCGCCCACTCTCCAAGCTGTTCGCCTGCTGCCGCACGGAATGTATCCGCCGCCGCGATTAATACTCTGCGCC